>CAJUGI010000038.1 GCA_910586065.1 uncultured Christensenella sp. | reverse complement strand
CCGAAGGCATACGCCACGCCGAGTGCGGTGAGCACCTTGACGGTTATTGACTCCCATAGATTGTCGATGTCTTCCCCGGCTTCATGAAGATACTCGAATGCCACATCGTCGTCTTGAACTGTTCCCAGCCCCTCCTGATAGCATAAACCGAGGTAGGCGGCGGTCTGCGTCCGGGTGGTCTCGCTGCATTTCGGGTTTTGGTATGCCTTTTCAAACCATTCCACAGCCTTGGCGTAGTCCTGCTCCACATCACCGAAGCCTTCAAACAGATAATATCCTACCTCAAATTGTCCTGCGGGATGTCCGCATTTGGCAGCCATTTCATAGAGTTGATATGCAAGGTCGATATTCTCATCCACTTCTTCACCGGCTTCGTAGATATGCCCTGCATTGTATGCGGCTTGTGGGTCGCCCCTGCGGGCAGCCTCCACATATCGCAACAGCCCACCGTATGAGTCGCCCTTCTCGGTGCGAAGATAATAGCCGTAGTTGTTGCAGATTACGGGTGAAATATCCGCCAGCATCAAGTAATATTTCTCAAAGACATCCTGCGCAATGTCGCAAAGACCTGATTCTCGGATATTGCAGTAATTGCCCCATCCGGCACAAAGCCCGCCGTCGAAGCTACGTTCGTACCACTCCTTGGCTATCGGATAGGCCCATGCGTTATAATCGCTTTCATCTTTGAATTGCTTGGCATAGTCAGGCTCGACGCGCAGATAGTCGCCCCAAAAATACACGTTGGCGACCATGTAGCAGCAGAAGGCGTCGCCACGTTCTGCTTGGCCGAGAATCTCCTCAAACGCCTCCTTAAACGAGGCAAACGGCATATTTCGTTCCACCGAAGGCGTGAGGTTTGCGCTTCGCGCAGCACAAAGAACGCCCGTGGCACTGCCCATCATCGCGCTCTTCTGCATCAGCTTCGATGCGTTTTCATCGTCAGCTTTGAAGCCTGCCTGCGGCCACACATACGACTCACCCATGAAGCAGCGGGCTATGAATGCCAGCGCATCTGCATCGCCCTTTTGCGC
>CAJUGI010000037.1 GCA_910586065.1 uncultured Christensenella sp. | reverse complement strand
TAAATATATATGTGAAACGTCTCCTTAGGCTTGACGATTTTATAAAAATCCAAAAAAGGTGTTATAAAAGCGGCAGACGGGTCATCAATTGTCAGCGTTGAACCATATTCATATATTATTGACATTATGGAAAGCGGGAACAACGGCCTGTACATATATAGGTTAAATCCATCTTGACTGAACCACAGGAAAGCATAATCTTCTGTATTGTTCTCAAAAACATAAGAATGACAAGATATTTTCTTTTGTTCAGCCATCGAGATATTGTCCCATGTAATGCGTTCATCATTATCAAACGGAAATATCATATAATGACTTTCAATAACCGACTCCTTTAAAAGCTCTAAAGAATCAGTATGAGGACATTGGTTGAATGACAAATTCAAACATGTACAAAACAAAATCAAAAGACAGTTCATATTAACGTTATTTATTGTTGTTTATAACTTCATTCATAGCACGATTAATCAATTCAAATAAATATCTATTCATATCTTTAAACTCACCATCAATATTCTTATAATCATGAGTTGCCTGATCATGGCTTCCAGTCAAAATATAAACAGCCGCATGACCATACCCTTCATGGGCAAACATTTCAGTTTTACTCATATCCGACATTCCGGAATTGACAATTACATATATATTGCTGTCCGGAGACCTTTGGATCGCAGCATCATCAGGAAGCAATGTTTTCCCCAACAAACCAGAATCTCCTGCAACAGTACCTACTCCTTGACCGTCAGCATTACCGATTAATTTCTCATCAATTCCATTATAATTCATAGGATATGAATCTATGCTTCCATTGGACTTATATGCAAATGAATCATTTTCTAAAACAAAAACAGTCTCATTTGTACCAGATAAGGTAAGCAAACTTTTATAATTTTCACTGTTACTATTATGTTCAGAAAGGACATCGTGATTAATGTACCCATTATCACCCAAAACAACATATTCCCTATCTTCTGCAGGCAAAGTCCTTTTTATCATTTCAAGTTCAGAATTGCCTCTTGGCCACACTCTTTTCCCATCCCAATCCACAAAGTTAA
>CAJUGI010000036.1 GCA_910586065.1 uncultured Christensenella sp. | reverse complement strand
TGCGACAAGGCAGATGATGAATACGGCGGGCGGCTTCCCGTCCATGTAAGGTGCTTACTTGATGAATTTGCGAATATCGGGCAGATACCAAAGTTTGAAAAGCTCATTGCAACGATACGGAGCCGGGAAATATCCGCGTCAATCATCTTGCAGAGCCAGTCACAGCTAAAAGCAATCTACAAGGACAACGCCGATACCATAGTCGGCAACTGCGACACCACCCTTTTCTTGGGCGGCAAGGAAAAAACGACGCTCAAAGAAATATCGGAGATTTTAGGCAAGGAAACGATAGACAGCTTCAACACTTCCGAAACAAGGGGACGGGAGCTTTCGCATGGGCTGAACTATCAGAAATTGGGAAAGCAGCTTATGACGGAAGATGAAATTGCAGTCATGGACGGAGGGAAATGTATCTTGCAGCTACGCGGGGTGCGCCCGTTCTTTTCGGATAAATTCGACATAACGAAGCACCCGAAATACAAGTACCTGTCCGACGCAGACCCGAAGAACGCCTTTGACATGGAAAAGCACCTTAAACGCCGCCCCGCCATTGTCAAGCCCGACGAGGTTTTTGACTATTACGAGATTGACGCGGCAGACTTACAGGAGGGCGCAGACCATGAGGAAACGTAGCGCAGAGGAAAAACAAAAGCAGCTTGAACGGTTTTTAATGAATGTTGCGGAAGCCGCCGACGCTGCATTATGGGAGTATTGGCGGGAAAAGGAAGCGGAACACCGCCGTTTTGCAACGGAGTATGTCACGCGCCGGGGGCTTATCCCGCAACAGTGACAGCATGGCAGACCGCCGGGGGACAGGGGAAGCTACACTTCCCCTACGCTGCCTTGCGGCAGCTACCCCTTTGTGAACTTGCGGGAAGCGAACACCTTGCTACGCAAGCTATTCACTTCCCGCAAGTCTGAAAAAAACGTCCGGCAGCACAGCGGGACACAGAAAGGAGCGATTGAAGCAATCACATCTATCCATACCGGCTACATGATACGCGCCCCCACTTTCCGGCGCAGTACACAGCGGCAGGAGCCGCACCCCTTACAACTGAATACCG
>CAJUGI010000035.1 GCA_910586065.1 uncultured Christensenella sp. | reverse complement strand
ATAGTAAATATATGATTATAAGATATATATGCATTCATCATATTCTCATCAAAGGCTATTTGTCGATGAACGGAAAGTATGCCTTACCGTGTCGTTTCTCTTTTGGCGAGTATTCTGATGAGAAGTTGATGAGCATACATGCCGCTAATATACAGATGTTTATATGCCGTTTCATCAAATCATCGGATTTTCATCCGTCATCAACCCGGCTGGGAAATGGGATAATAGGGAGAGTTCCCATTTACTGTAACCGGAGCAGTCATTTCCGTTTTCAGAGGCAAAGGTAGCATGGAGCTTCGATGGCGGCAGCAAGGTCAAGCGGCAAAGCCGTCATGGGAACAATCTCCACCCTCATGCTTCGGGTAGTATTCTTCCCATGAACCTTGCATCCGACAGCCCCAAGCAAAAGAGCCTCCGCAAACGGAAACGACCGCCCCGGCAACCGATGACGAAAGAAAAAAACAACAAGGGAAGTTTGTGACGGAAGCAATGCTCACGGACTACCGACACTCTGTTCACATTGTCATGTATGCAAAGCTGGTAAACAAGGCGGGCAAAGCAAGCAGGCAGGAACGGACGGCGCACGGGTATTTGCGACAGAAAATACCGTAGCTTATTAGGGAATTTTCCGAGCCGCATTGCAGGCAACGCTGAAAATTCCCCAATAAGGCAAGGGGCAAGCCCCTCTGTACACCCCGTCGGAAACGGCTTTTTGCCGTCCCCGAAGATACGAAGAATCATTGTTTCACAAGCTAAAAAAGAAAGGAAATTTATATGGGATTTGTAGTCTTACACATGGAAAAGGCGCACGGTTCCGACAGTGGAACGACCGCCCACATCGAGCGTTCCATCATACCGAAGAACGCCGACCCCACACGCTCGCATCTTAACCGCAGGCTCATCAAGTACCCCGACGGGGTGAAAGACCGTTCGGCGGCTATCCAAAGGAGGCTGGAAGAAGCCGGGCTGACACGCAAAGTCGGCAGCAACCAAGTACGGGCAATCCGCATCAACGTGTCGGCAACGCCCGAGGACATGGAGCGCATCCAACGGGAAGGACGGCTGGACGAGTGGTGTACCGACAACCAGCAATTCTTCGCCGACACGTTCGGCAAGGAGAACAT
>CAJUGI010000034.1 GCA_910586065.1 uncultured Christensenella sp. | reverse complement strand
TGTATGTGCTAAAATGATATGACCCAATAAAAAAGAGAAGAAACTTCAAAAAATGGTATAATGAAATCACCACAAAGCCATTAACCAAAGAAAGAAGAACTTCTCATGAATATGATAACACAAGAAGCGAAGAAAAAGCAAGCGGTAGTAGAATATGCGCTCAAGTACGGAAAGAGTGCGGCGAGTCGAAAGTACGGCGTGAGCCTGTCGAGCGTAAAACGGTGGTGCAAAAGATATGACGGGACGTGGCAGTCATTGATTGAGAAATCCCATCGACCGCACAGCCATCCGAACCAACATACGCCGAAGGAAGAAAAGCAGATACGGAATTCGTTTCGAAAATGCTACGCCCGATACGGCTGGGATGGCGTGCACAGCGATTTGCAGAGAAAAGGATATACCCGAAGTCTTTCCGGTATGATTTATGCCGCCAAGCGAATGGGACTCACTGCACCGCCCAAGGCAAAGCGAAAAAGCCGAACACATCGAAGATATCCCGAAATACTTGTGCCGGGAGAAAAAGTACAAATTGACGTCAAAGAAGTGCCGTATAACTGTCTGCGGGGCGCAGTATTGCGGGATAATAAGCATTTGTATCAATGGACGGCAATTGATGAATGCACGCGAATGCGGTTTGTATATGGGTTTGAGGAGCATACGCCCGAGAATTCGGTA
Source organism: uncultured Christensenella sp. (assembly GCA_910586065.1). Taxonomy (GTDB): domain Bacteria; phylum Bacillota; class Clostridia; order Christensenellales; family Borkfalkiaceae; genus Coproplasma. The sequence continues at coordinate 456 of CAJUGI010000034.1, read as the reverse complement.
AGATTTCTTGCGATGCTGATAAAGGCTTTTCCGTTCAGGATTCAAACCGTACAAACGGATAACGGAACAGAATTCACGTACAAATTCATCAGCGATGAAAAGGTCAGTCCGTTTGATAAAGCCCTTGCGAGGCTTGGAATCCGACATAAGCTGATACCGCCGAGAACACCGTGGCATAACGGAAAAGTTGAACGGAGTCACCGAAACGATCAAAGATATTTTTACGATTGGGAAACATTCAGAAATGTTGAAGAATTAAACAGGAAACTTGAAAAACACTTGATTTGGAGCAACAACAAGGTGATGCGAACCTTAGGTGGAAAAAGCCCTACACAGCTTCTCCGCGAGAAACTGTCGGCGTGACCGCGCCGTTTCGACTGCCTTTTCCGTTCCGCTACGCTCCACTCCAAAGGTAGTCGAAACATTATACCTAATCTTTGTCTTTATTTTTTACCT
>CAJUGI010000033.1 GCA_910586065.1 uncultured Christensenella sp. | reverse complement strand
AACAAGGACAGGGAGGTATCGCTATGAAGCCGGAAATCAAGAAGCTGCTTATCCTAAATCTCCCGTATCTGCTCTTTGTCTGGCTCTTTGATAAAGTGGGCGCGGCTGTCCGGCTCTCCCCCGGCGCGGACGCAAGCGCAAAGCTGCTACATCTTGGGGACGGTTTTACCGCCGCCTTTTCCAGTATCGCGCCGAGCTTCCACCCGGCAGACTTAGCTTTAGGCATTGCGGGGGCGGTCATTGTCAGGCTGATTATCTACACCAAAGGCAAGAACGCGAAGAAATACCGCCGCGGAACAGAGTACGGTTCGGCGCGTTGGGGGACAGCCGACGACATAAAGCCGTACACCGACCCGGTATTTGAGAACAATATCCCCCTAACGCAGACGGAACGGCTCACCATGAACAGCCGCCCGAAGCAGCCGAAATACGCAAGAAACAAAAATATCCTTGTAATCGGCGGTTCCGGCAGCGGCAAGACCCGGTTCTTTGTGAAACCGTCGCTCATGCAATGTACGTCAAAGGATTTTCCAACGTCGTATATCGTCACTGACCCAAAAGGAACACTGATTTTGGAAACCGGGAAAATGTTGCAGCGGTACAAATACCGTATCAAAGTGTTAAATACGATTAACTTCAAAAAATCCATGAAATACAATCCCTTTGCCTATCTGCGGAGCGAAAAGGACATTTTGAAGTTAGTCAATACCATTATCGCCAACACCAAAGGCGACGGGGAAAAATCCGGCGAGGATTTCTGGGTGAAAGCGGAAAAGCTCTACTACACCGCGCTAATCGGCTATATCTGGTATGAAGCCCCGGAGGACGAGAAGAACTTCACGACGCTGCTTGAAATGATAAATGCGTCGGAAGCCCGCGAGGACGACGAGGACTTCCAGAACCCGGTTGACCTCATGTTTGAACGTCTGGAAGAAAAAGACCCGGAACATTTTGCAGTCAAGCAGTACAAAAAATACAAACTTGCGGCGGGCAAGACCGCAAAAAGCATACTTATCTCATGCGGCGCGAGGTTAGCCCCATTCGACATTAAGGAGCTGCGGGAGCTTATGGAAACCGACGAAATGGAGCTTGACACCATAGGCGACAGAAAGACCGCCCTTTTCGTGATTATCAGCGACACCGACGA
>CAJUGI010000032.1 GCA_910586065.1 uncultured Christensenella sp. | reverse complement strand
TTGTCCATCCGAATGTGCCGCGGGGCGGACCCGGAGAGCAAAGGAAAAATTGAGAATGTGGTGAAGTACATCAAGGGGAATTTCCTCAGCCACCGGCTGTATGTGGACGATGGCATCCTCAACGGAAGCTGCCTGGAGTGGCTGGAGCGGACCGCCAACGCCAAGGTGCATGGGACCACCAAACTGGTCCCAGCGGAGGTATTCCAAGAGGAGCGAGAGTACCTGCGGCCCCTGCCGGTCTGTGACCAGGTGAAGCGCCCGGTGATCTGCCGGACGGTGCGCAAGGACAACACAATTATCTACGACAGCAACCGCTACTCCGTCCCTCTGGGTACCTACACCACCCAGCGGTCGGTACGCATTGAGACGCTGGATGGGACGCTCTATATCCAGACCTCGTTTGGGGAGCCCATCTGTGAGCACCGCATCTCCTCCGGGCGGGGGCTGCTGATCCAGAGCCAGTCCCACCGGCGGGACCGCACCTCAAAGCTGGACAAGCTGCTGGAGGAACTGGACGCTGAGCTGGACGGCAGGGCCACCGGGTTTTTGACGGCCATCCGCGTGGACAAATCCCGCTATGCCAGGGACCAGTTCCGCCTCATTCATTCCCTGCTGGACCAGTACGGCAAAGAGGCGGCGCTCCAGGCCATTGGCTTCTGCCAGCGCAGCAGACTCTACAGCGCCAACACCATGCGGGACTACCTGGAGCACCAGGCCGCCCTCTCCTGCGAAACGCGGCCCACGCCAGCCATCCCCGCCATCCCGGTGGATGACCCCAAGTACCATGTGACCACACAGAAGCGGCCCCTCTCGGCCTATGCGAAGGTGGGTGATCCCCGATGCTGACCCCTTTGGAACGGGTGAATAACCTGATAGCCGATCTGCGTTATGCCCAGGTGGACTTCGACGCCCTCTTTGCCGGGAAGAACAGCCTTACCCCGCTGGAATCCGTGGAGCTGTTTCTGGCCGAGCAGCAGAGGCTTCGCGTCCTCAAGCAGAACCTCCTGCGCAGAAAGCGGGCAAATCTCCCCGCCGAAAAGACGCTGGACTCCTTTGACTTTGGCTTCCAGCGCAGCGTTTCCAGGGAGCAGATGCTCCGCCTGTCCGATATGACCTGGGTGGAGCAGGCCTTTAATATCTGCTTCCTCGGTCCGCCCGGTGTGGGCAAGACCCACCTCGCTCT
>CAJUGI010000031.1 GCA_910586065.1 uncultured Christensenella sp. | reverse complement strand
ATGATCATAGGCTACGCAAGAGTATCGACCACCGGGCAGAACCTCGAGGGGCAGACAGATCTGCTCACTCAGAACGGATGTGAGCGGATATACAGTGAGAAGATATCCGGAGTTAAAAAGGAGCGTCCGCAACTTGACAGGATGATGGACTCACTCCGTTCCGGAGACACCGTGATAATAACGGAACTTACCCGGCTGGGGCGTTCCGTCAAGGAATTGCTCTCAATCATCGAGAGAATACATGAAGCCGGAGCGTCGATAAAATCACTGAGAGAGACATGGCTCGACACCACCACACCACAGGGTAATCTGCTGCTCACAATCTTTGCCGGACTCTCACAGTTTGAGAGAGATCTCACACGGCAGCGCACAAGGCAAGGACTTGAAGCTGCGAGGGCAAGAGGACGTAAGGGAGGCAGACCAAAGTCTGATGAAAGCAAAGTATCTACCGCTCTGAAGATGTACGACTCAAAGCTGCACTCGATAGATGAGATAACCAAGGCAACCGGAATCAGCCGGGCAACCCTTTACAGAGCCATCGACAAACGCAAGAAAACAACTTGATTCAGCTTGCTGTCCAACAACGAATCCGGCAACAGAAATCGCCATGACCCCAGCAAGGGGATATTAGGCTTCCACCTTGCCGCCTGATGCGGCAAGTCGACTGCCATTGCACATTATCCCTACCTTCTTATTCCCCTGCTTTTCCTCGGCTGTTCCTGAGTCTGTCCGGTGTCCGGCTTTTGTGTCTGCTGCTTCCTTTTCTCTTCCTCCTGACGCTGCTTTATTCCAAGTGCAGCCTTCACCTTTGCCCAGATATCCCGGAAGAAATCGGAGATACGCTTACCGCACATGGAGATGAACGAGTCTTCTCCATGTCCTTCAATCCTCACGGAGATATTATCGGCATATTCCTCCGGAATCCTCTTTCCTGTCGCCGGATCCATAAACGGATATTTCTTCCATGTCAAGGTCTGACCCGAAAGAATGGCATCCTGATAATCCGGATCTTTAATCTCAATCGACACAAGCTCCCTTATCAACCGGGCTTCAAGAGGATGTCTGCGCTCAAGTGCGGTCTGTGTGCCGGACACGGTTTCCTTCAGATGTTGCAGTTCCCGTTCCGCCTTCTCTCTTCCGGCTTTCTCATGCCGTGTGGCAGCGGCTTCTCTCTCCAGTGCGGTGGCGTTGCCGGACACGAGCAACTTCA
>CAJUGI010000030.1 GCA_910586065.1 uncultured Christensenella sp. | reverse complement strand
GCTGTCCGCCATTGGCGGGCGGCCTTTTATCATACAAAAAATCATTTAAAGGAGGTTTCAACATGAAGGAATTCTGGAACACGATCCAACTCATCTTTACGGCCATCGGGGGATGGCTCGGCTGGTTCTTAGGCGGCTGTGACGGCCTGCTGTACGCGCTTGTCGTATTTGTCGTGGTGGACTATGTCACGGGCGTGATGTGCGCCGCGGCGGATAAGAAGCTGTCCAGCGAGGTGGGATTTAAGGGCATCGCAAAGAAGGTGCTGATCTTCCTGCTGGTGGGGATCGCCAACATCCTCGATGTGCAGGTCATCGGGAACGGCTCTGTCCTGCGGACGGCGGTTATCTTTTTCTATATTTCCAATGAGGGCGTGAGCCTTTTAGAGAACGCCGGACACCTTGGGCTGCCCATCCCGGAAAAGCTGAAGGATATCCTGGAGCAGCTCCATGACAGGGCAGAGGACGGGAAGGGGGATGAATAATCGTGAAACTGGTGGAAAGCATCCTGACAAGGAACCCCTGCTATACGGCAGGGCGGAAGATCACGGTGAAGGGGCTGATGCTCCATTCCGTGGGCTGCCCGCAGCCGAAGGCATCCGCTTTCATCAATAGCTGGAATAGCCCGGCGCACGATAGTTCCTGCGTCCACGGTTTCATTGACGGGAACGATGGCGCAGTGTACCAGACGCTCCCGTGGAACCACAGGGGATGGCACTGCGGAAGCGGGAATAAGGGGAGCGGGAACAATACCCATATCGGGGTGGAGATGTGCGAGCCTGCGTGTATCCGGTACACGGCAGGCTCTAACTTTACCTGCTCCGATGTGGCCGCGGCAAAAGCGGTGGCAAAAAGAACCTATGAGGCAGCGGTGGAGCTGTTCGCCATGCTCTGTAAAAAATACAGCCTGAATCCATTGGAGGATGGCGTAGTCATCAGCCACAAAGAGGGACACAGACGGGGCATTGCCAGCAACCACGGCGACCCGGAGCATTTATGGACGCAGCTTGGCGCGGGGTACACGATGGACGGGTTCCGCAAAGCAGTCAAGGCGGCGATGGGAGGCGCATCCTCCGGCACGGGCAGATACACGAAGATCATGGGGGATTCCGCGGCAACGGCAGAGCAGATGAGGAATTATATCAAAGGGAAGAATCCGGCAGTGGCGCAGTCTGTCCTCGATACGGTTCCGCTGTATCTCTCCGAGGGTAAGGCGGAGGGAGTCCGGGGCGACGTCGCC
>CAJUGI010000029.1 GCA_910586065.1 uncultured Christensenella sp. | reverse complement strand
AAGTACGGGGCGCGGAAAGTCAAGGAGGGCTACCGCAGCCACAAGCTCAAACCCTACCGGGCGGCGGCAAAGGCAGAGAAAGCGGCGTTCAAGGCGAATGTGGATTTCCAGTACCACAAAGCCCTGCACGATAACCCGCAGATTGCGGGCAATCCCCTTTCCCGCTTCATGCAGAAGCAGCAAATCAAGCGGCAGTATGCAAAGGCGGCAAGGAAAGGCGGCGCAAAAACGGCGCAGAAAGCCGCAGAGAACACCCGCAAGGCGGCAAAAAAGACCGCCGAGGAAACAAAAAAGGCAATCGCTTTTGTAGGGCGGCACCCGGCGGGCGTATGTATCGCCGTTGCCGCGCTGCTCTTATTCATCATGGTATCGGCGGGGCTTTCCTCTTGCGGTTCCATGTTCTCCGGCTTGATGAACGGCATACTTGGGACTTCCTACACGTCGGAGGACAGCGACCTTGTGGCGACGGAGAACAATTACGCCGCAAAGGAAAACGAGCTTCAGCAGCAGATTGACAATATCGAAAGCACCCACCCCGGCTATGACGAATACCGCTATGACCTTGACAGTATCGGGCATAACCCTCACGAATTAGCGTCCTACCTCACCGCCCTTTTACAGACCTACACCCCGCAGAGCGCACAGGCAGAACTAAACCGCGTCTTTGCCATGCAGTACACCTTGACGCTGACGGAAGAAACGGAAATCCGCTACCGCACAGAAACAAGCACCGACCCGGAAACAGGGGAAACGACCACCGAGGAAGTACCCTACGAATACCATATCCTCAACGTGAAGCTGACGAACAAGCCCATTTCCGAGATTGCGGAGGAACTTCTAACGCCACAGCAGCTTGAAATGTACCGCGTCTATCTGGAAACAAGCGGCAACAAACCGCTGATTTTCGGCGGCGGCTCCCCCGATATGGGCGCGTCCGAGGATTTAAGCGGCGTACAGCTTGTAAACGGCACACGCCCCGGCAACACCGCCGTTGTAGACCTTGCGAAGCGGCAAGTCGGCAACGTGGGAGGGCGACCCTTTTGGAGCTGGTACGGATTTAACAGCCGCGTGGAATGGTGCGCCTGTTTCGTTTCATGGTGCTACAATCAAGCCGGGAAAAGCGAGCCGCGCTTTGCCGCGTGCCAGTCACAGGGCGTACCGTGGTTCCAGTCACGCGGGCAATGGGGCGCGAGGGGCTATGAGAATATCGCCCCCGGCGACGCGATCTTTTTTGACTGGGACGGGGACGGGAGCGCAGACCATGT
>CAJUGI010000028.1 GCA_910586065.1 uncultured Christensenella sp. | reverse complement strand
GCTGTTACGCACTCTTTGAATGAATGGCTGCTTCCAAGCCAACATCCTAGCTGTCATCGGGGCCACACTTCGTTAGTCTAACTTAACCTGCAATTCGGGACCTTAGCCGGCGGTCTGGATTCTTCTCCTCTCGGGCACGGACCTTAGCACCCATGCCCTCACTCCCTGTCTATGAACTGCGCGCATTCGGAGTTTGTCCGGACTTGATAGGCGGTGAAGCCCTCGCATCCGATCAGTCGCTCTACCTCACGCAGGAAACAACAGGGGCTGCACCTAAATGCATTTCGGGGAGTACGAGCTATCTCCGAGTTTGATTGGCCTTTCACTCCTACCCTCACCTCATCCGGAAGCTTTTCAACGCTTATCGGTGCGGACCTCCATCCGGTGTTACCCGGACTTCATCCTGGACAAGGGTAGATCACTCGGTTTCGCGTCTGCCGCCGCGGACTATCAGCCCTGTTCAGACTCGCTTTCGCTTCGGCTGCGCGCGTCTTCGCGCTTAACCTCGCCGGCGACGGCAACTCGTAGGTTCATTATGCAAAAGGCACGCCGTCACTGAATAAATCAGCTCCGACCGCTTGTAGGCGTACGGGTTCAGGGACTATTTCACTCCGCTACACGCGGTGCTTTTCACCTTTCCCTCACGGTACTGGTACACTATCGGTCTCTTACGAGTATTTAGCCTTGGCGGATGGGCCCGCCGGATTCACACAGGATTACACGTGTCCCGCGCTACTCAGGATACCACTACACCGGTCATCGCTTCGAATAAGGGGCTGTCACCCGCTACGGCCGAACTTTCCAGAACGTTCTTCTCACGATAACACGTATGACAACGTGGTCCTACAACCCCCATGAGGCCGGAACCCCATGGGTTTGGGCTTATCCCCGGTCGCTCGCCACTACTGGGGGAATCATTGTTATTTTCTTTTCCTGCGGGTACTAAGATGTTTCAGTTCCCCGCGTTAGCCTCCGGCATCCGCCGGATGACAGTCCTTCAGACTGCCGGGTTGTCCCATTCGGAGATCCGCGGGTCAAAGGCCATTTGCGCCTTACCGCGGCTTTTCGCAGCTTATCACGTCCTTCATCGCCTGTAAGAGCCTAGGCATCCACCGTACGCCCTTCATTACTTCGTACCTCAAACCCGAAAAACGGGAAAGGCCGGTACATTGGAAGTCGCACTTCGTTTTACCTTTCGTCTAATTCATTTAACTTTCAGTTGTTTCTACTTGTGTGTCACAATATGTCATAGAACGTACGGACAATGCTGCCGGAAATACCGGAGCGATATCCAGAGTGGAGAATA
>CAJUGI010000027.1 GCA_910586065.1 uncultured Christensenella sp. | reverse complement strand
AAGTTCACTGACAATACTGAGAGAGATAACGAGGTAAAGAAGATAGAAATTAAAAGTCTGTATCAGATAATACACGAGTCAATTCGTATATGTCTGTTGCGGCACAATTTCAAGGCAACGAGAATTAAAATGAGATCAGGTGCGAGTCGCACATGGTCCGTGGTTCAAAGAACGAAGAGAGAAGGATACAAGAGCGAACGGTGGATGCCTAGGCTTCTGGAGGCGATGAAGGACGCGGTAAGCTGCGAAAATCTCCGGGTAACAGCAAACAAGTTATGATCCGGAGGTGTCCGAATGGGGCAACCCGGCTGGCTGAAGGCCAGTCACCGCATTGTTGCGGGGCGAACGCGGGGAACTGAAACATCTCAGTACCCGCAGGAAGAGAAAGAAAATATCGATTCCCTGAGTAGTGGCGATCGAAAGGGGAAGAGCCCAAACCAGTGGCGTTACGGCGCTGCTGGGGTTGTAGGGCCGCCAAGAAGAGTTCATGACGTGAACTGGAACCGTCTGGAAAGTCGGTCCGGAGAGGGTGACAGACCCGTACAGGCAAGCGTCATGTGCCGGAGGCGGTACCTGAGTAGGGCGGGACACGTGCAATCCTGTCCGAATCCGCGGGGACCATCCCGCAAGGCTAAATACTCCCGGAAGACCGATAGTGAACCAGTACCGTGAGGGAAAGGTGGGAAGCACCCCGAGCAGGGGAGTGAAATAGACCCTGAAACCGTTCGTTTACAAGCGGTCGGAGCTCTATATGGAGCGACGGCGTGCCTTTTGCATAATGAGCCTACGAGTTGCCTCCGTCCGGCGAGGTTAAGCGCTTAAGGCGCGTGAGCCGAAGCGAGAGCGAGTCTGAACAGGGCGTTCAGTCGGGCGGAGCAGACGCGAAACCTAGTGATCTACCCATGGCCAGGGTGAAGTCGCCGTAACAGGCGATGGAGGCCCGAACCGGTTTACGTTGAAAAGTGCTCGGATGAGCTGTGGGTAGGGGTGAAAGGCTAATCAAACTGGGAGATAGCTCGTACTCCCCGAAATGTCTTTAGGGACAGCCTCGTCTTAGCTTCACGGAGGTAGAGCTACTGATAGGATGCGAGGGCTTCATCGCCTATCAATTCCTGACAAACTCCGAATGCCGTGAAGTGTTGGACGGGAGTGAGTCGTCGGGTGCTAATGTCCGGCGGCGAGAGGGAAAGAGCCCAGACCTCCTGCTAAGGCCCCCAAGAGCGGTTTAAGTTGACAGAACGAGGTGACATCGCAGAGACAGCTAGGATGTTAGCTTGGAAGCAGCTATTCATTTAAAGAGTGCGTAACAGC
>CAJUGI010000026.1 GCA_910586065.1 uncultured Christensenella sp. | reverse complement strand
AAAAATTTCAAGAGGTGTGCTAAAATAATATGGACGATCAAAAGCAAACGGAAAATCCGCCTTGCTCTTGGTCGTCCTTAAAATTTTACAGGAGGTCAAACATTTGAAAGAAGCATTGTACACGACTTATGAGGAACTTCCGCTGTTCTTGAACGCGGAAACACTCGCGAAACTGCTCGGCGTATCGGTCTCAAGCAGCTACGAGTTGATGCACGAAAAGGACTTTCCCGCAATCAGAATAGGCTCTCGGTTAGTAGTTCCCAAAGAGAAATTACAGCGATGGATTGACGAAAATACGGGAAAGTGAGGCGCAGATGAGAAACAATAATTACCCAAAGCGTGACCCAATCAAGGACTATTTCCCATTGCCCAATGAGATATTTTATCTCGGACTTTCCTATGGCGAGATAGCGGTGTACTCATATCTGCTATACCGCGAAAACAGAAAATCGTTTCAATGCTACCCAAGCTATAGGAGCATTGGCAAAGCGCTTAAAATGTCGCGGAACACCGTCAGCATGATTTTGTCAATATTACTTTACACAATTTTCTCAAAAAAAACGAGTTTTTTGGATCACCACCAATATTCACAAAGCGAAGTGAATATTGGTGGTGATCCGGTTGCATGACCGGAACGGTCATGCAACCGCGCTTAGTGCTGCGTAATAATTACGCCGTTTAACTGCCGGCGGCACACCGCCAATTGCTGTGCAAATTCGCCTATTGTTCCAATAGCTCATAAGGTAGCGCCAAACGAGTGTTTTCAGTTCATCTATAACGTAATTTTCCGGTCTGCGACCTCGCAAATAGAACAACTCTTCCTTCATTCTCGCCCACATGCTTTCGCAGCGGGCGTTATCATGGCACCGCCCGCCGGCGCTGTTCATACTTTGGATAATTCCAAAATGCGTGAGTATGCTTCGGTATTTTTCGCTTGTGTACTGACTTCCGCGATCCGAATGAATTACCGCACCGCGCATTTCCCGGTAACTTTTACATGCGTTTTCGACTGTTTGAACGCACAGCTCCGCGCGCATATTATCCGCCATTGCAATCCCCAAAACCGACGCGTCGAAGCAGTCGAAAACCGCTGAAACATAGAGCTTGCCATCCTTTGCGGGGATTTCAGTTATATCCGTGACGCACTTTTCGCAAGGCTTTTCAGCTGCAAAATCACGCTTTAACAGGTCGTCTGATTTGCGCGCTTCACGGTCGGCTTTGGTGATTCCGTTCGGCTTTCGCCGGGGAGTGTGATTTACGCCGATTCCTTCCATTACACGGTAAACGGTACGCTCGCTCGGAATATTTTCATCCGGATATTTCAGCTTTAACACCGCGTGCATACGACCGCGTCCGTATGT
>CAJUGI010000025.1 GCA_910586065.1 uncultured Christensenella sp. | reverse complement strand
GGGTAAGCAGTTCCATACGTCACGTCCTCCTTCCTTTGGGTTTGCCGCCGCCCGTACGCAGCGTGTGGTTGTGTTTCAGTTCCGTCGGTGTCGCCGCGTCCTCCACCACGGTGCAGTCCGCAAGCAGGCGGTCGATTTCAGACTGCCGGTAGCGGCACTTGCCGCGCAGCACGACATAGGCGATGCGCTGTTCGCTGCGCATGCGCTGGAGGGTGCGGCAACTCACGTTCAGCAGGTGTGCCGCCTCACGGGTGGTGAGCAACCTGTCTGCGGATTTTTCCTTTCTTTCGCCGGAAACGGCACGCACGTGTGCCGCTATCTCGGCTATCTGTTCCGTCAATGCGGTGAAGGCGGAACTTTCCATCGTTATTACTTTCATATTCAGTCCTTTCTTTTGGTTTCTGTGGCAAAATTCGGCAATAAACCAAAGGGGCTTTAACAGCTCACTACGTGTCTCACGTAAGATTTTTATGGGAAATGGCTCCGTAACCCGGACAGGCGGCGCAACAAGCTGCCTTTTAGCGGGAAACGATATGTGTTCACGGGGCTGGCGTTACCTTTGCGGCAAACTCTGAAATGTTTTGCTTATGGAAATAGTATCTATCGAGAAAAAGACCTTCGAGATGATGGTGGCGTCCTTCAACGCCCTCTCGGAGAAGGTTGCCGCCCTGAGGCGCAAGAGCGACGGAGGGCGGCTGGAAAGGTGGCTCACGGGCGAGGAGGTCTGCGGGCAGTTGAGGATCAGCCCGCGCACGTTGCAGACGTTGCGCGACAGGCGGCTTATCGGCTACTCGCAGATTAACCGCAGGTTCTATTACAAGCCGGAGGAGGTTAAAAGGCTCATTCCGCTTATCGGCACGCTCTATCCCGGCGCAAGATGATTTGATTTTTATTATTCACAACCCACTGAATCCGAAGTTATGATGAACGAGAACAATGAAGTGTTTACGATGGAGGACGAGCCGCTTGCCACCGTGGTGCAGAATATGCGCAAAGGCTCCAAATGGCTCTCCGCCTTTCTGGAAAGTTACCGCCCGCCGCTGGACGGGGAGCGTTACCTGACGGACAGGGAGGTGGCGGAACTGCTCCGTGTGAGCCGCCGTACCTTGCAGGAATACCGCAACAACAGGGTGCTGCCATTTATCCTTTTAGGAGGAAAAGTGCTTTACCCCGAATCGGGGTTGCGTGAGCTGTTGGAGGCGAACTACCGCAAGCCGCAGGAATAATGTTCTGATATTCCGGAATAAAATGCGTACCTTTGTGGTTAAAAATGAAATACCATTATGCTTCGAAGTGAATTTGCAAAACTGTTAGAATCCACAATAATTCCTGAAGGAATTGAGCAAGAGGACATAAAATCTCG
>CAJUGI010000024.1 GCA_910586065.1 uncultured Christensenella sp. | reverse complement strand
TTGACAATATAAAAAAGTTTTGTTATATATATTTTCCCTTGATACAGAAGCTGCTGATATTCTTGGTTTAATTTATAAAGAGGTGGCTTAAATATTGTTTTAAGAATTTTTTTATAAAGTTTTGAGTAACTTATTTAAAAAAGTTCTTGACAACAATGAAAAAAAGTATTAGGTTATGTGACCCTGTTTATATTTAAGGGATTATGTATTGACAATAGAATAGGTTAAATTGTGATAGACAGCTTAAGTAATTAGTTAGGTAAGAATTTTTTTGGAATACAATAATTTGTATGGAGAGTTTGATCCTGGCTCAGAACGAACGCTGGCGGCGTGCTTAACACATGCAAGTCAGGGAGAAAGTCTCTTCGGGGATGATTAAACCGGCGCACGGGTGAGTAACACGTGAGTGACCTGCCTTTTAGACTGGAACAACTTACCGAAAGGTGAGCTAATGCCGGATAAGTTATATAACTGCATGGTTTTATAGGAAAAGTTGGGGAGACCTGACGCTGAAAGATGGACTCGCGTCCCATTAGCTAGTTGGTAGGGTAATGGCCTACCAAGGCGACGATGGGTAGCCGGCCTGAGAGGGTGGCCGGCCACACTGGGACTGAGACACGGCCCAGACTCCTACGGGAGGCAGCAGTGGGGAATTTTGCGCAATGCTCGTAAGAGTGACGCAGCGACGCCGCGTGAATGACGAAGGCCTTCGGGTCGTAAAGTTCTTTCGACAGGGAAGAAAATGCATATAAGTAACTGTGTATGTATTGACGGTACCTGTATAAGCAGCCCCGGCTAACTCCGTGCCAGCAGCCGCGGTAATACGGAGGGGGCGAGCGTTGTTCGGAGTGACTGGGCGTAAAGAGCACGTAGGCGGTGTTGTAAGTCATTAGTCAAAGACTAGAGCTCAACTTTAGTAAGGCTAGTGATACTATAATACTAGAGTATCAGAGAGGATTGCAGAATTCCTGGTGTAGCGGTGAAATGCGTAGATATCAGGAGGAATACCGTTAGCGAAGGCGGCAATCTGGCTGGAAACTGACGCTGAGGTGCGAAAGCGTGGGTAGCAAACAGGATTAGATACCCTGGTAGTCCACGCTGTAAACGATGGATGCTAGGTGTTGGGCTTTTAAGTTCAGTGCCGTAGCAAACGCGATAAGCATCCCGCCTGGGGAGTACGTTTGCAAGAATGAAACTCAAAGGAATTGACGGGGGCCCGCACAAGCGGTGGAGCACGTGGTTTAATTCGATGCTAACCGAAGAACCTTACCTGGGTTTGACATCCACAGAAGGCGTTAGAGATAATGCTGTGCCTGATTTATCAGGAGCTGTGAGACAGGTGCTGCATGGCTGTCGTCAGCTCGTGCCGTGAGGTGTTGGGT
>CAJUGI010000023.1 GCA_910586065.1 uncultured Christensenella sp. | reverse complement strand
TACTTTTACCTACTACTTGCTCAAGGTAGGATTTATGCCGCCCTTACGGGCGCACGCGGCTTCACATAGAACCGTGTCTTGCCGCTTCCACTTCCTCCAATAATAATTACATTTTTATTTCTGGCATACTTTGGCTGTTTCGGCCTGCTGTTCATGGTAAGGCGTTCCGTCTGCGTCAGGAGAATATTATTCTCAAATACCGGGTCTATGTATGGGGCAATATCTTTCGGCGTTCCCCATGAAGCGTTTTGTCAAGTGCTTTTTTGAGTTATTGACGCAAAACTTTTCAGCGCGGCGGGAAACGGGCAGGAAAAGGGGCGCAAAACGCGCCTGTGAACGGTTAGAAGCCGTTTTCGTGGGTAGGTAGTATAAAACCCTTACCCTGTGGATTTTCGCGTCTGCAACGCCTTAAAAATCAAGCCTTTTCAAGCTCTATTGCGTAACACTCCATTCTGTTCTTTGGGAGAGGTCGGGGGCGCGGGGGCAGAGCCACCGCAAAACCTAACGACTGCCGCCGCAGTAGTGCAGACGGTTTTGCCGTTAGAATGGAGCAGACGAAAACGGGGGCAGGATTTTTTTATCCTGTTCCCCGTTTTCGGCGGCGAAATGGCAACGGCAAAAATCCAGACGGTCAAGGGTTTAAGAGTGGAGATTTTTTCGCGCTCTTTGCGAAAAAATACTACTCGTCCCTTGACGGTCTGGATAGTCGGAACGGACGTAGAACGGGGGATTGCTTTTCGTAATTGGGTATGGTATAATTTCTCCTAGTACAAACCGATAAATCGGGATTTGGAGGGGCTTGTTATGACAGAAACGATAGGTGTTGCGATTGGAATAGGTGTACTTGCACTTGTTTTTATATATCTTGGTTGCTTGATGTGGAAAAAGGAAAAAATCACTTTGCTTCATAGTTATCATTATGACAAAGTGTCTCCAAGTGATAAAAAGGTTTTTTGTAAAATATCAGGTTGGGGTGTTATTTTTATTGGAATTGGTCTTTTGGCGACTGCTATAATAATCGGTATAACAGATTCGGCATTAAGTTTTATCGCTTTTTCATTGGGATTTGTTGTGGGATTGGCGTTGCTGATTTATGCAGGAGCAAAATATAACCGCTAATAGAGAAGAAACTTCCAGTTTAAAAAATGAGTAGAACAAGGAGAGTTGAAAATAAATATGTCAGAATTAACATCTATGATGAATATTGGTAACGAAATGGAAAAAAAGCTAATATCTGTTGGTATTGAATCTTCCGAGAAACTAATTGAGGTAGGTGCAAAAGACGCATTTCTTAGGTTAAAGCAGAAATATCCAAATGTTTGTCTGGTACATTTATATACGTTAGAGGGGGCGATTCATGATACAGAATATAACAGGCTTTCCGAAGATACAAAAAAAGAATTGAAAGAATTTAGTGATTTTTTGAAAAAGTAACAGCAACGTAAATGGTAGTGTAAATAAGTTTGTGTTTTTGGAAATAAATGGCTCCTTTTTGGTAAGA
>CAJUGI010000022.1 GCA_910586065.1 uncultured Christensenella sp. | reverse complement strand
TTCTGGTGCTTTAAGTCTTAGTAATACAGGTAATGCTAGTATAGGGGCTAATATTAAAAATGAGGGAAGTGGTAGTTTAAGTATAAACAATACAGGTAAAGTTAGTGATACTACTAAAATAGAAAGCAATGGAAGTGGTAAAGTAGAAGTTCAAGAATGGTTAGTCTCTGCTAATTCTAAAGGAGAGGTTAAACCTTTAGAAATAACAGGTTCTAATTTAAGTGTTGTAAGTGTTTCTAATGTTACCTTTGATGCAGGAAATATTACTAATCTCTCCTCTTTAGTTAATGATCCTAAAAATGTTATTAATATTGATACTTCTAAAGATACTAGTATAAGTAATCCTGCAGAGATTAATTCTAAAGTCTTTGCTAAAGCAGAATTTAAAACTAATGATCCTAGTGTTAATATTAATTTAGATGCTGTTAGTAAAACCCTAAGCTTTTCTATTGATGGTGCTAAGACTTCAGCAGCAGCATTAGGAAAAACACTCATTAGTAATACCCAAGCTAGAGCAAACTTTGTTAATTCTGTAATGGGTAATGCTATGAATGCGGTTCATTTAATCCATAATCAAGGAAGTGCTAATGTGTATTCTAACTTTAATAAGGCTTATGAGGAAGGAGCTATTTATGCAAACTTTGATAATTTAGCCAGTGATGCTTTACTTAGAACTTCTAGTGAAAATAAAGATAAGAATCATCTAGCCTTTATGCTTCCTTATATCTCTAAGAGTGATACTTCTTTAAATGGAGGATTAACTTCTAAAGGACATACTAAAGGGGTTATCTTTGGTTATAGTTATTTAAATCCTAACAATAAAGATATTTATGGGATTTATGGAGGATATGATGATTTTAGTTCTAAAACTTATCCTTCAGATATTCTAGCTTTAAATAATAGAACCTATTATGCAGGAGTTAGGTATTATCATCCTTTTAATTATAAAGATTATGAACTCTTTTCTAAATTCTCTTCACAATTTGGTTTAATACAAAATGATATTTATGAAAGGGTAGGACAAACAGAATTTAAAGGAGAACCTAAATCTTATGCTTATGATGCTAATGTTAATATGGGGATGAATATAAAGCTTAATACTAAGCATACTTTAACTCCAGAGATAGGTTTAGGTTATAATGGAGGATTTACTAAAGCTTATGAACTTAATAATATTAGTAATACCATTAAAAGAAGAACTTATACCCATAAGATGAATTTATTTAAAACTAAAACCTCTCTTTCTTTTTATAGTGATTGGCATAAACATTTTAAGACTTTAGTGTATGCAGGAGTAGATTGGACTATTAATCCTAATGTTGCTAATCCTAAAGGGAGATATTCTAATATAGGGTATTATGGAGGGGGAGAGAGTAAATTAGATAATTTAGAATATGCTCTAGGGACTACTTTAGTTATTCCTTTAAATGATGCTTTTTATTTCTCTTTAAATTATGGGATGAATTGGACTAAGAATACAACTATGCATACAGGATATGGGAAGTTTAATTATATGTGGTAGGG
>CAJUGI010000021.1 GCA_910586065.1 uncultured Christensenella sp. | reverse complement strand
CGGACTAAGCATGGATAAAAATTCCTTGTTTTTCGAGGAAATTCAAAGCCTGCTTAACGGCTTTTTCAAGTTGCTTTTCTTTGAGAGTCTGAGGCATATCCACCTTAAACAGGTCGGAGGGATTCCATGCCTCGCCGGTAGATAACATTTGGAAAACAGCAGTGAGAATCATTCGGGCAATGGCAATAATGGCGCGTTTCTTTCCACGGCGTTTGGAAATCTGCTCATACTTTAAACGGTAGTAAGAATTGTTGGTTGCTTTCACGGCTGCATGTGCAACTTGCACCAATGCAGGTTTGAGATAAACTCCCGCACGTGTAATGCGAACAGACTTTTTCTTACCGGCAGATTCATTGTTGCCGGGAGTTAATCCTGCCCAGCAGCAAAGCCGTTTGGAAGAACCGAATTGCTCCATATCCGTGCCGATTTCAGAGATAATCGTAATGGCAGAATTGCGGTCAATACCGGGAACGGTTTGTAAAAGAGCAATTAAGTTTTCGTGTTTTGCAACCATTGCATCAATTGCAGAATCTACATCTGCAATAGCGGACTGAATGTAATCAAGATGAGAACGGATAATTTTCATGCGGAGCTTTTGCTCGTTGGTGATCGAATAGCCTTCGATAGATTCAATAACGGAATCAGCTTTCTTTTTCAAAGAGCGCTGCAAAAGGGATTTGCAGTATTCCGGATCAAAAGAATCCTCGGAGATTAGGTAATTTGTAATGGCAGCTGCAGATTTACCGAACATATCCGACACGACGGAATCAAGAGCGACATTACAAACGGTAAAAGCGTTTTGAAAACGGTTTTTCTCACTGCTTTTCATGGAAACCAACTTGTAACGGTAACGAGTAAATTCTCGAAGAATACGAATTTCCTTTGAGGGAATAAAGCTGCCGGGAACAAGACCGAGGCGAAACAGATCCCCTATCCATTTGGAATCCTTGGTATCGTCCTTGTTGCCTTTAACAGCTTTCACCCATTTAGGGTTTGCAATGGTAGTGGCAATGCCACGTTCTTCGAGAATGTTGAACACCGGCACCCAATACTTGCCTGTAGACTCCATACAAACATTTTTGCAATTGTTTGATAACAACCAATTGCAAAAACGGTGCAAGTCGTTGTTGTAAGTAGAAAAGCGTTTCTTTTGGTAATGCGGCTCTACACCGCCCGTTGTGGTGATGATTGTCCCTATTAAAAAAGACTTGTGGACATCCACTCCGCAGCAGATTGGGTAAACAACTTTCAAATGAATTTCCTCCTATTTTAAAAATACGAGGAGAGGCAGTGACTGAATCATCACACAATCTAACAGGTGTTAAAACAATTCTTAGCGTTCGTGCTCATAGGCAACACTTATTTGTGCTTGACAAGATGATTCTAACACTGATTTTTATACTGTTTTCAGTTAGAAGCACTTCTACGACTCCCCTTGCCGTGCGTTGTAGTTTGCCTTCCTCTGAAACAGTATATCATAAAATTATAACAAAATAAATCCGCCGCTTTCAGCCTCTTTCATTCCTATTTGTGCTGACGCTTTAGCGGCAGAATGGAGATT
>CAJUGI010000020.1 GCA_910586065.1 uncultured Christensenella sp. | reverse complement strand
AAAAGAGATTGTCAACACGATGACCTCTTTTGGACTACTTCGCTATTGTCTATTGGGGGGATTAGCTCAGCTGGCTAGAGCACCTGCTTTGCAAGCAGGGGGTCAACGGTTCGAATCCGTTATTCTCCACACAAGAAAAGGAGCACATTGACATTATGGAATCAATATATGACTGTAACTGATTATTGAATCAGTGACAGACACAACGAGCAACAGAAAGAAGAGTTGGCTTTTTACAGTCAGCAGAATCTCAAGAAATAAAGAAAGGAGACAAGGGCACATAAAGGATGCCTAGGCTCTCGCAGGCGAAGAAGGACGCGATAAGCTGCGAAAAGCTGCGTTAAGGGGCAAATACCCGTTATAGGCGCAGATATCCGAATGGGGCAACCCACCTTGCAAAAGGTATCACGGCTATGTCCGTGAAGCGAACCCGGTGAACTGAAACATCTTAGTAGCCGGAGGAAAAGAAAACAAAAGTGATTCCGCAAGTAGCGGCGAGCGAACGCGGAGGAGCCCAAACCACGGTTGTGGCAACGCAACACGTGGGGTTGTAGGATCTTCAACGAACTTTTTAGACAGAGTTAGCCGAACGCCCCTGGAAAGGGCGGCCGTAGCGGGTGACAGCCCCGTAGGCGACAACTTTGTTTTAAGAGGAGAAGACACCTGAGTAGCGCAGGACACGAGAAATCCGGCGTGAATCAGCGGGGACCATCCCGTAAGGCTAAACACTAGCGAGAGACCGATAGCGAACAAGTACTGTGAAGGAAAGGTGAAAAGAACCTCGAACAGAGGAGTGAAATAGACCCTGAAATTATGTGCCTACAAGCGGTCGGAGCCACTTTGTGTGGTGACGGCGTGCCTTTTGCATAATGAACCTACGAGTCACCCGTTCTGGCGAGGCTAAGTTCTGGAAGAAGGACGGAGCCGGAGCGAAAGCGAGTCGGAACACGGCGTTTTCTAGTCAGAGCGGGTGGACGCGAAACCAAGTGATCTACCCTTGGGCAGGATGAAGGCGGGGTAACACCCGCTGGAGGTCCGCACCGGTAAGCGTTGAAAAGCTTTCGGATGACCTGAGGGTAGGAGTGAAAGGCCAATCAAACTTGGAGATAGCTCGTACTCCCCGAAATGCATTTAGGTGCAGCCTCGGGGCACAGTACCGTGGAGGTAGAGCGACTGATAGGATGCGAGGGCTTCACCGCCTATCAAGTCCTGACAAACTCCGAATGCCGCGGCAAGATCCCCGGGAGTGAGGGCGCGGGTGCTAAGGTCCGCGTCCGAGAGAGGAACAACTCAGACCATCGACTAAGGCCCCCAAATCCGGGCTAAGTTGAAGACCATAACGAGGTGGGATTGCCTAGACAGCTAGGATGTTGGCTTGGAAGCAGCCATTCATTTGAAGAGTGCGTAACAGCTCACTAGTCGAGTGATCCCGCATGGATAATAATCGGGCATAAGTCCGGTGCCGAAGTCGTGGAATATTTAGCAATAGATATTGGTAGGGGAGCATTCCGGTAGTCGCAGAAGAAGGCATGTGAGTGCCTTTGGAGATCCCGGAAAAGCAAATGTAGGTATAAGTAACGATAAGGAGGGCGAGAAACCCTCCCGCCGTAAGACCCAGGATTTCTGATCAACGCTAATCGGATCAGAGTAAGTCGGGACCTAAGCAGGAGCCTTTGGGCGTATGCGATGGACAAAGGGTAAATAATCCCTTACCCGGCGATGGGAGCGAAGCGGGGACGGAGAAGCGAAAATCCCGCGCACTGACGGAATAGTGCGTTAAACCGCAAAGGTGATGATCAGGGCAGTAAAGTACACCCTGAGAGCTGAAGCGGGACAGTACCGAGAGCCTTCGGGCAATCGGATAGCGGATGGCAGCCTGCTCCCGAGAAAAGCCGCTAAGCGCCAAAGACCCATTGCCGGCCCGTACCGTAAACGGACACACGTGGTCGGGTAGAATATACCAAGGCGCTCGAGAGATTCACGGTTAAGGAACTAGGCAAATTGACCCCGTA
>CAJUGI010000019.1 GCA_910586065.1 uncultured Christensenella sp. | reverse complement strand
ATTCTTCCACCTTGCGGGCAGTCCACCGACTACCCGCATTTTTTATATCCTTTTCCAACTGGCACATTCCCCGAAACGCCAGCCGTGCGTGGCATGGCTGACTGTATTTCGTGAAAAGAGCCGTTGGAAACCCGCACAAGCGTACCGCAAGATGAACTTGCCATACCCTTGCCTTTCCCGCCCGCATGGAGTGTTCCCTAAAGGATGAAAGGGAACAAGCACTTTTCCCCTGTTTCCCTATCTGTAAATCTTCCTCATTATGCAGTCCCCCAGCCGGGACAGTCGTTTTTATCATTTCAATAGGCAAAGGTAGTTACGTGTTCTTCACGATTTTGCAAGGTCGAGCCGTTCCGGTTTGGCGAAAAAATCTTCCCTGCCTTGCGAGGTATTTTTTGCCAAAACCCTGCAAACTCTAAACACTACCCTTTTACGCCTATGTGAAACGAAAACGACCGACCCGACCAGAAGACGCATAAAAAAAAAGTCGGATTTACGGGAAACAGGAAAAAAGTTCAGTGAAACTTCAACTCCCTCACCTCTCAAATCCGCATAAAAATAAAAACTTAAAAATTGCAGCAATATGGAAGCAAAGGTATTATCGGAAGCAAGAGTTTATGTAGGCACTTACGCCAAGTACAACAACGGTTCTTTGTTTGGGGCATGGCTCGACTTGTCGGACTATTCGGACAAGGAAGAATTTTACGAAGCCTGCCGGGAACTGCATAAGGACGAGGAAGATGCGGAATATATGTTTCAGGACTGGGAGAACGTGCCGGAGGGCTTAATCGGCGAAAGCTGGATTTCTGAAAACTTCTTTTCCCTGCGTGATGCGGTGGAGGATTTGGACGACACCGAGCAGGAAGCCTTTTTCGTGTGGTGCAACTACAAAAGCCATGATTTGAGCGAGGAAGATGCGGACGACCTTGTACGTGATTTCCGGGACGAGTATCAGGGGGAATATGACGATGAAGAAGATTTCGCCTATGAAATCATAGAGGAATGCTACAACCTGCCGGAGTTCGCAAAGACCTATTTCGATTATGAAAAGTTCGCCCGTGACCTGTTTATGTGCGATTACTGGTTTGATGACGGTTTTGTGTTCCGGGCGGCATAATCAAATACCAATCCGGGCGGGGTGTCAAAGCCCTGCCCGCTAAAAACGACCAAGCGATGAAACGGAAAAGCATTTATAAAATCCTTTGGCGGGTGTTCCTGCTCTGCCTTGCATGGCGGTTCACCAGCGTAGCCGGAGCAGGCACGGCGATAACGGCGTATATCGTATTTCGTGCCGCCTGTTTCCTGTTCCGTGTCTGCCTTTCAGCCCTTTATGCGCTGGGCGTGGCTCTGCTTTTCCTATCGTTGCTTTTCTTACTGATATTATAACCATAAAAAATAGAACATCATGCAGTCACTTAACAAAAACGGGGTAAGCATTACCCAAACACCGGGAGAAGAAAAGTTCGTGAAATGCTGTTTGGGGGCTTTCAGAGGACAGGTTTATTTTCAATATGACTACCGCCACACGGACGGCGAACTTTTCAGCACAGTAGCCAAAACGCTGGACGAGTGCCGCCGCAGGCGTGACGAGTGGATAGCGAAAAAGTAACAGAGTAATAAGTAATTTTAGGGATATGAAAACGACAGAAGTAAACAAGGAGCTTATCGGCAAGCGTTGCGAGTGTATTTTTACGGGCTTAATGGTAACGGGGGTTATTGAGGGCATCCAAGACGACCCGCATTCCACAGCGGTCAAAGTCCGTTTCGACCACCCGCACCAGTGGGGCGATGATTTGTATAATGATGTGTGGGCGTGGGGGCGCAAAACTGACGAGTTCGGCACGCTGCATCATTTGCAACTGTTAGAGGACAAACCGGACTTTCAGATAATGACGGTAGTTTTCGGCGAGCCAATCAGCCGGATAGACCGCAGTGTTTTTGAAGATGTGGAAACGTGGGGTGTCTGTTCCCTGCAAGGCTGGGTAAATAGCTACGAGAGTGTCCGGTTTGTAGCCATA
>CAJUGI010000018.1 GCA_910586065.1 uncultured Christensenella sp. | reverse complement strand
TTACTTCACAGTATGCAGAGCACCTGATTTTGTTACAGGTCTTGTTTTGTGACATACAAGACAGTTTTTAGATGGGGTGTTATTCCAGCTGCCTACGGGAACTACACAGCTTGTGCCACAGTGGGAGCCTGCTCCTGATACAAATCCTGCTCGGGCATGGCTCATTGGATAGGATGTCTCATGACAGCTGTCACAGAAATCTTCTTTATGACATGTCTGACATGTTGTTCTGTTCCATCTGGATTCTAACCCGTGTGTTTTATTCACAAAGGTTACTGTATGATTTCTTGGAGCAGTATCTTCATGACAGGATATGCATTCTACTCGTTCTTCATGGCACATTATGCATTCGCTCATATTAGTTTTTGCTGCCTGACCATGCTTCTGCTCCCAGCTGCTGTTATGGGTAGATGGCTTAGTGGAATCTACTGCTGATGTTACACCTGCTGTAAGAAGAAATAATAAGATGATTACTAATAAGTTCTTTTTCATATCATGCACCTACCAGATAAAGTTTGCCCAGATACTTAATGTATGAATATCTGGCTGTAAGTCAGCACTTTTAAAAAGGTCTGCATATTCATAACTATAATCAACCTGTAACACACACCAGTCTATTGGGCGATACATCGCTCCAATATATGCCATTGTGGTATTTTCATTTCTGTCTTGTAAACTAACCATATCTTCTCCATACTGCGGGTAGGATTTTATCGGGCTGTTTCTATACTGATAGTTCTGAACATTTACTCCTGCCCATGCTTCTATTCTCTCTGTAAATACCTGAGTTATACGAAAACCTCCCATTACTTTAGAATTGCTGTCCTGTCTCTTATATGCTGCTACATCATACCAGTCTACTATTAAACTTAAATAATTGTTTTTATGGAGTAAACCCACAAGGTCTATATTGCCAAATACTCTCTGGTAGTCTCTGTCACCATAGCTTTCACTGAAATTAAATCGTGTTTCCCAGCCTATTCCTAATATTAAATAGTCAGTTATTCCCTGTGTAACCATTACTCCGCCCATTACATATTCACTGCTGCCGCCCAGCATATTTTCATACATGGATATATACGGGTTTATATCGCCTTTATTCTTATCATACTGACCTGCTATGTAGGCTGATATGCCTGTGCGGCTTATATCTATATTCGCATCTAGACCTGCTTCATAAAGCATAGCTTTACCTATTATAGCACCTTCCAGATAGATATTGGATGATATTATATCGGGAAAGGATAAGCTCTGGTCTATTCTGCCTCTGGCAGTATGGGTGTTAAAGTCTCCGCCATCTTCATGTATAAAGTAATTATACTCGGCTCTGATTTTTGTGCCGCTTATCGTTACTGGAACTTCTATCGCTGCTCCTATTAAAGATGTTTTTAAATTGCTGTAATAGCTGACAGGCAGGCCGCCGTATATATCAAGCTTAAAATAGTCACAGGTATCAAAATGGAAACTGCCGCCGTCTATTTTATACATATCTAGATTGTTTAAATATATTCTGCCTGCTGTTATATCTGTATACGGCACTACTCCTTTAAACTCTACATTAGCCTGATATATTCTAAAATTACCATCATATTTACCGTTTAAGCGGGTGTATTCATCATATTTGCGGGAAGTATATAAGCCGTCATAAAACTGGTTATATGAACTTCCTGAATAGCTTGATGACTGGCCGTCCATTGTGCTGCCACCAATATCTGGAAGACTGTCATAAGCTCCACGAATATTTAAGTTTACATTCACTGTGCCTTGACCTAGTTTCGTTTCACTTAATCTCAGACGGGCATACTGATAAATTGACCAGTCTTCATCTTCTCCAAATTTAAATGCAGCTCTTGTTGTTAACCCTATTTTTAATATGCCTGTATCTCCAAAGCTTAGACCATTAAGGCTTGCTTTGATACCGTTGGCATTCACATGTCTGCTCCAGCTGTCTGGGGTTACATAGGAATCACCAACATAGGAATATGCTGGATACACAAAAGCTAACATACATAATGTATTTAACATCAGCCGTTTCATAGGCATTGGCTCCTT
>CAJUGI010000017.1 GCA_910586065.1 uncultured Christensenella sp. | reverse complement strand
GAATGGAAGAATTGTATTATCCGCGAATATATGGGAAAACGCTGTTCACACAATTGCTGTACCGTATTAAGCAGGTCGCCCTGATCAATGATGAAAATCTGCGCACCTCGCCTTTGCCCTTGCCCTTGCCGGATAACGGTAAAAGTGTTGCCGTATGTACTTTCCTTTGCGTCAATCCTTATTCCGACCGCCTGTCCGAAACGCTCGGATTTATTGAAAATATCGTGAACACGATGTCATCCGTGCGCAATTCCTGTATGTTGGCCGATCAAAGCACTTATGAGGATACTGCGTTCGCGTGTGATCTTTATTCAATATATCAAAACGGTGAGATCTGCTTTCAGATTCCGACGGAAATTTACGCCGACGATTTTGAACGGTACTGCGCCGTCGAGATCACTCTGGATAAATTCATTGCCAAGCTCTCGGCATATCTGAACGAATAGAAGCGGGGCAATGAAAAAACATTTGAAATGGAACACCAAAGTGCCGAGCCTGATCGGAACGGCGGTATTCTTCGTCGTTCCTTATATGTGCGTGCTGTACTATTCGCTGATCGACAATTAATTCCACCGTAATTTCGTATGGTTCGACAATTACATAAAAACGCTCACAAATAAATATTTTCTGTTATCGCTGAAAATTTCGCTGCTTCTTATCGCAATAGTCGTTCCGATCTTAATGGCACTTACCCTCGTTATCTCGCTCGCGCTGTCCTACGGCATCAAATGGGGGCGTAAGACCCGTTTCGCGTTCGTGATTCCGATGGTGATCCCCACCGCAAGCGTTGTACTTATCTGGCGGAGCGTGCTCGCCGACAGCAGCACGGCGCTGCCAATCTATCTGCTGTTTATCTGGAAAAATATTGGTATCTGCATTGTCCTGCTGACCGCTGCGTTCACCTCGATAGAGCGTTCGGTATTTGAAGCGGCGCAGCTGGACGGCGGATTTTTTCTCCATTGTGCGGTGTTGCCTATATTTATTATTAACAAAGGAATAAAGTTTTCCGCAGCAATTACATCTTATTAGTCCGTTGTTAAAAACTCCGACTCTGCAATTGAATTGATTATGAGATAGCACAACCCCCAAGTTCTATTTTATCCATAAAGGGGACAAAAGCAAGGGGCGAAAGCAGCACAAGCGGGTTATGACTGCGTAAACATAAGCGTTACGCATACTCTGCAAAAGTACAGCGGTTGGCTTTGGATATGGGATAATGTCGAAAATACGACGAATGAAAAGACCGTAAATACAAACACGATAATGCTGTCAACTATCCAGAGCGGACTTGAAAGCGGAACTTACCGATTAGAATCCACTTTTACGCTTACAAGTTCGAGCGGTAATGTCGAAACCATCACGATTTACAGCACGGAAAAGAAAGTCGGGTAAAGCATTAAATTTAACGCAACTTTGGCAAAGAATATTACACAGTATCACGAGAAAGGAGTTCGATAAGGAGATAGCAATATGAATTTGTTAACCTTAAATCCCATATCTTCGTGCAACTTGCATTGTGAGCATTATCCAAATAGGAAGTGTACGCATCCGATAGATTATGAACAAAATTGCTTAAAAAACGAAATTATTTTTCAATGGAGGGCAAAATACACCAACTGTGAACCCCTTTAAAGGAAGTGATCGCCGAGGACGAGTGCAACGACACATACGGACGCGGTCGTATGCACGCGGTGTTAAAGCTGAAATATCCGGATGAAAATATTCCGAGCGAGCGTACCGTTTACCGTGTAATGGAAGGAATCGGCGTAAATCACACTCCCCGGCGAAAGCCGAACGGAATCACCAAAGCCGACCGTGAAGCGCGCAAATCAGACGACCTGTTAAAGCGTGATTTTGCAGCTGAAAAGCCTTGCGAAAAGTGCGTCACGGATATAACTGAAATCCCCGCAAAGGATGGCAAGCTCTATGTTTCAGCGGTTTTCGACTGCTTCGACGCGTCGGTTTTGGGGATTGCAATGGCGGATAATATGCGCGCGGAGCTGTGCGTTCAAACAGTCGAAAACGCATGTAAAAGTTACCGGGAAATGCGCGGTGCGGTAATTCATTCGGATCGCGGAAGTCAGTACACAAGCGAAAAATACCGAAGCATACTCACGCATTTTGGAATTATCCAAAGTATGAACAGCGCCGGCGGGCGGTGCCATGATAACGCCCGCTGCGAAAGCATGTGGGCGAGAATGAAGGAAGAGTTGTTCTATTTGCGAGGTCGCAGACCGGAAAATTACGTTATAGATGAACTGAAAACACTCGTTTGGCGCTACCTTATGAGCTATTGGAACAATAGGCGAATTTGTTCGGCGATTGGCGGTGTGCCGCCGGCAGTGAAACGGCGTAATTATTACGCAGCACTAAGCGCGGTTGCGTGACTGTTCCGGTCATGCAACCGGATCACCACCAAAATTCACTCCGCTTCGCTTTGTGAATTTTGGTGGTGATCCAAAAAACTCGTTTTTTTGAGAAAATTGTGTAAAGTTATATTGACAAAATCATTATTTGGCGAATCGCAATAAACTATGGAAGTACGAGCATTTAGCGGAATTGAT
>CAJUGI010000016.1 GCA_910586065.1 uncultured Christensenella sp. | reverse complement strand
GCGCATGAGAAAACCGCCGTAACCGCTTCATAAATATGCGGCTCGGCGGTGGCAAAAAGCAGACGCGCCCCCGCAAGGGTAAGGATATTTTTCTCGCTTTCCGGCAGCGCGTCCGGGTCAGCCTTTGCAAGCTCCATAGTGGGAATGATTGCGTGGTGGTCTGATACTTTTTTACTGTCTAATACCTTTGCAACCTCCGGCGTGAAGTCCGCGCCCGCCATAAAGGGGAGCTTTTCGCAAAGCAGCGCGATAATGTCCGCTGCGGTGCCGCCCATGTCGTCAGTAAGAAAGCTGCTGTCCGTCCTCGGATAGGTAAGCAGTCTTTTTTCATAAAGGGATTGTGCAAGGTCAAGGGTCTGCTTCGCGGTGTAGCCGAAAATGCGGTTCGCTTCCCGCTGCAAAGAGGTAAGGTCAAAGAGCTTCGGCGGGGCTGCGGTTTTCTTCTCTCTGGTGAGGGAAACGCATACCGCCGTTTGTGTTTCGCAAGCCCCTTTCAGCGCGGCGGCTTCTGCCTTGTCTGAAATCCTTTCGCTTGCCGCTTCCGCGCCGGATAAATCAAGGCGCACATGATAATATTTTTCTTTCTGGAAATGGGAGATAGCCGCGTCCCGGTCGGTGAGCATTTTTAAGGTCGGGGTCTGGACGCGCCCCACGTTCAAAGTCTTTCCATACAGGCAGGAGAAAAGCCGGGTGGCGTTAATGCCGATAAGCCAGTCAGCCTTTGCGCGGCAGAGGGCAGACGCAAAGAGCGCGTCATAGTCCCGCCCGTCTTTGAGGGAAGCAAAGCCCGCCTTGATTGCCCCGTCCTCCATTGAGGAAATCCACAAGCGGCGCATGGGCTTCTTGCAGCCCGCCGCTTCGTAGACAAAGCGGAAAATCAATTCACCCTCGCGCCCCGCGTCACACGCATTTACCACTTCGGAAACGTCGGCGCGGTGCATAAGCTCTTTTAGGGTTTTGAATTGCTTCCCCTTGTCCGGGTCAACGGCGTACTGCCATTCCTCCGGCAGAATGGGTAAGCTGTCAAGCTGCCATTTCCTGTATTGTTCCCCGTAGGCGGCAGCTTCCGCAAGCTGTACCAAATGCCCGACGCACCATGAAATGAGGTAGCCGCCGCCCTCGATATATCCGTCTTTCTTTTCCTTAACGCCAAGCGCGGCGGCGATAGTCTGCGCCACGCTCGGCTTTTCTGCAATCACAAGTCTAAGTGCCATGAAAAAATCCTCCTTTCAGCGTTCCGGCTCACTTGCCTTTTTCTCCTGTACCTGTTTCAGACAGTAGCCCACACAAGGGAGCTGCCCTTTGTACGGACAGGAAGCGCAAGCCGGGGAATGGGGAACGGGCGGCGCATTGTCACGCCGCCCGCCCGGTCTTTGTATCATCATCTTTTCAAAGGGATTGTCGGTAAACAGGGTCATGCTTCCTCGTCCTCCTGTTCTTCATCAGAAAGCCCGTCCCCCTCGTCCGGCTCGTCCTCGTCGTAGTCGTCAAAATCGAAATCTTCAAAGTCGGTGCCGCCCTTGACGTTTTGCTTCGGCTTCATAAACTTAAAATAATAGAACGCGCCCCCGCCGCCAAGAAGTGCCACGACAAGGAAAAGCACAAGCCCGCCCGCATTGCCTTTTTCTTTGGGCTGCTCCGGCGGTTCTTCGGTTTCCGGCTCCGCTTCCTTGCCGCTGCAAGCGGTCATGTTCTCCTTGCAGACGGGGCAGCTCACATTTACTTTCCCGGCTTCGCATTTCTCGGTGCAACTGCAAACGGCGGGCGGGGCTGCTTCGGTGCTTCCGTCCTCCATAAGTGCTAAGAGGTCGGCTTCGTCTACTTGATTAAGGAAATGTACAGTATTCTCGCCCTCGTCGTCCCGGTCAATGAGGATATAAAAGTAATTGCCGTTTTTGGTCGTTACGGTGATAAGCTGCTTGTTGCCGCCGAAATCGTCTACAAGGGTCGCGTTCCCGTCCGGGGTAAGGGGTTCTTCCCTTTCGGGTTCCTCGTAGACAACGCCGCTGTCGTCGGTGTCGTCCTGTCCCTCCGGGGTCTGTGCAAAGGCGGTGACGGAAAAGCCGCCCATACAGATAAATGTGGTAAGCAGCACAAAAAAGCTGCGGATAAATTTGCTCTTATTCATTCTCGGTGTCCTCCATTTCTTCGTTGTCATGGTCTGCGGGTTCTGCGGGGTAGCCCGGCGCGGCTTCCATGCCCGGAATACCGCCCCCGGAAAGCATAGCGGAAAGCTCATGCGGGGAAAGGCGCATGGAGCGCACAAGCTGTACGATTTGCAGGTTTTCCGCTTCGGT
This sequence comes from uncultured Christensenella sp., assembly GCA_910586065.1. GTDB lineage: Bacteria > Bacillota > Clostridia > Christensenellales > Borkfalkiaceae > Coproplasma. The sequence goes on along the minus strand of CAJUGI010000016.1, from coordinate 328 downwards.
TTTCTGCGCTTCAAGCCCCCTTAATTTATTCTGGTACTCGGTGATTTTCTCGCGGGTCTTTGCAATCTCCTTGTCGATACGTTCAATTTTGTTCATAGCCATCAATAAATTTCTCCTTTCAGATTTTCATTTTTTTGTTGTCAGTTCCAATTCATTAAGCCGTAGCCCTTGATACAGCCATAATTGACGGGGTAGCTCTTTATCTTGCAGGCGTCGCCGGAATTGCCCTCGACGGTATAGACGCGCTCCCCGTCCGTCCCGATAACAAGCCCTACATGGTCTGCGCTCCCGTCCCCGTCCCAGTCAAAAAAGATCGCGTCGCCGGGGG
>CAJUGI010000015.1 GCA_910586065.1 uncultured Christensenella sp. | reverse complement strand
AAAGTCGGCACTATCGCCGCAGAGGTAGGGCAGACCCCGCAAGGGTGGAACGCAAATATATTCTCCATGATACAGACGCTTAGTGAGAATGTAATCGTACCCATTGCGGGGCTTGTCATTACCTACGTCCTATGCTATGAGCTTATCAGCATGGTAACGGAAAAGAACAATATGCACGACGTTGACACTTCCATGTTCTTCAAGTGGGTGTTCAAGGCGTTTGTGGCAGTCTACCTTGTGACGCACACCTTTGACATCACTATGGCGGTGTTCGATATGGCGCAGCACGTTGTTTCCGGCGCGGCGGGGGTAATCGGCGGCAGCACAGAGATTGATGTTGCCGCCGCCCTTGCTTCCATGCAAAGCGGGCTTGACGCTATGGAAATCCCCGAACTGCTCTTACTTGTCATGGAAACAAGCCTTGTGAGCTTGTGCATGAAAATCATGTCCGTACTGATAACCGTTATCCTCTACGGGCGCATGATAGAAATTTACCTTTACTGTTCGGTATCGCCTATCCCGTTTGCAACTATGACTAACCGGGAATGGGGGCAGATAGGAAACAACTACCTAAAATCCCTGTTCGCTATCGGTTTTCAAGGCTTCCTCATAATGATATGCGTCGGCATTTACGCGGTTTTGGTAAACAACATGATAATAGCGGACAACCTGCACAGCGCGATTTTTTCCCTTGCAGCCTATACCGTTATCCTCTGTTTCTCCCTGTTCAAATCCGGCGCACTGGCGAAGTCGATTTTCTCCGCGCATTAGCGGCGTGTCAAGGGCAGGGTGGAGATTTTCAGAGCGAAGCGGCGAAAATACGACCCGACCTTGACGCGGATAACCCCCATATAATACGGGCGGGCAAAGGGCATAGATTGACCTTTGCCTTGATTACCCTTATGGAAAATTACAGCAACACCAAACCCAGAGAAAGGAGGTTTTCACTTGGCGTATGTACCCGTACCCAAAGACTTATCCAAAGTCAAGACAAAAGTAGCGTTCAACCTTACCAAACGGCAGATTGTATGTTTTGCGGCGGCTCTCCTGATCGGCTTGCCGCTTTTCTTTCTGCTCAAAGACAGCACAGGCACAAGCCTTGCGTCTATGGCTATGATTGCCGTCATGCTGCCCTGTTTCCTGTTCGCCATGTATGAGAAGCATGGACAGCCCCTTGAAGTGGTGGTGAAGAACATTATTCAGACGAAATTCATAGCCCCCAAAGAACGACCATACAGGACAGACAACTTTTATTCCGTCTTAGAACGGCAGAGAAAACTTGAAAAGGAGGTATCAGCGATTGCAAAAGGAAACACGAAGAAACAGCGCGGCGGGAAGCGCAAAGCCTAACCCGCCCCGCAAGCTCACCCGCGCCGAGAAAAAGCAGATTGCGGAAATCATCAGACAGGCAAAGGGCGACGGGAAAGCGCATACCGCGCAGCAGACAATCCCCTATATCCAGATGTACCCGGACGGTATCTGCAAGGTTACGGGACGCAAATACTCAAAGACCGTCGCCTTTGAAGATATTAACTATCAGCTTGCACAGGCAGACGACAAGACCGCCATTTTTGAAAACTGGTGCGACTTCCTCAACTACTTTGACGCTTCCGTTTCGGTGCAGCTCTCTTTCATCAATCAGGGGACGCAGCGGGGCGAAGCGGAAAAAGCGGTCAATATCCCGGCACAGGAGGACGCTTTCAATTCTATCCGCACAGAATACCGGGATATGCTGAAAAACCAGCTTGCAAAGGGCAACAACGGGCTTGTCAAAGCAAAATATATCACCTTTGCCATTGAAGCCGACAGTCTGGGCGCGGCGAAATCCCGCCTTGCCCGTATCGAAACGGACGTACTCAACAACTTTAAGCTCTTGGGCGTGTCTGCCCGCCCCATGACAGGCTATGAACGCCTTAAAATGCTGCATGGCATTTTCCACCCGGAGGGCGGGCAGTTTGCCTTTGATTTTTCATGGCTTGCCCCGTCCGGGCTTTCCACAAAGGACTTTATCGCCCCGTCCTCTTTCCGTTTTGGCGAGGGGCGGTATTTCCGCATGGGGCGCAAAATCGGCGCGGTTTCATTCCTTGAAATCCTTGCGCCGGAATTAAACGACCGTATCTTGTCGGACATTCTGGACTTGGAAACGGGCGTTATCGTCAATCTGCATATCCACAGTATCGACCAGACCGAAGCCATAAAGACAATCAAGCGGAAAATCACCGACCTTGACAAAATGAAAATCGAGGAACAGAAAAAAGCGGTACGCAGCGGCTACGACATGGATATAATCCCGTCCGACCTTGCCACGTTCGGCAGCGAAGCGAAGAACCTCTTACAGGACTTGCAGAGCCGGAATGAAAGAATGTTCCTCTTGACGTTCCTTGTGGTGAACATGGCGGACACGAAGCGGAAACTGGAAAATGACGTATTTGCGGCGGCGGGCATTGCACAGAAGAACAACTGCGCCTTAACCCGCCTTGACTACCAACAGGAAGCGGGGCTTATGTCCTCTGTACCGCTTGGGGAGAACCTTATCCCCATTCAAAGAGGGCTTACCACGTCAAGCACCGCTATCTTTATCCCCTTTATCACACAGGAGCTTTTCCAGACGGGCGCGGCTTTGTACTACGGCTTAAACGCCCTGTCTAACAACATGATACTCTGCGACCGCAAGCAGCTAAAGAACCCCAACGGCTTAATCTTGGGTACGCCGGGAAGCGGGAAATCCTTTGCCGCCAAACGGGAAATGACAAACGCTTTCCTCATTACAGACGACGACATAATTATCTGCGACCCGGAAGCAGAGTATTTTTCCCTTGTGCAGCGGCTTGACGGGCAAGTGATACGGTTATCGCCTACGGGCAAGGGCATTGACGGGAAGCCCCAGTATGTGAACCCTATGGATATTAACCTCAATTACAGCGAGGACGACAGCCCCCTTGCGCTGAAATCCGACTTTATCCTCTCCCTCTGCGAGCTTGTCATAGGCGGCAAGGAGGGCTTGCAGCCCGTCGATAAGACCGTCATTGACCGCGCCGTTAGGAACGTGTACCGCCCTTTCCTTGCAGACCCCGACCCGGAGAAAATGCCTATCTTGGGCGACCTCTAC
>CAJUGI010000014.1 GCA_910586065.1 uncultured Christensenella sp. | reverse complement strand
CCCGACCTATCTACTATTGCCTACAACCATTTGCTGAACCACCCGGACGGCTACAAGGTAAAGCCGAAGTTCTATGTGATCAACTTCGACGACCCGCGACGCTCTCATCGGTGCAATCCCATTCACCCGGATTTTATGGAAGATATTACGGATGCCTATGAGAGTGCCTACACAATAATGCTCAACCTCAATAAAACGTGGGTGCAAAAGCAGGGCGACTTCTTCGTGGAGTCACCTATCATTCTGTTTGCCAGTATTATCTGGTATCTCAAAATCTATCAGAACGGGAAGTTTTGCACGTTTCCCCATGCTATCGAGTTTCTGAACCGCCGTTACGAGGATATATTTCCGATACTGACCTCTTATCCGGAGCTGGAGAACTACCTTTCGCCGTTCATGGATGCGTGGCTTGGAGGGGCTGCGGAGCAGCTCATGGGTCAGATAGCGTCGGCAAAAATCCCGCTTTCGAGGATGATTTCACCGCAGCTCTACTGGGTGATGTCAGACAGCGAGTTTACGCTGGACATCAACAATCCCGAAGAGCCGAAAATCCTCTGCGTGGGTAACAATCCCGACCGTCAGAATATCTACGGTGCGGCACTCGGTCTGTATAATTCCCGTATCGTGAAGCTCATCAACAAGAAGGGGATGCTGAAGTCATCGGTCATCATCGACGAGTTGCCCACAATATACTTCAAAGGGTTGGACAATCTTATAGCTACCGCCCGAAGCAACAAGGTTGCCGTGTGTCTGGGCTTTCAGGATTTCAGCCAGTTAGTGCGTGACTACGGGGACAAAGAGGCGAAAGTGGTGATGAACACTGTCGGCAATATTTTCTCCGGTCAGGTGGTGGGGGAAACAGCCAAGACGCTCTCCGAGCGGTTCGGTAAGGTGTTGCAGAAACGGCAGTCCATCTCCATCAACCGGCAGGATGTTTCCACCTCCATCAACACGCAGATGGACGCGCTCATTCCACCGAGTAAGATTTCCGGGCTTACGCAGGGAATGTTTGTCGGTTCTGTATCCGACAACTTCAACGAGCGTATCGAGCAGAAGATTTTTCATTGCGAGATTGTGGTGGATGCCGAAAAGGTGAAACGGGAAGAAAGTGCCTACAAGAAAATTCCCGTCATTACAAACTTCACGGACGAGGACGGCAACGACCGCATGAAGGAAACGGTGCAGGCGAACTACCGGCGCATCAAGGAAGAGGTGAAGCAGATTGTGCAGGAGGAACTGGAGCGTATCAAAAACGATCCGGTGCTGTGTAAACTGCTACCAGATAATGAGACTGTCTAACAAGTCCCCAAAATTGAAAATTATCCCTATCGAAGTTTGAAGTGACCCCCAAAAGTTGGATACAATTTTTTTGGGGGGCACTTCAGTTCTGACGGGTAAAATCGTAAAATTCGGACTTGTTAGACAAATACTTACGCGGTTTCAACCTCAGGTACTGAATCTATCGAATTGACAAATTTAACCAATTGCGGATCTGAATCTTTTTGTATGAGGTTTCGGAGACTCTTTTTCAATTCATAAGCATCATCCCCTGCTGTATTTATTAAATCCATATAAAAATCTTTGTTTTGCAGAATCAATGAACGGCATGCCCCATCGGAAATTACAGGTTTCACTATTTTATCAATAACGTCTCCAGCTTGACTTTTCAAATTACCATGCGATCTAAGCCATGTTTCGAAAAATTGAAACTTTATTGCATTGATAGTCTTTTTACCGATGCAGAAATCATTTCTTATATCGGTAACTGTCGATTTAATTTTTCGTTTATCCAATCTTTCAACTATATTCTTGAAACAATTAGGGAAAGGATTCAAACTTTGAGTTCCAGAAGCAATATCCATCAGAATCTTTTTGCCAAATTCAGTCAAGTTATCTGGCAAGGATTTGATTTTAGCCAGTAAATGTTTTATTGCGACAAACCAATAATATGATGTATGTGCTGTTCTTTGGGCGTATAATGTATCAACACTTATTTCAGACAACGCTTCGAACGCTATTTTATTGATATGATCGGTCAGGACATTGCTTATTTTAGTGGTCAAATCGTAAAAAGATGCGTCAGGAATTACATCTTTAATATTGTTCTTAGTGATATACTTATCCAAATCGGTATTCCACTCTGCTAAATGCTCGATAAATACCTCATCCGTTACACCTATTCTGTTCTTAATATCTTCAAATTGGGGCAATATGTCTGAGAGCAATAATTTATAGCCAAGTTTATGATTTACCATGTATTGTAGTGTTTCATTTAATAGCGGTATATTCCATCCCACACTATTTACTAATAAGTCTCCATGATCCACATAATAGTCCATGAGTTCTGCAACATATTTTATATCTCCACCCTCTATTAAGGAAACGGAATGACCATGTGCCAATTGCATGGCGACTAAATCGTAATATCCAGACTCTTTAATGTTTCGGCCATCAGTTTCTAATTCAGAATGCAACTGATTTATGTAGGTTGAATCTAACGTTACAGGTAAAGGTCTTTCTTCGTCAGATGCCAATAAACGATAGGTTGTAAATATAGCCCCTATATTATCTTTATTTACATTCTGTTCATCAATGCAATTCGTGATCGCTTGCAAAAGCGTTGGAAACGTATAGGTAGAATTATCTTTTAACGTTTTTACAATATCTGCATGGTCGAAATTATCGGGTAGTAAGTTTGCCAAATAATTATCGAGCGCCTCCGAATTTGTTGCTACTTGATAATATTTATATGCTTTAGTTGTCGCGTTATCCCGATAGGCAGCATCTGTTGCATTTGCAGCTTGAATATAATCGATAAATGTATTTGGCTTGACTGTTTTTGCTTCAATCAATGACGTAAAATCGCACGCCAACTTATTTTGCGCAATAAACCTGTCTATTGCATCTAACGTTTTGAAATAGTCGCCGCCATTGAAGTCATTGAACCGAACTATCTTCTTATATAATTGAGCAATCACATGGTTTTGGCTTTCCGTGTCTAAATGCAACAGCAGTTCTTGGTATTCGACAGGGAACACCTGCTTCTCTATGGATTCTTTTAATTTCAATTGTGCTATTCTTTGCCATACACGCAGAATAACATCGCTCTTTCGAGTTAATTTATGCAAACAATGTATAATCTTATCGATAAGCGCATTGTCCATACATTGTATAACTTCTTCTAATACAGTGTCAAATTGTTTATTAGTCTCTGCATATTGATTTATGTCGTGGTCTTCTTCTCCGTTGATGCAGCCTTCAATATATTTTTTCAATGGAATTTGTCGAGCATCTTCAACATCGACACCATATACCAAAGCTGCAATTTCGCGTTGTGTTTGCAGATCATTGTTAATTATTGTTTGAATGCCATTCAGATAGTCGCCGGACAATATTTGTTCTACTGGATTTGCCAGAATATCCGTCTTCTTCAAACAGAACAATGCTATGTTTATCATCAAAATTTCGTTACACCACTCTTGTTTAAGAGCGACCATCTCATTGATATATGATATAATTTCCCTAACATTGGCATTAGGATTTACCAATCTGAATATCCGATTTATAGTTTCTTTCGCTTCATTTTCTGTTTCTCCAAATGCTTCAACAAACAGTTTGTTGAATATACTTCGATAGTCGGTAATAACAGGAGGAGCAACACGATAAACAATAGGGAAAGTTTTATTGATAAAATACTTGGTCAGTTGTTTCGTTTGTTCGTCGGTCTCATCTCCGAATGCACAAGCTAAATGTGTTTCATCGAAAGGAATAACAGCCCAAACATTTTCAAAACCGCTATCGGCGAAGAACGTATGGATAGAAGACCATAATTCTTTTACTTTTTCAGCGGGGAGACGATCCATGTTGTCAAAAACAAGGACTAATTTACGTTGTCCTTTTTCCTTGATAAAATCAGAAATGTCTTGCATCCATGTTTTGAACTCGTAAACCGTTGGTTCGTCTTCGCTCAAAGTCTCATAGCAAACGTCCTTTTCGACTTTATCTTGATAAATAGCTAACATATAACTCCATCCATATTTATGATCTTTGCTATATGCCCATTTCCAAACGCACAATGCAATAAGAACTGGCAGTGCAGCTATGATAATAGACAATAAAGAAAACCACCATGTTGTGGGTGTAGGTTTTACTGCATACGCAATAAATGTAAATATCGGAGTTAAAACTGCAACCAAAAATGCCGCAACCATACCATTACTGATAAGGGGATATTTTTCGGTTACGGTCTCCGTTTTACGGGCTAATAAATATTTCAGCTTTTCAGACCATGATACGGTTTTCGTACCTCCACCTTTGACTTTTATTGTTGCATTTCCAGATAGGATACCATCATCAATAAGTTTGCTTGTAAGCAATTCCAATATAGAGCGGCGTTGCAAGTCCTCTTGATGTCCCCATGCGTCATACTCAAAAAAGTAATAGTCGTCTGATAATTCACGTTCCAACATTTTAACCACGTTGGATTTTCCAGATCCCCAAATACCTTCGATGCCGATAATTCGAGGTAAAGTACATTCCTCATCCAATGAATCATTCTGACAAAAATGGCGAGCAATAGTTTTTGCCAACCTTTCTTGCGAACCTCCATCGAATTTGTCAATACCACACGGTTTATTTTGGATAAACCGCGGATATTGCTGTTTGGATTGTAGTTTTGTTTCCATATACGTAATTTATTGATTATACGAACTCCAAATAATTCTCCCGATTTACCACATGAAACTCGGCATAGGGATAGGCTTCTTGGAAGGCTTTCGGTGCGGCCGGCATTTTATTTCCCCACTTGAACTCCAAGGCGGTAAGACTGTCGGCACTCTCCTCAATCAGGTCGATTTCCTGTTTGTCGTAGGTGCGCCAGAAATAGAACTCCCTGTGCAGTCCCTCATTGAAGTTCGCTTTGCGCCGCTCTCCGATGATGTAGTTCTCCCACAGCGCACCGACATCCTGCCGAATGGCCAGCGGTGAGAAAGCCCCGATAATGGCATTGCGAATGCCGTTGTCGTAGAAGTACCACTTGCCAGCTTTTGTAACCTCCTTGCGTAGGTTACGCGAATAAGCCCCCAGACGATAGATAACGAAGACCTTTTCCAATAGGTCGAGGTATTTTTCAACGGTCGTCTTGCTCATGCCGAGTTGTTTACCTAACTCTTCGTAAGAAACTTCGCTGCCCAACTGAAAAGCTATCAATCGCAGTAGATCGCGCATCTTGCTCGAATTTTTTAAGCCGTCAATTGCTAAGATATCTTTAAGCAGGTATGCACCGACAATATCACGTAGGTAGTCTGTTTTACGTTCATAGTTCTCCATCATTACTACTTCGGGATAGGAACCGTAAATCAAGCGCGCTTCGAGGTTCTGGCGGGTTTCAAGTGCCGTTTCCGTCTGTGCGATTTCCCGTTGCGAGAATGGTGTAAGGAGAAATTGCGTACTGCGGCCGACCAACGGTTCACCAGTCTTATTCAGCAAATCGAATGACGAAGAACCACTTGCCAAGACACTTATTCCCGGTATTTCATCAACTATCAACTTCAGAATACTAC
>CAJUGI010000013.1 GCA_910586065.1 uncultured Christensenella sp. | reverse complement strand
TTGCCACCGCCGAGCCGCATATTTATGAAGCGGTTACGGCGGTTTTCTCATGCGCTGATACGGAGTTTACGGCGCGGGGAAAGACGGTGCTTTCTGACGGGTGGAAAGAGATTGAACACAGATACCGGGCGACGCTGAAAGATAAACCCGACCCAGAGGACGGGGAAAATGAGGGCGTGACGCTGCCGGAGCTTTCCGAGGGACAGGGCTTTCCTAACCCCGCCGTAAAGGTAACGGAGCATACCACAACGCCGCCGAAGCCCCACAGCGAAGCGTCGCTTCTCTCTGCTATGGAGCGAGCCGGGAACGGGGACACCGACCCGGACGCGGAACGCCGGGGCTTGGCACTCCCGCCACCCGCGCCGCCGTCATTGAAAAACTGGTAAAGGGCGGCTTTGCAGAGCGCAAGGGGAAGCAGCTTATCCCCACGCAGAACGGAGCCGCCCTTATATCAGTGCTGCCGGATATGCTCACTTCCCCGCAGCTTACCGCAGAATGGGAAAACAATCTGACGCAGATAGCAAAGGGAGCCGCAGACCCCGGCGAATTTCTGTCCGGCATTGAAGCTATGACGCGGGAGCTTGTGCAGACACACGCCGCAGCACTGGACGGGAAAAAGGATTTGTTCCGGGAGGAAAAGCCCTCTGTCGGCAAATGCCCCCGTTGCGGTTCCCCCGTCCATGAGGGGAAGAAAAACTATTATTGCAGCAACAAAGAATGTGCCTTTGTCATGTGGAAGAACGACCGCTTTTTCGAGGAACGCAAGACCGCTTTTTCCGCGAAGATTGCCGCCGCGCTCCTTAAATCCGGCAAGGCGAATGTGAAGAAGCTCTACTCCCCGAAAACAGGCAAGACCTACGACGGAACTATCGTTCTGGCTGACACTGGCGGGAAATACGTCAACTACCGTATCGAAGTGCAGAAGAACTAAAAACTTGAATAGCAAGCATAGGAAGCGGGTACCCACTTCCGTAAATCCCCGTTGCGACGCTGACGCGCCGGACGGGGATTTTGCTTGTTGGGAAGTTTCCCAAACCCTCTTTTGCGGAGGGCTTCACCCTCTAAAAATTTTCAAAAATATTTGGCAGAAATGCGGGCGTACCCGTAGTAGACCATGCAGCCAAAAAATGCAGCTTATGACGCTGCCGCAGAGAAAGGAGGTTTTTCACTATGGCAAGTTTACGGGACACCGTAAAGGACTATCAAGACGAGCTTAGGGACGGTATCGCATGGGTGGCGTTCTGGAAACAGGGGCGTTCATGGAACGCGGAATATTTTCATCTTGATATGGACGATACGCTCTACCCGGAGGACAGGAGCCGGTTAGAGGAAATCAAAAGCACCGACCCCGCCGCCGTTATCCTAAACGGCTACTATTGCGGGCATTTAGGCGAGGACATGAGCCTTGACGAGCTGACCGCCGGAGTGCGCTACCACTACGAAAACAGCATGAACGACATTGACGGTTTTATCGGGGCGCATGACGACAGGCTTCCCCCGGAGGTTATCGAGGAAGCGAGGGCAGCCGCCCATGAAGCGGGGCTTCCCTTTTCCGAAAAGCCCTACCGGGACGGAGAGGATTTTGACCCCTATGTATTTGACGGTAGACAGAGCTACGAAGATTACGAGCTTATGCACCGCATGATGAACGAAGAAAGGAGCAAACAAATGGCAGAACCGATTTTAAGCGGCTATCTTTCCAATCTTGGGAAGTACACCGAGGGCAGACCCGCGGGCGAATGGGTGACGTTCCCCACGACTGCCGAACATCTGAAAGAAGTCTTTGACCGTATCGGGATTGACTTCAAGCACTATGAGGAATGGCATTTCACAGAATTTCAATCCCCTATCCCCGGCTTGACGGAACATTTAAGCGAGTATTCCCACCCCGACGAGCTGAACTATTTAGGGAAGCTCTTGGAAATGCAGTTTGACGACGACCGGGAGAAATTCATTGCAGCCATTGAATACGGCGACCATGCCGACAGCTTACAGGACATCATCAACCTTGCACAGAACCTTGACTGCTACTGGATTTATCCGTCCGTCCACAATGAAGAAGAATACGGGCGTTATCTGGTTGACGAACTGGAAGAACCGGAGCTTCCCGAAGAAGCGAAAAAGTATTTCATGTATGAGGAATACGGGCGGGACGCTTCCATTAACGACGACGGTATGTTTACCGAAAAGGGCTATATCTACAACAACCGCAACACCTTTACAGAATGGTACGACGGGCGCGACGTGCCACAGGAATACCGGGTAACGCCGCAGCCCCCGCAGCGGTCACGCCCCGACCCGCAAAAAGCAGATTTTGACGCAGCCACACCGGGACAGAGAACCGCACAGACCGCAGAGCAGCCACAGGAGCCGCGCCCGGTTATCCCTATCGTGCTGACGAGCGAGAAGCCCGCCGAGAAATTAAAAGAGATTACCGACCGTCTGGAACAGGGTATTGCGGAACTCTTTGACAGCGAGCGTTACAAGGAATATCTGAAAGTCATGTCAAAATTCCATAATTACAGCTTCCGAAACACCGTCCTTATCGCCATGCAGAAGCCGGACGCTTCCCTTGTGGCGGGCTTTTCCGCTTGGAAGAACAACTTTGAGCGAAACGTGATGAAAGGGCAAAAGGGAATTAAAATCATTGCCCCGTCGCCCTATAAAATCAAACAGGAAATGCAGAAAATCGACCCGCACACGCAGAAGCCCATAATCGGCAAGGACGGGAAGCCCGTCACCGAGGAAAAGGAAGTCACCATACCCGCCTACAAGGTGGTATCCGTCTTTGACGTTTCCCAGACCGAGGGAAAGGAGCTGCCGGACATTGCCATTGACGAGCTGCCGGGCGACGTTGACCGCTACAAGGATTTTTTCGCAGCCCTTGAAAAGACTTCCCCCGTTCCTATCGCCTTTGAGAATATCGAGGGCGGCTCTCATGGCTACTACCACTTGGAGGACAAGCGCATTGCTATCAACGAGGGCATGAGCGAATTGCAGACCTTAAAGACCGCCATTCACGAAATCGCCCATGCGAAGCTGCACGACATTGACCTCAACGCGCCAAAGGACGAGCAGCAGCCCCACATTGACCGCCGCACCCGCGAAGTCGAAGCGGAAAGCGTCGCCTATACCGTCTGCCAACATTACGGGCTTGACACGTCGGACTACTCTTTCGGCTATGTCGCCGGGTGGAGTAGCGGGCGGGAATTGTCCGAGCTGAAAAGCTCCCTTGAAACGATACGCAGCGCAGCCGCCGAGATTATCAATTCAATAGACGAAAATCTTGCGGAGCTGCAAAAGGCACAGGACAAGGAGCAGACCGCCGGACAGGAGCAGCCCACCAGAGAGGAACAGGCAGCCCCGCCGGAGCAGCCGCAGCCGGAAGCCCCGGCAAAGGCAGATACAGCCGGGAAAGAGAAGCCGGAAGCAGCCGCACCGGGAAAATCCGGCGCACAGGAAAAGGCGGGTGCCGCCCCGAAAGAAGCCTTTACCCCGGAAACGATTTACAAGGTGCGCCGGAACCCTTACAGCGACAGCCGGGAAAACAGCTACCTCTTGCAAGCCTATGTGACACAGGAGAACGGGCGGGCGAAAATGGGCGACGTGCTTTATACGGGAACGCCGGAGAAATGCCGCGAGCTTATGGGGCAGCTCAAAAGCGGCGAGCTGACCGAGGGCGACGTAAAGCAGCTTTACGCAAAGGCACAGGAAACGGCGCAGACCGCCGGACAGGACAAAGACACCTTTTCCATTTACCAGATAAAAGGCGGGGACGAAACAAGGGATTTCCGCTTTGAGCCTTACGACCGCCTGCAGGCGGCGGGGAATGTGGTTGACAGGGCGAACTATGAGCTTGTCTATTCCGCGCCCCTTGCGCCGGAAACTTCCCTTGAAGATATTTACACCCGTTTCAATATCGACCACCCCAAAGATTTTAAGGGACACAGCCTTTCCGTTTCGGACGTGGTAGTGCTTCATCAGGACGGACAGGACGCGGCGCATTTCGTTGACAGTGTAGGTTTCCGGGAAGTGCCGGAGTTTTTACAGGAGCAAAAGCAGCTTACCCCGGACGACTTGGAAACGGGCGAAACTGTCAAAACACCGAGAGGGACTTTCCATGTAACCGCCATGAGCCGGGAGCAGATAGAAGCCGCCGGATATGGCTTTCACCACCAGTCGGACGACGGAAAGTATCTGATTATGGGGAATGGGACGCGGGCGTTTGCCGTTGCCGCAGAACAGGCGCAGCGGGACAATCCCTTGAAAACCGCCGAGCAGACCACAGAGCAGAACGGGAACATGATTGACGGTATCATCAACAACACCCCCACCGTTGACGAACTGGAAGCAAAGGTAAAGGCGGGCGAGCAGATTTCCCTTGTTGACCTGGCTAACGCTGTCAAAGCCGACAAGGAGCGCGGCAAGGGAGCGAAGCCGGAAAAGAAGCCCTCTATCCGGGCGCAGCTTAGAGCCGACAAGGAAAAGGCACAGAAGAAAAACGCAAAGCAGAAGTCACAGGACTTGGAAAGGAGCTGACCCATGCCGGAACAGAGCAAATTTGAAAACGTGGATTTGTTCGCTTCCCTTGAAGCGATTATGAAGCAGAACACAGGCTTTTACCAGAGCGACTTAGACATTGACAAAGAGATTATCGCAAAGGCGGCGGCAAGCCCCCACAGGGAGGACAAGACCCTTTTGTGGTTCTGCCGCCCGTCCGGGACGCACTGTTTCCGGGAGCGCGACGTTTTCCTCAAAGACACCGCGCCCCACAACACATGGCGTTTCTACATGGAGCAGACAAGCGACCGCGTTCTTGCCTATGCAATCGAGCTGACGGGAAAGGAGCGCGGGAAAATCAAGGGCAATCTGTACGAACTGGACTACTCTAAACATTATGAGCGCGTCAAGGAAAAGGAGCTGCCCGCCGATACGGTGAAGCTGATTTATGAGCGAGGGGAAAGGGAGATACCCGCCGGACGGTTCTTCAACGGCAACCCAGACCCGCAGCTTGGGAAGTTTGAACGCTTTGAAGCCCTACCCAACGACCCGGACGCGCTGCAATCGCTCTTACAGGAAGAACGGCGCAGCCGGGAGCAGCTTTCACCGGGGGACTTCAAGGCGCATATCACAGCCTTGCGGGACGGGCTGATTGAAACGGAAGCGCGGCGCATTGTGCGGGAAATGAAGCGGCATTACGAGCCGAACAGCCCGAACAAGACCCATTTCATGGCAGAGCTTTCCCCGGCGTTCATGCGGCTTGCAGCCACAAAGGACACTGACCGCCTTTTCTCCATGCTGCCCTACAAGACACTTTCCTTTTCCAAAATCGAGGGCAGACATGGGATGTATGCGCTGATTGACAAGGGGGAGAACCGGGACAGGGAGATAAGGAAGCCCCGCCCCTCTATCCGGGCGCAGATTAAAACGGACAAAGCAAAGACCGCCCCGAAAAAGGCGGCGGCGAAAACAAAAAATCACGATTTGGAGGTGTGAACATGACAAAACTGACCGTAGAGGAAACAAACCTTTTGAGCATTTACAAGACCGGGAGCCGACAGGGGCTTATCGTCGCCATGAACGCCGCGCTGCCCTTTATGGACGGGGAAATGCGGGACTTTGCAGCCCGTACCCTTGCCAAAGTGGAGCGCATGGGCGAAGCGGAGTTTGCGGTGCTTCCCATTTACGCCGCTGATGAAGCATGAGTGGGATTAAGCGGCTGACACCGCCCCAGAGCCGGAAAGTAAATGCGCTTGTGCGCCGGACGTGCTGCAACTGCGATAACGGGAACTGTATCTTACTGGACGACGGGGACGAGTGCGTATGTCCGCAGCTCATTTCCTATTCGCTTCTCTGCAAGTGGTTCCGGGTTGCGGTGCTTCCCGCCGACAAGCTGCTCTATGCGGAGCTTTACCAGACCGGGGACAGGAAGAAGTGTACCGAGTGCGGCGCGTTCTTTGCGTCAAGCTCTAACAGCGTCAAATACTGCCCCGACTGCCGGAAACGTATCACTCGCAGGCAGGCCGCCGAGCGCATGAGGAAAAGACGCGCCCCTGTTACGCAGTAGGCGCGGAAAATCCCTTGATTTACAGGGCTTTCCGGGCGGGAAAATTAGACAGGCGATACTTTATACCTTTATCCCCGAAAATGCCGTCCTATTGCGTAACAATCCAATCTCTGCACCCATAAAAAACCGGGGCGCGGTGGCTATCTGATAGCTGCCGCGTCCCGATTTTCTTTTGTCCTACAAGTGTGAATTTGTAGTATTCGTTCCTATTTCTCAAAAACAACAAAACCACATTCGTAAGGATGGGCGCAATACAAACTTTCTCGCTTATCAGTTAATATACTTCTCAGTATAAGTTGAAAATCTCCGCCACCTGATAAAATCATGTATTCTGCCGCAAAAAACAGCAGTAACTGATTTGTCATCACCGCAGCCGCTGCACCCCCGCCTCCTAAAACCAATGTAGGCATAGCCGTTCCTAACAGATATTGCCATTTTTTCAATGGTTCGAAGCAAGTGCAATATGGAGATAATGTACTCCAAACGATTCCGAAATCAATCGCATGAAAATGATTTTTTGCAAAAATCCCCCAGGTAATTCCATGTATCAGCTCATGCACGATAATCAGGCATAAAATAAGCAGAGGCAACGCCACAGCATATCCCCAGGAAATACCATCTAAATTAAAACCATTCACCTTATTGTAGAGCCAAAATGTTAAAGCCATAAACGGAAACATGACTAAAAGAGCTAAATACTTTGCCTTTTGCGTATTGATAACCACATTTTTCATTTTATATCCTTTTTGTTGCATTTCAGAGCTTATTTTTTCAAAGTCATTTTTACGTTTCAATTCTTTTTCTGTTAATTTTCTTTTATCGTCAGCCATAGATAATTCCTCCAAATTTGACTTTATCTTCTTCTGCCAATATAACGGCAAACTTTTTTCTTATATTTCAAATATTCATTTCCAAATGTAGCAAGTAAAAAATCTTCCTCGACGTTGACAATCTGCAAATGGTACATAGTGACCGCAAATACAGTTAAGAAGCACAAAATCCAGTTAAAAAACATTAATAGTGTACCAATATACAAAAGGTCAAATCCCAGAAAGGCGGGATTACGGCTGATATGGTAAATACCGTTTGTTATAAGTTCTGTTTTATCGGTTTTGGATACTCCCGCCCGCCAACTGTCCCGCATAGTCCATACTGCAACAATAAATATAACCGTTCCTCCAACACTTATTATTGCGCCCATAACTCGAATAGCAGTAAGACTATGCCCCGTTTCAAGGAAAATACTGACAAGTCCCGCTATAAAGACAAGAATAGCCGCAATCTTCATTGTGATTTCCACAAATTTTACAAAACCGATTTTGTCCTTTCCAATTTGGTCTGTTTGTATTCCTTGCTTTTTTTGATGAAACATTTTTAAAAAATAACATCCATAAAAAGCAATCATGCTTGCTATGGAAATCAGCTTAAATTCCATTCTTTTCCTCCTCCAAATTCCGATTTGCCTAATTATGAATTTACAGTTCTTATTATATGATTTCTAAGTTCTAAATTCAATATCTTTAGGACTATAAATGAGCAAAATCATAATATGCACAAAAATCAATCGAACTTGTTTTCCTATTTGTACAACTTTCGGATTTTCTCATTTATAGTTTAAGCATTATCCGCGCTCTGTCTGCTGTTCCCGTGCTGGCTGTTTCTCTGTCTGTAAAATGCTGTCAATGTTCTGCTTGATAATATCATATTCCCGGACTTTCTTTTTCAGCTTCCCATAGTCGGCGTAAAGGGCTTCTTTCTGCGCTTGGAGGGCTTCATATTCCGATTGCAGCGCGGCGAGGTTCGGGAGCTTTGCAATGCCCGCCGCTTTCAGCGACCTTGCGGCGGCTTCATGTAGGATAATCGCCTGTTCCTGTCCGGCGCGGTACTTCTCCCTGTTCCTTGCCTTGCGGTATGCGTCATAGACGGGCTTTGTCTTTTGGTAGGTGGAAACATTCTTGATAAGCACCGCCATGTCCGCAAGCCGCTTTTCCGCGTTCTTCAATGCGTCTGCCGCCTGTCCGCTTTCCGCTGACATTTCCTCAATCCGGCTGACTAAATCCGCGTACTGTTCAATCTTATGTTCCGTCAAGAAATTCATGGTTTTAGCTGCCTGTTTCAGATTGTGGATTTTCGCCCACTGTTCATAGCCCTTACTCTGCGCCGCCTTGATACTGTTCTCAATGTCGATAAGCAGCGACACGCCGCGCTGTTCTCTGGGAGCTTTCGCCGCTTTTGCCCGTCTGCCCGCTATCCGTTCCCTTATAGCTTCCTCTGTATAGTCTGCGCCGAGGGTTTTAAGGCGTGTGAAGCGTTCCTGTCCGGGGGCGCGGCATGACACATATTTCCCCGGCTTTATCTCATAGCCCGCCGCCTGTAACCGCGGCAACAATTCTTCAAAGCTGGACACTTGGGGGATAAGCGCGTCAAGGGCGGTTTTCAGCTTGCCTTTCCAACTTGTACCCGTCTTTTCTGCCTGGTACTCCGCATAGCTCTTTCCCTTGCTGCCCTTGCCGGGGACGACGACGGACAAGCCATTCTCCCGGCACAGCTTGTCGCTCATGTTCCGTATGCCGTAATAGCTCCTTTTGTTGGAATTGTATTTATGGTGGTCTACAAAATTCACCGCGCAAAAAATGATATGGTTATGGACGTGTCCTTTGTCAATGTGCGTCGTGAGTACATATTCATGCTGCCCCTTTGTTACCGCGTCGGCAAGCTGCTTTCCGATTTCATGGGCTTTCTGATAATCGACTTCCCCCGGCTCAAAGGACTGTATCAGATGAAAGGCTAAATTGTTCCCCTTTTGGAGTGCTTGCGACAGGGTATATTCAAACTCAATATCTGCCGTTTCATAGGAGCAGCCAAAAGAGGATATAAGCATTTTCCCGTCCGTCTTGTCCGGGTTTTCGATATAGTCAAGGGCTTTGCTTAGAGTGCTTTTAACAGGCTTAATCTTTGTAACCGCCATATTTCCGCAAGCACCCCCTTTATTTCCTCTATGTCCTCTTGGTATGCGTTCCCCGTCGCGTTTACGCGGCGTGCTATCTGGTTGACGTTGACCCCGATTTTCTGTATCTCTGCGGTCATTGCCTTTATATCGGCGTGGTCTATCTGAATGATGTACCCGTCAATGGCAATCTTCCGCAGATATGCCGCCATGTTCCGGGTGGGTACGAGCTTCATTTTTTCCAGTATTAAATCCCGTTCCGCTTCCGTCACTCTGAATTTGATTTGTACCGTTCTTTTCCGTCCGTCCATTGCTTCGCTCCTTTCCTTTCCGTTCCGAGGGTTTGGGACACTTCCCAACAAGCAATTTTCAACCGACGCGCCGCAGCGCGGGAGGGGAAAATACGGAAGTGGGTACCCGCTTCCTATGCTTGCTACGAATGTTTTTATCTTTTAGGCTCTTATCCCCTACTACGGAGAAAAAGCTATTTTGCCAAACTTCCGCAAAAGAAAAACGCCGCAATCTCAAAAAAGATTACAACGCTTTCTAAATCCTGTTCAGTTTTAAGCCGGACATTCCTATCCGCCCTCTTTTTCGACTTCGGAAATCTCTTTTGCCGTTGCGGTCACAATCCGTATGCCTGTATCGCTCATACCGTCAAGGAGCGCGTCAAGCTGCCG
>CAJUGI010000012.1 GCA_910586065.1 uncultured Christensenella sp. | reverse complement strand
TCCGTACGGTGTGGTAACGTACCAGATTAGAGTGAATTAAGGATTAACATAGTCGTCGTTGAAGCCGTCGTCGTCTATAACCTGAACAGCCTTACCGCGTTTTTTCAGCTTTAACGCTATTATCAGAATTATGAAGAACGCAACTACCGCCGCCGCTACTATTACGTATATTGCCCAGTTGGGCAGGCTTACTTTGCTGTTATCGGTTATCGTTACCGTCACCAAGGACCCCGTTTTAAGTTCATAATTTTCATTATCAACTATTTCAACCGCAAGCCCGTAGTTTCCGTTCACGGTATCCGCGCCGCTTATCAGTGTTACCCGCACCTTTACGACTTCGCCGTTTTCAAGCGTTATTTCACGGATTTCGCCTATTACTATATCGTTCAGCGTTATCTCCGCACCGCCGGCAAAGCCCTTTATCGTTGCTGTAGGTATATGGCTTGCGCCGTCGTAATCGAACGACGTGCCGCTCCACACGATTTCCAGCGCGCGTCTGGTTATGTTTACCGTTACTATCGAACCCGTTTTAAGTTCGTAGTTTTCGTTATCTATAACCGCGCTAAGTATAAACGCTCCCGCATTGCTCGTGTTTGCACCCTGATACAAACTTACCGTTACGTTGAGCACGTCGCCGTTTTTAAGCTGCAAAGTGTTGCGCACCCCAAGCTCTATTCCGGTAAGCTCTACCGTTTCGCCGCCCACAAGCCCCTTCAACGTCGCTTCGGGTATATGGCTCGCACCGTCGTATACGTAGGACAATCCGCCCCATTCAAGACTGAGCTTGCGTCTCGTTACTTCGTACTTATCAAGGTTCGTATCCGCCTTGTCGTTAGAATCGCTGTACTTGAACTCGATATCCGCATATTCGTCCGCATATTCTTCACGGAACATAAACCTTATGCTGTACTTGCCTGCCGGAGTATTTCCGCCTACAAAACCCATATTGCTGGTTACGTCCTCGTATGCGTACGCTCTCGCTATTCTGCGGAGCTGCAATAACGTCATTCCCTCAACGCCTTCGCCCAGCTCGATATACTCGCTGTTGCCGTTGTCGTCTATAAGCTGCGTTATAAGGTCCGTGCCGAACACCGTTTCACCGTACTCCATTGTAAACGCCTTCTGGAAGTTTACTATTATGTACTCGGTATTCTTACGTATCCGCACTATCCACTGCCCGTATTTTACGTTGTGGTTTCCTTCCGTTATCCGGTAGTAGATTACCCAGTCGCCAGCCTGTAATATTTCAGGCGTACTATGGTTTCCTTCCACGATGAAACTCTTTATCATTTCATCCGTCATTACCTTGGAATCGTCGTACTCGTAAACGAAACTGTACGTTATCGTTACCTTTGCGCTCTTGTCGCCTTTCAGCCCGATATTCACGTATTCCGTATCGTCCGCATTGCGTTCGTCCAATGTGATGAACACAGACTGGTTTTTGTCTATTACATTATCCTGGTCAAACCAATCGCTTCCGGATTTCTTTACCGATATATCCGCGGGGATTACCGTGTATACGCCTGCGGTCTGTGCGTCAACGTATTCGTCGCCCGTCCAGTTACCGAAGAAGATTACCGTATAATCGCTGTTGTCCCAGCTGCCCACGATTGCATAACTGCCCACAGGCACGTATCCGTTCACTTCGTTAAACGTTCCCGTGAACTTTATGTTAAGTTTATCGCCGCCGACTACCGTGCCGTATATGTTTTTGCTGAGCAGCATATCTACGTTTACCGTAGGCGTGCCGTATACTCTGTCGCGGATGTCGCCTATCTCAACACGCACCTCTCTCGGCGCTATCGTAAAGCGCAGTTCTTTATCCGCGGACGGCGAACCTTCATAAAGCTTGTATCCGGTAAGGTTTGTACCGTCCAACGCTTCGAATTCCACCGTCGCCACGTACTCGCCAGCATGGATTGCCGCGCCGTCTACCGTTACTTTTAAGTAAACCTTTTTACCTTCGATATTTACGTACGCCTGCGGAATATGTCTTTGTCCGTCATACACCGCCGAGAACGTTTCCCAGTTCAACGCCAGCGCTCTGTCGCCCACTATTAATATCTCATGCGTAAATTCAAGATACTCGTAGTTGTCTGTAGCATCAACGCTTACTTTTACGTAGAACGTCATGCCCGGCGTTGCTGAATTAAGTATGTAGCTCTCTTCGGCAACACGCGTAAACGTCTGGTCGTAATAGAACGTTATTACCGGCGTGCCGAACAACGTTTCAGGTTCGTTCTTGCCAAGACTCGTATCCGACGTGTCTACCGTCCAGTTCATTTCGAAAGGCGTAGTAAACTTGTTCTGCGCACGCGTGATTTCGAAATCTACCGTCAGATAGTACTCTTCGGTTCCCGCCCACTTGTAGTTACGCGCATACGCTGCGTTCAGTATGAACGTTACGGGATATTTGCCTACGTTCACGCCGCCGTCGTTTCGGATTACGTTGTACATATCGCTTGCAACAACGTCCGCTATCTGCGTCGTTCCCGTATAATCCTTGCTCGCCGGTACCGGTACCGGTATTTCCTGCTTTTCTATCGTATACGTGCCGTTTATCCACGTTACTTTATAGTTGGAACTCGTACATACGCCCGTTATCGGATATTTGCCGGCGTCCGGGTCGGTCATCGACGTTATCGGACAAATTAATCCGATATAATTTCCGTCCGTTATCGTTTCGCTTCCAACATATCTCCAGCCGTTTTGGTCAAACTGCGGAAGTTGCTTGTACGTTGCCGTTACCGAAAGTATCTCTACGGTGATTTCCTTAGGCTTGATTTCAAACTTGCGCGTAGGGTCGCCCGTAAGCGTTATCCCGGACGGCACCGCTGCCGTTGCTACGTACTCGCCCGCCTGCTGGGGATAGCCGTTTACTGTTACGCTCAGCTCTACCTGCTTGCCGTTTTCGTCAAAGTAGTACGCCGAAGGCGCCTGTCTTTGCGCGTTATAGATAAACTCCGTATTCTCCCAGACTATTACATGCGAACGCGGGATTATATCGAAACTTACGCTCTCGCTGCCGTCTGTAGGCAAAGCATAATTGTTGTTGCTTATCTTTGTTACGGTTGCAAGATACTTAAGCCCAGCATTTACCTGTCCGCCGCTCACCGTTAACGTAGCGCTGTCGTTGCCCACAAGATTCCCTGCCACGGCGTGCGGTTTATATTCCGTTGCCCCGTCGTAAGGATACCGGAACCCTTCGCTTTCCCTGAGACTGCTGTCCTTGTACCAGCTTATTGTTACTACACGCTTGTTTACCGTAAGCACGCCGCTCTTAAACGTTATTTCGTAGTTGTCTGCACGCAATCCCGAAGGCGTTATGCTGTACGTGCCGGCACTGCCGCCGACGTTATAGTTGAAACCGTACTCCAGTCTGCCCTTCAGAACGCTTTCGTCTTCGCCGTTTACAAAACCGGTAATCGCTACGCCGTCTTCATGCGCCGCCGGCGCGTCGCCGTACGTTATCGCGTTATTTACAGCCGTTACCGTCAACGCCGCTTTCTTTATTACCAGCGTGCCGGTCATTCCGCTTACAGGTTCGTAGTTGCCAGCTATGCTTGCGTCAAGCACAAGCGATACCGTCACCGTATAAGTACCTGCCGCCACTACTCCGTCTATATCGTAACTCCAGCCGTTTGCCGCCGTATAATACGATACCGTTGCCGTCAGTCCCTCCGGCAAACTGCTGGGAATTACCGCGTGCTTCTTGCCGTCGTACGTTACTACCGAGTCTTCAAACTCTATTCCAGACGTATCCAACCGCGCCTTGTTTATTCTTAACGTGCCGTTCGTGAATATTACTACGTAATTCGCACTACCGGTATATACGCCTTCGATTGCGTTTGCATACGTTCCCACGTTTGCAACCAACGAAATTGTACTCCGGAACGTTATTCCGCTTGCAATATCCGCTACCGCCGCGCCGTCCGTTTCGTAACTTACGTTACTTAAATCCGGCGCCGTTCCGTACACTGTCTGCACTTCGCCTATTATTACCGAAACTTTCTTCGCCGCTATTGTAAACTCTTCTGTAAATACTTTTCCGTTTACCGTCACGCTCGCTTCGTATGTACCGGCGTTTATAGCTTTTCCGTCCGTTAAATCTCCGGTTACAGTTATATCCCCCGCCGCTACGGTCACTATCGCCGTACCGTCGTAATAACTTGCCGTAGGCTTCTTGCCGGTACCGTCGTACACGAAATGCGTATCCGTCCAGACTACTTCGTATTCCTCCGGAGGATTCTCCACTATTACAAACGCACAGTTTATATCCGCCGCTACTTCGTAGTTGCTACTACCGGTTACGCCGGTTACCGTTGCTGTATAACTGCCAACCTCTACGGCCGCGCCAGACGTTGCGTTTTCACCGCTTACGGTTACCGTAAGTATTACGCGCTCGCCGCCGATTACAGCTACCGCATACGGTCTGTACTCCGTTACGCCGTCATAACTGTATATATACGTCTTATCCGTCGTGCCGTCGCTATCAGTCCACTCAACTTCGTCTGCGTTTATGAAATACTTCGTTACGGTAAGCGTGCCGTTTACAACAGTTACCGTATAGTTGGCAACGTCAAACGTTGTTCCCGCTGTCGCCGCTATCACATAATCGCCCGCGTCGCTTGCCGCGCCCGTGTAACCGGTGTATTCAAGCGCTATCGTGCCAAGCACGCTCTCGCCGTCGCTGCCCAACAAACCAGATACTGCGTAATCTTTGCCCAATACCGGCGCCGCTGTTCCGTATACCGTCGTCTTGTTGTCTATCACAACCGTCAGCGCCGCACGCGTAACTTCAAGCACCATCTTCTTATACGCGTTGTTTGACGTATAGTTCTCCGCCGCTATAAACCGCGCGATTACTACGTATTTTCCTACGTTCTTAGGTACGTCCGTAAGCCTTGTACCAATATTATCCGCAGCGCTTGCGTCATACTCGTAATATTCGTATTCCACGCGCTCTACGCCTATTGCCGTTCCGCTTACAAACACCTGTTGTTCTTCACCGGAATATACTACAGTCTTCTCTGCCTCAAACCTTACGTTATCTATATTGATTTCCGCTTCGGTTATCAACAGCACCGCCGTGTATTCCGTAGTTATTTCTTCGTAATTTCCGTCTACGCTGAATATTGCCTTTACCGTATATTGTCCGGCTCCTTTTACTCCGTTTGTAGATACAAGCTTGCCGTTAAGGTAATATTCGTACGTCACCCCTGTTATTCCGACAGGCAATTCGCCCGTTACTTCTATTACGTGCTTTTGTCCGTCGTATTCATAGGTGTTTGCAGTCGTTGCCGTAGTGCCGTTATCAAACACTCCCGTTACCGCGTCGGTCATTACTACCGTTGCTTTATTTATTGTGAGCGTGCCGTCAGTGAACCTTACTACGTAATTGCCGTTTGTACATACCAGCGTTATCGTATACGTGCCCACGGGCGTCGTATTCCCGGCTTCTGCCGCAAATATAAGATATTCCAGCGCCGTTCCGCCGCTTACGGGGTTACGTCCGCCGTCTATAAATTTGTTGCTGCCCGCCGCATAGCTCCATGCGTTCTGCGCTACCGTTACGTTGCCGTAAGTTGCCGTCTGCGCGTTCACTTCCAGCGTTATTTCCAACGGCTTGATGTAGAACCTGAACTGGCGGTCGCCTGCCAGATTATTACTGTTATAGTAGGTAGTATCGATTGCCGCAAGATAGTAGCCCGCCTTAGCGTCTACCGCCTCGCCCACGTCCACGGTAATGTACTGCGAATCTATATTTACACGATTACCTTCGGAATCTATGTAGAACGCCTCAGGCTTATGCGCCGCGCCGTCGTACACAAACTCCGTATTATCCCAAATTACGTAATTATTCCGCGCCGGCAAAATGCTGAATTTTACACTCTCGCTGCCGTCCGTAGGTAATTTGTAATTGGAATTACTTATGGAACTTGCCGTGGCGGTTATGTTTACTCCTACGTCGCCCTGCGCGCCGCTTACCGTAATCTCCGCACTGTCGCCGGCAAGCAGATTTTCCGCTACTGCTACAGGCGCAAACAGCTTGCCGTTATCATATACGTACTGCAACGCCTGGTCGCCGCGCGTCGTATCGTAATACCACTTTACCGTTACAGTTCGCTTGTCTACCGTTAACGTGCCCGCTCTGAACGTTATTTCATAGTTCCCGGAACTCAGCCCTGACGGCACGATTCGGTACGTTCCCGCATTGTCGCCTTGGGTATAGTTATAGGTGAACGTCAACTGTCCCTTAAGCACGCTCTCGGTTTCTGCCGTTCCCGACCCGGTTACAAAACCTTCATAACTTACGCCGTTCGCCGTCGCCGTCTCGCCGTATATAACCGTATGGTCGTTTGCCGTGACTATCAACGCCGCTTTCTTTATCGTCAACGTTGCCGTAAGCGCTTCTACCGGTTCGTAATTTTCCGTATCTAATCCCTTGAACGTTATCGTTACGTTATACACGCCCGCCGATATCGCTTCCGTTACCTTCCAGCCGTCCGCCGAACTGTAAACACACTCGTAGTTCGCAGACGTTAAACCTACAGGCAATCCGCTCAGCGTTATTACGTGCGCCGCACCGTCGTATGTCACTTCCGTGCCCACATACGTCACTTTACTCATATCGTACGTTGCTTTTTCTATTGTAAGCGTGCCGTACTTGCCGTTTGTTTCCGCTGACGCGGACGCATAACTGCCAACGAATATAACTTCGTAATTCCTTGCGTTTGCCGCTACAAAGTGACCGCTTACGGGATACGTTCCCACGGCGCTCGTTGAATCAGCCTCGCACGTAAAGGTAATCGTATACCTCTCGCCCGCAAGGAACTGTTTCTCCGCGTCGCCGTACAGATACTTCCAGCTTACCGCGCTCATGTTCGGCACTTCGCCGTATCGCGTTCCGATATCGCCGATTTCTATATAAACCGTACGCTTTGCAATACTGAACGACACCGTAGTGTTCGTTAACACGTGTCCGTTGAGCTGTGCAGGAACGCTTGCTGTATATGTGCCCGCGTTCACCGCGCTGCCGCCGGCTACCGTTACGTCGCTTGAAGGAATTTCTACTTTCGTATTCCCGTCATAATAATACGCCGTCGGCTTGTACGACGTGTTGTCGTATTCGTGCACCGTGTTGTTCCAGATTACCTCGTATTCCACCACAGGCTCGTTCGTTATATTGAACGTTACCTCAAGGTCCACAACGGGCAACTCGTAGTTCGCGCCGTTCGCGCCGCCGATTCCCGTTACCGTTGCCGTATATCTATCTCCAGCTAAGCTCTGCGCACCGCTTACTGTCAACGTTACGTTTGCATCCGCTGCGTATACCGCTACCGGTACGTGCGCGTTGCCGTCATACTTATACGTAAACTCGGTCCCCGACGTTCCGCCGTCTTTGTCGTACCAGATTACGTCCGATGAATCTATCACTTTCGGCGTTACCGTAAGCGTACCGCCTATAACGGCATATTTCACCTCGTAATTAGACGACGTATAACTAAGCGTTACCGTAATTTCGTCATCATACCTGCCGGCGTTCGTGCCCGCAGCGTTCTTACCCGTTCTGTAACCGTAAACTACGTCCGTTACTTCTATTACCGAAGTATCGTTCTTACTCTCGCCGTTTACAAAACCCGTTATTTCGTATCCATATCCGGTTGCCGAAGCGCCGTATTCGGTTGCGCCGCTCTTCGCCGTTACCGTCAACGTCGCTTTCCTTATTACAAGCGTGCCGGTCAACGTCAGTTCGCCAGTTACACTGTTATATCCGGACAGTCCGCTTGCGTCGTAGTTTGCGTTAAACGTGATTACCGCCGTTACTGTGTACGTATCCGCGTTTACCGCGGCGCCAACCGCTCCGTATACTGCGCCCACGTACGTGAACTTAACGCCGTCCACCGCTTCGGAATCTCCGCTTAAAAGCAATGAATGCGAACGTCCGTCGTATGTTACGCTTTCGCTTGCAGGCAACGTGATTGCGCCAACTGCCTTCGCTTTTATTGTCAGCGTTGCACTGTACTCCGCGGTTACCTTATGGTTGCCGTCCGTCGTAAACACCGCCTTCACCGTATACGTACCGGCGTTCTTTACGCCGTAAGACGATACCAAAACATTGTCCTGATAATACTCGTATCTTACGCTCGTTATTCCTTCCGGAAGAGCGCCAGTTATCTTTAATTCGTGCGTTGCTCCGTTGTAATTTTCCGTATACTGCTTCGGCGTCGTTCCGAACACTCCGGTTACCGCGGCGTTCATTACCACCTCGGCTTTTTCAACCGTAAGCACGCCGGCTATCACCGTTACCGCATAGTTGACGTTGCCGCTCTCAGCCGTTACCGCATAAGTGCCTACGCCGCTTGTATTGTCTGCGTTGACAACAAACCGCAACTGCAAATTATCCGTACCATAAAGCGTTCCGCTTGTTACAGACCAGTCGCTTGCGCCCAACGCGTTTATCCAAGCTTCTACTTTGCCGTACGGCGCCGTTGTTGTCGCCGGACTGATTGTTACAGTTATTTCCGCAGGAAGTATTTCAAAATCGTGCGCTTCCCACGTCAGCGTATGTCCGTCCGCCGCCGTTGTTCCCGCAATTATACTTACGCTGTGGTTACCCGCATTAAGCGCGTTGCCTTTGGTTATCTGCACCGCAGACGCCGGCACAACATGTTCGTTGCCGGATTCGTCATAGTAGATTGCAGACGGCTTTTGCGTTTCGCCGTTATACGTTATTTCTGCGTTGTCCCAGATTACCGTGTATTTCTCCGCGGGAATTATACTGAACAATACCGTTGCGTCGCTTGCCTTAACTACGTAGTTTGCATTATCCGAACTTGCCGTAGCCTTATAGTTGACGCCGATTTTACTCTGCGCGCCGCTTACAAGCAATGTTACGCTGTCGCCGTTTACTACTCCGCTCATTATTACCGCTACCGGTACGTATTCCGTTTCCGGTTTAGTTGCGTCGAAAGTATATTTGTATACCTTGGAGTTCTTGCCGTCGTCCGCAAACCATTCCACGCTCAGTTCTCGAGCCTGCACGGTTAACGTTCCGGGTATAAACGTGATTTCGTAATTCTCGGAAAGTATACAGCCCTCGACTATATCTATCCTATAGGTGCCGGTATTGCCGTAACGCGTATAATTGAATGCGTATTGCAACGCTCCGGACAGTATTCCGCCGACGCTTTCGTCTTCGCCGTTTACCCAGCCGCTGTATGTTACGCTGTTCGCCGCAGGCTCCTCGCCGTAAACTATGGTGTTGTCGTTAGCTTTTACGGTTAACGCCGCTTTCTTTATTGTAAGCTTTACCGTCGTTCCCGTCAACGCTGTAAAATTCGGATTCGTACTATTATATACGATTTCTACCGTATACTCTCCTGCTTTTACCACGTCCTCAGCCGCGTAAATTTTGCCGTCCTTGACGTACGTTACGCTCTCTACTGTTACGCCTTCCGGTAAACCGTTTACCGTTATTCCGTGCGGCATGCCGTCATACGTCACTTCCGTTCCCGTGAACGTTATTCCGTTTGTATCGTATGTGCCCTCAGTAACTGTAAGCGTTCCGCACTTGCCGTTCTTATCGTCCGTACTTATCCAGCTGCCTACGAATCTTACTTCGTAGTTTCCAGCGTTGTTCGACGTAAACTTACCTGCTATCGCATACTTGCCCTTTGCCGTTATACTGCCGCAGTCAAACGTAATCGTATACGCCTCGCCACTGACAAATTCGTCGCTCCCCGACACATATGTCCAGGTTAATCCGCTTAAATCTATGTTGTTCCCGAACTTCACTGTCGCGTCGTCTATATTGATATATACCCTGCGCGCCTTGATTTCGAATTCCTTAGTCGTTTCTCCCTTTAACTCGTAATTGCTGCCAAGCGTCGCCGTTGCCGTATACGTTCCTTTGTTTATTGCCGCTACGTTCGTCGTTACCGTAAGCTCTTTAGGTACTCTGTCCGTTTCGTTCTCAAAATAGTACGCCTTGGGCGCCTGCGCCTGTCCGTTATAGTACAAGTCGCCTGCATCCCACACGATTACTCCCGTTCTCGGTTTAGGCAACACGTTGAACGTTTGACTGATTTCTACTACCGGCAACTCATAGTTTTTAGCGTTTGCCCCCGTAATATCCGTTACTTTCGCCGTGCAGTTCAGCGCCGCGTTTATCTGCCCGCCGCTGACTACCAACGTGAGCACGTCGCCGTTTACTGCGTTGGTCACACGCGCATAAGGCTTGAACTCCGTTACGCCGTCATACACATACTCGAACGACGTGTTGCCGTCCGTCTGCGAATTCTGCCACGTTACGTTTACCGTACGCGCCTTTACGTTGAGTTTCCCTGATACGCACGTTATTGTGTAGTTGTCCGTTGCGGACGACGCAACGCGCACTTCTACCGTATACGTGCCTACGCCGGCATAGAAGTTATAACCCGCACTGCCGTTCTTGTAATCGTAAGCTAACGTAAACAGACTTGCGCCGTCGCCGCTCTTAAGACCGCTGAACGTTGCGCCGTTATCCGTAGGCGCGTCGCCGTAACTTACCGTTACGTCGTTCGCCGTTATCGTAAGCGGGGCAGGATTGATTCTTATTTCCGCTACCGCCGTACTGTCACTGCCGTAGTTCGCGTCTACCTTGTAAGTGATTTCTACGGTATACGTGCCGGCGTCCTTAACTCCGTCGCCCGTTAACGTTTCTCCGGCAGAGTTTTTATACACATACTCTACGCCCGTTACGCCCTCGGGTACGTTTGCCGCAGTTACTTTGTGCGTGCCGCCGTCATAAGTTATTCCGCCCGTGCCGGTCGTGTCGCCCACAAGATTGACGCCGCTTAAATCTATGCCCTTTGCGGTTATTTTAAGCGTTGCCTCTATTCCCGTCTCTTCTGCGCCGCCCGTCGTCTTTACAAGCTTATAATTTGCTACGTCATAGTTAAACGTTGCCTTTACTGTATATTCGCCTATAGCCTGCACGCCTTCCGTGCCCTTGCTTTCGCCGCCCTGCCAGTACGATACGTTTGCAGTTACTCCCGCAGGAAGATTGGTTACTTCAACCCTCTTGAAACTGCCGTCGTAAACCGTACTTAAATCGCTCCAGCCCGTTCCGATTCCTGCAAAGCTTACTCCGCTTATATCTATTTCACTCCGCTCTATTATAAGCTTTGCCGTAAGCGAAGCAATTGCGTTGAAGTTGCCGTTTACATTGAAACGTATTTCTACTTCGTAGCCGTTTTCGTTTGCGTTCGTCTTCGTAGCCGTTGTGCCGTCGTAGTAAACTTCCGCCTCTATTCCCTTAACACTGCCGTCTGCATTAAAGAACGCTTCCTTTACCGCCTCGGATAAACCGTCAAGAGCCGCGCCGTTTACTGTTATTTTACTCCAGTCCGCCGAAAGCGCATGAGCGCTGCCGTTATACGTTACCGTAAACTCGTTAACGCCGCTTACGGTCATTCCCGTTTCTCCCTTGACTCCAAGACCGCTTACCGTAGCCTTTTCTACCGTGAAGAAAAATTCACGCACGCGCGACTCCGCCGAACCGCTAACACTGCCGGACCAGTCGTATAACTGCGATAACTCGATTGTTGCTCTGTACGTTCCCGCGTTTACCGCCGCGCCGTTTACTACCGCCGCGCCGCTTGTGCTGATTACCGAATAACTCTCAAACGCCGTCCTGTCCAGATATACTTTCTTGCCCGATTTGTCCGTGTAATACAACACGGGTATCTTCTCGGTTCCGTCATATACCAGCTTCGATATCTCCGGGTCTTCCTCTTTATATATAAGGTCGCCCGTGCCGGTTATCTTTAATACCGCGCTTAAATCCACGCCCTCCAACGTATAGTTGCCCGTCGCGTTTGTTATAACCGAATTCGCTCTTACCGGATAATCCGCTTTATCCCTTGCTACCGTTCCCTCCGCAACAAAGGATACGTCCAGCCTGTCGCTGTCCGCGTCGTTCTTCTTGTTGCTGATTACCGCTATCGCTACGTGCGAATTACCGTCGTACACTACTTCCAGACCTTCGTGCTCTGCGTCCGCCTGGTCGTGATACCATTTTATTTCTACTTTCAACGGCGCTATCGTCGCCGTAGTTATTGCGGAATCCGATATCAGTTTATAGTTCCCCGACGCGGCGCCCACAAGCTCCAGTCCGCTTACCGTTACCGTCTTGTTCTCTTCCGCATTCCTGTCCGCATACACCGCCGCCGTGAACGTTACTCCCAGCTCGTCGTTTGCATGCTTCCAGCTGAACCCGACTCCGCTAACATCCACGTCCGCCGACGCTACGTCTGCTGTGCCGTCGTACGTCTTGCCCGTTACCGTTAGCGTATTCGCCGTTACCGTTACGTCCTTAGCCGTTACCGTTACTTTGGTATCACCCAAAAACGCTTCGTGGTTATCCGCCGTTACCTTAAAATATATCGTCCTTTCACTGTCCGCTACGTCCTTGACCGTTGGCATACCTTCAGTCCAGTCTTCACTACCTGCCGCAAGATTCTCATAGCTGTAATACCACTTCACAGACGAACGGTCTCTCTCGTCTATAAGCACGACTTTTTCCGCATAACCGCTCTTTAACGCGTCATGCTTCTCGCCGTCGTAAACCGCTACGTACGCCAAAGCCGCCAACGTCTCCGTCAACGTTATACCCAACGCACTTATCTTGAACGAATTCGTCGTTAACGTCTTTACACTCTCGTCCGTCGCGGAAAATGTGAAGTTCTCCGCCGCACTCGCGCTAAGCGTAGCCGTTATCGCCAGATTCTCTCCTGCGTTAGTCTGCGTTGTATACGTGAAATCCCCAGCCGTCAACTGCGCCGAAACGTCTACCGCCGTTGCGTAATCCACCGTGCTCATGTCTATCGTCGGATTGAGCGCGCCGCCCGTATAGTTCTGCGTTAAATTATCCCACAAGATTCCGTCCGCTTTTATTACCGCTTTCTTTATCTTGAATTCCTTACTATCTACGTTCGCTACAGACGAATCAAACTCAAAGTTGTTCGCATACGACGTGCCGGCCTTTATCGCCGCCGTTACCTTGTAATTCCCCGCGTTTACCGCGCTTCCGTCCACAAGCGTCAATCCGCTGTCCAACGCGCTGTATGTATACGTGAAATCACTTCCCGATACAGGCAGATAATTTGCTCCGATTCCGTTCGCCGTCCCAGTAGCCGACGCGCTCAACGTCTTTGTCGTCCCGCTGTAATTCATATTCTCCGGCAACGTCCAGCTCAATCCCGTTATCTTTGCCTTATTGATTACATACGTCGTTGTCGTTGTCTTTGCCGCGTCGTAATTGCCCTTGCCTCTTATTGTTACCGTTACTGTGCCCGCATTCGTATTATTGCCAAGTCCGCCGTTGCTGTTACTGTACGTTACTTCGTAATCTTTATCCAACACCAGCTCTTCTCTTATTCCCGACGTCGCAAACAACACCGATATCACAAGCTTTCTGTCTCCGGTTACCGTCAGCGGCTGCGATAATCCCGTGTACGTCACCGCTCCCGGTTGCGTTACCGTCGCCCCGGTTATGTCCGCCGCGCTTATCGTTATACCTAACGCTTCGCTTTCATATATCTCATGATTATCCGCTTCTACCTGTACCTTGACTTTCGTACCGCCGTCCGCTACGTTCGTTAGCTTCGGCATTGTCGTCGACCAACTGCTCCACGTAGCACCGTTGTCCGTTGACGTAGCAAATCTCCACACCGCTGAACCGCCGCCAAACGTCGGCGTCTTATTGTCCACCGTCTTTGCACTGTATCCGTCCTTGATTAGATTGTGCTCAGCTTTGTCATACGTCCACGCATTCCCGCTCACCGTTACAGTCAACGCCGCTTTCTTGATTTCGTAATTTTTCGTAACGTACGCCTGGGCCGAGCCGTCTACTCCGTCCGAACCTGTTACTATTAACTTGAAATTAGTCGTGAACGCGCCAGAAAGCGTTGCCCTTACCGTGTTACCCGTGCCCGCGTTCGTGCCGCCAGCCGTTACCTGATATGTAAAGTCCGCTTTCGTCGGCAACGTGCCTTGCGTTACCGCCGTTGTTACTCCCGTTATTAACGGATACTGCTGCGAACCAGAATACGTTATTGCCGTACCGTCCCACGTTACCGACAGCTCCGCCTTAGATATACTGTAATTGTGCGTTAAATACGAAGTGCCCGCCGCAGGCATTGCATAGTTACTGTTCGCCAACGCCGTCGCCGTCGCTACATACGCGCTCGCACTGGCGTTCGTTTGCTCTCCCGTTACCGTTGCCGTGAACGCCGTATCTCCCGCGCACAAACCTTGCTCAGTTCCTACTGTCGCCACAGGCTTCTGCGCCGCACCGTTATACGTTAACGCGTCGTTCGTCCACGCCAAGCCCGTTATCGGCTTCTTTGTTATATTTGCCGTTACCGTCTTGTTTGCCATAGTATAGTTGGTTGCTTTACTGCCACCCAACGTATACTTTATCGTTACATTCTTTCCCGTCCCGACGTTCTTGTCCGCAAACGTGCCCGTAGCCGTTACCGTTAAATTACTGCCGTCCAAATTGCCCGTTATTGCGCCTACCGTTACGCCCGCCGCGGTCGTGCCGTCGTATACCTTGTTCGACACCGTGCTCGCCGCAGTTATAGCCTTCTTGTTTATCGTAGCCGTTACAGTTACGTCCGCCGCAGTCTTCGTCGTCTTCCACGAATACCCGGCCTTTAACTTGAACGTTATCTTATAATCCGCCGCGTCCCGCGCCTTTATAAACATTCCGTCTACCGTCGGCGTAGTGACCGTTATGCTCTTCGTCGTTCCCGTTTCATACGTCGCCGTTACCGTATACGACGCGATATACTGCGTATTGTAATTACTTATTATCTCCTGCACCGAACCGTTAAACGTCAGACCCGCCGGTGTGGACGGTACGTCTATCAACAGCCCCAACGTCGCCTGCTTAGACGCGCCTGTGCCTGTTGACGACACCTCGTAACTGCCGTTATCCGACGTGAAATAATCCCATGGGTTCTTTGCCGAGTTTGCCGTGCCGTAGCCAGTCGTAAACGTGCCTGTCTTTGCAGCCATGGTTACGCC
>CAJUGI010000011.1 GCA_910586065.1 uncultured Christensenella sp. | reverse complement strand
TAATAAAAGCGTTTGAAAAAGCTTGCGGCCGAAAGTTAGCGTATGTAATAAAACCCAGGAGAGCGGGAGATATCGCGGCATGCTACGCGGACGCCGGCAAGGCGAAAAGAGAGCTCGGCTGGGAGGCGCAGCTGGGCATAGAGGATATGTGCCAATCCCTTTGGAACTGGCAATCCAAAAACCCCGGGGGCTACAATAAATAATCTTTAAAATAGGTACAGCCGCCGCGCAAAATTGCGCGGCGGCTGTAAAATTATATGCAAAATATTATACCAGATATTTTTCTTTAAGTGTTTTTATATCTGCGTCCGTCAGTTCGAGTTCGGTTTTGCAATAGTTTTCAACCGAACCGTATCTTATTTTAATTTCTTCTATTGCTCCCGTAATATATTGGGGTTTAGCATTCATAAGGGCATAAAGAATTTTCTTGAATCTTCGCGGTAGCGGCACGATTTTCAAACCTAATTTCTGAATGTTTCTTCTGCGGCGCTGAAATTTATCAGAGGCGACGTAATCCTTTATAATCAATTCTTCATTTACGCCCAAAAGCGTTTCCAACAGCATTGCAACTATTCCCGTGCGGTCCTTACCGCCGTTGCAATGCCACAAAATACAGCCGTCTTCTTCGAGTATAAGTCTGAATATCTCTTTCAGACTCTCTTTCGACTGTTCACTGAAAAGTATAATTTCATACATACTTTTCATATAATTATCAGCCGTGCCGAATTCGCTTTTAATGCGTTTGCTCTCTTTCATCATGGTCGCCGCCATGCTTTTCTGGTGCGTAATTCCCGTCGTTGCCGTACATACAAGCGGTATATGAATATATTTTGAACCGTTAATTACAGCGGGGGGATATTCTTCGGTTTCTTTAGCGGTTCTCAAATCGATAACCGTCGTTACGCCCAGTTTTGTTAACGCGTTTAGCGTGCTCTTCGGCAATTTGTAAAGTTTTCCGCTGCGGATGAGTTTACCTTTTTTTATAACTTTGCCTTCCGCCGCAGGGAATCCGCCCAAATCGCGTGTGTTATTAAGTTTTTTAAGATAAAGTCTTTCTATACGCATTTTTTTCTTTATGCCTCAGCAAAACGTCAATGAGTATAAGCGCCGCCGACAAAGTTACAAGTCCCGCGGCTATAATTATTACGCAGTTCATAAAAAATTCCTGCGGCATTACCAAAATAATTTCGTCGGTCTTAAAATTGAAAATCCAGTTGCTTTTACCGGGAAAGAAAATTGAATGAAAAGCGACGAACGCCCTATCGAACCCGACGATTGCAACAATAATCACCAGCAATACGGGCAACGCAACCGCGGCGGTTGCCGCCCAGAAATAAGCCGCGTGTCCCTTGATTTTTAAAATTTTAATAATTTTACACTTGTGCAAAATTAACAGCGTCAGCACTGCTGCCGCTGAACAAATCATAACGTACAGATTTAAATTAAACAATACTTTACAGTCGGCAAAGTGCGCCGCGCCGCTTTCCGAAAATTTAAGCGCTCCCGCGCTGAATTCGGTAACCCAGGCAAGGGTGCAAAAGTTTAGAACTTCGTCGTAAGCGGTTTTAATAACGTCGTACGACCATCCCGTTTTTTCGGTTAAGTTTAAAGTGTTAATTTGAATGTAATATAAAAAACGGCAATATATCGGCAGACCAATCGATACCGTTATTAAAAACAGCACCAACGCAATTATAAATAGCGCTGTTAAAAGCTTATTCTTCATTTGCCTTTGTTTCACCTTCCGTTGAAACTGTTTCCGCGGCGGCTGCGCTTTTGAGGGGTTTATTTAAAAAGAACGGCTTATACTGTGCGTTGTTTACCGAAAGTACAATAAAGGTCTGCGCGGGCAGATAGCAGAGCCAAATCATAAGGTGAGCAAAAAAGTCGAGGTTGGCGGGGATAATCGATAGTCCTATCTTTCCCGCCTCGCACAGCCCCACAAATATGTCGCAACCCAAAAAGAAGAGCAGCCCCATAAAATAAAGTATATATTTTTTTGAAATTTTTATCAAAAACGCGCTGTCTATCACATTGCCCGCAAGCATGGGGAAGTAAATGCATACAAGCCCTATAAGCGCGTTAAGTTTGCCTAAAACGCCGAAAGTAATCAGCGCCGCAATTATAACGCCAAGCCTTATCCCAATTGATATATAGGGCTTTTTGCCGCTTATCATATAAATTCTTACAAAGTGAGTAATCTGAACTACAATAAAAGTCGAAACGCCTGCTTCGTAATATTTGTTCATAACTAATATAAACAAATCCGAAACCGCCGTAAAGACAAGCGCAACGGTCATCGTAATCCCGTCGGTTCTGAAAAAGTAAATGCTCGCGGCGGAAACGGTAACGCAAAGGAGTATTCCTGCGTATTTAAGGTAAATCGGGTCGGCGTGCGTGGGCACCTGAATGGCAATAAACGCAATATATATGGCGGTCTCCGCCAAAATAAACGCCCCGAAAAGCGCGGTTTTTAAAATGCTTTGCCGGTCTTTTACAAGACCTTTAAAAAACTCTTTCATATGTCCCTCAAGCCGCGTCTCATTTTGCGACGGTATAATTTTAATATATACTAACAAAAAATGCAAGCTATTTGCACGTTGTTAATGCGCGCTGTTTTTTTTGCAATATTGCGGAATATTTGCAATAAGCGTTAACTTTCGTTTCGGCAAATTGCGGATAATATGTTGCAAACTACTTTGTTTTGTGATAAAATTCGGTTAAAGAGGCAACAGATTATGCACGAGGGTCACAGAAGCAGAATGTATGAAAAACTTAAGAGAGGCGACTCGCTTTATGAACACGAGCTTTTGGAAATTTTGCTTTTCAATGCTTATCCGCGCAGAAATACAAATCCCATAGCTCACGCTCTTTTAAAAACTTTCGGTAACATAAAGGGAGTTTTATCGGCTGAAATTGACGAGCTTTGTACGGTGGACGGCGTCGGGGAGAGCGTGGCGTTGTATCTTAAATGCATAGGCAGATGCGTTTTGCAAGACGCCGTTTCCGAAGCCGCAGCCGTCGCAGTATTGAAAAGTTACGAAGATTTTCAGAATTTTGTCAAACTGAGATTTCGCGGAAAGGCGGAGGAAGTGCTTGAATTGTATTGTCTTGAAAAGAATGGGCAAATTAAAAAAATATTCACCTATTCCACAAACGAGACAAATCAGGTGGAGGTTGATGCGGACAGGGTGTCAAGAGTGATTTCAACCGTAAAACCTTATGCAATGTTAATTGCTCACAACCATCTGAGCGGAAGTTCGTTTCCGTCCGAAAATGACGATAATTTCACCGGCGCGGTCCAGCTTATGTGCAGTATAAACAACGTTAATTTACAGGACCACTGTATTTATGCATCTGATAACAATATTTACAGTTATTTTTTATCCGGTAAAATTGATGAAATAAAGAAGAATTATTCTTACGACAAACTTTTGAATAACCGCTATAAAAACGGCGGACAACGGTAAAAGAGCACCGTAAAATCATTTGACACCAAACGGCGGTTTTGTTAAAATAAACGCGTTAATTATTTTGGCGATGGCGGAGCGGTAAGGCATACGCCTTCGGTGCGACGAACGCTCGCGTTCTCCCGCTCTGTAAAATTTAATAAAAATGCAGAGATGGCGGAGCGGTAAGGCATACGCCTTCGGTGCGACGAACGCCCGCGTTCTCCCGCTCTGTAAAATTTAATAAAAATGCAGAGATGGCGGAGCGGTAAGGCATACGCCTTCGGTGCGACGAACGCCCGCGTTCTCCCGCTCTGTAAAATTTAATAAAAATGCAGAGATGGCGGAGCGGTCGAACGCGGCGGTCTTGAAAACCGTTGATGGGCAACTATCCGGGGGTTCGAATCCCTCTCTCTGCGCCATAAAAAGGCGTGCTTTTTAGCGCGCCTTATATTTTTCGCGTTGCCTTTTAAAAACGCGGGTGCTATAATAAAATTATGCAAGCATTTTTAACTACACTCACATTGGTCGGCATAATGCTTTTAACGGCAGTGCCGGGGTTTATTCTGGTAAAAGTAAAAGCAGTGCAGCCCGACAACATAAAATATTTTTCAAAAGTTTTAATGTTCGTCTGTCAGCCCGCGCTTACGCTTTATTCTTTCAACAAGGCAAATTTTACTCCGGAACTCGGTGTAAATCTTCTGATATTTTTGGGAGTAATAACCGCCGTTCAGCTCATCTTTATAGGTTTATTCTGTCTTATATTCCGCAAAAAGTTTAACGATATCCGTTACAGAATAACCACGGTTGCCACAACGCTTTCAAATTGTTCGTTTCTGGGCGTTCCTTTGTTGGAAGCGGTTTTTCCGCAGTCGCCAAACGTTGCGGCTTATTCGATGATGTATTTTCTGTCTATGAGTCTTTTGGGGTGGACGCTGGTTTCCGCAATAATTACACGCGATAAAAAATACATAAGCGTTAAATCGGTTTTATTGAATCCGGCTATAATAAGCATCGCCGTAGCGCTGCCGTTTTTTATTACGGGGTATAAAATTTCTGCGGAAAACGGACTTTTTTTAGGTCAGCTTGACAATATGATTACTATTCTCGGCAAAATGACGACGCCGATGTGTATGCTGATTATGGGGATGCGCCTTGCCACAATCCGTTTTAAAAATTTGTTTACAAACTGGATGCAATATTTTTCGGTGGCAATTAACCAGATAGTATTTCCGCTGTTTGTTTACGGCGTTTTGTATCTGTTGAACGTCGATAAGGAACTTATGATGTGTATGTACGTTATGTGCGCCTGTCCGGTGGCTTCCGTTGTCCAGAACTTTGCCGAACTTTTGGGCGAGGGGCAGGACATTGCGGCAAACACCGTGCTTTTGGGGTCAATATGTTCTATTGCAACTTTGCCTGTGCTGGCGCTGCTTATTTAATTTGGGGTTAAGTATATGAATTTGAAAAAACTCTTAGCGGCGGCAACTTCTGTTTTGACCGTTTCGATTGCCGCTCTGATAATTCTTTTAATACTTACATACGCGTATCCATCTGATGGAGGCGGTTTTGCGGAAGACGTAAGGCAGAACTTAAATTACGCCGAAAGCACCGAAAATATAAACAATCCCGACCAGGGCTTTTACAGACCGGTTTACGTAAGAGTAACCGACGGCGGTGCGGATTACAATAAGGGTATAATATCGGCTTCAACTCAGCTGTATCACCTTCGCATAGATATAAG
The DNA here is from genome assembly GCA_910586065.1 of uncultured Christensenella sp. Classification (GTDB taxonomy): domain Bacteria; phylum Bacillota; class Clostridia; order Christensenellales; family Borkfalkiaceae; genus Coproplasma. The sequence goes on along the minus strand of CAJUGI010000011.1, from coordinate 16,630 downwards.
CGTTTTTTCCGGAGCGGTAAACGGCGTTGCCGACAAGCCGTTATCCGAAAGTGCGGTTAGCGGTTTAGAGGAATTGCTTTCATTTTTAAATCAAAATGAAAAGAGTGCGGTGGTGCGGTTTGCTTACGACCCGTTTTACGGTGGCGAAAAAAATAAGGAACCGGAACTGCAAACGATGTTAAACCATATAAAACAGGTTTGTCCGGTTTTGAACAGGTTTCAAACCGCGATAACGGCGATAGAGGCGGGAATGATTGGTCCGTGGGGCGAAATGCATTCCAGCTCGATAGCCGACGCCGCGCATATAACTCCTGTTCTTGAAACGTTTTTAAGCAATACTGAAGATATCCCCGTGCTGGCGCGCACGCCGAAAATGATTTACGATTATCTCGGAATAACCGTAAACCAAATCGAAAACTACGCCGTAAGCAGTACCGACAAGGCTTACCGCCTCGGAATTTATAACGACGGTTATCTCGGCTCACAAACGGATGTGGGCACCTATACGAACCGCGAAAAGGAAGTGGAATTTTTAAGTAAGCAAACTGCGCACCTGCCGTACGGAGGGGAAGTGGTTGTGCCGGACAGCTCTCTGCACGACATCGATAAATGCCTGCCCGAAATGTTTAAAATGCATTTAAGCTACTTAAATATCGAGTGGAATAATAAAGTTATCGAAAAGTGGAAGAATACGAATTATAATTCCGCTTGCGGAAATGAAAATCTCTATTTCGGCAAAACAGCTTTTAATTATATCGAAAACCGAATGGGTTACAGGTTTGTTTTAACCGAATCCCTGTTTAACTGTTCAGGCAGTAAATTGAAAATAAGTTTAACAATTAAAAACGTCGGCTTCGGCAATTTAAACAAGCAAAAGTATACGAAATTATTGTTTGTAAATGAAGACGGCGAGGTGGCGCTTACACGGCAGGCGGAAAATTTCACGGGTTGCAGCAGCGTAAATTACGAAACGGACTTAACCCTCAAAAACGGTAAATACGCCGTTTATCTCTATATTTACGGCGGCGAGTCGGAAGGCAAACCGCATTACGCTTTGCAATTTGCCAACAACCAAATCTGGAACGACGCTTTAAAAGCAAACAAAATAGGTGAAATAGAAATTACAAAAAACATTTCAGCGGTTTGATAAAATTTATTTGTTTTGTTAAAATAAAATACGTTGAACAGCCAAATAGCGTAGAACTTGAAACATGTTCTGCGCTATTTTTGTCGTTTTTCGCAGGTTTTACGCGTTCTTTACTTCAGCAAAGACGAAATAAATTCATTGTAGGTTCTTAAATGATAACTGAAAATATTTCACCCGAAACGGTTTTCGTCGAAAAAGTCCTCGTTACTGGTGCGGATAAAATGCCGAATTTGATGTTGAAATTCTGTATTATGTGCTGAAACAAATTAAACGGCGCCTTACAAACGGCAGGATGAGGCAACGGTGAGGAATAGAATTCGTTAAAAGCTTGCCTGTAATTCCGTTTTGTGTTAAAATATAATTGCAATGGACTGGTTCAATTATTACGGATTGGGGATAATGGCTTTGATTATGGTTCCCAATATAATCTACGCCGTCAAACATAAAGACGGGGCTGAAAACAAATATGCAAACAAAGCGGTTGAAATACTCGAACAAACGGGCAGATACGCGTGTTTTGTTTTTATGATTTTTAATATCCCGTATACATATTTCAATTTCTGGTTTGCCGGTGCGCTTGCCGTTTATCTGTCGGTGAACGGAGTGCTGTGTCTTGCTTACTGTATATTCTGGATAATCCTCTTCAACAAAGGCGGACTCTTAAAGGCGGTTTCGCTGTCGGTAATCCCGTCCGTAATTTTTATTTTCAGCGGCGTAATGCTGTTAAGCGTTCCCTTAATTGCTTTCGCGGTTTTGTTTGCGGTCTGTCATATAACCATAAGCGTAAAAAATGCGTTGCTTTAAAAAACGCTTTCGCGCTTTACTGTCCTGCTTGTTTGTGCTATACTCAATACGATGAATAAAACTTTTAAATATATGTTTTTCGATTTGGACGGAACGCTTACCAATCCTTTCACGGGTATTACTAACTCTATTATATATTCCCTTGAAAAATTCGGTATAGGAGTGGAGGACAAGCGCAGTCTTACGGCGTTTATCGGTCCGCCGCTTGTAGAATCCTTTCAAAAATTTTACGGCTTTTCAAAAAACGACGCGCTTCTCGCCGTCGAATATTACCGTGAATATTTTTCCTGCAAGGGTTTGTATGAAAACTCGGTTTACGAAGGAATTATTCCGGCGCTTGCCGAGCTCAATCGCAGGGGGAAGGAACTGTATCTTGCAACTTCCAAGCCGGAAGTGTTTGCGGAAAAGATAATGGACCATTTCGGGTTGTCGCCGTATTTCAAAGATATTACGGGGGCAACTCTTAATTCAAGCCGTTCCGAAAAAGCCGACGTGCTCGCTTACGCAATAAAAAAGAGCGGATTGAAAGACAAGCGCGAAGCCGTTATGACGGGCGACAGAAAACACGATATTGCAGGCGCAAAGGCAAACGGAGTTTCGTCCGTGGGCGTGCTGTACGGTTTCGGTTCCAAGGACGAACTTAAATCGGCGGGCGCCGACAAAATAATAAAATCCCCAAAAGAAATTATAACGATTTAAAGACTCAACAATTAAAAACGCCAACCGTGAGGTTGGCGTTTTATATTGCTTTAAATTGTTAAATAATAAATTTATTGTTTTGCTCGTTTGGGATACCTTGCAAGGTTGCTCTCTTTCAGCCTTTCGGTAAACGAAACTTTCAAATCCCGTTTTTTCAGATTTTCCGTAAAACGAGCCGTCAGTAAAAGGAATATGCAGTAAATTGCCGGCATACCCAGATTCGTCTCCACAAGCGAATTGGTTATAAGAGTCATAATTTTAGTAAACGGGTCAAAGTCCGCGCTTCGTATTCCGCCTATTAACAGACCCGCTTCCCAGCCGAGTTGCGCCAACACGCCTAAAACGAACAGCCACACTATGTTAAACCGCTTATCCTTATCTTTTTGAATAAGGTTGTAAACTATTACGGCAAAGTAACTTATCACCATAAACAGCGCCATATATCCGTGGTAAGAGCCGGTTGTCCGCTGAATTTTTATCAGCGCCGTGTCGCTTCCGGTAAATGTTTCCGAAAGCATAGGACAGCAAATCCACCAAATCCATATAGCGGCGGTGTACTCTTTGTAGTGTTCGTCTTTACCGAGCCAAATCCATATCAGTGCAAAATTCGTTATGCCGTAGCTCATCGACATCCACAAAAGCACCCAGAACAGGTCGCCGTTTTCAATGGAACGCGTATGCAACGCAAGGTGGAATATGCCGTAGTCTACAATCATATACAGCACTCCGCCGAAAACGGCGAACAGCGCCGTCATAAACCGCTTTCTTGCTATAAGCGCCGCTAAAAACGCAACGATAAATACGGAATCGAGAATTATATAAACGGGGCTGAACACCCTCTGCGCAATTATTCCCGATGATAACAGCGAACTCATTATTGCCCGAGCATTGCTTTAGCCGCCGTCTGCAACTGTTCAAGCTGGCTTTCGGCTTCCTGCTTGTTGCGTGATTTTACCGAGAAATAAATCTTGAGCTTGGGTTCGGTGCCGGAAGGTCTCACGCATACAAAGCTTCCGTTTTCCAGTTCGTAATAAACGCAGTTCACCTTCGGGAAATCTTTTTCTATTTCCGTCGCGGTTCCCGTTGCAATATCCGTTTTTAAGTTTTTCGAATAATCTCTTACGGTTGCAACTTTGTAAATGCCGAAATTAGTCGCAGGTTTTTCCTTTAAGCCGTTCACAACCGCATTCATGTCCTTCATCGCGTTCAAGCCCTTAAAAGGAATTGAAATATTGCAGTCTAAAACGTAACCCAGCTCGCTGTAAATTTCAAGCAAACGCTGATAAACCGTTTTCCCAATGCTCGTGTAATAGCATACCATTTCGGCGGTCAGCATCGAAGCAACAACCGCGTCCTTGTCTCTTGCGTGCGTTCCGCGCAAGTAGCCGCAACTCTCTTCGAAACCGAATACATAAGTATATTCGTGGGTGTTTTCCCAAATTTTAATCTTTTCTCCTATGAACTTAAACCCTACGGGCACTTCAAAGAGGGTGACTTTATATTTGTCGCAAATAGCTTTTGCCATTCCGGTTGTCACGAACGATTTAACAACCGCGGCGTTCGGCGGCAGCTTACCGTCTTCCGAAAGACGCGTCAATATGTAATCTAAAAGAAGTATGCCAACCTGGTTTCCCGAAAGCGCTTCAAATTCGCCTTCCTTGTTTTTTACGGCAACGCCCAGCCTGTCGCTGTCGGGGTCAGTTCCGAAGACGACGGTCGCTTCTCGTTTCTGCGCAAGTTTAATGCCAAGCGAAAGCGTTTCCTTGTATTCGGGGTTGGGTACTTCCACCGTGGAAAACTCAGAGTCCTTTTTTGTCTGCTCCTCGACGACCATAACGTTTATGCCGAGTTTTTTGAGTATCGTCGTTACGGGTACGTAACCCGAACCGTGCACGGGCGTGTAAACCAGCCTCAAATCCTTTCCGCATTTCTTAACGGCTTTCTTCGAAAGCGTCAGTTTGGTTAATTCTTTATAATATTTTTTATCAACCTTCGCGGGCACTGTTTTTGCGTATTTTTTGAGCTGTTCTTCGGAGGGGGAGGGGGTTCCGAGATAGTCTTCGGTTTTCTTAATAAAATCCACAACCACTTCGGTGTCGGCGGGGCTCATCTGCGCGCCGTCGCTTCCGTAAACTTTATATCCGTTATATTGTTTGGGGTTATGCGAAGCGGTTACCATAATCCCTGCGTACGTATTAAGGCATCTTACGGCGAACGAGAGCATAGGCACCGGATGAACGTCGTCAAATAGATACGCCTTGATATTGTTAGCCGCCAGAACCTGTTGCGCCGCCTCGGCAAATTCCCTGCTCTTGCGGCGAGTGTCGTAAGAAATTACAACGCCGCGTTCTATTGCTTCCCCGCCCTGTTTTAAAATGAACTGCGCAAGTCCCTGTGTGGCGCGCTTAACGGTATATATGTTCATCATATTCGTACCGTAACCGATAATCCCGCGCATGCCCGCCGTACCGAATTCCAATTCGGCTCCGAAACGGTATTCTATATCTTCGTTGTTGCCCTTGATGCTTTCGAGTTCGGCTTTCGCTTCGTCGTTTAACCGCTTGTCGGACAACCACTTATTATAAATTTCAAGATAACCCATTTGTTCCTCCTTTAATAATATACCGTAAAAGTTGTGTGGTATACCAAATAAATTATACAAAAAAAATCCCTCCTTGTAAAGAGGGAATAATAAAATAAATTATTTTTTTTGCGGCTTATATGCTTAAAAAACGCAATTTTTGCCGCATAAACGCGCAATGTGCGTCAGTCCTCCGTGCCGCGGAAAAATTCTTCGCGCGTGGGAGTGTGTTCTTTCGCCGGCTTGACGACTGTGTTTTTGTCCACAAAGTACTTTATTTCCTCGCGGTCGTAATAGTTTACCATATAAAACGATACAATCATAACCGCGCTTGCCGGGATGGTTATTAAAAGACCTACGCCCAGCGTGCAGAAAAACGCCGCTACGTTCAGCCCGAAAATAATCAGCGCCATAACCACAAAATTCGATAAAACGTTTAACGTCTCTTTATTCCTGCGCGAAAACGTGTATTTCAAAGCGCTTACGGGGCTCTGCTTTCCGCGGATAATCGCAGGCAGCCAGTCGCACGTAAAAGTAAGTTTAAGCACTATCGATAAAACGATTACAAGAACGAAGAGGAAAACGCATACCAAAAACGGAACAATGCTGTTCACAAGATAGAAAATAAAGAAAAACATTGCAACCGCAACTACCGCGTCGTAAAGGAAAGTGAGGGGTACGTACAGCGCGTTGAAAAGAGAGGCCTGTTTAATGTTTTTAATGAGCGAACTCAAAAACGGAGAATTCGCGCGGAGCGCCATTTTGTCGTTTATGCAGGTTGCCGTCGCGTAATTTCCCAGTCCGTTGAAAAACGAAGCGATGAGATAAATTACGGTAAAAATTACGATTACCACGGCAATATCTGTCGTTTTCGCATGAACCAAATCCATAAGCGCGGCGTAAGCTTCTTTAACTTTTTCCGAAATTTTCGTCAGCTCCGAAACTTCGCCGTTCAAAAGTTTTAAAACGAAATCCCCCGCGTTGTTAATAAGGTTGTTCAGTTCGGGCAAAAACCCGTTAATAAAGGGAATAACCGAAAAATAAAATACTATTCCCGCAACAACAAGCACGGCAAGCCTGTATAAAAGCTGCTTATAAGTGATGTTAAAATTATCGACGAATACGTGGAATGTGTGTTTGAATTTCATTTCTTTTAAAACGTTACCCCCTTAATATGCGTCGGTTTCCACAATTTTGGCAACCGCTTTACCGTTGTTTAAAACCAAATAGCAATAACTTCCGCCACCGTATCTCGTCATACAGCCGGGATTTATAAGCACAACGTTATCGGCTTCGTCCTCGCGCGCGCTGTGCGTGTGCCCGTAAAGCGCAACGCCGCATCCCAGTTCTTTTGCTCTTGCGGCAAGTTTTTTTAATCCGCTTTTAACTCCGTACAGGTGTCCGTGCGCCGCAAAAATCTTTACGCCCTCTGTTTCAAGTATAAGTTCGTCCTCGCCCAGTTTGCATCCGTCGCAGTTTCCGTTTAACAGATAAGTCTTGCTTCCGTAATTCGAGCGTATATATGCGCCGTCTTCCGAAGTATCGCCAAGGTGAATAATATAATCGCACTCGCTTAAAATCTGCGAAAGTCTGTCAATCGCTCTGCGGTTTCCGTGAGTGTCTGAAAGCACCGCAACAGTTTTCATTTGAGTTTACTCTTCAAATCCTGCAACGCGCGGAAGCGGTGCGACACGGCGTTTTTTTCGTCGTCTCCGGCAATTCCGAAACTCTTTTTAAGGTCGTCCGAAAAAAACAGACAATCATATCCGAATCCGTTCGTTCCTATTTCTTCCTGCAAAATTTTACCGAACGTCTTTCCTTCGCCGAAGTACGTTTTTCCGTCCGGAGTGCACAGGCAAACGGCGCTTTCAAAGTGGGCGCGCCTGTCGGTTATGTGTTCCATCCGCTTTAAAAGCAGCGCCCTGTTGGCTTTGGAACCTTCGCCCGAAAATCTGGCGGAATAAACTCCGGGCGCTCCGCCGAGGGCGTCAACGCACAGCCCCGAATCGTCCGAAAGCGCCGGCATATTATACTTTTTTGCAATAACCGCAGCTTTTATGTAAGCGTTTTCCTTAAAAGTGGAGCCGGTTTCTTCTATTTCATCGGTAAACCCGAGTTCACCCATAGAAACTATTTCCGCGTCCTTGAAAATCGCCTTTATTTCGGCAATTTTCCCTTCGTTTCCGCTCGCAACTACAATTTTATCAAGTTTCATAATTTGATTATAATATAATATTCAAAAAATGTAAAGTATAAAACGCCGTGCAATCACCACTTTGAACCGTGCAGTTGACCTTCGGTTTTAAACCCTTCGAAATCAGTCTGCCGCAAAGCTTCGTAAACGGCAATCGCCACCGAATTCGAAAGATTAAGGCTTCGCGTTTCGCCTATCATGGGGATTCTCAAACAATATTCTTTATTGGCTTTCAAAAGTTCTTCGGGCAGTCCTTTAGTTTCTTTTCCGAACACCAAAAAATCTCCCTTTTCAAACTTTGCGTCCGAGTGTCGGGCAAGTCCCTTGGTAGTAAAATAATAAAACGAAGCGTTCGGGTTGGCGTTTTTTATTTCTTCAAAGCTGTCGTAATAAAAAATTTCCGCGTCCTTCCAATAATCCAGTCCGGCGCGTTTCAGGTGCTTATCAGTTACTTCAAACCCCAAAGGGCGTACAAGATGCAGGCGGCATCCCGTCGCCGCGCAGGTTCTTACTATATTTCCCGTGTTTTGCGGTATTTCGGGTTCCACCAGAACTATATTAAACATAAAATCAAAACCTCAACCACAATTCTACATCTCCCGACAAAAAATTGCAATCTTTCGCGCCGTAAAATTTCATTTGACAACCGTATTATAAAATTGTTAAAATGTATTTGGTAAAGGTTGCGTTCTGCCGCCTTGCCGAATACTTTCCGGAAAAAATTTATGGTAAATTCTGTTTTGGCTCTCGGTGCGTCCGAAATACTCACAATCGTCAACAGTATGCTGTTGCTGTTCGGCGGAGTTGCCGCTTTCATAATCGGTATGAATATGATGGGCACCAATCTCGAGACGGCGGCGGGCAAATCTATGCGCAGGCTGATGTCAAAGGCAACTAAAAACCGCTTTTTGGGAGTGGGCACCGGCGCGGCGGTAACCGCAATCGTCACCAGTTCGTCGGCAACCACGGTTATGATAGTCGGCTTCGTAAACGTGGGGCTTATGACGCTTACGCAGGCGGCTTCCGTAATAATGGGCGCCAATATCGGCACCACGATAACCGCGTTTATAACCGCCGTATCCACAACGGGCGCCGAATTTGAAATAACCGCGCTTTTCGCGTTCGTTGCGTTTGTGGGTGTGTTGATGTCTATGCTCGGCAAAAAGGACCAAATCAAGCGCGTCGGCGCCATTTTGCAGGGACTGGGGCTTATATTTATAGGTATGAATGTGCTTTCGGTTACGATGGGCGGAATGCTTAAAAACCCCGGCATCAAGGAAGCCGTTGAGCAGGTGTTTATAGCCATAGGCTACGGCAAGGAAACTTTAACGTGGGAAATAATAGTTCTGTTTCTTTTGGGCGCGCTCTTAACGGGACTGGTTCAGTCCTCGGCGGCGATAACCGCAATAGCCATTTCGCTCGCTTCTCAAAACCTCATTTCCCTTCCTATGGCAATGTTCATAATTTTGGGCACGAACGTGGGCACTTGCGTAACGGCGCTTTTTTCTTCGCTTGGCACAAACGTAAACGCCCGCCGTGCGGCTGTAGTTCACCTTTTGTTCAACGTGATAGGTAGCATAATTTTCATAATTCCGCTGGCGTTTACAAGCGGATACGTGGCTTCCTTCTTAAATTCATTCATTCCCAATCTTTCGTGGCAGATTGCAATTTTCCATATGATGTTCAATTTGCTTACCACGGCGGTTTTGTTGCCTTTCGTAAATTATCTCGTAAAACTCGCATGCCTTATCGTCCACGACAAAAAGGGTGAAGAAAAGCAGGAGGAATACGAAACGCTGGACAAACGTTTTCTCAAAACTCCGGCAATCGCAGTCGGGCAGGTCCGTAAAGAAATTCTCAGAATGGGCGCCGACGCGTTCGCCAACTACAAGCGTTCTTTAAATATGTTATTGACGGGCGACCTCTCGCAAAAAGAGCTGTTTGCCGAAACCGAAAAGAACATAAACGAAACCAATCGCTACATATCGTCATTTTTGGTAAAGCTCTCGCTTGAAGACTTGGCCGAAGCCGACGAAAACAAGGTTTCCTCGTTTTATCACGTAACTTCGGATATCGAAAGGATTGGCGATTACGCCGAAAACATAGTCGAGTACGCCGAAAAAATGGTAACCGACAAAGCGCAGTTCTCCGAACACGCAAAAGCCGAAATTCTGGAAATGGACGAACACTTAACCGAGCTTTATAAACAGGTTGAGGCAACCTTCTCCGAAATTGATTTGCACTATCTGGATGCGGTCGAAAGGGAAGAGCAAGCCACCGACGAAGTTTGCCAGAAGATGCAGGACGCGCATTTAAGGCGTATGACCGAGGGGAGATGCACTCCCGAAGCCGGCGCAATATACTTACAGCTTGCCATCAATATGGAACGTATCGGCGACCATATGCACAATATTGCAAACTCGGTTAAAACGTATGCTCATAACCATATAACCAACAAGGAAACTTCAAAACACGTATCTGCCGCTTAAACGGTCTTTTAAACGGCTTGTCGTTCCGAGTTTCGCAAAGGACTTTCAAAAACAACATTACCCCCGACATATGTCGGGGGTAATTATATTTTAAGTAATTTATTCCACGGGGTCTTCGCTCTTTTCCGCATTGTCTTCCGCGGCGATTTCCGCCGCGGCGTCCCGGCTTACGGCAGTTTCGCCGCTTGCTCTGCCGCCGATTGCCGCAAGCGGAATTTCCGCCGCGGCGCGTTTTTTCAAAATAGCTGCGAGCGTCTTTTTGCGGATGAGTAAAAACAAGTAATACGCCGCGGTAAAAGCCCAGAAAAGGCAAACGTAAGCCACGTATAAAAGTATCAGATAGAACAGATTCAGCGTGCAGTTCCAAATCTGCAAGGGCACGAGCGGCAACTCAACGGGCAGAGGACACACCTGCGTAAACGCATAGTTCGGCGGTCTGTCCAAAGCGTAATCGGGCAGTTTAAAGCCGTTATATTCATAAGCGTTTAAATAAGAAGAAACCAGTCCGCTTGCAACAGCTGCAATTATTATCACCACGCAGTAATAAATTAAGGGCGTAATGCAGTCCTTAGGTTTGAATTTATAAATTCCCAGCGCCGTCGGCAGTACGCACAGCGCAAACAACAGGCAGTGCGTAAGACAGAAATATAAAATCGAATAACTTCCTATAATTCCGTAGTTCGACATATCGTCCTTGCCGAAGTATACAAAAACGGTCAGCGCGCCAACCGCGTGCACAAAAAACGAAATAGCGTATAAAACCTTTTTGCGCAATATAACCGAAAGACAGCTTACGTAAACGCCTATGTTGCAAATAAACAGCGGCAAAACCGCAAACACCGTATAATAAACGTTATAGCCGTCGCCCAGAAGCACGCTGTCCTTGCTATGGTATTGAATAAGCAATACTATAGCGGTTGCAATCAGGTAGTGTTGCCGCGTTTCGTCGTCCTTATTCTTTAAAAAGTAATAAGCCCCGACGGTGAATGCCGCAAGGATTATCAGCGCAAGGAAGTGCCAGATGGTAAAGTTTTTAAACCACAAAAAGTGAGCGGGGGAGTAGTTGTTAATGTCAAAAAAATTTTCAAATAAATTCAGCGGCATAACCGCAATTACCGCAAACGGCAGATAAACAAATGACCTTGCCTTAACTTCCCAGCCGTCGCGCACGAACAACAGTCCGCAAACTGCAAGCTCTATCCCGCACGACGCCGAAAACATTGCAATATTCGCCCACTTCGGCATAAACTCGTTTAAATGTGAAAGCGCAATCTGCTCGCCCGTGCTTTCCGCCGTAACGTACGTTATGTCGAAAAAATTCCCGAAAGTGCAAAGGGAAACGATTATCGCAACCGGCAGTATGTACTTAGCTATGTCCGCGCAGCATTTCTTGTTGTAATAAACCGCCAGCGGCAACAAAAGCAGTCCGGTTTTTTTAATCCATTGGCTTATTACAAAAGCCGCGTTAAACTCGCTTATTCTGTTGAATATGTAATAATCCGAAAGTGTAAAGGTAAGCAACAGCGCCAGGGCAAGCACGGCGGCGGTGCAAATCTTCATCGTCCGCTCAACTGATATTCTTAATTTTACTTTGTTCATTTCTCTCTTTCCTTAGTTTAAGGCTTTTTAACTATCATATTATAACTTACGTCAAGCCCCGTTGTCAATGGTAAATCCTGCCGCGCCCGCGTTCAAAAATATTTTCAGTTAAAAATAATTGTAAAAGAACGCCGCACGTGCTATAATATAAATAAAGAATAAAAATAACGGAGAAAAATATATGGCAAAAATCACTAAGGACACCTTAATTATGGATTGTCTTAAAATCAACCCCAACAGCGCGGAAATCTTGCAGTCCGTCGGTATGCATTGCCTCGGCTGTGCAATGGCTCACGGCGAAACCATCGAAGAAGCGGTTTTCGTTCACGGAAACGACCTTGACGAACTCCTTAAAAAGCTCAACGAGGGCGTGGAATAATTTTCGTCCTATGCAAAACGATAATCTGCCCGAAGGCGGCGATGACGGCTTTGAAGAGGTAGACACCGCAGAGGACTTTGAATATAAACCGAGCGGCAACGAATGGGGACGCGGACACTATATTTTCGATAACGAGGACAAGAATATCAAAAGGTCGGAACGCATTGCAATGCGTGTTTTTATCGTATTGTGGGTGGCGTTAACCGCAGTCTTGCTATTGCTTGGCGTGCTTGTCGAAGGCTTTCCGTTTATTGCCTGGGTATATTCGCTGTTCGGCGGCGCAATGCTTTTTGCTGTGCTTATCCTTATGATAAAAGTTGTGGCAAACACAAGATACAGGCGGGGCAACGACAAAAATTTCAAAAAATCACCCCTGAAAATAGCACTGTCTGTTCTGTTAATGCTCGCTTTCGGCGCATGTGGAATTTGCGGTTTTATATTTAATACTTTGTGGCTTATGATATTGGGCTTTGCAGGGCTTATAATTACATTTTTCATTGTTTACGGCATAGGGTTTTAATATGGGCGGAAACGACTTTATAACGGAACAAAAGAACGAGCGTGAGCTTGAAGAGGCAAAGCGCAAGCAGCGCAAAAAACTTTTTTATAAAGCCGGCGTTGCCGCGTGGTTCGTTGTTTCGTTCGGTTGCCTTTTCGGCGGAATGTTTTCGGAAATTAACGGGCTCGTGCTTGCTGGGCTTATTCTTCTTTTCGGCGGTGCGCTGGCAGCCTCGTTTGCGGTTCTCGCCGTAGGCTATATCAACCATGCAAAAAAGGATTTGGCAAAATACGGCGGCAGCGTTAAACCTTACATATACAAGGGCGTATTGTTGGCAGCCACAATTTCGGTTGCAATTGTTTTCGGCGTTCTCGGCTTTGTTTTAAGCGAGTATTACTTAATAGGCGCAGTCGTTTCTTTTTTCTTATTTATAATAATCATCTTCGGCTGGCAGATTTAAAGCTTTAAATGAAATTAAATCGATGATATAACGGGCGCAACTGGCGCCCGTTTCCATTTCTTCCAAAATTTTTACATTGCGTATATGCATAAATTTTGTTATAATAACCTTGCAATAAAGGAGGTTATTATGAAAAAGTCAAAACATATAGCAATGGCTTTGGCGGCTGTGGCAACCGCGGTAACCATGAGTGGTTGTATGGCCCCCGAACTCAAAAAACCCGACGGCGGCGATTACGAAATAGACGGAATACTGCCGGATGATATTATAAACAATCCGTCGGACGGAATAGTCGTTCCCGACGTCCCCCGGGAGCCTGATGAAGAAACTCCTTCCGCCCCCGAAACTCCCGAAGAGCCTACTGTTCCGGTCGTTAAGCCTACGGTCAAAACCGTAACGTATATCGGGGTCAATACGGCAGGAGTAAACATCCGCTCCGGTGCCGGCACCGGTTATTCCGTGCGCGGAACCGCCGAAAAATCCACGCTCTACGCGCTTAACGGACAAACCGACGGTTGGTATAAAACAGGTTATAAAAACAAAACGGCTTATATTTCGTCAAAGTATTGCGAAAGTATCGCAATGACGGCAAGCGAAGACGAAAGGATAGAGGCGGTAATAGCCGAAGGTACAAAACTTCTTGGCACGGCTTACGTGTTCGGCGCAATCCGTTACCACGACGGCGCCGGCAGACTTTTAAAAAACTTTACAACAAACGAATTCGACTGCTCCTCACTCATGCAGTATATATTCTACATGGGTGCGAATATAAATCTGCAAGTCAATACGAGAACGCAAATTTATCAGGGCAAAACGGTAACCAAATCGCAGCTTAAGCGCGGTGACTTAATGTTCTTCACAAACGATTCGCGCAAGGATAAGGTCGGGGTGGAGCGCGTTGGTCACGTCGCTCTCTATCTGGGCGGCAACTGGATTTTGCACACTGCGTCGGATTATGCAAAGATAGAGCAGATATCCGCAAAGCGTTGGAGTTACTTTATTCAGGGACAGCGCGTTTTTAATTAAATATATTTAACATCGATTAAGTATATACGACGGCTAAAAATTAACGGCGGACAATTGTCCGCCGTTAATTTTACATATGAACGCCTGAAAAATTATTTTTTAAGTTCTACGAATATTATGGTGCTCAGTTCTTCGGCAATTTGCTTTGCGCTGGCTCTGTCAACTTTTACCGTAACCTTCTTTGTTTTTCTGCGCTTTCTTATCGAGGTGGTCGAAATGAACGGATTAGCGGGTAAGGATACGTCGAAATAAACGCTGAGGGAAGTTCCGGTTCCTTTTCGTATAAAGTTAAGTCCTATAGGAAATAGTATAATCGTTATACAGAAGATAACGCCCATTAAAATGTATAAAAGTGAAAAGTTGCTGCAATAACTTGTCGAAACTCCGGTAATCGCGCTTACGGGTATTTCATCCCTTACAATGCTGCGTTTTGTCGCCACCGACGAAATGACTCTTCTGTCGGTAACCGTTAAATTGGCTTCGGCTTTTAAACCGCCTTTCGTCTTTGCGTAGTTCCAGGACTTAATAAGTCTTTCGTTGCTTCCTAATGTTGCATCCATAGATTTTGCTCCTTGTACATATTTATAAAATAAGTATAATCTTACAATAGTAAGAAGTCAAGAGTTTTTCTTATTATTGTGAGAAAATTTTATTCGGAATGAATGTATTCGGCGAGCGGCTTAAAGAGCTGAGGCAGGAAAACGGAATAGGACAGGTGGAGCTTGCTAAAAAAATAAATGTAAGCAAGGGCATAATCAGCTTTTGGGAAAACGGCTTGCGCGAACCTACTATGAGCAATCTCATTTCTCTTGCCGATTTTTTCGGCGTAACTTTGGACTACCTCGTCGGCAGGGAATGAACGTGCAAACCGCTTTGCCGTGTCCGGCGCAGACGGAAAATTCGTTTTGTTAAAATTAATACGTAAATTAAAAGCGGCGGGTTGCAATTGCAACCCGCCGCACTTTTCTATTTAAATTAAATATTGCTTTCGTCGTCCGCGCTTTTGTCCTCGGTTGCGTTTTCTGTGTTTTCCGCATTTCCGCCGATTGCCGCGGGCGCTTTCCCCGTAATAAAATCTCCCGCCCTAGGGGGAGGATTCTTTTTCAACTCTTCGGATTCCTGCAACCGCTTGCACAAAAACATCAGCGCGGCAAAAACGCAGGCCCCGCCCAGCGGCACAAGTCCCCACAGGTTGAAAAATATAAAAATAAGCACGCAAACTGCCGCGCAAATAACGGCAAGTATGCAAAACAAAATCCTCAAATTCTTATACATAATTATATAATATATAATATAATCGTAAATGTCAAGTTTAAAAAAGCGTGCGGGCGCAAAATTGCGCCCGCACGCCGAAAACGCCGCCGTTTTACATTGTTGTAAAAACGAATGACGCCTGCATGCCGTATATAAATAAGATTTTTGGCGACTGTTTAAATTTTTCTCAAATTGTCAAAAATTAACTCGGGCAAAAAATTTTAAATAATTTTTGAAAAAATATTTGACAATATATGCTCCTTATGATATTTTAGAAAAGCTGTCGGCGAAAAATCTTATAAATCAGCCAAAAACAGTCAAAAAATTTTTAAAAATTTGTTAAAAAAGTTTTAAAAATCTATTGACAAACATATAATGGTATGATATTATAGAAAAGCTCGCTGGTGAGCAACCGACTTATTTGTCGGCGTAACGCAGTTTAAAAATTGAATAGAAGGAAACGAATTTTTTTAAAAAAGTTTCTGTCAATTTAACTTTGAAGTACAAATAGTACCAAAAAGCAAAGTCAGCAAAGATAATGACTAAATAGTCGAGATAGAGCCACGAACTTTAATAGGTTCGGTTTTATACAAATTAAACTCAAGAGTTTGATTCTGGCTCAGGATGAACGCTGGCGGCGTGCTTAACACATGCAAGTCGAATGTAGCAATACATGGCGGACGGGTGAGTAACGCGTGAGCAATCTGCCCATATCTGGGGGATAACAGTTGGAAACGACTGATAATACCGCATAACATGGTTTGAAGGCATCTTCTTTCCATCAAAGATTTATCGGATATGGATGAGCTCGCGTCTGATTAGCTTGTTGGTGAGGTAACGGCTCACCAAGGCGACGATCAGTAGCCGACCTGAGAGGGTGATCGGCCACATTGGAACTGAGACACGGTCCAAACTCCTACGGGAGGCAGCAGTGGGGAATATTGGGCAATGGAGGAAACTCTGACCCAGCAACGCCGCGTGAATGATGAAGGTCTTCGGATTGTAAAGTTCTTTTCTAAGGGAAGAAGAAAGTGACGGTACCTTAGGAATAAGCCTCGGCTAACTACGTGCCAGCAGCCGCGGTAATACGTAGGAGGCGAGCGTTATCCGGAATGACTGGGCGTAAAGGGTGCGTAGGTGGTTTGGCAAGTTAGTAGCGTAACTCCAAGGCTCAACCTTGGAACTACTACTAAAACTGTTGGACTTGAGTGCAGGAGGGGCAACCGGAATTCCTAGTGTAGCGGTGGAATGCGTAGATATTAGGAGGAACACCAGTGGCGAAGGCGGGTTGCTAGACTGTAACTGACACTGAGGCACGAAAGCGTGGGGAGCAAACAGGATTAGATACCCTGGTAGTCCACGCCGTAAACGATGAATACTAGGTGTAGGGGGTATCGACTCCCTCTGTGCCGCCGCTAACGCATTAAGTATTCCGCCTGGGGACTACGGCCGCAAGGTTGAAACTCAAAGAAATTGACGGGGACCCGCACAAGCAGCGG
>CAJUGI010000010.1 GCA_910586065.1 uncultured Christensenella sp. | reverse complement strand
GACAACCTTATCACCCTTCATCAGCGTAAATTAAAAGATTTTTACGGAGGATTTTTATGACAAAAAAAGAAGAAAAGACAGAATTATTTTGTGATTATTTTGCACGTTGGATTAGAGTGTACAAGGAAGGTGCTATAAGGAAAGTAACTATGGATAAGTATTATCTTGCGCTTGATTGGTTGCGTAGATTAGTACCTGACTTGCGGCTTTGTGATTTAGATAGAGTTGCTTATCAAAAACTTATGAACGATTATGCCAGACGTCACGAGCGTCAGACCACTATGGATTTTCATCATCAGTTAAAAGGGGCAATCCTTGATGCTGTTGATGAAGGGTTAATTGCGAGAGATCCCACGAGAAAAACAATTATTAAAGGTAAAACCCCGCGGGATAAAAAGCCCAAGTATTTAAGTCAATTTGAATTGCATTCGCTTTTAAAATCTCTTAATCTAACGTCTGAAATAAATTTTGATTGGCTTATACTTTTAATTGCAAAAACGGGATTGCGTTTTTCGGAAGCGTTGGCAATTACGCCTAAGGATTTTGATTTCCCTCATCAAAGTTTATCTGTAGATAAAACGTGGGATTATAAAGGTAATGGTGGCTTTCTTCCTACTAAAAACAAATCGTCAGTGCGAAAGATTCAACTTGATTGGCAGACTATCGTGCAGTTTTCAGAGCTGATAAAAGATAAGCCTGAAAATGAGCCACTTTTTGCTAAAGAAGGTGAAAGCGTGTATAATTCGACTGTAAATGATTTACTTTTTAGAAGATGCAAAGCAGCGCAAATACCTGTGATATCTATTCACGGGTTAAGACATACGCATGCGTCATTGCTTTTATTCGCGGGTGTTACAATTGCCAGCGTTGCGCGGCGTTTGGGACATGCGAGTATGACGACTACTCAGAAAACCTATTTACATATTATTCACGAATTGGAGAATAAGGATATTGATTTGGTAATGAGAGCATTATCGAGTTTATAATTTGAAACGTTGATATGAAGGGTGTCAGGATAAGGCGGTTACATAAATGTAACCGCCTCAAATTATGTAATTTGAATATGTTTTCTTATTGTTGAAATTTTAGTGATTAGTATTTTAATTAGTTCGATTGTATGTAAGTAAAGACAGCACAACAAAAGCCGAGAGTTAAAAACTCCCGGCTTTTGCTTTACTATATAATTTTAATTTATTATCGCTTTATTGAAATCTGCAAAACCGCGGATATTGGAATATAAATGCGGGTGTTTTCCAAACGCTGTATAGTTCTTGGGTTGAAGTATTTTGATGCTTAATGATGGCAGGAACGCCAGCAAGGGATAATTGTAGGTATGTCATATGCACGCAACGAATATCTATATCAGCGCATTCGATAAAACAGTCCATAGCGTAATTGACTTTATAATCATTTTTAAGTACGTCAAGTGCAGCCATAGCTAAACCGCCTCCGCCACAGCACGGATCGCATACAGTTATAATTTCGCCATTTTTAATGTCCTCATCAGTTATCGTCATTTTAGCCATCATTTTAGAAATATGAAATGGTGTAAAGAATTGCCCTGCGTGTTTATTGCCTTGATTGCAACGCATAAACAGTTCACCTAAGTAGTCGTCGAATGTACCGTCATCATAAACGACAGACGAAGAGAGCGCAAATATCTTGCTGAATATGTCTGAAATCAATTTACGTTCGTCGGGGCTATATTTTTTCATTATTTCCTTATAACGTTGTTCGCGCTCATCATATTGAGTCAAATCAACCATATTAGATATAGCCAATGCGCCGCATTCAAATACTGTAGTAATTAAATCGCCTCTACTTAATTTATACGCGGAGCGGTCTATGATTTTGATTATATCATCAACTTTTGGTATAGGGTAAGGACACAAATTTTTACTGCCGACAATAGGGTTTTCCGTTGTAATGGGTTCGCTAACTGTCGGCGGTTCTATATCTATATTTGTTATTGTATGTTCTAATGTAATATCAAAAAGTGAAAGTTGTTGTCCATTTGATTTTTTCATACTTCTTCTCCAAAGCTGAATAAGTTGTATTCTTCTGCGTTAATAGATTTTCCGTTATTGATCCACCATTCAAAATATTCTGTACCGCTTTTAAATGATTTTTTGTTGGTAGTTTGTATGTTGCGTAATTGCGTTATGTCATTACAAAGTTTTATAAAGCGATTTTTGAATTTTGGGTAACGTTCAAATTCTTTAATTCTGCCTTCAACGCCTGCCATCGGACAGCCAATGCAACCTATACGGCTGAACCCGCAGTGGTAAAGTGGATTAATTTCAATTTTTTCACTCTCGATATAGTCCCATAGATAGTCGTCAGACCAATATGCAAGAGGATTTACAATGAAGTAGTTATTTGTATAGCAAGCACCTATTTCTTTTACTTGCTCGGTATCGTCGAAATGAAAGCGTTGTTGATCGGAATAGTCTTCTCTGTTCCGAGTTTCTATACTATCGCGTAATAATAATCGTTTTTTACTTTCTGCTTTACGAACGCCAAAGGAACGTACAGATTGTTTAAGCTCTGGGATTTGGGCTTCTTTAAGCATAGCACAGCAAAAGCGGAATTGCCGTTGTGGTAACATTTTCTTTTGAAGGCATAAAGACCAGAAATTTGTGTTAGGGTAATAGATTTTGCAAGGGATTCCCTGTTGTTCCCATTTTGCAAATTTACGTTTAATGTAGTAAACGGTTTCAGGCATATCAAGAGTAGTGTGGTTATGTACTATACAGAATTTCACGCCGGCTCTGATAAATAAGCTGACGAGTACGTCACTGTCTTTACCGCCGCTATATCCAACTACATATCCAAGTGGATTACGCATTAAAGCACTTCTTTCAAATTCTTGAATGAGCTTTATATTTTTGTTTAATAATGATTGCTCTGTGCCATCAAAAATTGATATTTGTCCTCTCATAAATCTTTATCTCCTAAATATTTTTTTGTTGCCTTTCGGCGCAAGGGCAATATCACAAAGCGGTTAAGTGCGAATTTCTTTAAATATAAATCGGCCTGTCAAATGCGTAAGGAAAAAAATTGTGTATAAATACCACTAATGAAATGGCAACAATTTTTTTGCATTTGACAAGCCGAACGCTTTGTGATAGACCGAAGCAGACGAAAGACAAAATGTTTATGCTTTCGGTGTATAACACTTGCCGTTTATATTGACGTCGCCGTTAATATATTTGGGCTGACCTTTGGCGCAAGCACGCAGAATTATGTTTTCCGTATCTGCTTCCGCGGGTTCGATATTGCCGTATTTAAATTTCTGGTCATTCCCGACTTCAAGGACTTTTATGCCTTTACTTATAAGTGATGCGCTAAATTCCCAGAGTTCTTTAAACAGCCCGTTGCTGTCGGCAATAAAGCATACGTCTTTTGCAGGATAGTAACCTGTAATTCTAAAATAGTTATTCATATTTTTTCTCCTTATGCGGCTTTAATTTTTGTTCTTTTTATTTTTGCTAATTGTTTGTTTGCGTAGGGTAACCAAATATTGTTTACGAAATTCATAACCGTATCGTTTGGTTTTTTATTGCCGTATGCGTAACACTGTAATACAGCTTTTTTCTGGACTGAATACTCAAGTGTAACGAATGGAATTTCAGGCGTTGTTGCGTTACGAATAAAGAATATTAGCGATTCTCCATCAGCCATTCTGTTCGTATATGTTATACCGCCTACGCAGTGATTAAGAGCTTGCCCTTCTTTTACTAAGTCCGCGGGGGAGCTTGCAATCACGATTATTAATCCGTTTTGCGTGCAACCTGTAAGCGGCGAGTATTTTTCTGATATTGCTTTGAATTGAGAAACTTTCTTAGCGCGTTCTTTTTCTTCTTCGATAAGCCGTTCTTTGCGTTGTTTCTCAAGTTCGGCATACCACAGTGTTCTATATTGTTCTATGCGTTCGTCGTGCCAATGTCTGAAATCGTGGGGAAGCAAATTTTTATCTTCTTCCATATTCAGTTTTAAATAAACGCATGCGTCATAGTAGTCTTTATATGAACGCAGTTCAGTGTTGTTTTTCTTGATATAATGAAAAAAACGCTCCATATCATTTTTAAAAATAATACGGAGCTGCGTATAGCTTGAATCTGTTGTAAGATGTTTTTTAAAGAGTTCAAATTCCTGCGTTTCTCTAAGAGGTTTACCTGTTTTATAGGCAAGCAATAGCGTATGGACGTAATAATTTGACGAAGCAATTTCAGCTCTATTATTGATAAGCCATTTCCTAAAAGATTTATCTTGGACTGTTGCTCGTAAAATCTGCTTGCTTGTTGCAAAAGCCGATAAACCAAACTTGACTAATAATTCTGCCTGCGGATACTGTTTGTATAAACGCAAGTATTTAAATATATCAACGTATTTATATTCCGTTGCAGCACTATATTTAAATTCAGGGAATTTAAGTATGTAACTGCGGTTAACAATAGGAGCGTAGGGATCGAATCTTTTATCAGGATTAAGATACCATTTACCGTCCTCGTACCATTTTTCATATTTTTGTATTCCCTCCGAAAACCAACCGACGTGGTAGCCGCCTATATAGTAAACGAGCATATCCCTTGCAAAACAGTTTTTGGCATTTAAGCCGTGGATTGCAACCTGTTTATAATACCGTTTGCCCTTATAGTGTTTAACGGCAACAGTGATTTTTATGATTTCCTTTTTGAAACGGGATAAGTAAGAATAAAATCGTGTTGTGCCGTTAGGTTCACTATAAACTTTATTATCTTTTTTCTCGATAAGTTTTAATATGTATTTAGGAATAGGTTTTATATCGTCAATAGTCATTTTCTTTCTCCTTAAACGATTGTAATTTTATTGTCGAACAGTTCTTGTAAAATTATCATTGCTTCCACGTCAAACGCCTTTGCAGCTTGACGTTCTTTTTCTATATCAAAATCGTCGTCTGTTATTTCGGGTTGGGCGGCTTCGGTGGAAATATTGAGCAGGTCAGGTGCATCATTTTCGTCGGGCGATTCGCCTATAAGTTTTGAAACAGTCATAAGCTCTTCGGTTTCGCCCAATTCGCTATCAAACTGTTTCATTTCCTCAACGCTTAATTCTTCTATTTCGTCGGCAAGTATTTCGCCTGTATCAATTTCGACAACCTGATTATGCTGATATACAAAGCGGCGTATGTTATCACGCGCTTCCGCAACAGCTAATTTGTGTTCGTGGCTAACTATTTTTAAAATGTAGTTTTTTAATTCACGGCAAGGGAAGCCTATAAGCGGAATACGTTTTTCAAGACCAATGTCTTTACTTGTTAAAGTCAAATCAAGGTCGTCGGAGATTTTAATTGCATCGTCACCGAATATCTCATAAAAGTCACCCAACTTCCACGCAACAACAAATTCGGGATATTGCTTTTGTACGGCGCAGTATTGCGAATATATTCTGTGGGTTTCGTTTTCTGTTTTGATTTCCGTTTGTGCCGGGGCTGTCGTTTCCGCTGATTCCGCGGATTTCTGCTCGGTATTTTCAGACAGCATATCAAAAATATTTAATTGCGGTTTCGGTGCAGGTTTAGGCGGCGTATATGTAGTAGTGGATTGTGTACCGCCGGAAGTTTTTATTTCGGGTTTAGGAGGCTGATATTCTGTACCGTCCTCATTGTAGAGTTTGCCCTCAATACTATCTTCCTCGAAGTAGTGAATAGCCCAGCCATAAACGGTTGCGTCATCTATACAGCGTGCTTGATAACCTTTGCGCTGTTTTTCTTCAATTGTTTTCAATACTTCTTCCTCGGCGTATGTCATAAAGGTGGTGAGGTTCTTCTTATTGATAAGCGTTTTACCGTTCTTTTCAATTTTCACGCCGTTGATGATTTTATCTGCAAGTATTTCGCTTGCGTTGTTTTCTAAAAATGTTTTGATTTTCACCTGCTCGGGGCAAGTGGTTTCAAGATTTAAATTAATCATTGTAATTAAATTCCTTTTATTTTTTATTTTTGTTTTGCTTTAAATTTTTGTTATAAATTAAAAAAGCCGTTCCATTTTAGAAAGGAACGTCGCGCCATAAATGTTTGTATTCTGCATAGGTGGTTATAGGAACGATAAACCAAAGCACGTTTTTTAATAGACAGTTATTTTGTTTGTCCGTGGGTGTGTGTTTTTTATACCAGCGTATGTGCCATTCAGCAAGGTCGTAAGCGTTCAGGGTTTATTATGTATTCAATAAGCTGCCCTTTTTCGCCGCTGCTTGTTAATGGCAGATAGCATTTCTTTGTTGCGGCACAATAGAAAATGTCTTTATGTGGTGCAATTTTGTAAAACTCGTCATAATCGAATTCGCTCGATAGTATGTAACTTTTACCTTTCTGTGAAGTTGCAGGTATAAGCAAGTTACCTTCTGCGAGATAACCGACGCCGGTGAACTTCTCATCCCGATTTACTTTTGAGACGCTGTAAACGACTTTTTGCATTTTTAATTTCCTCCAAAATTGTATTTTGCCTTTCGGCAACTAACTAAGGGGGCACGGCGCTTGAAAAATCATTATCCTTTTTGTTTTAGTCTCGCAGAAGTCAACTCTAAGGGAGCAAAAATTTTTCATACTAAAATAAAAATAGCCAAACTGTTTTTTACACAGTCTGGCTAAATATTTATTAAATTACAAAAAAGAGTTTGGTGGTGAAATCAGAAAAAATTTTGCGGAAAAGAGTTGACTTCTGATCAACGCTGTGGCACCCTCCCTACCCGAAAGGCCACAATTTTGGAGGTGCCTTTAATGCCAAAAGGCGTGCGCGTCCAAAAGTAAAAAAACAGGGAACCCCAAACGGTGTCGGTTAGCCGCGGGAGGTGTTTTTTACTATTTGCAACAAGCAGAAAGTTTATTATTTAAGGGCGTTCTTTTATTGTAAAATTATATTTTTTTTGGTATAATAAATTCAATATTTTTTGACTTGGGGAAAAATATGTCAAGCAAGCGCGCACAGGAAGATAAACAGTTATATAGTTTTATAAAAGGAATATTTGACACGGCAATAAAATCGGCTAACTCTGAAGAAATGTTAGGTGAAATGTCAATGTCTAAAGAAACTTTTATTAAAGGTTTCCGCTATACAAATAGTGAAATAAAAATGCGTACTCCCGCTGTAGTACGTGTTTGTAAGATGGCGCAAGAAAGACTTAAAGAGTCTATTACTGAAGATATAAATTTGTATGAAGGAACTTCGCTGTATTGCACGGGGGTACAAGTTACCGGTGACCATATTTGCGAGATGGCGGCTTTAGATATAGCTTTCGGTATTTGGGTGACTGATATATTATCGGAAGCTGATAAAATGGATGAATTAAATAACCTTCTTCCGGAAGAATTCGATTATAATAGCAAAATCTTTATTGATTTGCATCATAGTAATGATGTTTATGAACGTGTTGCTTATGTTTGTAATGCTGCTGAAACCGATACCGAAATAGCAAAAGTTCTTGATAGAATTATTGCGCTTCTTCCGCAGGAAAAAATTGCAAAGGGTATAGATAATTTTGACAAGCTGGCTTGGGATATACACGATATATTTTTAAAGGAATATTACGATATAGTTATTCAACGTGAAAACTTAGTTCGTATTCTTGATTCCTCACTTGATATTAGTAGATTACCGAGTTTATCTATGGCGGCGCTTGAAAGCGAATACCATGAAAAAATGGGTTTGGCGTCACAATTGGACAAGTTGGATTTTACTGCGGCTACGTTGCTTACTCCTGCGCAGCATTATTATGATCTTGACATTTCTACAGTTCATAATGAAAAAGCGATTAAAGCATTTAATAAAATAAATGAATTAATTGTATCAAATCCGTATGAAATTTGCGGAATATTTTATGTTCTGAAAAGAAAGCAAGATTATAGATATTGGGCTATGGGGCCGTTTGCAACCGCAGTTTGTTTTGCGGCAAAGCGATTGCCGTGGACGAGTAAGTTGGAATATGAAGAACCCAATGGCGAAATTGAAATAACTAATGCCGACATGTATTTGCCTAAATATAAAATTTCAATGTTTGACGGGGCAAATAAAAGCTATGAGCTTCTTAATATGAGCCAAGTTATTTATCATCTATCCGGAGGAGGAATATTACCGCGGAGGTTAAATAGTTATCGAGCGGAGAAAGCTATTTTAAAGCAAAATGGTGTTCCTGATGAGGAAGTCAATTATATTACGGATATGGCTGCCGTTCTTGCGGAGATAGATAAGCGTAGTGAATATTACGGGGCGTATGGCGTTATAGATGATGAAGAGTCGTCCGACGAGCAGCCTATTGAAATTGCTGATGACGCTATTGATTCTATAAAAGTCATAGTTAAAGATATTCAGGATAGGATTAAAAAAGCAAATACTGAAAATCATCTTATTGAAGAACAGCGTAGAAAATTACAAAAGGAATATGATGAATTAAAGCGTATATATCAGCAAGAGCATAGGGAGCTTGTTGACTTACGAAACTATGTTTTTAATCAAGATGACGAAAGTCAAGAAGATACTTCTGCCGTCGATTTAAAGATAGATTATCCTTATACCGCAAAGCATAACGTTATAGTTTTTGGTGGACACGAAACTTGGAGCAAAGCAATAAAACCGTTGTTTGCCAATGTTAGGTTTATTAGCAGAGATACATTACCTAATCCTGATATGATAAAAAATGCGGACATAGTTTGGGTGCAGGCAAATTCAATAGGTCATTCAAAATACTATAAAATTCTTGACGTCGTTCGTACATATCGTATTCCGCTTCGATATTTTGCCTATGCAAGTGCTGAAAAATGTGCAGAGCAGATTGTTATAGAAGATATGAAATAATTTTAAAAAATTATTAAAATATTTTTTATAATATGACTATTTCTGTCATATATAATCACTATAATATAGCTAAGCAAAAGAATTATTATGGAGGTCATATATGATGGTTTCCCCTCAAAATATCTATGAGGAGCTTAAGAGCAAATCGAACAATGAAGTACTTTTAGAGCTTCGCAAATTTAGACGTGAAATTTCTCGGCTTAAAAAGGTGTTGGAAAATCCCGTTATTGAAGTGCCAACTATGCACCCTTCGCCTGACGTTCAAATTAAATGTATTCGTCAATATATTAACGAAGCGAAACGTATTTTAATTGAGCGCGGTGTGGAATATACGCTAACGCAGGCAGAGCAGAAATCGTTCGATTTTGATGCAAAGTTATCCGAGCTAACACAAATACGGATTAGGTTTTCGGGTTTATTTGCCGGAAGCAAATCATATATCATAACTTTGGGTGAAAGTTCTCAGGCTGTTTCTTATGGCGTTGGTTATGAGTTCACTGAGGTACACTGCTGGAAAATTGAAATGAGTAAGGCGGAATTTCTTTCCGAATTAGAGGAACTGTATATTGGTGAATGGAAAAGCTGGTATCCGTCGCCTATTCTTGATGGGGTTCAGTGGGAAGTGAAATTCACATATGCGAACGGCTCACAACGGCAGTTTGCAGGTTCAAATGCTTATCCTTATAATTTTGATTGTTTTACGAAATTGCTAACTATTGATGAAGAAGTAAATTGAGGTTCGGACTATGAAAGATAAAAATAATATCTGGAAGAGTTTAGGTTATCCCGATATGGATTTTGATGGCGACGTTGACGAAATGGACGCATTTTTATTTGATGAGTTATTGGAAACTGATACAGAAACTCATAGCAGTCTTTTAGACGACGAAGATGACGACGATTTTGATTTGGACGATTCTGACGATTTTGATAATAGCGATTAGGAGGGATAAATGGGTTTTAAGGTAGCCGAATTTGAAATTGAAGAGCTTAATGGCGTTGATAAAAAAGAACAAGCTCGGCAAGAGGATGTGTTAAATGAATTTAACGATAAGCATCTTCAGGAGAATATACGTGAAATTTTAGAGCGCGGCAGTAAAAATTATTATAGATACGTCATTAATGAAGTTCTTACAAAACCTATATACGTTGGGGAAATTACATTTAGCGGTAACAGTAAAGGCGAGTTTGAAATAGGTATTGGAATTGAAAAAGAGTTCCAGCATCAAGGTTATGGTTATAGATTATTAACTATATTGATAGACCATATGTGTAAGGTAAAACCCGTGAAGGCATTTACATATAGAGTAATGTCTAATAACGAGGCGAGCAAGTGTTTAGCCGAAAAATTGGGAGGGCAACTTATAAAGAATGTTGAGCCACCCAAGCCGATAGGTTTTACTTTTTTAATTTATAAAATACAACCTTTTACGGTTGATTACACTTTTTTAACTAAGTACATTTCTACATTTAAAAATATAGATTTTGGTGAATGGCTTAATGTCGGTAAAGGTTTTTTCTCGGATGTCATATACGGTAAACCGGTAGTTAAATTTATTGACGATATTCAATTATTTGTAGATATTAATAAACATTTGGATTTAAAAAACTACCTTGAGATACTGCGAAACAATAATGTAAAAGATATATTTGCCGAAATTGGCTCTATGAACGAACAGTGTTTGTATGCGTCATTGGTTTATTGTATGAGGCAAGAAAGATTTTGCGAGGGTTTGCTTTTGTCTGCATTGAAAAAAGGGCATATTACTAAAATTTTGGAACGTTTGGAATTTATACATAAAAATTAAAGTTGGTGATAAAATGTCAATTTATAGAGAAAAACTTATTCAAGAAGTTATCAATAATTCCAATGCAAAGAATTGGAATGAAGCTGTACTTGAATGGGATATTGCCGATTGTATTGAGGACGAAACGTGTTCAGAGTCGTGTGTTTGTGGAAAGTTTGGACTGCGGTATTTATATACAATATTAAATGATAGAAATGGAAATACGCTTTATCCTATAGGAAGTTGCTGTATATTGAAATTTAACAGAATTGATTTGAATGAAGAAATTTCTGTGCGGGAAAGTATGTTCCGCCTTTTACACGCTGTTGAAGATAAGCAATTTATAGAATTATCCCCTAAGTTTTTTACCAGAAAACTAATAACAGAATTATATGAGCGTGGAGCATTTGATACAGAATACAATGATTTTGATGGCGAGGAAGATTATAATTTCTTCTTAAAAATGTTTAGTAAAAGAAAGAAAGAAGATATTACCTATAAAATGCACAAAAAAATACGCGCAATAATCTATAATTCTATTCGTCCATATTTAATGAGTGTATTAGCAGAAAAAGTAAATCGAAAATGATATTTAACAGTGTTAATAAGAGGAGAAAATAATGAGTGATAAAACTTTGCGTGCGTTAAGATTCGGCGAAAGCATTTTAAGTGAATATGAATCGTTTAATTATAAAGTTAAGTGTATTCATCAGAAGGGTAGCCCTGACTCTATAATTGATCCTGATATATATAGGATTGAATTTGATTGGGCGTGGAACGGTTATGAAGGATATGGTGCAATAGACTTTTACAAAAGTACTTCTTTACTTTGCAATACTCAAGGAAATCAAGATTCAAATATGACGATTGCATCTTGGTCAAGAAGAAAGCAAATAAATGGAAGAAATAATTGCCCGCTTTATAATGATGCTTCTTTGGCGTATATATTTGATAAGATGCTGCTGGCGATTGACTTAGATAAAGCTATAACTTTTGACGAATGGATTAATTCAATGAAAAAATAATATGAAAGTCATATATTTTAATAAGGAAATTGCTTAATGAAATATTTACAATTTGCTTTAAAAGATAATGAATTAGTGTCTGTATTTGACGTTCCTAATGGCTTGGAATGTGGGTGTGTTTGCCCTGAATGTGGTGCAATGCTTATAGCCAGACAAGGCAGTAAACGTACTTTTCATTTTGCGCATTATAAAGCCGAAGAATGTGAAAAAAGTATTGAAACTGCACTTCATTTTCTTGGCAAGAAAATTATATGCAGAACGAAGCGGTTGTTTGTACCAGCCATTCCGAGTGTAGATAAATCCGTGGGTAAAATTATAGAATATGATGAAGCTATCGAGGAACAGAATATTAATTCAATAATCAGACCTGACGTGTTGCTTAAAGCCAGAATGGATTTGTGGGGTGCGGGTTTAGCGTTAAATGTAGAAATTAAGGTTTCTCATGCGGTTGATGAGTTAAAAAGATATAAATTATTTGAACTTGGAATTCCTACCATTGAAATTGATTTAAGTAACGTTGGTGCTGATTATACCGAGGAATCGGTCGAGAAAATTATTTTAAGTGGTAAACAAACAAAGTGGATATATTCTCCCAAGGCGAAAAAGTATTTTATCGAAGATTGGTTGTGTGATATAAAAGAGTCAAAATCAAAGTATGGAAAATTCTGGGTTGAGTATTGTCCTTTAAAAGAATTAAAAACAATTAGCGGACGTTGGTGGGGCGAATTGGGCTGTCACGATTGCGGATTTTCCGATTCGCTAAATCCTAAAAAGTACATTAAATGTATGGGTAATTTTAAGGGTATAGATATAGACGGCATTGAAAAAATTGAAAACGTAGAACGCGACAGAGGGCGTTTAAAGTCCGTTGATTTGATAGTTAATGGAGAAAGAATACATAGAGAATTTTGTACTGATCCACACTTCACGGGTGACGGACGTAGAATATACGATTAATAAAAGAATTTTAAAAGGCATCTACCACATTGGCAGGTGCCTTTTTTATT
Source organism: uncultured Christensenella sp. (assembly GCA_910586065.1). Taxonomy (GTDB): domain Bacteria; phylum Bacillota; class Clostridia; order Christensenellales; family Borkfalkiaceae; genus Coproplasma. Next base: position 18,164 of record CAJUGI010000010.1, on the reverse strand, counting down.
AAGTGATTATTAGAAAGTTTTCCAGCACTTTTCTTTCATAAACTGCATAAGGGAAGAAATATCTTCACCCTCATAGAATTTCACAAGCAGCCTTTTGAAAACGGGGACTTCTTTTTCGGGAATTACAATAAAACCGCCGCCATGCGATATGAGATAGTGATTTGCAAATATAACCGAGGCGCGTTTATTACCGTCAAGGAATATCTGCGTTTTCATACAGTATAGGCATAGCTCAATAGCCTTTTCAATATCGTCAACGTCTTTTGTCACGATAGCCGCGATTTTATCCTTTACGTCATATTCGTTGGGTAAAGGGGGAACGTAAGAAGTTCCGCCTATCGTAACGGGTACGCCACGTATTCTGCCGCCTTCCATAAAAAAGCCTTCGTTTACAAGTCTTGCAATATGGCATAACAGATAATAATCGGTTTTACTTGCAACAACGTCTCTATCAAGAATAAATTCCCAAGAGTGTTTAAGGTTCAGAATTTTCTGTACGTCGGTGGCAGTCATACCGTTGACGATACCGTTTTCAATAATTTCTGCTGTTTGCGGGAAAGAAGTTGCAACGCCTTCCAAAACAGCTTGGTCATAGATATTGGCTTTCATATTAGCGCGGGCAAAGTCTATGTTTTTCACTACCTGCGCAGACAGCTCGTCCGCGGAATATCCAAGCTCGGCAAGTTTTCTATCAATTTGCCGCATCTCTTTACGGATAGCTTTTGCTTCGGAAGCATTGCGCAACAATAGGTTATATAGCTCGTCCGTATATGCACCGACGTAGGTGGACGTCAAACGCCCTGCCTCACGCTTACGGATATACAGATATTTTCCTTCGCCGTTTTCTTTGATTTCGGGCGTTCCGTCATACGGTAATAGATTGAGCCTTGCCTGTAAATCCGCTCTTTTACTTAACAACTCGCGCTGTAATTCAAATTCATTTGCCATAAAATTGCCTCCATAGGGAACATTGTGGCACTAATTATAGCAGAAAATTCCCTAACACGCAAGCAATAGGGAATTATTTTTGTAAAAATTGAAAAGAAATTTCCCTAATTAGAACTAATTATTTTCTAAGTTATCGTCTTCGTCCGAGGCATCTGTTACTTCGTATGTGCCATCTCCTTCGGCAAGAGCATTTAAAACTGAATAGTCTTTTGAATATAAAACATTAATTGAGAGCTTGGCTGCCGCGCTTTTCTTTTTTCCGTTATATTCTAAAATCATAGCTTCGGCATAGCCCATACAACCGGGGCGGCGTTCTTTTGCAGTTCTGGTAAGTTGTTTAATGGAAACGGCGCCCAGCTTCTCTTTGAAGAGGTCATCATTGAGAGCGTCTTTATATACGATAATTAGTTTTGTAACGGCGTTTAAAATGTTTGCGCTGAATGAATTATAGTCGCCTTCCCACGCACCTATAATAAGGCGAAGTACACGGTCAAGGGTGTGATAACCGTATTTTTTAAATATATTTTCAAGCGCAGATATGGCGCAGATATTTCCGGGTGCTTTCTTTGAACTTACTTGCAAACCATATGATTCCACTAATGATTTTATCATTAGTTGTTCATCATTGCCTGCCTCGATATTAGCCAAAAAGATTTCAAAGGGGCTTAAAGGTTTAACGAATTTCATTTGGTTAGCAAATATATCGGCTTCGTGTTCGTAACAAAGGTCGTCATATATCATACACCAAACGGGCGTCTCACGCGAGCCTGAAACGAGGGCTATAATTTCTATGGTATGCTGTCCATTAAAGACGTAATTGATATTATTGCGCCTACTGACTTTTACAGGATTAATCTGATATAAATCAAAGTTTTCAGCAGCGCGGTTAATATGCGATTGTGATAAATTACGTTGATATTCTTGATTAGAAACGAGATTTTTTATTGGTATCTGTTCGAAGTGTACGTTAGGTACATATGTGCTATAATCTTTCAATTTGTTTTCTCCTTTAATAATTCAAGAATGTCTTTTAATGAAATTTCTAACTTTGTAATAACTGTAAATAATTTATTCTTTGCTGGTTTTGAAACTGTCGTAAAGTTTGTGTTTTTAATGGTTCTGTTAATTGAGCCGAGCCACGATGGAATTGTCAATGCTAATTCAGTCACGGGAGCATCTGGATCAAATGTAGGCATATCTTTTACAGTTTTTTTATTTTGTGACTGTCTTGACAAATATGACGTATTCTGTATAACGCACCTTGCTTTTTTAAATATCACTTGCTTGCCGTCATCCTGTTCAAGCTGTTGCATAAGGCGATTAATTTCTTCGGTTGGCATTTTAGATATTTCTATAATGTTTTTGTGAGAAATCTTATATTTGCCTGATAGTATTTTGAGAACGAGTTCGGGAGCTTTTGCGCTGATTTTTTCTAATGCGCGGGTATAGAGCGCAAACTTTTGTACAGTGCCATAAGATACATTATTTTCCGTGGCTATACGTTGCGCTGTTATGTGCCGAGAAGGGTGAGCTTTGTCATCGGGCTGGAGGTCGTCCTCTGGGTAATAACGGTGTGAAAGGTCGGAGCTTTTACGCCTGATAATAAGTTTTTCTGTTTCGTACTGAAGTCCGATTAGGAAACGTCGCATTTCCTCTGTTAAATCATCACGCCTAAGTTGGTGCGCGCATATCCACGCAATTACGGCTTCACGGCAGTCAAATGTGAGTTCTGTGAAATTAAATTCGATATTATTTTTTAAGCATATTTCGTATTGATATATACCGTCTATTACGATATTTCCCCAAACGGTTATTTGTTCGTGACAACCGTTAGAAATAATAGTATTTTCGAGGTTAGTATATTCTCTTTTAGAAAGTGGACGAACGAGGGATTTAAATTGTTTATCAATTTTAAAAGAGGGTAAATTAGTCATTGTCAAAGTTCTCCGAAGTATCTATGCGTTGGATATTCTTTAAAGAGAAAACCGTCGCTTTTTGTGCTGGCAGTATATTACCGAAGAAACGGTATGAGTAGTTGGCCTCTAAGCCGCCAATTATTTCGCATAGTTTTGTTGTGAACGTGCGGCTATATATTTCGTATGAATTATCTGATTTCATACGGTGGATATCTATTTTATGGGCTTGGTCTCCCGTAAATGTTTTGTCAACAGAGCGAATAGCAACTTCCATAGTCTTAGGATTAACAAGTAATTGGATATACTTTGGATCGCCTAATTGATGGATAGTTGCTTTGTGAATACGTATTCTATATTTTTTTAAATCGACAGACATGGTGGTTGACATATTACTGTTCATTGTTATTACCACCGTTAGCTATCGTTACTGAAAGCGAAGCCTCATCTTCTGCATTCTCAGGAGGAGCTTCTTCTCTTATTGCGTATATTGCGTAACCGTCGAAAATATTTATCTGCATTGATTGACGGTGTTCGTTGAAAGGTAGCCCAAATTGATTTTGCCAATCTTGCGGGAAAACAGGGGTGCGTGACGTTTTGGGCTTTGCGCCTTCTACATTAACTCGCTGATAAACTTCCGTAGCGGTAAGGTCAAAAGCAATTAGATATTCGTCATTAGAATGAATTAGTTTGCCAAGCAGTTTATAGCGGTAATTAGGGTTCCACTTCATTAACGATACAATTTTGGCAAAAAACAATTTACACGTTATGGGCTTCGGTTTGCGTTTACCGTTAGCATTTTGTGTACACCACATAAATGAATCGCGTGAGCCTTCGGAGCAGGGGCGAAGTGCAAGAATTTTCTTTTCTTGATTAACAAGGACTTGCGCAAAACCAGAGTTCGGAAATTTAGAAAGGCAAGCTGCGTTTACATAAAATTTGCAGTTGTTAAAGGAAACGGACGGTTCTTGCAAATGCGCAAAGAATTCGCGGCGAACAACTTGGAATTCATCAAAATTAAAGTTTTCGTTAAGCTCCAAAAGCTCGTCGTTTTCACTTAATACAGGGATATTAATGGGTGCCGTTTCTTCCGATTTACTCATTCGTCTTTTTCTCCTGAGGCATAACGCCATTTAATTCTTTTTTTATATATCTACGTAACTCGTCAAAAGGGGTAACGTTAATTTTTTTGCCTGTTTCATATAATTGCCCTTCCATACGGATTTTCCAATCCAATTCGCTTTGTTTATCTAAAGCGGAAAGAGTCTGTTCGTGCAGGTAGTAAGGTTTACCAAAGCTGTTAGTCCATTCCTTTGGAATTGCGCGTATGCGTTTACCCGAAGGCGTGTACGGTTGAATTGATACTGTTCCGGCTTCGGTTGCTTCTTGATTACTAAGAACGTATGACTTGAAAAAGGCTTCAGAATTGGCTGCATCAAAGATATAAGCAATTTCGTTGTCTTTTTCATAACGTGAGCCAATTATTCTATATTTGCACTCTGTATTCCAGCCGAACAGTGAGAAAACCGTATTTTGAAATGCGGCTGAGGGGATAGGCTTTGTGTAATATATTTTTTGTGATACTTTGGAGCAAATAACAGCTTGCCTATTTGTCGGCGTAGTTGTCCTTATAGCGAATTTTCTTTCTATGGGGTTGATAAGTAATTCAATATTATTTTTCTCTCCTAATTTGCGCACACATTCGGTGTTCAACATTATTTGATTATTTGAGAACGTAATGCACGGTCTATTAACGCTATCAAAGAATTCCGACCGAGTGATTTCAAAGCCGCGCAAATCAAAGTCGCCAGCTTCCACTTCGATTTGAACCTCGTTTTGTACGGGAGCAGGAGCTTCTTTTTCTGCTTCTTCATATGCGCTTTGTGAAGCGTTAAAATAGTCACCTTCTTTAAAGCCAGCCCAGCGCGGGTTTATTACAACAAAGCCTTTTAAAATTCCGCTGTCTATAACGCGTAATTCAGGAAGGAAAGATTTATTTTTATATTTTGCATTGTCAAGCATACGCTGAACGGCAATAAAATCGTCCCTTGAAACAATTCCTTCGTGGTGTTTATGATAAGTACTTTGAGGTCTTTCCCCGCGGTTTTTAGCTGATTTATGCGTTCGGTAACTTACGGTATATGTTTTTCTTGTTACAACGTCACCGCAATGGCGTTCATTTCTTAATACTTGCACTACACCGTTAGAAGTCCAATTTACGTTTCCGAGATATGATTTTCGTCCAAGCGTATTTAAGGTGTCTGCAATTTGCTGAGAAGAATATCCGTATAAATACATATAGAAAGCGAGTTTAACTGTCGGTGCTTCGTCTGGATTTATAATCAGGTTTCCGTTTTCGTCGTGTGTGTATCCAAGCAACTTTGGGGTTAAAGGAATACCGTGGTCAAGTCGCATACGTAGAGACGTTTCCATACTGCGGCTTCTGGTATGTGATTCTTCTTCTGCCATAGTAGCTTGAAACGTGAGTGCCATTTGCGATTCGTCGTTGAGGGAGAATATACATTCAGACTCAAAAAAAACACCCACAGGGGGTTTTTGCTCTGCGAGATCGCGCACGAGTCCTATACAGTCAACTACGTTTCTGGCAAAACGGGAAACGCTTTTTGTAATAATTAAACTGAGCTTTGCTGCCTTTCCATCGGCAATCATTTCATTGAAAGCGTCTCTATGCTTTAAAGAGGTACCGCTTATACCTTCGTCGGCATATATTTTAATTAATTTCCAATGAGGGTGTTGAATAACAAATTCTTCATAGTATTGTTTTTGCAATTCAAAAGAAGTTGTTTGACGAACGTCATCAGTAGAAACACGAACATAAATACCTACGTTTTGCTGTGTATCATTATCGTAGTAATCAATAGGTTTATCCGCGGGTTTATATTCGTAATTCTCTTGGTCAATTTCAACGTGCATGCGCTTGCGGGTTTTTGCCTTGGCGCGTTGACGTTCTGTCTGCTTATCTATATCAATCATTAGCTTCACCCTTTTTATCGGCTGTATTACCCGGCAAGGCTTGAGCATCGGGTGTAGGTAAGAAGAACGTATCTTTTAAATCATTTTTGTAATATGAGGCAAGCGTAAAAATATCTTCAGAAATAAAGTAAATACCGATGGGTGGATTTTGGGCTGCAAGAATACGTGAACACAATGTTACTTCGTGCGGCTTTTTAGAAACGTTGGAAACTTTTTGTGTAATGATTAAATCAACTTTGCCTTCAAAGGCATCATTAAGTAAACGGCACCATTCTGGAGCCGATTCCATATTGGGCGCAGTGGCACCTTCATCTATATAAAAATCAACGAGTTCCCAATTAGGGCATAAAGCAACCGTATCTATATATTGTTGCTTATGGAAAGCGAGATAATCCTCATAACGAGTTTGATTGAAATAGCGAATATATACACCAATTTTATAGTGGTTAGCAGGGTTAGGACATTCGTGGCGTATATTTTGTAACCACGTCTTATGTTCTGCGATTTTGCGTGAATGTTCAGGTGTTTCACTAAATAAATTGAGTTGTTGAGGTGTACGCGCTATCTCATAAAACTTATTTATAATCTCAATTTCGTCTGCCATAATTTCCTCTGGAAGCCATTTTGTGATAATTATAAAGATTATGAAGGCAGAAATAAATAAACCAGCAGTCAAACATATTGACTACTGGTTTATATAATTTAAAGTTTTTTGGGGATAAAATATAAGTGCGAATGCGTTCGCAGTGGAAACTAATCTTCCTTTTTGTTGTGCAAAGTTGTTTTGATTTCTTTGACAATGTTGAGAATAGATTCTATTTCTTGAGGGGTGCAGTCCTTGAGCAAGTCAGCGAATTCTTGTTGATATATCTGATTTACGACAGGCACATTCGGACGAAGAATTGAATCAGCCGACATATTCAAAGTTTCTACTATCCGGCAGAAAGTTAGGACGTTCATTTTCTTTTTGCCGAGTTCAATATCGCTCATGTACGGCTCAGAAACTTCCACAGCAAAAGCGAGGTCGCCTTGACTTAAACCTTTCGCGGTTCTTGCGGCGCGAATTCTTTGACCGAGTAATTTCAGTTCTTGATTTGCGTTCAAGTTATGACCTCCTTCGCCTATTGGCTAAATTTTATTGCTATTTTATCATCAATAGTTTATAATTTGAATAGCTTATTGTTTATGCGATAAACAATAGATTATAATTGGGAAAACTATTTTTGGAGGAACAAATAGTGGCTCTCAATTACATTTTGTTAGGTAAAAGAATAAAAATGTTGCGGTGCAAAAAGCATTTGACGCAGGCGGTGTTTTCTGAAATGATAGATAAGACGCCGAATTATGTGTGTTGTATAGAAAGCGGGATTAAAAGTCCAAGCCTTGACACGCTTATACTTATTGCTAATGCTTTGGGTGTTACTGCGGATGCTTTGCTTGCAGAAAGCCTTGATAATTATTTGAAAGTTGATGAAAGCGAATACATAGAAATATTTCAAGACTGTACGCCGTATGAACGGCGGGTTTTGATCGAAAATGCTCGGTCTTTAAAAAGTTCAATGCGAGAATATCACTTTCTTATTGGGCGGAAGCAGTAGCAATTATATTTTAAATTGAGTTATACAAAAAACAACACGCCAGCAGTCAAATAGTTTGCTGTTAGTGTGTACTTCGATTATTTTTCTACATTTTGCAAAAAGCCGACTACATTTTCAGTTTGGCTCTTTATTGTTATTTTAATTATGCTATAATTATTCTGAATTATGGTACGGATTAAAAAGCCAAGCTGGTATTCGTTTGAATTAGATAATTATTCTGCGCCAAGCTGCACGTCGTCCACTAAAACATATTTTGGAACGATAGAAGATTTTAAAGGTGTTATTAGTGGAAGAGCGTCAAAAACTGATGATGAATTAAAAAATACCTTTGAACGCTTTGCCGCGGGTGAAAGAAAAATAATCTACAATGCTGGATTTATTAAAACGAGATTTGCAAAACCAGCGATTTTAATTGAGGAAAAGAATATAGCATTTGACTCTACCGAATATAGGTTTACCAATGTCTATGGGTTTTATTATTATGTTCGGTTTGATAGAGCAGAAGGTAAGGTTTACCTATTAAAGCAGGGTAAATCATTTTATGTTGTTTACCGAATGTCTTTAATTAATCCGATATTTAGTGATAAGGTGATTGACATTTGGAATAGGCTTGGCGATATGCTGTGGGGATTCCCCGGCGTTTTGAAGTATAACAGGAAAGACAAAATATTAACCAATATGCTGGGGTTGATTGAGTCAAAGTTTGATAATGAACAAGCTGCAAGAGAACATTTTAACAGCTTGAGCAGCTTTGAGTGGTCAAGATTTTTTGAGGATGTTTTTGGAGATGGCTAATAAAATGACAGCACCATTGATGCTGTATTATGAACAACACGATTTGGAATTTGGTCGCAACTGTGATATAGATGAAGAATCGAAAGAATTGCTTTCGCAGTTGCTTTCTAAAGTGCAAAAAATCAAATCTTTTGATAAAAACAATGAGCGTTGGAAATTCTGGGTATCTGTTCCGCGGGGAACGTTTGAAGATTATGCAGAGCTGCGGGAAAGCAGTGATTATGAAACGCAAGAGGCTTTTGTTGAGTCTTGGAAAAGTTGGTTTCCAAAAGAAGTTTATTGGTATGAAGTAATAATCGTTTCAGTAAATGGCAATGTTCTGATTCTAATTAATAACTCAACTGTATTAAGTATTAGTCCAGAGTATCAGGCTCAATGGGATAAGCGTGATTTTTCTGATTTATTGGTCTTTCTTTTGGACGAGGTTGAAAAGATTATTTGCGGATTAAATGCAGGAACGTACAACGATTATTTGAATTCTGTTTTGCCTTATGAGTATCGAAATGGCACTATTTTACGGGGCAAACTTTGGGAGATTAATTCCGAGGAGAAAGAAAATTATTGTGGCTCCTTGTCCGCAAAAGAAATAGAAGAATTTGCAAGTTATGATAAAAAATTAGCAGTTGAACATATCAAGGAAATGACCGCTCAACTGTATTATGATGCTTGTGCGATTTGCTATACTGCGGCTCGATTTGAAGGTATTGAAGGTATGACGTCTAAGCAAATGTATCTTCGATATGCTGATAATCGTGACGGCGGTTTGTCAACTATTGAGGACTGCTCATCTGAAGCATTTAAAAAGTGGTTTAATCTTTCAGACCAAGATAAATGGGAAATTCAAAATCCGAGTCATATGTGGCAGATTTCTCAAGGTAGTACACATACAATAATTTGCCTATATGTTGGTGTAGATGAGAAAGGTTATTATTTGGCTTTGTCGGGTGGTGAACACTGCCGGACAGAAGAAATTGTGCGAATGTTCAACGCTTTAAGGGCTAACGGTTTACCCGTTTATTATCACCCTCACGAGCAGATCACTAAAGCATTATTGGGGCAAGATGAAGTAGGAATTGTTCCTTGCTTCAAAAGACCGTTTCTTTATTGGTATGGTGGATTTAAAAAGTCGGGTGTGGTGTCATTTATCAAACTCGATGATGATGAATTTACGGAAGAAGAAATTGCCGAGATTATAAAATCGGCTCAGTGGTTTGATATTTCAAAATTGGAATTGTCGCAGGAGGGGAACGGTTGAGAATAATTAAAAATGCTATTAGGTGTAATCACTGTGGGGACGTGATCGAATCTACATACCGACATGACTTTGTTACTTGCTCTTGCGGGTGTTGCAGTGTTGATGGCGGTTTGGATTATTTGCGGCGCTGTTTCAAAAATTCTGAAAAGGAAGATTATACAGACCTCAGTGAAACGGTTTCTGATGAGGATAAATGAAATGGAATTTTCTAAAGTCTGTTTTGAAACACGTTTAAGATTAAATCTTAGTCAAGAAAAGCTGGCAAAGAAGCTCAATGTTTCTTTTACAACAATTAACCGTTGGGAAAACGGAAAGACGATTCCTCAAAAATTAATTTTATATCGTTTTATTAAGTTTTGCGCTCAAAACGGAATAGAGATTAGAAGCAGCATTGAAAATTTAAAGCAATAGTCATTGTTCTGTTCTTACAACTGCATAATTGTTAAGTTTGCGACTTTTTGTGACCACAAATTTTTTGCAACTAAAAACACAATATATAGTGTAAAAGTAATTACTTCACTCACTACATATTGTGTTTTTTTGTCATTTCAAGGGACTTAAAATCCCTCGAAGGAGACTTCGTGCCGGTTCAAGTCCGGCCAGCGGCACCATAGAAGTTGGTCTATAAGTCTTCTGACTTATAGACCGCTTTTTTCGCATTTTTGGACAAAAACGGCAAAAAATGACCGATTTTCGGGTCAAAAAGGGCAAAAACCGCTTGTGTAAGTTTGTAACATTTATGCGGGCGGTCTTTTTTTATGCCAAAAACAGCAAGGGGATTTTAGTTCAACACACCTCTGCAAAGCTGACCTATATCCCCCTTGTTGTCAGACTTGAATGTGTTGAAATGTTGTAAATGTCCTAAAATTAGTACAGTTCGCTATTTACAGAACGGGCGGACCGTGCTATAATATAATAGCTAAATTCTAATAAGGAGGTGTCTATATGTTTGGATTAGGACGGCATAAGTCTTATATCAACAAGGAAGGCTACAAGCAGAAATACAAGCCGAGAAGTCCCGAAGCCCGTGAAAATGGTTACGTGGCTGTTCACCGTGATGTCGCAAGTCGAAAAATAGGAAGACCGCTGCGTGCCAACGAAGTAGTGCATCACCGTGATGGGAACAAGCTCAATAACCGACCGAGTAACTTGCAAGTGATGACTCGCAAACAGCATTGGAGAGTCCACCACCCTAAGAATATATAATTATATAAATAGGTAGAAGAAATGAACGGCTCGAATTCAAGGAAAATAAAACTGCTGAAAATCTGGGAAATTCTAAATCTGGATACGGACGAAAACAATCCTATGCCCACGCCCGTACTTATAAAAAAACTCGCAGAATGCGGTATCGAAGTTGACCGCAAAATTTTGTACAGCGACATAAAACTGCTGAACGATTTCGGCTACGAAGTAATGACCCACCGTTCTTCAAGCAACGAATACTATGTGGCAGACCGCAAATTTGATATACCCGAGATACATATATTGATGGATGCGGTCAGAGCCGCTGGCTTTATTACGGAAAAGAAAACGGACGAGCTGGTAAATAAAATTGCACAGCTTGCTGGCAGTCAACGTGCGGAAGTGCTGACGCGGAACATCGTAGAGTTCAATACAAGAAAGAGCATAAACGAAAATATTTATTATTCGGTTTACGAAATAGCGTCGGCAATCGAGGACAAGAAGAAAATCTCCTTTTCTTATTTTGACTACGATATAAAACGGCGGAAGGTCTACCGTAAGAAAAAGAGCGACCCGACCCAAAACAGAAAGTACAAAGTAAATCCGCTGGCGACGGTCTTCTCGAATGACAATTATTATCTGATTTGTTATGACGACTGGTTCGGCAATCTGTCGCATTACCGCATTGACAGAATGGACGAAGTAACAATGCTGGACGTTCCAAGTTCCGAGGAGGCACAGTCAAATAAAGCCGAAATCGTAAAGCATAAGCAGCAACTGTTTGGTATGTTCAGCGGTGATAAGCAGAAAGTGTCTTTCGAGGCTGACAAAGACCTAATCGACGTCGTATTCGATTTCTTTGGGGCTGACCTATATATAAGTGAATCAGCGGGCAATAAAATTGTATTTACCGCCGATGTACAGGTTAGCAAGCCATTTATTGCGTGGTGCTGTTCCTTTGGAACAGGGGTGAAAGTAACCGCCCCGCAAACGGTTGTAGAAATGGTAAAGGAATACTTGGCGGAAACTGCCGAACAATACAGATAAATTACTTAGGGGGAACGTCGTATGCAAGAATTACACTATGCACTTCTCGACGGCGAATTGGTATCAATACATGAAGTCAAAAATGGTCTGAAATGCGGATGCGTGTGTCCAGCTTGTGGGGCGAAACTCATCGCCCGGCAAGGGCAGAAAGTAGCCTATCACTTTGCCCATTATAAAGCTGTGGACTGCGAACACGGAAAAGAAACGGCGTTGCACTTGCTTGGCAAAAAAGTAATATGTAAGAAGAAAGTATTTTTGCCAGCAAAGCCATTCACCAATGAAACCCACGGGGTAGTTCACATATATGATAGGGCAATATTGGAAAAGAATGTTGGCACATTTACTCCCGATGTACTATTAAAACGAGGAGTCGAATTGTTGGGCGTGGAAATCAAAGTTCACCATGCCGTTGACAACGACAAGAAGTACAAGATATTCGAATTTGGACTGCCGACAATAGAAATAGACTTGAGCGATGTCGGCGACGATTACACCGAAGAATCGGTCGAGCAAATTATACTCAGTGGACAGAAAACAAGCTGGGTCTACACTCCCGAATCGAAGAGATATTTTTTGCGTGAATGGTTCGGCGATTCGGTGCGCACGCGGAGTAAGAGCTATGTAGAGCATTGCCCTCTTGATGACGGTAAAAAGGCATATATTGTGGGGTTAAGCAAGTATGAGTGCCACGATTGCGGGTACGGAAATATTAACGGAATACACACCGACCGAGTGGTATGTGCTGGCAAACTAAAAGGCATTGACTATATGGCTATTCAGAAAATCCGCTCGATAGTCAAAATCGAAGGACAGTTGAAATCGTTTGACGTGGTCATTAATGGTGAGGAGATACACAGAGAATTTGAAGTGGCGGTCGCAGCCGAGAAAGAGGAAAAACCGCACGGTGTTCAAATCTGCTTTGCCGACGATACCATCTGCTGGAGATGCAAGCAAAAGATGTGTTCTGTGTATGGACTTGTGAATGGTACGCCCATATCCCCTGATGAGTTCAATGAAACGATGATAAGGATATCCCGTGAGAAAGGCGTAAGGCTGGAAGAACGGCGCAGCGGTATGACGAAAGAAACGCACCTCGTAAATGTCTGTCCGCATTGCGGCACATTCATCGGCGAGTTCTATTTACATGATTTGTGGAACGAAGAAACCGAAGTCATACAGGTAGAAGACACGACGGGTTTAAGGCTTTACGAAGATAACAGATGGAAATGAGGTATTTACAATTCGCATTGCGAAACAATGAGCTGATTTCTATAAACGACGTGCCAAGCGGTTTGGAATGCGGATGCGTCTGCCCCGAATGTGGAGCAACGCTTGTCGCCAAAAAGGGTAGCCAGCGGATGCACCACTTTTCTCATTATCAGGCAGCGGAATGTGAGAAAGGAATAGAAACCGCCCTCCATCTTCTCGGCAAGCAGATTATTGAAAAAACGAAGCAGCTATTCGTACCGAGCATTCCGTCCGTCGAGAAATCCGTGGGTAAAATCACGGAATACGACGAGGCAGTCGAAGAAAAAAGAATTGACGGCATTATTAAGCCCGATGTGCAGCTTAGAGCAAGAATGGACTTGTGGGGTGCCGGGCGAGTTGTTAATGTCGAAATAAAGGTATCACACGCAGTTGACGAGGAAAAGAAATACAAGCTGTTAGAGCTTGGAATACCAACGATAGAAATCGATTTGAGCGATTTGGGGGCGGACTACACCGAAGAAAAGGTCGAACAGCTAATCCTAAGCGGCGGGAAAACGAAGTGGGTTTATTCGCCCAAAGCAAAGCGATATTTCATTGAGGAGTGGCTATGCGACATAAGGGTATCAAAACTACGGTATGGCAAGCATTATTGGGTAGACTTTTGTACGCTGAACGGGTTGGAAACGGTTTACGGACGCTGGTGGTCTGAATTGCCGTGCTTCTCTTGCGAATGCGCCGATGCGCCAAAACCCATAAAGGAAATAAAATGCATGGGGAAATTAAAGGGCATCGACATAAGTAGTATAGAAAGAATAGAACGGGTTGAGCGAGAGCGTGGCTTTTTGAGGTCCGTGGACTTGGTTGTTAACGGCGAGAAAATTCATGGGAACTTTGATATACCGCCCAAAAAGGAGAATGATATTATTTATGACTAACAAGATAGATAGTTTTGAAATAGAGATGGACGAAATAGACAGCAGCAAAGCGGAAATGGAAGTGTGTAAGAGATGTGGCATCGGCTGGCCCAACAGTTCGGACTTAAATCAGTTCTGGGATGGCAGCAGTCAGAATGTAAATATTTTTGCAACCGAAGGGAAAGCGTGTTGCTGGATATCTGCACATAAAAAAGCGAAATCAGAAAATTATGTAGTTACTGTGTCCAGCATTACGTTTTCACGAAAACGGTGATATTTTTGATAAGAAGTTAAATAGGAAGACCGCATATAATGCGGTCTTTTTTCATTGGAGCAGGGACGCTATTTTTTACACCTATATTTGATAAAATGTAATATGAAACTATATTTTTGGAGGAACAAATGAAGTACAGTGAATGGCTTACCGAATGGCTAAATAACTATGTAAGGATATCGGCAAAACACAGAACAATTGAACGCTATTCGGAAATTATTAATAATCATTTAATAGTATATTAGGTGTAAAATTATTTTACAAATTATACCATATTTCGACAAAAAACACAAGAGCTTGAGCCTTAATTTTTTGTCCATAACAATTTTTTTTGACTATCATCATACAAATAGGTGTCAAAAACAGAAGCGATAACAATACAAAAGCTCTGCACTTTACACCTAATATACTATTAGATGTAAACATCCGAATACAAACTGTCGCCTATGATTAGGAATAGTATAAATAATTCAATTAGGAGATGATAATAATGAATACAGATTGGAGCCAATTTGTGCCGTCAATGATAGCGACTTTTGCAGGATTCATACTTGCACTTATTGGACAATGGGGCGCAGAGAATCTTCATGATTTTTTTCAGCTTAGAAATTTGAAAAGCCGTATAAAACAAGAGTTAGAAATAGTAAAAAATCAACTAATTAAGTTCAAAGAAACTGATTTGGACGTGCACCCTCTCAAGACTCCTATTTGGGACGAGGCGATAAGTGCGGGGCAAATATCTATTTTACCAGCCGATTTAAGGGCTAAACTTTTTAATGTATATAGTTCCATACAAGAATTCAATTCCTGGAGTCGAGTTCAGGTAAATTATTTCTTTAAAGAACGTTCTTATGATAATTTGCTTGTTAAAGCTTTAAATGAACTTAAAGAGAAATTTCTTTTAGACGAAGGAAATATAAGTATAATTGCGGCTATTTCGGCAGTTTCAAGGAGAAGGTAATATGGCCATCGATCCCACAACTGAAGGCGTATGGAATGTTGATTCTGCCTTATTGCAATATAAAGAGAAAGTACGGGAAAATCATGCAAAAGTTAGACCGTTACCGCTTATGCGTGGTTTTATTGATGTGAGCGATATTGACATAGAAGATATATATGTTGATTTACAATGTGAACCTTTCGCATCACAACTTGGAGAGAGTTATTTATCTACATGTACAGAAGTGCTATTGCTTGATGAAAACGATGCGGAGAGACGTCAAAAATTAAATATGGTAATATTAGGATTGCCTGGTTCTGGTAAGACAACCTTATTAAAATATTTGCTTAAACAATATTCTAAGCAAAAAAAGGTTGTGCCTTTATATATTGAATTAAAAAGCGAGATTAGTGGAGGGTTTAAAAGTTTACTTGATAAGGGTTCTGGTGTGTCAGTACAAGACATACAGTCCTATATGGTTAATTATTTTTCTGCAAAAATAGGTTCGCAAAATGGCGAAAAACTGGTCAATGAAATATGCAATAATATTGGAACTGGTAAGTATGAAATTTTGTTTTTCTGTGATGGGTTAGATGAAATTAGTGTTGAACAATATATGTAACCAGTTCAGATATTGTGTATATGATTGACGACAATGAATCAGTGCTGCTTGGTACTAAGGAAAAGTTACAATTTATTAACATTGTAAGTCCAATCGATTTTATTGAGTAAATAGACTCTAAAAATTTAATAAAAATGTTGAGGTGAATTACTATGGAGAACAAAACTTTTGATAAAAAACCAATTATTATCAGTGCATGGATTTGTGCAGGCAAAACATATTTGACAAAAAAATACGACAATGTAACGGAATTGCCTAGCGGCGATTATAAATATATTTTAACTGAAGAACAGAAAGCCGTCGTTAATAAGGAAAGCCTTAAATCAACCCAAAGAGCAATCAATCCAGCATGGCCTCAAAACTATTACGATGCAATTCTTGAAGAAGCTAAAAATGGACTCCATGAGATTATTCTTATTGCTCCGTGTATGCCGTTTGAAGAAATGCGAAATTACGGCATAGATTTCATTTTGGCATATCCCGAACCTGCATGCAAAGACGAATACAAAAGGCGTGCAAGAAGTAGAGGCGCAAATGAAGAATTTGTTAAAAGAGTTGAAACAAAGATTGAAACAGATTACGCTGAATTTTTGAATCAGCCAAACGAAAAGATTATTATTCAACAGGGCGAATACTTGGAAGATGCGTTAATTAGGGTAGGCATATTAAAAGCTAATAATTAATATCGTCTTAGAGTAATTAAGACTTGGACTTAGTTATGAAACCGATACATAGAAAATTTATTGATTGGAAGAAGACGGGTAGGATATTGCAATTGCTCCGTGAAGACAATATCGAACTCAGACGTGCTGTGTGCAACGCGCTCAAACATGATAAAGGCGACTGCAGCGGCGAATGTGTAGAGTGCAGATTTGAAATGGACAACCATATCAGCCGCAAAGAGCTAGCTGATGTCTTTGGTGTGTCGGAAAGCGTTATTTTTAACTGGGAAAACGGAAGAACGGCGGTAGCATTAGAAGACATGCTTTTTTATGCCCAAATATCAAAGAAAGAATTATCAGAAATTATAGTTTATATGTAAAGCGATGACGCATCGCAAAAGAGGAAAGCAAAAAGAATATGTTCGAGCCTAAGAAGAAAAAGTTTATAGTCGAGCTGGACAGCAATTGGGTATTGCAGCATCGTAACGATGACGAGTTGCCCATAGCGGCCATGAAAGCCGAATTATCAAAGGACAAAACCCTTATAATCAAAGAATCCTCGCTCACGTCAATGACGATAATATACACCGAGGATACTGCAGATTACAGCGGAATAAAGGGTGCGTTGGTTCGCTTTTTTAAAATCCGCTATCCCGAAGATAAACCCAATGAGATAATGTCTTTTAAGTCTGGCATATGTGCTTTTACGACCTATCTAAAAAGCACGGCAACCGCTTTATACGGGTTATGAAATGGGCGAAAGAATACAGACAAGCATATTTGGAAAACAAGTACAAACGGCAATTCCGTAAAATGCAAGTGTTTTATATATACGGCTCTGCGGGTTGCGGCAAAACGAGTTACGTTTTCAATAAGCACGGCTATGACGACGTTTACAGAACAACAAATTACGAGTTCGGCTGGGTTGACGATTACAACGGCGAAAAAGTATTGTTTTTAGACGAGTTTCGCAGTTCGTTCAAAATCTCGGACATATTGGATTACTTGGACGGGCAACCTATCAGAATACGGGGGCGACACTATAACCGCATTGCTTGCTATGATACGGTGTATATTGTTTCTAATATACCGCTTATGGAGCAATACAAGAATATACAAGATAACGAGCCGAAAACTTGGGCGGCGTTCCTACGGCGTATTACGGCGGTATATAATTTTGATATAAGCAAAGATACGCCCGTAAACAAGCATACGGGCAAACCGATAGAAAAGGCTATAACTTTAATACCGCTTGATGACGACGGCGAAAGTCCGTTTTAGCGACTCGCAAGGTGGGTATCTCTTGGGTGGGCAATAGAAAAAGCACAAGGCGTTTCAACCTTGTGCTTTTTCCTTACCTTTCAGCGATAAAACCCGCTATTCCGTTTGCAAATAGATATTTCGGGTTCAATCTCTGTCTGTCTTGGTGCACCTTCAGGGACTCGAACCCTGGGCCCACTGATTAAGAGTCAGTTGCTCTACCAACTGAGCTAAAGGTGCATTTATTTTATTACCGTATACGGTTTTTAAAATCAAAAGTGGTGGTCCATCCGGGATTCGAACCCGGGACACCTTGATTAAAAGTCAAGTGCTCTACCATCTGAGCTAATGGGCCTTGCTGTGGCACTTTTCGGCCGAAATCCGAAGGGGGGAGAACCGACTTTGGCCGGCAACAGCCGAACCTGCGAATTTTGTTTGGCTTGGGTGTGGCAGCCGAACCTGCGAATTTTGTTTGGCTGGGGTGGCAGGATTTGAACCTACGAATGCGGGAATCAAAATCCCGTGCCTTACCGCTTGGCGACACCCCA
>CAJUGI010000009.1 GCA_910586065.1 uncultured Christensenella sp. | reverse complement strand
AACAGAGCGCAAAAGAAAAAGAAGCCGATAAATCGACTTCTCTTTCGGGGTGTTCTTATACCCCTCGTCTGGTGACCCTGCCGGGAATCGAACCCGGGATTGAGCCTTGAGAGGGCTCCGTCTTAACCGCTTGACCACAGGGCCTTATGTTTTTGCTTTGTGATTATAGCATAATACACAGACCTTTGCAAGCGAAAAACAATTAATTTACAAAAATTATTACACAAATAAATCTCCCGCAATTTTGCGGGAGATTTAAGCCTGAATAATTAAAATTTAATCCTGACTGCCTATATTGTTGAGTTTGAGATAAGGCGCCTTAACAACATATTCTACACCGTCTGAAGTTTGAACCTCATCGTAGACGAGCGTCCATTTGAATGTTCTGTCCGGAGCGTAATTCGTACCGGGATATGCGCAATCGAAATCAAGCACATAACGGTAAAGCGATGTAGACGCGAACGACGTTCCGTCCGCAGGACTCAGTACGGAGAACGTGGAGTTATACTCTTCGATAAACGAAGCGCAATAAGCTACGCGCCAGATTAAACCGCTTTCAACGTCAAGGGTAAGCGAACTTCCGACCATACCCGAAGCATTTTTAAGCCCCTGCGTTACCTGTGCGCCGCTGAACCACATTTCGCCCGTAAACATACAGCTGTTAATATACATCTGCGAGTAAGCGCCCTTCTGATAACCGAGCATACCGCCCATAAAGGTCTTACTGCCCGTCGCCTCTATTCTGCCGTCGTAAATACAATTTTCAATCCGGAGCATATAATCCACGTTCGGATTATTACCGCAGTCATACGTGCCGTAAACTCCTCCGAGCTCATATCCCGAAGTTATTGCGGAATGAATGTAGCAATCGGAAATATACACTTTTATTTCCCCGGATGCAATTCCCGAATTTGCCTGAGAAAATCCGACAAGCCCGCCCGTACGTTCCTTTCCGCCCTTAATCTGATATTCGGGCTCCGTATCGGACCTTTCGGGAATATCGTTTATAATCGAAACTTCCGATATATATGTGGGCGTACCGACGTTAATCTGTCCGATTAACCCGCCTGCGCGCGCGCCTCTGGTTGTAACGGAGATATTGGTTAAAGCGATATTATGGAAGTAACCGCCGTCGCACTCCGAAACGAGTCCGACTTTATTATTTTCACCTGCGTCGAGCTTGATATTATCAAAAATCACGTTCTCGACAGTACCGCCGTTTACTTTATAAAATACGCTTATATTAGCTTCATTTTTACTATAAGTTATGTTGGAAATTTTATGTCCGTTTCCGTTGAAAAGTCCCGTGAACGAATTCTTTTGTCTTTCGAAGTTTACGCCTGCAAAATCAAGGTCTTTCGTAAGCAGATAAATCGTCTGGGAAATATTCTCGTCTTCGCCTGTTATCTTTTCACCGCCGACAAGTTTCATAAATTTAGCCGTATCATCGATTTCAACAACTTTTACTTCCTTTTTGTAAACGGTTGAAGTTATATCGCCGTTTACGTTTGCAAGAGCGTAACATACGGTATATCCTTCTGTATTAGCGTTTTCAAAGTCAAAGCTTACCGAAGTTGCTCTGAAATCGTGGTTTTTAACATTGGGATAAGTTTTGATGTTTTCAGCCGTCACGTTTGCCGCCTCATTGACAGGAACAGCCACTGCGTAAAGCGAACCGGTTACGTTCGAAAGCGAACCGGATATGCTGTAACCGTCGCGGTATACCGTAAGCAAATCCGAACCCGTTGCGAAATCAACCGTTGCCGAAGTGCTTGCCACGAAAATTTTGTAACTCATCGAACGGGTAACTTTGGACCCTACAATATTTGCCGTATGTGTTATTCTGTAAACCCCCGCTTTATTGGGAGAGAACGAACTCACCTCGCTGTATACGGCGTTTGCGGAAGTTGCGTATTCGTAAGTCGTTTTAACGTTATACTGATTTTCGGTTAAAAGTTTACCGCTGTAATACGCGCCGTTCTGAACGTTTAATACAGGTTCCGAAACCAAACGGTGCGCGTCGAGAATAAGACTTTCGCCGTTAACCAAATCTTCGCCCGTGTAATCCACGTGTACCGAAAGATTTCCTATCGAAGGCTGGTCCTTTTTAACGGTCAGATAAAAGTTCTTCGTCGTAGTTCTGTTATGATAGCTTATGGTAGCCGTTAAAACAACCTCAACGTCTCTGTCGGTAGGTCTCGTAACCTCAATCGTCGTGTACTGCGATTCGGAAAAAGATTCTACCGTTCCTTTTCTTACTTTCAGAATATTTTCGTTGGAAGACGACCACGTAACCGTACTTTTTATAAGAAGCGCGGGTGCGTCGAAATCCTGATAAACAGCCTTTTCGTCAACGTTTAAAGTCAAGGTCTCCCAAGCTTTAATCAACACCGCCGATTCCGCGTTGTTCACTTTATCATAAAGATTTTCATCCGTAAAATGAGTGTAATCCTCCCATCTGCCGCGGTTGAGCTCCGAACCTATCCTATTATCATTACCTAAAAGCAAACTGTAATTTTTAACCGCAAGTATATCGCCCATATTGATGGAGCCGTCTGCATTGCGGTATTTTTTGTGCGCCCTGCTATCGTTGCCGGCTACGCCGCCGGTATAATCCGCGCCCATATCCTTAAGTCCGCTTATATTATAAGTTACGCCGTTTTCACTTCTTACATAGGGAAGAGTTTTAAATATATCGGCGGCAACCAGCAAATCTTCGGAAGACGTGTTAACGGAACCGAGAATAGGAGTTCCGTCTTCATCGCTGAGACGCTTTGTATTTGCATCAATACTGCCCGAAATTTTATTCGTTGCAGACGTGTTATAAAGCATACTGTCGCTTACGGAACCGCGATATTCGTCGTTGCCTGAGCCCTTGCCGAAGCTGTCGGATAAAGACAATGTGTTTCGTACCGAGTTATAACTGTAGAGCTGACGCGCAAGGTCGATATTGTTGCATTCGTCCGGATTCTTAGAATCGATAATCTGACCGAAAGTCTGGCTTGCGGGATTATCGTCAACCGCCGCGCCGTTATCGAAACTTGTCACGTTTTCAACCTTGATAAAGCCGGGGTTTGAGTTATCTGTTACGCCGTGCATTTTGTTTGCAAACGAAAGACAGTTATAAACAAGCACGTCGCCTTCCATTACAGAACCGCCGAGCTTAAAGCCGTTACCGTCGCCGTCGCGGGTGTTAAAGGAATTTTTGCCGTATTTTTCATCGTTTTCAACAACCGTAGTACCGTCTTTTTGTATGTTGCCTTCCGAATACGTGCCGTCCCATGTGGAATACATTCTGTTACACGTTCTCTGGTCGTATTCAAGGTAACCGTTTTCGTAAGCCACGCTGTTGTAAATGATAACCTGTCCTATATTGCCCGATTCGGACTTGGCGTACAAATCCCAGCCGTCGTCGGAGTTACGGTAAGCAATACATCCGTCGAATACGTTGCCGTAACCTACTGTAAGTTTAGCGGCAAATCCGTCTGCGTTTTCGCCGTAAGTTTCGTTATCGTAATTGTTGTGCGACGTACAGTTTTTAACGAGGTTGAAACTGGGCCACAAATCTATAGTAGTATCCGAACTCTGCATTCTGCCGAGCTGCAAACCCGTGTCGCGGTTGTTATAAAATTCACAGTTTTCAACGATATTATAACTACCCGCTATGTAAAGTCCGTTGTCTCCGGCCCCGCAAACGTCAATGCCGTACCAATGCACGTAATTACATTCAATCTGTATGCCGCGGTTTGTGCCGAGAAATTCCATATCGCTGAAATCAAGAGTTACCCTGCCGTCACCCGCTTCTTCTGCGGAAAGCCCGTCTGCAACCGTTGCCGGTCTTACGCTGATAAACCCGTTGAAAGCTCCGCTGGAACGCATATGAATAGACTGTGTAAGTCCGGAATAAACGCCGGGCTTAAACAAAACGGTGTCGCCCTCCGCAAGACGGTGGTCATAGCTAACCGAAAGCGCCGTAGTCACGTCCATCGGGTCGTCCTTCGAACCGGTACCGGCTGCAGTACCGTCGGGTGCAACCCAGTAAGTTTTTCCTATTATTTTTTCGGCGCCGCCGCCTCCGCAGGCTGTAAACGGAATTGCTGCACAAGCTGTCGCAGCCGAAAGTGCCATTACCGCAAACGCGGAAAAAATTGCTTTTTTATTATTCTTTTTCATAAATTTCACTTCCTCCGACCTTACGTAATTGTATACTCAACTCTGCATTCCAAAGTAGCCGTACCGCCCCTTCCCGAAAATTCGGTATAAACCACGGGCGCCTTGCGGGTTCCCGTTCTGGTCGTAACGAAATTCGAAATACTTACGTCGTCTGCGGTTACAACTTTTGTAGCTCCGCTGTTATACGTGAGAGTGAACCTCCAGGTGGAACTTATAATGTCCTCGCCAACCGGTTGCGTGGTTTCGCCACTGAAAGAAATAGTCTTTAAATCGTCAATAACGTAATAACTTACAAAATTGCTTATTTGGGGATTCGACTTAAGCGTTACCATAATAGTATAAGCGCCGCCGCCCACAGTCCAGCTGTCCTGTTTGACGGTACCCTTGTAAAGTTCAACGTCGTACTCCGAAGACGAAAGCGTGCCTGTAACGTTGCCGCTTGCATCCACTTGTTTTACAATTATGCCGTCTGAACTGATTGTAGTCTGCATAGTTCCCGGCACCAGCGTAACACTGTTTACTGTACCGGCGGCGTATTCAACTTCGATACCGCCGAAAGCCGCGTCTTTGCCGATTACTTCAACGGGATATGACTTTACGCGCGTTACGCCCGCATGCGTGTAACTTACATAAATATTATAAATCCCGACAACGGACGAATCGAATTCCGAATCGTCGATTACAATATTATTTTTAATATCTTCGTTAACGGTTACTTCGTTTGTATCAACGTTGATTAATTTGGCCGAACAAAAAAGCATCGAGGTATCGAGTTCTTCACCCAGATTATAACTGCTTTTTGCCGCGCCGAAATCGACCACCAAATCGAGAAGAGCGAGTTTGTCGTTATTCTGCGTTTCGGAATAGCCGCCTCCGCAAGCCGCCGCAAATATCATACCCGTCGCCATGAGGGCTGAAATAACGGCAAGCAAAATTTTGTGTTTTTTCATTTTTTCCTCCATCTTTAAATTAAGATACGCGGAAACAAAAGCCGCAACGACTATTCCCGCTGTTAACGTTTAGATTTTAGCAAAAAAGGAATTTTATGTCAAGAACAAAATTATATTTTTTAACTAAAACTGTAAACAGTTTTCACTTTTTTGCCAAATTTTTTCCTTCGCAAAAATTTAAAAAATACCGAAAAACGTTAAAAACCGTTTAAAAAACAACGTTTTTTAAACGGCAAAATGTCTGAAATTTCCATAAAAAAGTCTGATTTGTCCATATACAAACGCCCGTTTTTAATAAAAAATCCGGACGTAAAGTCCGGTTCAAAATATTACAAAATAAAAATCCGCCTGTGCCGTGATATGAAAAAGTATTAACCCGCTTCTCGCAGGTGGGTGCCGGGCGGCTGAACTTCAGACTTTCCGAAAACCAGACCTTGCTTATTCCAGCCGACAGACAGCTCCCTATTGTTACTTTGTGGATTACGAATTTTCCATACCACGAACACCGCAGACCGTTTATATTATTATACTATGCAACTTTTTAAATAGCAACAAAAATTTTTTGAGTTAACTTTGTCAAATTTTGCTGAAACCGGCAAAAATTTTCAACCGTATTTTTGCGGGCGGTCAATTTGCTTGATTTTTCCGTTCAAAAGCCGTAAAATTAAGAAAATTAAAACTTTTAAGAGGCTTTTTATGGAAGAAATTACGGGAGTTTTGAACGATTACGCCACTCCTTACTCAGAATTTAAAAACCATATCGGCGAAGTTATCACAATTAAGGGCGCAATTCACAACATAAGAGAGATGTCAGACTTTGCATTTATTCTTGTAAGAACCGCAAGGGAGCTCGTTCAATGCGTATATTCGCCCGAATTTTCGGATTACCGCCTGAACGAAAGCGTAGTTGAGCAGTGCGCGGCAAAAGTTAAAGGAAAAGTCGTTAAAAGCGAAACGCGCGACGGCTCGGAAAGATACGAGTTACAGATTCACGGAATAGAAATTTTGTCCGCCCCCGCCGCCATTCCTCCAGTGGTTATTTCAAAAAAACAGATTAACTGTGATTTGTCAGTTAATCTGGATAACCGTCCCGTTACTTTGCGCAACCCGAAGGAGCGCGCAATATTTAAAATTCAGGAGGGAATTCAGCGCGGTTTCCGCGAATATCTGCAAAGCCAGAACTTTACTGAAATCCACTCCCCTAAAATCAACTTTGCCGGAGCCGAGGGCGGCACGAACGTGTTTAAGCTTGATTACTTTGGCAAAACCGTTTATCTTGCCCAGAGTCCTCAGCTCTATAAACAGGCGTTAGTCCCCGTATATGAGCGAGTTTTCGAGATTGCACCCGTATTCCGCGCGGAACATCACGACACTTCACGCCACTTAAACGAGTACATTTCTATGGACTTTGAAATGGGCTTTATTGAAAGCTTTACCGATATTATGAATATGGAAACGGGCGTATTGAAGTATATTATGAACCTTTTAAAAACCGAGTATGCGCCTGAAGTTGAATTGTTAAAGATTGATATTCCCGAAATCAAGTCTATCCCCTGCATACGCTTTAAGGACGCAAAGGAGCTTTGTGTTAAAAAGCTGAAAAACATAACAGATATGAAGGACTTCGAACCGGAAGAAGAAGCATTTTTGGGTAAGTGGGCTAAACAACAGTATAATTCCGACTTCCTGTTCGTTACGCACTATCTTTCGAAAAAGCGCCCCTTTTATACTATGGACGACCCCGAAGACCCCGAAGTTACTCTCTCTTTCGACCTTTTATTCAGAGGCATAGAGATAACGAGCGGCGGTCAGAGAATACACGATTATAATATGCAGGTTGAAAAGATGAAAAAGCTTGGCATGAATCCCGAGGAGTTCGAAACCTACCTTATGCTGCACAAGTATGGCGCACCTCCTCACGGCGGTTTGGGACTTGGACTTGAAAGGCTGACGATGCACCTTTTGGGCTTTAAGAACGTGCGCTACGCGGCTATGTTTCCGAGAGATATAAACAGGGTTTCGCCGTAATTACCCCTGATATATGTTGGTTTTAAACGTATTTGAGCGATTAAATTAAACGCCGCCGCGGAATTTTCCGCGGCGGCGACGTTTTTATATAAAAATTTTAATTAACGCCGTAATATGCCGTAATTAACCGAGTTTTATGCGGCGGCAAATTACTTTATAGCCCCACAATAGCGCTTTGCTTCTTAGCCGCCAGGGCAGGATAACTGCAAAAAACGTATAGCCGCCGTAGCGGATTTTTCTGTAAAGCTTTTTGTCGAACCCCTTTATTTTGCGCCACATTTCCTTTACGGCAAGCTTTCTTTCCCTGGTTACCTTTCCGCAACAGAATGTTAAAGTAGTCATCATTATTGCGTGAAGGTCGTGGAACATATACTTTTTAAGCCCTTTGGGAAGGCTCTTAATTTCAGCATAGCTATGGGCGGTTGCCATCATCAGCATTACCCTTATCTGCTGTTCATAGCGCTTAATCGCGGTGTTAATATTAATCGACTGCCCGTCTCTGCCTATAAAATAGCGGTATAAATCCACGTCGAGATAGAAAGGATTTTCCATATATGCGAGAGGTATATAAGCAAAGACGTTGTCAACGTAAAATGTATGTTCAGGCAAATCCACATAATGTTCGCGGAGTTTTTGCGTGTTGTACGTAAACGAATGCATAAGCATTACGTGGGAAAAATAAAAGTTTTTCATTTTATCCCAGCCGAAAAAACCGTTCTTCATTTGTTTGGAATATTCCATTACATACTGCGTGTTGTCGGCGGAATGCTCGTAAACGTAGTTTGTAATATACATATCCGGCACGTTACCGAATTCAATGTGGGCTTTGATATTTTCCAAAAGTTTTAAAAGCGCCCCCTTTTCTAACCAGTCGTCGCTGTCAACCACTTTATAAAAAAGTCCCTTTGCCGCGTGAACGCCCGCGTTTACGCCCGAACCGTGCCCGCCGTTTTGTTTGTGAATTACACTTATGATATTCGGATATTTCGCCGCGTATTCGTCTGCGATTTCGCCCGTTCTGTCGGTAGAACCGTCGTTTACTATTATTATTTCCACGTCGTCACCGCCAACAAGCAAGCTTTCCACGCATCTGTCCAGATAGTCCTGCGAGTTGTAGCTTGGAATGGCAAATGTAATCAATTTCATATGTATACTCCGTTTTATCTGATAAAATTGGTTTTCACCTTGGGGATATCCACGGGTTTTTCAAGAGAAGTTCCCTTTGCGGAGGCAAGGAGTTTTAAAAGCCAAGCCATATTGCTTGCTATTGCGCGCATAACGGTTACCCCCTCCTCGTCCTTTAAAACCTCTTCGGCCTTAGCACCGTGAACCATATTCCAGTAAGTCGAAGGCACCTGCAACATATTGTTGATGCCTATGTATTTATTTAAAACGTCGTACGAAGCCGTTGTGCCGGCGCGGCGAGCCGAAACCACGCTTGCGGCGGGTTTTAACTTCATGTGACTGCCAAAGGCATAAAAGAGCCTGTCCATAGCCGAAACCATTGCGCCGCAGGGGGAAGCATAGTGAACGGGCGCGCCGAAGACATAGCCGTCCGCCGCCTTAACCTTTTCGCCTATGGCGTTGACGGGGTCGTCCGAAAAGACGCATTTGCCAGCTTTTTTACATCCGCAACAGCCTATGCACCCGCGTACGGGACCGTTGCCCAGCCAAATTATTTCACTGTCAATCCCCTGTTTTTTAAGTTCGTCTGCAATTATGCTCAAAGCCGCATTCGTGCAACCGTTTTTGTTGGGACTGCCGTTTATCATTAAAACTTTCATATTATTCTTCCAGTGCCCTTATTATTACGGGCATATATTTTTCTCTATAACCTGAGTCGTTGGGGTGGGTGCAATCGCCTCTGCCCCAATTATAGCTGTCGAAAGTATATTTGTCGCGCTCGTCGGAGTTAAACGTGTTGAGTCCGCTTTCGGAATAGACGTCGGCAACGGTTACGCGCCACTTTTTACATAATATAACCGCGCGCTCGCCGTATATGCGCTGAACCTCTTCACCCCGCCTGCCCATTTTATGAGGACGGACGAAAATCGCCTTTGCCTTTGGGAAATATTTTTTGAATGCCGCCAGTATATTTTGGAAACAGTTTGAAAAAGTCGTGTTTTTATCGCTTAAGGAAAAAATATCGAATTTTTCGAAACCTTCGTCTATTTCACCGAGCGGAACGTCGCAATCGCCGCGCTCTTCCTGACAACAATCGTTAGTAAAGCCGTTAAAAATAATGTAATCGGGGTTTTCGCCGTTTTTTATTGCCGAGCGAACCTGTTCCACAATCCAACTTTTGCCCTCGCAATATCCTGTACGGGCGCCGCCCACACAGTATTTTTTTAGGGTAAAGCCATATTCTTCCGCCAAATATTCGCCGACTCCGAAACCGCCGTTGCCAGAACCGTACATTATGCTGTCGCCGAAAACCAAAAGAGTTTTGCCGTTAAATCGGCTCATTTTCAATCCGCCTCCGTATTTTACGGTTTAAATTTTACTCTAATCTACAGATATTGTCAACAATTTCTATTTTAAAATAAAGCCGCGCGGCTTTCCGGACGATTCACGCATTTAAAAACAATAAAAAAGTAACGCCCGCACAAGATTGTACGGACGACCTTTTCTCATTCCCTATTATTACAGCTTTTCTGCCGTTTTAATATAGTACTCGGTAGTGAGTGTTTCTAACTTACCATATTTGAAATATTTTGTCAAGCGTTTTTGCAAAATTTGTGCAAATTACACAAAAACAAAATTTTTATTGTTCCTTATATAGAAACCTGTGGCAGTTGTCACACTCGTAAGCGGAGCCGGACTCTATTTTTTCTTTGCCTACAAGCGAAAGTTCGGTTCCGCATTTTGAACACCGTCCGCCTTTAACAGAGCAAAGTATGGGAAAAATGCGTTCGCTTCGTTTTGCCTGATACCTTGCCATAATTTCGGAATCGATGCTTTTGCCTAGTTTTTCAAGTTCCGCCTTAACGGAAGCCATCTCTTCTTCTTTTAACGCTTTGTATTTTTTATAAATTTCCGCATATTCGGGATATTGCTTTTGCGCGCTTAAAACCTTCTTTTTAAGAGTCTGATACTCTTCATCCGAATCCTTTATAGATTTTGTAAGCGAATTTATTTCCTGACGGATACTTTTAAGCCTTTCGGTGAGTTGCAAAACATTCTTTTTATAGAAAGAAATATCTGCGCCGCCGTCAACAAGTTCGTCAAGATTTTCAAAATCGTTAAGCGTTTCGCTGATTTCCTTATACTGGCCGTTTAATTTTTCGAGGATACTCTTAAGTTCTAACGCCTTCGCTTCAAGAGAATCAAGTTTTTCGGAAGCCTTGTTTAAAAACGATTTGGTTTGAATAAAGTTCTTTCTTTCTTCGGAAACCGCCGCTTCCTGTTCGATTTTAAGAAGTTTTGAATCTTCCTGCTGATACTTTAAAAGTTTATCTACCTGTGCCATAATATCTCCTTGCGGTTACAAAAGTTCGCTACGGCAATAAAACGCCGCGGGAACTTTAAGCCCGTCTTTTAGTTTTAAATAAATTTGGTTGAAACCGTAATTTTCCGCGCAGTAATGGGTTAACACGATTACGTTTAAGCCGCTATCTAAAAGCGCGGTAATTTCGTGATGTTTCATATCCGACGAAACGAATACGTTTGCGCCGTTATTTTTTGCGAACGCAATGTTGTGCTCGTCGCAACCGGCTCCGCAGAACGAGGCAACTTTTTTAACCGTTGCCGCAGGGGTGCCGTAAGACAAAACTCTTTGCGAATTGAAAGCTTTTGCTACAAAATTTACATAATCGGCAAAAGGCTGCTCCTTTACGGAATATACTCTGCCGTAGCCGCCGCCCTGAACGGGTGCGGAAAGTTCCGCATTTTCTCCGCCGAGTCCGCGCATTAAATAATAATCTATTCCTTTTGGCGCGGCGTCGAAATTGAGATGCATGGAAATTACGGAAATTCCGCTTTTTAAACATTCGGCAAGCGCGCGGGATTGCGGGTTATCCGTTAAATCGAAACGTGAAATTCCGCCGTAAATTGCGGGATGGTGAGTCACTATTAAATTATAACCGAGTTTTTTAGTCTCATCCACAACTTTTCCGGAAAGTTCCAACGAAAAGAGCGCCCCTGCGATTTCTGTTCCGCAGTTGATAATTATTCCGCTATTGTCGTACATTTTGTACTTTTTGCAAAACTCGTCGGAAAGCGCTACCGGCGCGACTTCTTCGAGCTTTGACATAATTTCATTCAATTTCACCGCTTAACACTCCTTCCATAAAGTTTATTTCCGTCTGAATTTTTTGTCTCTCGCTTTCGCTTACGTTTCGCAAAAGGTAGAGTTGTTTTTTTGCAAGCTCGCTGCTTATGTATTTTTTCGTAACTTCGTCCTTTAAGTTTTTGCCGTATGATAGCTGTGCTTTAGAATAATTTGCGGGGGCACCGCTTCTTTTGCCTTTTAGTACGTAGTAAAACTTTCCGCCGCTTTCAAACGGTTCGTCTACGATTATTTCCGCGCCGTTCAAAATTAAATATTCACGCACTTTTTGCACGTTTTTCATCGGCTGAAACGTGAATGAACGCGGAATATATGCGGACGAAAGAATTTGAATAAGTTCTTCCCCGCCCATTCCGGCAATTAAAACCTGTTCGGTTGTTTCATCGATTTTTTCAAGCCCGTTACAGCAAACGGAAACACATTTACCGCGGGATATATAGGGGGCAAGCAGTTTTTCAGCCTTTTGCAGACACTTTGCGCTTACATCTGAAATAACCGCCGTACAGCACAGATTATTTATAAGCATATACTGCGTGCAATAACCGTGGTCGCAACCGACGTCGGCAAAGCTTTGGCATTTATCCAAATAGGCGCAGAGTTTTTTTATTCTGTCCATTTAAGTATCGAGAAAGTCCTTTAAATGCTTGGAACGCGAAGGATGACGCAATTTGCGCAGAGCCTTTGCTTCTATCTGTCTTATTCTTTCGCGGGTGACATTGAATTCTTTGCCGACTTCTTCCAGCGTTCTGGGTCTGCCGTCGTCAACGCCGTAACGAAGTCTTAAAACCTTTTCCTCGCGCGGGGTTAAACTGTTTAAAACGTTTAATAACGTTTCTTTAAGCATAGTTGTAGAGACGCTGTCGGAAGGCGCGACGGTTTTATCGTCTTCGATAAAGTCGCCGATGTGACTGTCCTCTTCCTCGCCTATCGGCGTTTCCAAAGAAACGGGGTCCTGTGCGATTTTCTGGATTTCGCGCACGCGTTCTTCACTTATGTTCATTTCCTTGGCTATTTCAGCGGGGGTAGGTTCTCTGCCGTATTTTTGGAGTAAAATTCTTGAAACGCGCGTGAGTTTGTTTATTGTTTCGACCATGTGCACGGGAATACGGATTGTTCGCGCCTGGTCGGCTATTGCGCGTGTGATTGCCTGCCTTATCCACCACGTTGCATATGTTGAAAATTTAAAGCCCTTTTGATAGTCGAACTTTTCAACGGCTTTCATAAGCCCCAAGTTGCCCTCCTGAATCAAGTCAAGAAAGAGCATACCTCTGCCGACGTACCTTTTAGCGATTGAAACAACGAGCCTTAAGTTGGCTTCGGAAAGTTTTTTCTTTGCTTCCTCGTCACCCTCCTGCATTCGGCGGGCAAGGTCGATTTCGTCGTCGGCGGAAAGAAGGGGAACTCTTCCAATATCTTTTAAGTACATTTTGACGGGGTCGTCCAAACCTATGTCGGAAAGCGCCTGTTCGTATAATTCCCTATCACGCTCGGCTTCGTCGATTATCTGTATACCCGCCTCCGCGATTGATTTGTATACGTAATCCATCTGTGCGGGAGTAGTTTCGTACTTTTCCATTATATCGCACAGGGCGTTTGTAGTGATTGACCCCTTCGTTCCGTAGGTTTCTATAATCTGTTTTAAAATTTCGTTTAATTTCTGGTCGGATAAATTCATATTCACTCTCCGCTTTTGATATTTTTCTTTAGGATAATCAGGCTTTGCAGTTCGCTTGCAAGAGCTTGCCGCTTTTCCTGGTTTGTTTCAGACTGCAACGTTTTGTTAATTTCGTTGATTTTTAAATCGGTGTCGTAAAGCTTTAACGTTTTAATACAGTCGTAAAAGTATTTTTCGGCGACCTCGCCGTTCAATTTTTCACCGTCGGAATAATCTAAAATTTTGACGAGCTCTTCGTATTCTTCTGTCTTTTCGTCGAAAAATTCAAAGAGTTCGGATGGTCGCACCCGCTCTTCCATAAGTTTTTTAGAACGGATATATTTTGCTATTATCAGGTGTACGCCGTTAAAGACGGGAATTTTCGATATATCCTTATCTTCGGCAAATTTCGCGCCGAATAAAAAAGCTGCTGTTACAAACCGTGACGCACGCAAGGTAACCGGCGACTTATCACTGCGCTTGCGAGCCGGTTCTTCGGCAGGCTTTGGCGGATTTGACGCGGCTGAAGAATTTAAATCGCGTTTTAAAGATTCGTAGGTTATACCCGTTTCCTCGCGGAGCTTTTTTAAAAGTTCTTCCTGTCCTGCTGCGCTGTCGGCTGTTCTTATGATATTCATAGCCTCGGAAACATACTTGAGTTTGTCGTCTGTTACGGATAAATCATACTGCCGTTTTGCGGACAATAATTTATATTCTATTAACGGCAAGGCTTTATCAAGACACTTCTGATATCCTTCCGCGCCGAATTGCTTTATTACGTCGTCGGGGTCGAGCCCTTCAGGTAGTGGCACAACTTTTACATTAAGTCCGTTGTCTTTTAAAATTTCAAGCCCGCGCAAGTTTGCCTTTTGCCCTGCGCCGTCGCCGTCGTAACTGATATAAACGTTTTCGGAATACCGCTTTATAAGACGCGCCTGTTCCTGCGTGAGCGAAGTACCCATTGAAGCCACAACGTTTTTAAACCCCGCCTGATAGAGCGATATTGTATCCATATAGCCCTCGACGACGATAACGCTACTTATAGTTTGGGTTTTTCTGAGCTTTTTTAAAAGATTTAAATTGTAAAGAGTTTTCCTTTTGTTGAAAACTTCGGTATCCTTTGTGTTTTTATATTTGCCGAAATCAACCTTTTTTAATGCCCTGCCGCCGAAACCGATTACTTCGCCCATTGCGCTGATTATAGGAATAATCAATCTGCCTCCCTGTGCGTCGGTTAATCTGCCGTCCACGTCGTTTACCGCACCGCTGTCAACTATATCACGGCGTTCGTAACCTTTAGAAAGCAGAAACTTTGGTAAATCAAAGAAGTTGAGGCTTGCGCCTATACCGAAATTGCGAACCGTGGCGGAAGAAATTCCGCGCTTTAATATGTATTCTATATGCTCTTGCGCTTTTCCTGAGTTTAAGTTATTTAAGTAAAAGTGCGCGGAATCGTTTAATATTTTTAAAATTTCGTCGCGCTTGCGCTTTGCTTCAACGGTTTTACCCGTATCGAAACCGGTATCCGGCATAGTGAGATTTGCGCGTTCTGCAAGAAGCTTTACGCCGTCGATAAACTCGATATTTTCCATTGCGCACACGAATTTTATAACGTCGCCAGATTCGCCGCAACCGAAACAATGGTAAAACTGGTCGGCGCCGTTTATGGCAAAAGACGGGGTTTTTTCGTGGTGGAAAGGGCAGCACGCCCAATAATTCTGTCCGCGCCGTTCAAGCGAAAGATATCCTCCCGCGATATCAACGATATTCGTCTTTTCTTTGAGAGTTATTAAAAACTCCTGTAAGGGTGTTGCCATTTTATAACCGTACTAATCAGTTTTAC
This sequence comes from uncultured Christensenella sp., assembly GCA_910586065.1. Lineage (GTDB taxonomy): Bacteria > Bacillota > Clostridia > Christensenellales > Borkfalkiaceae > Coproplasma. The sequence goes on along the minus strand of CAJUGI010000009.1, from coordinate 22,265 downwards.
TTTTCGTCGATGAAAGTCCAACCACTGGGAATGAATAATTTATTGAAAGTATAAACGGCGTATCTGTCCGTCATAGACGATATATAGTCGGAAACAACGCGCTCCCTGCCGTATTTTTCAATCATGTTTTTAAATGTAAGCGGCAAAGCGTCGGGTGTATTGATAAAGTAACCATACATGGCGGTCAACATTCTTTCCGCCTTTTCCTCTTCTTTGCGTGAAGCTTCGGTTAAATAAACGTGTTCGAACATAAACGAGCGGAGTTGCTCGCCGGCCCTTTCGACTTCTTCTTCCATTTCGACGCAGTTTTTACCCGCAGAATGGCGGTAAACGGAGGATATTGCGGTATTAATCCTTTCGCGCGAGCTGTTGCCGAGGATATCCCTGATTCCTTTTGGAACGTCTGAGTATTTTAAAATTCCCGCACGGACAGCGTCATCCAAATCGTGATTTATGTAAGCTATTCTATCCGCTACGGATACACATTTACCCTCTAACGTAGACGGGGTTCCGCTCTTTTTATGGTTTAAAATTCCGTCACGCACCTCATATGTAAGGTTTAAACCTTTTCCGTCTTTTTCGAGAACTTCAACAACGCGTACGGACTGTTCGTTGTGGCGGAATCCCGACGGATTAAGTTTGTTTAAAATTCTCTCGCCGCTGTGCCCGAACGGAGTATGCCCCAAATCGTGACCGAGCGCGATAGCTTCGGTTAAATCTTCGTTCAACGACAATGCACGCGCAATCGAACGCGCAATCTGAGCTACGTCAAGCGTGTGCGTAAGGCGGGTGACGTAATGGTCGCCTTCCGGAGAAAAAAAGACCTGAGTTTTATTTTTTAAACGGCGGAAAGCCTTACAATAAATTATACGGTCTCTGTCGCGCTGAAATTCCGTACGCATATCGCACGGCTGTTCCGCATAATCTCTTTTATGCTTGTCCTTTGACTTGCAGGCAAACGGAGACAAAAAAGCTTCTTCGATTGCATAAGTTCTTTCCTTGAGAGATTGCATTTTTCCTCCGCTATAATAATACGAATATTTTTTTAAAATTACTTTTTTTTACGAAATATTTTTTTATTTGTTTTTTTAAAGCAAAATGCGCCACGTAAACGGTTACACCTAAAAAAAATAAAAACGAATTTGGCGAATTAATTAAAAAGCGCAGAGCAACCAGACTGTGAAAGCGGACGACCGCAAAGAACGTACAAAACGTACACGACTAAAGCTGAGTGAAACTTATATATGTCTTTTACTTTCCGAAACCGCCGCCTACAGACAGCACTTCTCCCGTAATATAACGGCAGTCGGCAAGCGCAAGACAAGCTTCGGCAACCTCTTCGGGAGCGCCTATTCTGCCCATAGGCACCGTTGAAATGAGCTCTTCCATTTCGTCTCGGGTTAAATGGGCGTTCATACCGGTATCAATTACACCAGGAGACACGCAATTTACGCGCACGTTGGACGGCGCGAGCTCCTTTGCAAGCGCTTTGGTAAAGGCGATTACAGCACCCTTCGACGCTGAATAAGCGACTTCGCAACTGGCGCCTACTTCTCCCCATATGGAAGAAATATTTATTATGGAACCGCCGCCCGCAAAAATCATTTTATCGGCGGCTTCGCGACAGCAGAGAAACGTGCCCTTTACGTTTACATCGAAAATTCTGTTCCAGTCATGAATGCTTGTGTCCTGAATTACTTTTATTTTCGATACTCCGGCATTATTTACAAGAACGTCAAGTTTATCGTATATTGAAAAGAACTCCTTGAACATATTGCATACCTGCAGTTCGTCGGATACGTCGCCGCGGAGAAGAACAGGGCAATACCCCTGAATATTGAATTCTTCCTGCGTGGCGAGCGCGGCTTTTTCATTTGTGCTATAATTCAGGACGACCTCGTAACCGCGTTGCAAAAACGCAAGCGCAATAGCTTTGCCTATTCCCCTTGTGCCGCCAGTAATAAGCGCAGTTTTCATAATTCAAGCTCCGTTATTTTTTTGCATATTTGTTCGGGAGTCAAACCGTCGGTAATTATTTTAAAGTCAGCCGCTTTTTCGTAAATAGGAGCGCGGCAAACAAAGAGCGGCGTCAGTTTTTCTTTGGCGCCGTTTTTTAAAAGCGGTCTATCCGTATTGTCTTCGATACGTTTTAAAAGAGTTTCTGGCGTGGCGTAAAGATAAATTATTTTTCCGTTTAACTTTAACGATTTTACGTTTTCTTCACGCAGAATACTGCCGCCGCCGGTGGATATTATGACGCCGTTCAAAGCCGAGCACTCTTTAATGATTTCGGTTTCGATATCGCGGAACTTCTCTTCGCCGCATTCTGAAAATATTTTGTTTATTTCACCGTATTTTTTAACGATTTCACAGTCGGTATCGATTACTTTTCTGTTTAATATTTTGGAAAGTCTGTAAGACACGGTCGATTTACCGCTTCCCGGCATACCGACAAGCACTATGTTCATAACTTAAAACTCTCGCCTGCGAGAATGTAGCTGTTTTTGCCGAAACCGCAAATTACTCCGCGGCAGACTTCGGAAATAACCGACTTGCGGCGGAACTCCTCGCGCATGTGCACATTGGACATATGAACTTCGACGACAGGTACCGTTATTGCGGCGATTGCGTCGCGGATTGCATAGCTGTAATGAGTGTAGGCGCCGGCATTAAGAATAATTCCGTCGTACTTGCCTTCCGCCAACTGGATTGCAGTGCAGATTTCGCCCTCTATATTGCTCTGATAAAAATCGCATTTATCGTTTTTGAAGTGGGCTTTGATTCCGGCGTTTATCAAATCAAGCGATTGCGCGCCGTAAACGTCGGTTTCGCGTTTTCCTGTTAAATTCAGGTTTACGCCGTTTATGAAGAGAAATTTCATTTAGTCTCCTTTAAAAATTCTCGGAATAAGGCTTTTGCCGACTTTTCATCGGGTGTAATTCCGGCGAATATACACGCCGAATAATACGCCTGATAGAACAGCATTCCGAATCCGTTTACAATTTTTTTGTTTAAACTTTCGGCTATACGCAAAAATTCGGTTTTTGCAGGATTATAAATCAAATCCACCGCTACTTCGCATAATTCAATAAGCCCGTCACCGACAGGTGATTTACCCACCGTGTCGTGCATACCGACGCCGGTTGCGTTTATTATTGCAAAGTAAGGTTGATTTTCAAGCGTTTTTAACGCGGTTACTCCGCCGAATTCTTTTGCGACCGAAGCCGCCTTTTCAAAACTGCGGTTATATAAAAACACTTTCGCTCCGCCGTCAGAAAGAGTTTTTGCAACACTTCTGCCCGCGCCTCCGGCGCCGAGAACGAGAACTTCTTTGCCTTCAACGTCAACGCCGTTGCTTTTAAGCATAAGCTTAAATCCGAGACCGTCGGTATTGTAACCGGTGCGTGTTGAAGTTTTTACCGTGTTGACGGCACCGAATTCAGAAGCGTATCCCGATATTTTTTGAAGATGCGGCATTATTGAAAGTTTGTACGGGATAGTTACGTTAAATCCGTCGTACTTATTTATTATTCCGCCGATTTGCTCTTCGAACTTATCTTCGGGAACGGAAAGTTTTTGATAATTAATTGCGTAACCGAGTTTTTCAGCGATAAACGCATGAATTTCGGGACTGTGAGACATTGAAACGTCTTTGCCTATCAACGCAAGATTCAATATCTTCATTTTATCTCCTTTAAACTATTTCGGCATTCCGCCAAAAGTGCGGCATATTCGCGGGGCAACAGTTTCATTTCCGCGCTCTCCCCCTCCGCTTTGGGAACGATTAAAGTTATTTTTGCTCCATCGTTCTTTTTGTCGTAAGCGGCGAATTCCGCGGCTTTTTCAACGTCTTCGTACGCCGGTATTTTTAATACGGTTTTAATTAATTTTTCAATATTATCGGCGTATTGCCCCCCGCATATGCCGTATTTACGAGCAATATACATCTCGTAATACATTCCTATGAGCACGAATTCGCCGTGGGACTTTTTGCGGTAATAGAGTTCGAACGCATGCCCGGTTGTGTGACCTAAATTAAGAGCTTTTCTAATACCTTTTTCGTCGCGTTCGTCCTCTTCGACTACCTTTGCCTTATAGCGTATGCAGTCTGCGGTAATATCACCGAGAAACTTTTCGTCCTTTAAATTGCCGCGGTTATTTAATATTTTGTTATAAATATCTTTATCGAGCGCACCGTACTTTATTATTTCACCGAGACCGCACCTTATTTCTTTATCCGTCAGTGTTTGTAAAAAGCGGGGGTCAACGATTACCTCTTCAGGCTGGTAAAAACTGCCGATTGCGTTTTTTACGCCGTCGATATCTACGGCGGTTTTGCCTCCGACCGAGCTATCCACCTGCGAAAGAAGAGTTGTCGGAATTTGGACTATGCGGCAACCGCGCATATATAAAGAGGCCGCAAGCCCCGCTATATCGCCCACTACTCCGCCGCCGAACGCGATTACCACACATCCTCGTTTCATTCCGCATGACAGCATATCTTTTAAAATCGCAATAAGATTTTTGGGGTTTTTACTGTGTTCGCCCGCAGGAAGAACGGTAAGAGAAAAGTCGTTACCGAACGTGTTCCATAAAAGATGGCGGTAAATTGCAAACACGTTGGAATCGGTTACGATATAAATTTGCTTACCCTTCCATTTTGGCGCGTGCAATTCAAACGAGCCTGCACCGCAATGTATTATGCTTTCAGCCGAAGCCGCACGGGTTACGATATCCGTCATATTATTACCTTAAATTTTTATATCTTTCGAGTTGTTCACGCATATTGTCGCCGCCGAGACGTGCAGAAACAATTTCCGCAAGCGCGCAAGCAACAGCGCTTTCCAAAACGATTTCCGCGGCGCAGACCGCTGCAACGTCGCTTCTTTCTCCTGCCGCGGTTGCAGGCTTTTTGGTTAAGTAATCAACGGTTTTTAAACCTTTCATCAACGTAGGTATGGGTTTCATAGCCGCACGGAGGACTATTTCTTCACCGTTTGACATTCCGCCCTCAATTCCGCCGGCATTGTTGGTTTCGCGGCAAAAACGGTTATCCTTATAAAAAATTTCGTCGTGGACTTTACTGCCGGCAAGGTTAGCCGCCTTGAAACCAAGCCCGATTTCCACGCCCTTTATTGCCTGAACGCTCATTGCCGCCGCGCATAGAATTGCGTCCAACTTAGTTGAATATTGCATACAACTGCCGAAACCGGATTTTAAGCCGTTAACTCTTATTTCTATAACGCCGCCCGCGGTGTCGCCCTCTTCCTTAAACTTGTCCAAAAGACGCATAGCCTCTTCCTGCTTTTCACTGTTCAACATAAAAAGAGGTTCTTGTTTTGCCTTTCCGATTTCTTTAAAAGTGTAAACGCTTTCATCTGCAATTCCGCAAACGTTTTTGACATAGCCTGAAATTTCTACGCCGAAATTACGCAGATACTGAATAAACACACTCCCGGCGGCAACACGGACAGCCGTTTCCCTTGCGCTGGCGCGCTCCAAAACGTTGCGGGCGTCGGATTGGTCGTATTTTATTATGCCCGTTAAATCGGCGTGCCCCGGACGGACGCGCGTTAAAACACGTTTAGACGTATCGCAATTTTCAGGCGACATATATTCGCGCCAGTTTTCGTAATCCTTATTGATTATCAAAAATGCGAGCGGACTGCCGAGCGTAAAACCGTTTCTCATTCCGCTTAAAATTTCAATACGGTCGCGTTCGATTTTTTGCCGCGCGCCCCTGCCGTAACCGCTTTGGCGAAGCGCTAAAAGATTATTTATTTCTTCGGTATTCAACTTAAGGTTGGAAGGAAGCCCTTCGATTATTCCCGTTAAAGCCTTGCCGTGGGATTCTCCTGCCGTGGTAAGCTTCATTGTTTCTCCTTATTGATTTCAAGTTCGCCGCCGCTAAGCTTTACGCTTACCGTGCCGTCGTAATCCGTTCTGAACAGTTTTCCGTTACGACTCAACACGTCGGATATAACACTGTTTGCGGGACAACCGCGCGCGTTTTCTCCGACTGAAATTATTGCCGCTTCCGGCACAATCAAATCGTACAGTTTAGAACAAGCGGAAGATTTATCGCCGTGATTTGCGACTTTTACTATATTGCATTTGGGTAAATGAATGCGTTTGCCGTTTACTTCCAACATACCCTGCTTATACGTATCGCAAAGAGCTTCCTGCTTGTCCGAAAGCACGTTGCCTAAAAACAGAAACGCTTTATCTCCGCATTCTATCCATATTATTGCCGAAGAATTCGATATGTTGGCGCTAGTAGGCTCTTTATTCAATGCGGCGTACTCGCCGTTCGGATTACTGTGTACCGACGGCGAAAGAAAACAAAAACCGTAACTATCGGTAAATTCGCCTGCACCGTATTCGCAATATTTAACTTCGGTACCGTTTGCGGACGCGGTTTTCACCTCCTCGCAAAACCTACGGTATTCGGTAGTTATGTAAGTGTTTAAGCAATACGGCATAAACACTGTTTCAACGCTTTTATATTTTAAAACTTCGGCTAATCCTCCGCAATTTTCACTGCGCACCGAAGTGCACACAAGATAGTCGATTTTTTCGACGCCGCGTGAATTGAGAAGTTTTAAAAGCGATAAATTATTGTTATATCTGCCGTTGCCGCCGTCTATCAAAAGCGTTTTACCGTCTGGAAATTCAACGAGAGTACAATCGCCGTGTCCGACGTTTAAGAAGGTTACGCGCAAATCGCCGGAAGTGTTTTTATTTGTTGAAACACAATACGCCGAAAGATACTTTACGGGAATAAACGCATTTGTAATAAGTATTGCCGCTGACAATAAAACTGCGATACAGGCTGTAATTATAATTACAATCAGTCTTTTTGAAAGTTTTTTCTTTCGTACCATATTAATCCGAATTAAACGAAAAATTCTCTGTAAATAGCCTTTATGCACTTTTCATAATCGTTATTACTTACGCCGACTATTATGTTTATTTCGCTAGAGCCCTGGTCAATCATCTTAACGTTGATGTTTGCGGCGGCAATCGCCGAAAAAAGACGCGACGAAGTGCCGACGGAAGACGACATACCGTGCCCCACAGTTGCAATGAGCGCAATATTTTCGATTACTCTAACAACGTCGGGCTCAACCGACTGTTTAATTTCTTCTATTACGCGGTTTAATTTTTCGCCTTGCAGACACTCGCTTTCAACCACGAGCGACATAGTATCTATGCCTGACGGAATGTGTTCGACGGGTACGCCCTCTTTTTTGAGAACGTTTAAAACGTCAGCTATAAAGCCGACTTCGGAATTCATTAAAGATTTTTCAATAAATATAACGGTGAAATTCTTTTTTCCTGCTACGCCGGTAACGATATTTCCGCACGGAGTATAGCGCGAAGTAGGCAAAATAAGCGTACCTTCGTCCCCGGGGCGAAAAGTGTTTTTTATGTTTATGGGGATATTTGCGCGGCGCACGGGGAAAATAGATTCGGAATGAAGTACGTTTGCGCCCATATAACTCAGTTCGCGCAGTTCCTTATATGAAATGCTTTTAATTCTTCTGGGGCTGTCAACTATTCTCGGGTCGCAGGCGAGAAAGCCTGAAACATCCGTCCAGTTTTCGTACATAGACGCGTGCACGGCGCGGGCTACGATTGCGCCGGAAATATCCGAACCTCCGCGTGAAAAAGTTTTCACCTTTCCGTCCGCACCCCTGCCGTAAAAACCGGGAAAAACGGCGCGCGGTGCGTCTTTAACCGCTTCCGCCACCGCTTTATATGATTTTTCGCCGTTTAACGCGCCGTTTTCGTCAAAGAAAATTACGTTTTCCGCATCGATAAATTTTGCATTTAAAACACCGGCGACAATGCGCGCGCAAAGATATTCACCGCGCGAAGCGGTAAAATCCTCGCTTCTTTCTTTTATAATGCGTTCTTCCGTTTCTTCCAAAACGGAGTCTATATCGAAATCGAGGTTCAATTCCTTTACTATTGAAACGTAGCGCGATTTAACTGCGGCAAAAGCTTTTTTAAAGTCGCCGCCGGAAACGAGCGCATTGTAGGAATCGTATAAAAGGTCGGTTACCTTTATATCCCCCGAATAACGCTTTCCGGGGGCGGAAACGATTATGAACCGCCTATCCATGTCGCCGTCGATTATGTTTTTAACGCTTTTTATAACGTTGCCGTCCGCCATGGACGTGCCGCCGAATTTGCAAACTTTTATAGCCATACGTACCGTCTTTAAATTTTTTTAGCTTCGATATAATATCTTTTTTCGTTGCCCTCGCCCATCGAAAAGGTTTTTCTGGGCAGGTTGCCGCCGCAGATTATCAAACGGAAGAAATCATCCTTTTGAATTGGGGGTAAAATAACGCCCGCACCGCCGCGCTTAGTGAATTCGGCAAGTTCGTTTTCACCGTGTATGTAATCAACTTCGCCGCCGTTTTCATTTAAAAATTCAGAAATATACCCGTCAAGTTCGCGTATTCCGTTTGGAATATCGCGGTTGAATGGGATTTTTTTCTTTTTACCCTCTATTACAATATACGCTTCAGCATCTCCCGAAGTTTTCAACCCGTTTAAGAAAGCTTGGGCGTTTTGTGTTTTAACAAGCCTGTGGATAGGCTCGAAAATAAGCGCCTTATCGTAGATGTTAACCGTTTCGACCAGAGCGAAACGGGCGGGGTGATTTTTCTGCTCTTCTTTTGACAGCGATTTTTTGAGATTATCCCAGCAAGTTTTTGCAGTTGCAAGAGAATGATTTCCGTCGCCGACGGCAAACAGAAGCTTTTCGTTTTTGCCGTACTTGTTTTTTGCGCGTTCACCGTCGGTTAAAGCGTAAAGAGCTTTTGTAACCTCCTGCGGATTTTTGATATAGGTCCCCCTGACCCTGCCTCCGTTCATCATTAAATCAAAGTCGTACAAAACTTCGCCGCGTTTAACGGAATTTAAAACGGAGTTCGTTTCGTCGTCGTACAAAAGCATAACGTGAGGGAGCTCGACGGGCGCATTTTCGCGGATTTCGACGCGAGGCGGGATTCTTTCAAGAATAGTGGCTTCGGTTGAACGGATTAACGCCTTTGTGCCCGCGGCGCAGGAATAATCCTCCAAATCGATTGCAAGCACAACGCCCGTTCGCGTACCCGACTGCGTGGCGCGCTCCACCAGAATAAAGCCGCCAGTCACCGTTTTAAAAACGTCGCCCGAAAGGTATTCGCGCATGGTTTTATTTATCTGCGCAATACGCTGTTCGGGCTTATCGTTTAAATAAATTTCGGGAAAAATCAAATTATACGCCGAAGGGGTTCCGCAAGTGATTTCGGCAACCTGTTTCCAGTAATTTTCATCGGAAGTATATTGGTCGCAGGCGTTGACCGCCCATTTTTGCATATCTACGCCTTCTGCGGGCAGAAGAATTTCGGGGATGCGGACTGTATTCATTGCTACCTCGGTTTAAATATTTACGTTAACCAGAATTACTACTACCGCGGCAAGAACGAGAGCGAGTAATTTAATTCCCCAGTTTTTAGTGAGGAGATTTATAAAAAATTCTTTTAACTTTTTCATAATTTACCCTCCGCGGTTAAGTCTGACCAGTAGTATTCGGAAAGCGCGTTTTTAAGGTCGGCGGCGTCCGCATACTTCTTTTTGATTTCGCCGTTTTTGACTATTGAAATTATGCCGGTTTCTTCAGAAACGACTATAGCGGTAACGCTTGCAACTGTTGTGACACCCAGCGCTGCGCGGTGGCGGCTGCCCATATCCTTGGGTAGATTTTCGTTTTGAGCTATAGGCAAAAAGCAACCCGCGGCGTAAATTTTGTTACCTTCTACGATGAGTGCGCCGTCATGAAGGGGCGCTTTGGGGTAAAACACCGCCTCTATCATCTGCGAAGTTATCTGCGCGTTAATTATGGTGCCGCTCTCTATAATGCCTTCGGGCAGATTATCATTGGACAAAACTATAAGTGCGCCTATATCGTTTTTGGACATGTTCTGCACGGCGCGCACAGTTTCGTCGATTACCCTTTCTATGCCGGTCATATCTATGTGGTCGCTTTTGCGCTTTTTAATGCGGGAATCAAAGAACAGCCTTTTAATTTCGGTGTTGTACATCATAAACACGATGAGCGCGTACATGAAGATTATTATTACTGTAACGTGCGGAGCAAAGCCGGCAACCGCAAATATTATTCCGCTGAAAATAATTATAATTACGTTTACGGCAATAAATTTGTTAGCTCTGTTGCTTTTGAGCACTTTAAACATCAGATAAAAGAGCACGGAAAACATAATAAATTCGAGAACATACAAGAGCCAGTTGTTCCCGAAAGTACCAAAAAAGTTATTTATTAAATTATCCCACGCAGCGTAAATGACGTTCATAACAAAATCCAAACATTAAATCTTTTTTCTATTATATAATTAAAAGTTAAAAAAATAAAGCGTTTAAAGGCAGATAATTTTAATCGCCGCCGAAAAAAATGAGATTTTTAGCCGTTTGAAGAGCGCTTTGCGGAGTGGTTTTACCGCTTTTAACTCCGGAAATCAAACCGTAAATCCGGCGCACATATTCGGAGAGTTTTTTTTCACCGGTTGCCGCAGCCTGCTCGCGGCTCTTTTTTACTCCGTATTCCTTCATTTTCAAGGCGGAAGCAAGTGCGGCGTCGCTGTCGCTTGACGTCAAAACGGTTAGCAGATTTTTAAAGTAATTGAAAAGTCCGTTCAATATATAAATTTCGTCGCCGTTTTTGCCCGTCAGCTCGCTTGCAATAAGGCAGAATTTATTAAAATCTTTACGCGCCGCGGCGTTAGTAAGTTCGTAAAGTTTATAATCCGCGTCCTTATATACGAGCGAATCAACGTCCTCCTGAGTGAGCGTGCCGCCGCTTTTGTAAGCGATTAACTTTTCAACCTCTACCGAAACGCGCGACATATCGGAAAGGCAATATGCGGCGATACTTTCGCACACGGCGGTTGATGCTGAAACACCCGCGCGTTTTAACGTTATATAAGCCCACCGCGCAACCGTTTCGGGCTCGGCACGGCTACAGTCAACATAGGTAACCGCGTGTTTGCGCTTTAAATCCACACCTTTCTTTGCGCCGGAGTTTATTATTATCAGTATGGTCGATTGCGGAAAATCTTCAAACAAAGGCTTTAAATAATTTTCAAACTCGCCGTCCGACGGATAAAATTCGGTTACCTTTATTATGCGCTTTTCGGACATAAACGGATAGTTTTTAACCGCTGAAACGAGGACGGTTATTCCGCTCCCTTTAAGCGTTTCACCATCAAACGAGGTGAAATTAAGTTCGGGGAACTGCAAAAAAGCTTCCTTTATCATCTCTTCGCCTTTGCGGCGGAAATATGCGTCGCCGCCTTCCAAAAGATAGACGCTTTGCGCTCCATTGGCTATACTGTTTTTAAGTTCGGTAAATTTCATATTTTACACCATATTAAACGTTTCCGAAAAGCGACAAAAATTCTTTTATTGCGAACGAAGGCGGAACGTTTTTTGCAAGCGCTATACCTACCCCCCTGACAGGGAGCCGCGGCGCGACGTTCAATTCGAACAGTTCGCCGTTTTCAAGTTCGTCTTGACAGTACTCACGAGGTATGCACCCTACGCCCATTCCTTTTGCAACCAGTTTTTTCATTAAGTCCCAGTTGGAGACTTCGATATCCGGAGTAAAAGATACGCCGAGAGCGCCGACGGTTTTTGCAAATTCACGACGGAAAACCGTATCGCTTTCAATCATCAGAAGCGGATATTCCTGCAAAGAACTCAATTGAATTACCTTGTCTTTAAGTCCGCCGTATTTTTTACCCGCGACAAACACGTCGGACAAATGGGTTATTGTTCCGCAAAAACAGACGTTGTCGTCTTCGATAGGAAGATTAAGGAAAGCCACGTCGCACTTACCCTCTTTAAGCCAGTTCATAGTATTAGGCGATGTGGACGAAATCAGTTCAAGCTTTACCGCAGGTTCTCTTTGGCTGAATTCCGCGATTTTATCTGCAAGGACGTGCGCGAAGATGGAATCGGTTGCACCGATTCTTATAGTGCCGGTTGCCGTGGTATTCATTTCCAAAAGTTTGCGTTCGGCTCCGTCCAGTAATGAAAGAGCTTCTTCGACCTGTCTGAAAATGAGTTTGCCGCCCGACGCCGACAACACCATACCCTTATGCGTGCGAGTGAACAGCGAAACACCCGTTTGCGTTTCAAGCTGTTTAATAGCTTGCGATACTGCCGGTTGGGAAATATAAAGTTCCTGAGCGGCTTTTGTTAACGAACCGCATTTTGCTACCGTATAAAAGACGCGGTATAATTCCAAATTTACCATAATACCACCTTATTTACCCACGCAGAATTTTGCAAAAACCGTGCTGATTATTTCTTCGTTTGCCGTTTCACCAGTTATTTCGCCCAGAGCGCTCCACGCCTCCTTTAAATCAACAGTTATAAGGTCTAAAGTATAAGAACCGATATTATCCGCCGCCGATTTGAGGAATTCCGCCGCACGGCTGAGCGCGTCGTAATGCCTTTCCTCAATTATAAAAACTTTATCGGAAGCGTACTCAACCGCGCCGGTCTGCGCAAGTTTTTCCTTTAACTCTTCGATTCCCGCGCCTGTCTTTGCTGAAACCGCAACATCGTAACAACCGGACGGCTTTACTTTGTCGCACTTATTGAAAACGGTAAATTTTTTGCCGCTGAACTCCCGGGGAATATCCGCTTCGCCGGAACCGTCGGTTACCGAAAGCACCACGTCGGCTGAAACAATTGCGTTTTTGGCGCGTTCTATGCCTATGCTTTCAATCTCGCCGGCTTGCTCGCGTATGCCCGCCGTGTCGGTTAAAATATATTTAACGCCGTTAATTTCGATTTCACCCTCGACAATATCCCGGGTTGTACCCGCCTGCGAGGAAACGATTGCTTTATCGTAACCCAAAAGAGCGTTTAAAAGAGAGCTTTTACCAGCGTTGGGTTTGCCGCAGATTGCTACCGTGACGCCGCTTTTAAGCTTTTTGCCCCCAATATATGTTTTGATTAACGCTGAAACGCTTTGTTGTAAACTCTTAATCTTTTTCGAAATTTCCGCAAAATCAACACCGTCGGAGTCCTCTTCGGGATAGTCGATTTCCACAGCGGAACGTGCAAGAACATCCTTTAATCCGTCCTGCAATTCACGCACTTGCGCAGTAAGTTTTTCAAAGTACATCATACTGCCCGCACGGACAAGCGCTAGGCTTTCGGCGTTAATCATATCCGCCATACCTTCGGCTGAAGCAAGCGAAAGTTTGCCGTTTAAAAACGCGCGCCGTGTAAACTCGCCGCGCTCCGCCGCGCGGGCGCCCGAAGAAAGGACTTTTTTCAAAATTCCGCGGGCTATTCTTACACCGCCGTGACAGTGAAACTCCACTATATCCTCGCCCGTAAACGACCTGGGTGCTTTAAAATACACCATAAAACCGTAATCTTCAAAGCCGTCGCCGATTATGTTGCCGGAATACATATAATTCGGCATTATCCGTTTGACGTTTGCCGCAGGCTTAAACATTTTTAACGCCGTATTTAAAGAATTTTTACCGCTTATTCTTATTATGGCGACTCCGCCCGTTCCGTTTGCCGTGGATATCGCGGCGATATTCTCGTACATAAATCCTCTGAAATATAATTACTACTTATACTTTTTTAAAAAATTATAGCACTAAAATATTATGATTGCAAGAAAAACGCGTCCTTAAAGGACGCGTTTGAAACAATTTATTTTGAACCCAAATCGTTGAACGGGTCGTCGGGTTCTTTACCGTTTCCGTATTCGGAGAACGGTTCGGCAGCCTGAGAATCCCCTTCGTTGCCGCCGTCCGGCTTGGAATACGGATTCTGATTGTAAGAATTTTGATTGTAATTTCTTTCGTACGGGTTTTGATTATACTGCTGACGGTACTGACTGTACATCTTGTATTGCCTTTCCTGTTCGGCTCTTAAAAAATCACGGTAGTTCATTCCCTGATTGTTGCGGACAATAAAGAAAAGTATGCCCTGAATGGGAAAAAGTACGCTTGTAATTGAAAACAAAAGATATCTGCGAGACGCATAAGTCTGGAAAAACGCAACGAGTATGATTATTTCAAAGAAGAGATATACAAGTTCAACCCAACGCAGAATGTATTCATAGAAATAGTTATAACACCAACCTGCCCACGCGAGATTTTCGGGAATAGACCTGACTTCCTTTATGGTAATCGTCATTCCGTAAATTTCGTTTGTTTCAACCACCTCGGCAAACGGCATTGCAAGATTGCAACCCACTTCGTTTATTACGAAACCGGTAAAGAGCAGAGCTTCAACAACCGCCGTTACAAGCGCGATAATTTTTGTATCCACCGATTTAAAGCATCTGTTTTTTTGAGCGCAAACGCCGATATAATAAGTATTTAAAAACGGAATAAACGCAAACCAACGGTTTTTATAACCTTCTCTCCCCGATATAACATAAAGCGCGACAGCCTGAAAAATAAAAATTATCGCAAAACAAAGTCCGCCGACAATGTATCCCACCCAACGTTTTTCTTCGACTATAAAACTTGATACCAGCGACGCATACTCGAAAAAATCCATATTTTCTCTCCCTAGTTCACAATATTATATATGTGCAAGATGTAAAAAATAAAAACACTTTGTGAAAACGGCGCGAAATTTTAAAACAGTTTAAATCCGTAATTTACGCTTTCGAGAGTAAGCCCCTGCGGGGGCATAGTTTTCCCCACCGAATTTCTGTCGCACTCTTCAATCGAGCGGATAACATCCTCTTCGTTCAAAGAGCCGTTTGCAAAGTACAGCATTGTGCCGGCTATCGTACGAACCATATTATACAGAAAACCGTTGCCGGTAACGTAAATTTCAACGTCGGTTGAACCGCGGTATTCGCGCGATTTAACTTCTACCGAATATACCTCGCGCGCGGTTGTTTTTACGTCGGAGCCGCTCTTCTGGTAGGCTTTAAAATCGTGAACGCCTTGAAATACCCCCGCAATATGTTTGAGTTTTGATATGTCCGCACCTGTTTTTACCCATACGGAATATCTGTCTTTAAGCGGATTGCGCCGTGAAGAAATATACATTCTATAACAATACGTTTTTTGTTTTGCGCTCTTCATTACGTCGAAATCTTCGGGTACGGCTGAGGATTTAAGTACCGATATATCATGCGGTAAACGCATATTCAGTGCGTCGGCAATCTTTTCGGGCGGAATGGAAGTTTCAGCAAAAAAAGTGCAGACCTGCCCCGCCGCATGCACGCCGCTGTCCGTTCTGCCGCTTGCCGTGACCGCGGTTTTTTGACCGAAAAGCCCGCATGCTGCCTCCTCGACTTTTTGCTGAACAGATATTTTGTTTTTCTGAATTTGCCAGCCTCCGTAGCCGGTGCCGTCATAAGCAATTAAAAGTGCGTATTTCATCCCAGTTTGATATATTCGTATATTGCGGGAAAAATCTGTGCGGCATAGATGTTGAAGAGAACCACGCCCGCAATGAGAACGGCTATTGCAAACACCGCCGCCAAATCCCTCCACGCGAATTTAAGTTTTTTGTATTTTGTGCGGTTCTTAGAGCCTGAATAACACCTTGCGTCCATTGCGTCGCCCAGCTCGTCGGCGCGGCGGAAAGCCGAAATAAGAAGAGGGATTAAAATGGGGACTATAGCTTTTATGCGTTTAAAAATGTTGCCGCTTTCGAAGTCCGCCCCCCTGGCCTTTTGCGCAGATATAATGCGGTTCGTTTCGTCGATGAGAGTAGGAATAAATCTGAGAGCGATAGACATTATGAGTGCAAGCTCGTGCACGGGAAACCTGATATATTTTAAAGGCTTTAAAAGACTTTCGATTCCGTCGGTGAGCTCGACCGGCGTTGTGGTTAAGGTTAAAACCGAAGAAGCCATAACCAGAAAGAACAGCCTGAACATTAAAAATACTGTAAAGATAATTCCCTCGCGGTAAATTGTTATTATTCCCCATCCCCACAAAAGGTTTTTGCCTTTATAGAAAAACAAATTTAAGATTGCGGTGAATAGAAGTATGAAAATTATGCCTTTGACCGAACGCAATATTCTGCCGAAAGGCACGCGCGCGGCAGCGATGGAAATAATTATTACCAGACCGCACGCAAACAGCGAATAGAAATTATCAGAGACGAATATAAGCACGATAAACGCTATGAGTGCGAGAAGTTTTGTGCGCGGGTCAAGCCTGTGGATTACGGATTTTGCGGGATAATATTGTCCGAAGGTTACGTCGTTAAGCATTTTTATAACCTCCGTACACAGCGATTACCTTTTCGGAAAAGCCTGAAACAGTACAATCGCTATTGATTTCCAGTCCGTAATTTTTAAGCTCTTTTGAAATTTTCGCGGTAAGCGGAATATCCAGACCGAGTGAAATAAGCTCGTCGGAGCGCCTGAACAGTTTTTCGGGACAATCGCAAGCAAACACAGAGCCGTTTGAAATAACCGCAACCTTTGAGCAGTTTTCGGCAACTTCGTCCATATCGTGCGAAACTATGATAACCGTTTTGCACCACTCGCGGTGGAGCTTGTGAAGTAATTCCATAATTTCGTTTTTACCCTTGGGGTCAAGCCCTGCCGCAGGCTCGTCAAGGATTAATATTTGCGGACGGGTGACTATTACGCCCGCGATTGCAACGCGGCGCTTTTGACCGCCCGATAAATCGAAGGGGGATTTACCTTTAACTTCATTGTAGTCCAGACCTACTATTTCTATACTTTCCCTTACGGCTTGTTCGATTTCTTCGGGCTTTAAGTTGTTTTTAAAATTTTTAAGCCCGAAAGCTACGTCGTTGAAAACCGTGTCGGCAAAGAGTTGGTATTCGGGATACTGGAATACCATCCCGACGCTTGCGCGAAGCGCTTTAAAGTTACACTTCTTGCTCGTTAAATCGAATTGCCCTACGGATATGGCGGGGAGAACGGGTTGAGGCTGCCCTTTTTTGACGCGCTTTTTTCTGTATTTCTTTTCCGCCTGCGGAAGCTTTATCAGCGCGTTCAAATGCTGTATCAGCGTTGATTTACCGCTACCGGTATGCCCTATTATGCCGAAAAATTCGCCCTCTTCTATTTTAAGATTTACGCCGTTTAACGCTTTGGTTGCAAAAGGCGATTTTTTTGAATAAGTAAAATTGAGATTTCGGATATCTATATTCCACTTTACTTCATCGGATTCTCCGTTTAAAACGGTTGCTTCCGCGCTATTATCCGGTAGTTTTTGATGATTTGACGTGTCTTCGTTTAATTGCCCCGCATATATACTGCGGTTTTGCATATTTTTTGCAATTTCGGAGGCAAGTTCTTCGGGGTGCAAAACGTCCTTTATTTCCATTCCCGCGGCGCGCAGACTGTTTGCGATTACACTTATTCTAGGGAGGGATAAATTGTAAGTTTCGAGCTTTTCGCCGCTTTCGAAAATTTCTTCGGGAGTGCCGCTCATAACTATTTCACCCTTGTTAAACACGAGTGTGCGGTCTGCCAAAAGCGCCTCTTCCATAAAGTGGGTAATCAAAATTACGGTTATGCCCTCTTCTTTGTTGAGGCGGCGGACTACTTCAACCACCTCGCGCCGCCCCTTAGGGTCGAGCATTGCCGTGGATTCGTCCAGAATTAAAATTTCGGGCTTTACCGCCAACACGCCCGCAACCGCTATACGCTGTTTTTGACCGCCTGAAAGTCGCGCGGGAGAAGCCGTGCGGTAACTTTCCATACCCACTGCGGAAAGCGCCCAGTCTATACGTCTGCCTATTTCCTCGCGCTCGACGCCTATATTTTCGGGACCGAAAGCGATGTCGTCCTCAACGATTGACGCAACCATCTGGTTGTCGGGGTTCTGAAAAACTATCCCGACATGCTTTCTTACGTCCTGCACGCTTTTGGCAGCCGTGCCCGAAATCTCTTGCCCGAACGCGGTTACGCCTTCCTCGGTCTTATTGTCGCCCAAATCGAAACCGAGAACGCAAAGCCCGCCCGAATCCGCAACCAAAAGCCCGTTTAAAAGCCGCGCAAGTGTGGATTTACCGCTTCCGTTATGACCGATAACCGACAAAAACTCTCCTTTTGCAACGGTAAAATTTATTCCGTTAATCGCGGGAGACGGAGCGTCGGGATAAGTAAATTTTAAATTTTCGCAGACAATTACGTTTTCAGCTGACATTTATACTCCGTAAAAATCCTTAAGTAAGCCGTTTATAATTATAGCAAACGTAAACGCTTTTAACAACAAAATACGGTTAATTTATGGTGAAAGTAAAGTAAAAATTTTTAAATATTGCAAAAAAACGGCTTTTGAACATTATAAAAGGGCTGTTTTTTTGTGATAAAATATAAAAGTGTTATTGACAATTCAAACTGCGTGAAGTATAATAATGTGGTGCAAATTATTTGCACAAACTGTTAAAATTTGTATTTATAAAATCGGAGGTTTTTTGATGAAAAAATTGACTATCGACGGTAATACCGCCGCAAGCCATGTTGCGTACGCCTTTTCGGAAGTAGCGGCTATATATCCCATCACGCCCTCTTCGCCTATGGCGGAAGTTGCGGACGAATGGGCGACCGCTGGCAGAACCAACATGTGGGGTCAGAAAGTTAAGATTGCGGAAATGCAGTCGGAAGGCGGCGCGGCGGGCGCCGTGCACGGTTCGCTTTGCGCGGGTGCGCTGACGAGCACTTACACCGCTTCGCAGGGACTTCTTTTGATGATTCCCAATATGTACAAAATTTCGGGCGAACTGATGCCCATGGTTATGCACGTTTCGGCGCGCGCTTTGGCTGCACATTCGCTTAATATTTTCGGTGACCATGCCGACGTTATGGCTTGCCGCCAGACGGGTTTTGCAATGCTTTGCGACGGTTCCGTACAGGAAGTTATGGACCTTGCGCTCGTTGCGCATCTTTCAACGCTTAAAGCGAGAGTTCCTTTCATCAATTTCTTCGACGGTTTCAGAACGAGCCACGAAGTTGCAAAAATAGACGTTTGGGACGAGGCTGACAATTACGCCGAAATCCGCGCCATCTGCGACGAGGTTGGAATTGCTGCGGACGTAGCAGATTTCAAATCGCGCTCTTTGAACCCTGAACATCCCATCCAGAAAGGCACCGCGCAGAACGGCGACACCTACTTCCAGAACAGGGAAACGGCGAACAGCTATTATGCGGCTACACCCGCTATCGTTCAGCAGATGATGGACGTCGTTTCGGCTAAGTGCGGCAGAAGCTATCATTTGTTCGACTATGTAGGCGCTCCCGACGCAGACAAGATTCTCGTGTGCATGGGTTCGGGTTGCGAAACCATTGAAGAGAGCATCAACAAGCTCAACTCAACCGGCAAGAAATACGGACTTATAAAAGTTCGCCTGTACCGTCCTTTCTATGCGGACGCGTTTATTAAAGCGCTTCCTTCCACTGTTAAAAAGATTGCAGTACTCGACAGAACGAAAGAACCCGGCTCGCTTGGCGAACCTTTGTATCTTGACGTTTGTTCGGCTCTTTTGGAAAAGGGTTTGACGAAAATTAAAGTTTACGGCGGCAGATACGGCTTGGGCTCGAAAGAATTTACTCCGTCGATGGTTTTGGCGGTTTATAAGAATCTGGAAGCTAAGGAACCCAAAAACCACTTTACAATCGGTATTTACGAGGACGTTACAAACAGCTCTCTCGATTTTTCGAAAAAGTTTGATGCGGCGCCCGCAGGTTCGACGAGCTGTAAATTCTACGGACTTGGTTCCGACGGCACCGTAGGCGCGAACAAGAACTCTATTAAGATTATAGGCGACCATACGGACAAGCACGCGCAGGCGTATTTCTTCTACGACTCGAAAAAATCGGGCGGCATTACCGTATCCCACCTCCGTTTCGGCGATACGCCCATTCAGTCAGAATATTTAATCGACAGCGCGGACTTTGTTCAGTGCTCCAACCCCTCTTATATCACCCGCTACGATATGACGGGCGATATCAAAAACGGCGGTACTTTCCTTATTAATACAAACGCAACCACGGTTAAGGCGCTTGAAGATTACCTGCCCGCAAAAGTTAAACAGGATATTGCCAAAAAGAAAATCAATCTTTACGTTATCGACGCAATTAAAATTGCGGCGGACCTTGGACTCCGCGGCAGAACGAATACCATTTTGCAGTCTGCGTTCTTCCGCGTCAATCCCCAGATTATGCCCTATGACAAAGCTATAGAATATATGAAGTATATGGCTAAAAAGTCTTTCGGCAGAAAGGGCGACGCTGTTGTTCAGATGAACTACAATGCAATCGACTCGGCGGCGGGCGATAACCTTATTAAAATAAAGGTACCTGCATCCTGGAAAAACGCGACCATCGGCGCTGAAATGGTAAAAGGTCACGATAACGAATATTATCAGGAAATCATTAAACCAATCCTCTACCTTGAAGGCGACAAGCTTAAGTCTTCGCAGTTCAACGCAGACGGACACGTTCCCACAGGCACGACCAAGTACGAAAAGCGCGGAGTTGCGGTGCTTGTTCCTGAAATTATCACCGAAAAATGCATACAGTGCGGCACCTGCTCGTTTGTATGTCCCCACGCTTGTTTGAGACCCGCACTCGTTGCAAACGGTTCGGAAAAGCCCGCAACCCTTACTACGAAGGCGGCAATCGGCTTGCCCGGTTACGAATATAAGATGCAGGTTTCTCCTCTCGACTGCATGGGCTGCGGCGTGTGCGCAACGGTTTGTCCCGTTAAAGACGGCGGCGCGATTAAGATGGTTCCCATTGCCGAATCGCTTGCAAAGGGCGAAGACAAGAACTGGGAATACGCAATTGACCTACCCGACGTTGACACCTCCAAATTCAGAAAAGACACCGTTAAGGGCTGCCAGTTCGCCACCCCTCTCTTCGAGTTCTCGGGCGCGTGCGCGGGTTGCGGCGAAACGCCTTATGTTAAGGTTATCACACAGCTCTTCGGCGAGGACATGGTAATTGCAAACGCAACGGGCTGCTCGTCCATTTACGGCGGCTCTTCGCCCACATGCCCTTACACCACCAACAAGAAAGGACACGGACCCGCATGGGCTAACTCACTGTTTGAGGACAACGCGGAATTCGGTTACGGCATGAACCTTGCTTATGCGGCAAGAAGAAACGCAATAAAATCAAAGATTGAAAAGCTTGCGGAAATGTGGAACGGCAATGCGGAAGCAAAAGCGGCGTGCGACAGCTATCTTGCGGCATTCGAGGACAGAGAGGCTTCCAAAAAGGCAAGTGCAGCGCTTGTAAGCCTGCTTGAACAGTGCAATAACTGCGGTTGCGAATGCGACGCGCTCGTTGCCGAAATTCTTGCAGACAAAGATTGCCTTGCAAAGAAATCCATCTGGATTTTCGGCGGCGACGGCTGGGCTTACGATATCGGCTACGGCGGTCTTGACCATGTGCTTGCAAGCGGCGAGGACGTTAATGTGCTCGTGCTCGACACCGAAGTTTATTCCAATACGGGCGGACAAGCTTCCAAATCCACCAACATCGGCGCAGTTGCGAAGTTCGCTTCCGCAGGTAAGAGAATCAAGAAAAAGGATTTGGGCATGATTGCAAAATCCTACGGCTACGTATACGTTGCGCAGTGCGCAATGGGCTCTAACCCCGCACAGCTTTTAAAAGCTTTGACCGAAGCGGAAGCTTATCACGGACCTTCGCTTATCATCTGCTATGCTCCCTGCATCAACCACGGCATAAACATGACCAAGAGCCAGCTTGAAGAAAAGGCGGCGGTTGACTGCGGTTATTGGCAGCTTTACAGATACAACCCCGACGGCGAAGTGTTCACGCTTGATTCAAAAGAGCCTACGGGCGATTATCAGGCGTTCCTTGCGGGCGAAACGCGCTACGCTTCTCTCGTTAAAACGCAGGGCGCGGACGTTGCGGGCGAGCTCTTCAAACAGACCGAGGCTTCGGCTAAAGAAAGATTGGAAGGCTACAAAAAACTTGCCGGCAAAGAATAATAACGTTTTGAACTTGCAAAACACTTAAGCAAAATTAACTTAATAAAGTCCCCTGCCGGTCGTTGCAGGGGACTTACTTTATTCAATATAACTTTTTCAGACAAACTAAATTTCCCGATTAATGCGGGAAATTTTTTGTTTGAAATAACACAGCCTGACGGCAGTTGCCGTCAGGCTGTGCTTTTTATCCGTACGGTGTGGTAACGTACCAGATTAGAGTGAATTAAGGATTAACATAGTCG
>CAJUGI010000008.1 GCA_910586065.1 uncultured Christensenella sp. | reverse complement strand
GGTCGGAAAACGAAAGCAGGAAGAAAACTTTCGTTTTCCTCCTACTCGATTTTTTGACGAGGTCGCTCAACCTTGTTTCCAAATATTCAATTCCAAAGAGTTATTCTGACTTTCGAAGCTCCCTCCTCAATCGTTTTTTGAAAAACTGCTACGTTCAACCCTGGTGTTCGCTACAAAAAATTGTTGTTCTCATACGGCCTTTAAGGGGTATTTCGGGGCTCGGACCTGCTGCTCTTGATTCTTGGAATTCAGTTCCGTGATTTGTAGGCTTGTGCCTTTTGAAACCACTGTGCTGCTCATTTTTGAAAGCGCGGTGTCAGAAGTAGTATCTTGCGCCGACTGAAGCTCCGTAGTTGAATCCGGCAGAAACTCCGGTTGTGCTGTATTTTATGTCTTTGTTTCCGGAGTCGAACGACGCATATGCGATGTCGAGGTCAAGAAGATTGAATGACAAACCGACCTTTGGCGTAAGCTTCAGCTCGAAATTGGCGAAGTTGAGCTCAAATCCCATGGCGAAAGGTATCTTTACAGTGGTTTTGGTGTTTGCTCCGCTCCTGCTGACCTGAGAGCCGCCTCCAAAGCCGATGTTGAGACCTGGTGCATAATAAAACAGGTCCCGGATGATAGGAACGTAATAATGCGCTCCGACCTGGAACATCGCAATATGTGTGAAGTCAAAATAATTCTTGCCGTCTTTTTCGTCGGAGAACGTCTTTTCCATGGCATAGCCAAGCCCGGCGCTGAGTTCGAGATTGTTTGCCACGAAATAGCTGAATGTCGGGTTCAATGAGAACTTGGTGGCGGACGGGACGGATTCTGATTCAGTTGTACCGCCATAGCTGAGTGATGCTGTGACCGAACCGCCGGATACTCCGGCCGAACCTCCGACAGTAAAGTCTCCTTTCTGCTGTGCAGCCAACGTCAGGCATGCTGAAAGTGCTGCGATGAGTAGAGATAATTTTTTCATAATTAACATTGTTTATGAAGTTTGTTTTTTGATTGGAACAAATGTAGGCAAAAGCTGGGAGCATACATCAAACTTGTTTGAATGTTTGCCGAAGCGCATACGTATATATGTCCGAAGGGCAAATGTAGCGAAAGTCAAGTGCAATCGCAACAGTTGTCTTGATTATGTACTGGCAGTTTGTGGCTGAAAGATATGGAATGTACAAATATATCTCATTCTTGCTTATTGGTAATCCGGGGCGTTTTTATTGTGCGTTGTTACTGATAATACACAAGGCGGATGGTAAAGTAAAGCGGTCGTTTCCGATGGGAACGATAAAAAGAAATTCAGAAAAAGTTAAAATATATTTGCAGGTATGAAAAAAAACACTACCTTTGCAATCCGTTTCAGATAAAACGGATGTGGACCAACATCCGGAAGCGGAAAAATATTGGAGAGATGGCAGAGTGGTCGAATGCGGCGGTCTTGAAAACCGTTGATCTTAACGGGTCCGGGGGTTCGAATCCCTCTCTCTCCGCAGACAACCTTAACTATTAAGGTTTTACACGCAAGGCACCCAAAAAGGAACCCATTTTTAAGGCCCTTTTGGGTGCTTTCCTTTTATCTCCGCTAAAACAATTTGCGGAAGAAGGCGGCTACAGCCGTAAATACCTTCGTCTTCCGAAGAAAGAAAAAGGCAACCGCCAATAGTACCAAAATCCCGAAAATGTAACGCCACCTGTACGGGTCGGCCGCCGGCTTCTCGGTAATATCGGTTTCCTTATCGGTGTCCGTGTTCACTTCTTCCGTTTTGGTCGTTTCCGTCTTCTGTTCTTCCTGCGTTACCCCGGTAGCTTCGGCCTTCTGTTTTACCGTGAAGGTTTCGATACTCTTAATAGCTCCCTGCCTTCCGGTATCGGGCGGCTGCTTCTCTTTCGGTTCCTTCGGCCGGTTCTTGGGCGTGTCTGCAACCGGATTAGACGGGCCGCCCGCCTGCATAGTGTCCGGCTTTGCCTGCCGGGTATCGGGTTTCGGCGGGAAAAACTCGATTTTCGTATAGGTTACTTCTACGCCTTCGGTTTTCGTATTGTCTACCGTCCGGCGAAATTCGGCCGCCGTCGTTTCGTTCCGCTTTTCTTCGGTCTTAGCCGTTTCCTTCGTGCTGCCGGCCAACTTTCGCGGCGTGGAACACCCGATAAAAGAAACGGCCGCAATCCCCCAAAGAATAGCTATAAAGGTTCTTGTTTTCATACGATTTCGATAGTGATTTTTTCTTTCCGGGCTATTGCGGCCTTACACCGCTTTGTAAGTTCAAGTTCGTAAGGCGTGGAATTGATAACCCGCCCCTTTACCTTGTTTTCTCCGACCAAAATACAGCCGGAAGTGTCCTTACCGGTATTGCCACGATGAATTAGAATGCCGTCGAAATGCGGTACGTTCAAAAGGCGAGGAAGGTCGCGCCCGAAGCGCGGCGAACGGTTTACGGTTATTTCGTAGGTTCCGAACGGTATAGCCGTTTCGTTCTTTACCTTCTGTTCCCCATTGTCAAATTTGCCGTTTCGGTTGTCGTCCCGGTTCTTGTCTTCCAAGGTATCGCAAAAACGCACCCCGTCAATAAACAGCGTACCGATAGTATAGGTTTCGGCGAAGTATCGCCGTTTAAGCGTTAGTTTCATTGTCGCCCCCTTTCTCTTTTTCCTTTTTTAGATACTCGATAACCCCGGCTATAATCTCCTGTTCGTCCTTATGCTGGATGATTTGCGAAAGGATTTTAGCCGCATCCCCGATTTTGGCCCGCTCCTTGGCTTCGCTATTCTCGTAGATACT
This sequence comes from uncultured Christensenella sp., assembly GCA_910586065.1. Taxonomy (GTDB): domain Bacteria; phylum Bacillota; class Clostridia; order Christensenellales; family Borkfalkiaceae; genus Coproplasma. The sequence continues at coordinate 49,805 of CAJUGI010000008.1, read as the reverse complement.
CTTTAATTCGATAAATCCCACGAACATAGCCCCGATAAACGTAAAAAACGGCAATACCGGTAAAGTGTGGTTCGTCTGCGGATTTAGCTGCGTAATAGCCAACATTTGCACCACGTCGATAGATGTAATTACGAGTATCATATTGAAATACCGGCTTATTTTGTCTACTGTCTTACGCAATCCGTACGAAGACCGATATTCCCCCCGTTGTTTGGCCTTTCGAATCCCGGCCCAAAGGTCAAGGAAGACCACGAACAAAACAAGCGCGTAAACGCAAGCTATAATAATAAGTTGCGGCCCGAAGGTCTGTAAGATATTTTCCATAGCTTAAATTCCCGCTGCCCCTACGTCGATACCGGCGGCGGCAAGGTCGGCCCGAACCATTGCTTTAACCGCAAGCACTTCTTTAAGGTAATTTTCGTATTCGGTTTTGTCCGCTTCGTCCGTCGATAGCCCAAGTACGAAAGCGTTGTACTTATTGATAAGGCTAAATTCTTCGGTTTCGTCCCGGCGGGAACGCAAAACGGCCTTTACGCATTTGTCGTAATCCGGCCGGCCCCATACTTCCACCGTGTCGTAATCGTACGCCTTCCTTGCGGCAGGTACCTGGTCGCCTTCTGCTTCGGCCATAGGTTCCGGCGTTACTTCCACCTCGGTAATATTGTAGTTGTAATGCCAACTGCCGTTACCCAAGTCCTGCAAAATGGGCGGTCTATCGTTTGAATTTGATTTCATACTTCGATGTTTTAGAAAGTTTCTTAATCAAGTGTTTGCTATCGCAAGACTTCGCCCAACCCCACCAAGGGCAAATAGCCTGCTTAAAGTTCTTTTCGGATAATGGCCTTTTCCGCTTGTTCAGCTTCGCCAACCGTCGGCAAAAAGTCTTTTTAATGCCCTTTCGCATTCGGGTATGCGTGTGGAAAAATACATATCCTACGAAGTCGATACCGCGAGCCGCTACGGGGAAAACTTGCCAATTTCCTTTAACCTCTAATTTCAAATCCCCCAAATACGCCCTAATTTCGCCCATTAAGGAATGAAGGTAGGATTTATCCGAAGCAAGTATTACAATATCGTCCGCGTAGCGGAAGTAGTGCTTTACCCGCTTCTGTTCCTTTATCCAATGGTCGAAGTAGGTTAAATAGAGGTTAGCGAAATATTGGCTTAGGTAGTTTCCGATAGGTACGCCGTCCGCCGAATCTATAATTTCGTCAAGTAGGCAAAGTAGCCTTTTATCCTTCAACTTGCGGCGCAGAATGGATTTTAGCACGTCGTGGTTAATCGAAGGGTAGAACTTGCGAATATCCAATTTCAAACAAAACGTAGTACCTTCCGGGTCTTCCCGTAGGGCCTGTTTTACCTTCTTCGCGGCCGCATGAATCCCCCGGTTCTTAATGCAGCTATAAGTGTCCGCCGTGAAGGTTGAAACCCAAATAGGCTCTAAGACGTTCATTATAGCGTGGTGCAAAATACGGTCGGGAAAGTAAGGCAAGCGGTATATTTCCCGTTCTTTGGGTTCGTAAATAGTGAATACGTCGTACTTCGATGTATGGAAAGTACCGTTTAGCAAGGTTTCGCGCAACTTCAATAGGTTCACTTCCCGTTTTTTATCGTGTTCGATAACTCCGTACGTGCGTAACTTACCCTTACGGGCCTTTTCGTCCGCAAGCTGCAAGTTCTCGATAGAACAAACCTTCTCGTACAAGTTACCTATTCGCTTCATCGCACTACTTATTTGCTGATTCCTTAGGGAATGTTCGGGAAGTCCTACTAATACCCCTTAAATAGTTGTTGTTTTTTGCCAAGTGGCAAGGTTTTTACCCCGTTAAAATCTGCATAGCTGGGAGCTGACATTCGCATTCGTATTCGAAGCCGTGTTATTCGTATTCGCGTACGAAAAGCCGGCATTCGCGCTGTTATTCGCATTACCGCCGAAAAGCACGCCCCAAGGGTAAACCGCCTTTATTTTCACTCGAAATAATACCTTGTTCCCGAAGCCCGCATAGTTACTTTACGCGGGAAGGCGTTACGCTCCTTAATCTTCCCAAGGATATATTTAATTTCTTGCGAATTGGTAAAGAACTTCCGCGCGTCTTTATCCGGGTCTTCTTTATTGAACTTAATCTTAACCAAGAAGCGACCGGTTCCGAACTTCGTTTTAACGTCGTCCAAGAAGTCAATAACCCAAAAAGAAAGGTTAATTAACTTCTGCTGGGTTATTTCCGAACAATTGAAGTGCTTGTTATTCGCGTCCGGCTCAATCTGCAAGAAAGCTAAACTTCCGTCGTCCTGCCTGTTGTTTTCCATTTTTGCGAAAAATTGAACGGCGGGCATTCGTCCTAATTTGAGCTACTTCGAAAGCCCGCCGTAGTTAAACTTCTTTGTTAAATGCGTTCCGTTACGTGTCGTTTCAAGCGGGTAAAAAGCAAAGCCGGGAGCCGACAGTCGCACGCGCAGCCGAAGCCGCGGTATTCGCAGACGCGAACGAAAAGCCGGCATACGCGCCGTTATACGCATGACCGCCGAAAAGCACGCCCCTTTGTCCGGTATTGCTTACTACGTTCGTATAGAAGTAATCGGCGAAGTAAGTAGTAGAACTTGCGCCTACTGCTGTCGGCATATTTTCGCCGTACTCGCCAATCATCATAATTTTAACGTAACCTTCATTGCGGGGTAGCTCGCCGCGCTTCTCGTAATCGGTATAGTCGTTACTTTGAAACTTGGCCGGGTCGGTACATACGAAAAACTCACTAACGCCGCCCGCGTCCGCACTTTGAATATTGCACTTGCATCCGTCCGTCCAACTCCATACGTGCCCGAAAGGATTTTCCAAACCTCGGTAGCTGGGTACGCTAAGGGTTTGGCCGTCGGTTCCGTCGCTTTTCTTGTATGTGTAGTTTACTACGCCTGTCTTATTTCCCAACGGGTTGGTAACTCCGCAAGGAACCATAGGATTATAGCCGTTATAGCCGCTCCAATCGCTCATATTGGTAACGCCTTGGCTTAATCCGCCCTGCTTATACCCTTCGCTCGTAGGCTCTGCGTTATAGGCAAGTTGGCAATTAAAGTTAGCGTATTCGACAGCGTAAAGCCACCAGCAAGTTTTTTGTACCTCGTAAACGTCGCAATTCCAACCGGCCCCGTTCTTGCCCGCGCTTCCTCGGTTACGTGCATACGTCCGGAAATTGGGAAGGCTGATAGACGTAGCCGGCATACCTAAAAGGCTTCTATACGTTCCGTCCCAACCCGCCGTATTGTTACCACCACGGAAAGCTGCGGAAGTGTTTACGACGCTTGCAAGTTTCGGCGTAGCCGATACGGTGCGGTCTACGGCCGCTTCGTATGCCGAACGATAAGCAAGCGGTACAAAGTGGAAGCCCGGTAGCGCGTGTTCGGAAAGGAAGCAACGGAATTTAGTACCGTCTACTTCAAATTTGCGGTAGTGGGCTGGTATTTCTACCATTACTTGCCCGTCGGTGCCGTCAAGTTTGGCGGCGGCTCCCGTATCGCGCTTGGTGCTGTCGTTCGCGTGAAGGTAATAAGCTACCGTTCCGTTGTCGCGCAAGACACAACGGCGCATTTTACTTTGAATAGGCAGCGAAACGTGAAGTTCCGGGCGACCAATTCGGGTACAAGCCGAAGAAGCTACGTTAGAATCCCATTCTATACCGTAGTAGTAATCGTAGGGAAACGTCGGCTTCGTGTTTCCTACTCCAATCAATAAACCCATAGCCGTATAAGATTTAGTACCCCCAAACAAGGGTAGCGTTAATACTCGTTTGCTTAATCTCGCGGACTATTTCGGGGTTCCAACCTGTTTCGAAGCGCGTAGCTACGAACTTGCCCGGCTCCATGCCCCAAAGGTTTACTTCAAGAACTACGGCGGTTTCTCCGTCGTTCTTAATGTTAAACGGCGTATCTTCCATTTTGAAGTTACCCGTACTTAGCCCTTCAATGGGGCCAATTCTTCCGATTTGGGCGGAAACCGTTTCGCCCCCTCTTGTTGTACTCATTTTGTCGAAATATTAAGTTACACAAAAATACCCCGTTGCGTATTATAATAATACGCTTGTTGGTAAAATATTAAAAACTTTCCTGCGCAATTGGTTCTACTCCCACAAGTGGGTAGCTATTACAATGAATGTAAAATTACCGTCGTTCCAGCTTGCGTCGTCGCCCGTATATACTGTAAATGAATTTGCGGTACGTTTAATTACAGACGCATATACGCCGGGGCCGTTATCGCTACGTAGTAGTTCTCCACTTAATAGCACCGTGTATTTATCGGCCGATGAAAAAGTACCGGACGGAAACGATATGGTGCAATAACGTGGCGCGTTCGTCATATACGATAATTGACATTTTTTATTTTCGGCTCCGTACCAATATTGGTTATACCTCTTTTGCTTGGTAATACGTGGAACGCCGCCAGAAAACTCTACCTTACCGGCAAATATGGCTTTCAAGGGGAAACCTTCCCCCGAATTTGCTACACCATAACGGAACCTATTAAGCACACACCACCCTTTGAAACTATTACCTTCGCCTACGCCTATAATATCTACACCTTCATTCGCTTCTATAACCAATTCGCTAATAGTTTCCCCGTCTTCGTGGAAATAGTACCCGGAAGGGGCCGTAGCAGAAATAGGGCCTATTGCCTTTGCTGCCCCCCAATTCGTATTAAGTATAGTAGCTCTAAATCCGTTATAGTCTTTTGTAAACGGCATATTAAATCCGGTATAAATACCACTGCTTTCTCCGGGTATTACAATACAGTTATTATTTTGCAAACCGGGTATAGATACACTTATTCCGCCGGTATTATCAAGTATAAAATACCCGTCCCGAAATGGTGTGCGCATAGCCCCATTTACAAAAATATCGTTAAACGTACCGCCATTGGCTTTTATATTTCCGGCTGAATCCCAGCTAATATTCCCCTTGGCAAGCCGGCCGGAACCGTCTGCACCACTAAAATAAACCATAGTTTGCCCGGCTGTATTTTTTATCTCTACCGTTGCGTTCGTAATCTTTACATTACCGGAATTATTTACGTTGTATTCTATCGCACGGTTTGCATTGCCTATCCTAAATTGGTTGTTGTCAAGGTCTATATATGTATTCCCGTCGCCCGTCTGAACTCGCCCCGTAGTAATGAAACGCCCGTTAATGGTCGTTGCGCCATAAGTTAGGGAAATAAGACGCGCCGGCCGCTTTCCGTCGGTGTCCGTTATCGCGCTGCTTAGGCTTCCCACTAAGAAATAGTAATATATAGGGTCGCCGTCTACCGCTCGCTGTACTGTGTCGAAAACGATGTTTCCGGCCGTTCCTGTCTTTTGGCAACGGGCGTATATGTAGTAGACCGTTCCGCTTACAAGGTTCGAAAAGGTGGCCGTATTTAGCTGCCAACTTTTTACGGTTTCCGCTATCGTATAGTGAACCAACGTACCGCCTACCACCTTTACCGTATTGGGATTCCCTTCGTAGTTCGGTTCAAAGCGGGTGTTCTGTAATACGAACTGCTGGGAACGTGCGCCGGTGGCTAACATGGTCGTTTCAATCGAAAGCGGCTTTATCTTCTCGCTGTAATAGTGTCCTTCGGGGTCGAAAACATTAGCTAATACTTCTTGGCTGGCTTTCCAATTGCGGCGGGCCTTCGACGGGTCGGCAAGGTCGTTTATCTCTATAACATTGTCGATTTTCTGCAAGTCTTCGATAACGCGGGTTATCGTTGTTTTGGTTACGCTATCGCCCAAGGTTATATTATACTTGTATTCCCGCAGCAAATCGCGCGTAAAGGCCGTAATTCGTACCGATTTGTTTACGCCTATGTCTTCATCTTCCACCGGGATATAATCGCCGACGGCGAAAAGGTTTACTACGGTCAATTCGCCGGCGAACTGACGTATAAAATTTTCGTCGATACTTAACCCGTACTGTACTTGCGGCTGGCTGTATTCGGCTATTGCCTTGTTGCCTTCCGCAAGGAGTTTGTTTTCCGCGTCGGTCTTGTAAGCGTCCGGCAAATTTATATCCGTGAAGAAATACTTATCGCCTACGCCGAACTGAAACGCCGCACTTGTTTCGCTGGGGAACTTCATGCCGTTTTCGTCCGTGAACGGTACCACCTGTATTTCCTTCGTCGCGTGGTCGTACTTGTGTATGTCAAATTCATAGCCGGCCAAGTTTCCGGTAGTGAACTTTACCTTTGCAGTAGCTCCGTCGATAAGCCACTTTGTATTACCCGCGCTATCCTTTTCGTTAAGGTCGAAGTTCATAGTAGCGTCCTTAAAAGCATAATACGCGCTTCCGGCGGCTGTTACTTCGCCGTAGCGTTCGGGTCTGATGTCGTCGAATATCTTTGTATTCTCCTTCAACCCGTAAGCCGCAATAGCGGCCGCGTCCTCGATGTAGGAAGCGTTTTTAGCTTTGCCCGGAAGACAAAGACGGGTATAACGGTATTTGTCCCCAAGGTTGCTACTACCGCCGTAGACGTATAGCCGGGTAACTACGTTCTTGGAATTGATGTTTTGGCGCGTTAATTCGTAAAGCCCGCCGGTACGTCCGTACCGGAAGGTATAGGGGAAGTTTACCCCGGCCGTTTTGATATTGAGCGTACGAACGCCGTTAGCTTGGGTAATCTCAAATTCGGTGCTGTACTGTTCGCAAAGGTCTTGCAACACTTCCAAACAATTCTTTTCCGTATAGGTAAGCGTTTTATACTCCGTATTGGCCGGATAAACGCCTAACACCCATTTACCCGGATATACGCGGGTAAGGTTCCCGATAAGAATACCTAAGAAGTCTTCTAAATCGCCCGTAAAGCTATCTAATACGGTATCGTCCGGTAACAAAAATTGCACGTCGATTAACTCGTACTGTACGCCTTCGAAAGTAAGGGTATATTCGAAATTCCGGTTTCCGGTCTTCTTAATGCCCGGAAGCTGGTTAAGGGTATAAGTCTTCCCGTAAACGTCTATTTGGTCGCCCAAGTGGAAGGTTAAGGGCGTGGCACTTTTTACGGTTATCGCCACCGTATCCGCCCCTAACAGCGTAATACTTTGTTCGGCCTTGGTAACTCCGGACTTACGCGCCCGCGAAGTCAATAGGGCCGTAGTCCCGTCCGGGTGTCTTACTATAATTTGTTCCATACGATAATACCGTTAGTAGTGAAACTTTCTATTTCTTCGATAACTCCGGCGACAATGGCGTAAAAAATTCCGTCGGTCGTGTATTCGTGACTCGCTGTTACGTCGGTTCCGTAAACGTCGTTCGTTTGGGTTCCGTCGCCCCAAAAGATAGTAACCGCCTTCTTGCTGGTTAGGGTAATCGTTAGCGTTTTCGTATCATTGCTTAAACGCTGGTGCCGTACGATACGCTTTACCGGGTCGGGTTCCTTCAATTTCAAGGTAAAGGTTCCTACCATAAGGTCGTCGTTCCAACGTTTGTTAATGGCTACCCCGTTCTCGTTATAGACTTCGTAAAGCAACGGTTTCGTAGGGTGTATATCTACCATAAGCCGCTGGGTGTTGGGCCGGTTGAATACGTCCAAGAAGTCGTTTAGCTTCGTAACAAAGTCTACCTTCCCGTTCGCTTTCATAAAGCAATTAAGGGCTATTTCGCGGGGTTGCAGTATCTTGTTTTCAAGGTCTACTATCTCCCCGTGATAATCCGGCCAATCAACGGAAACCGGGGTTTTCATTTTGGGACGGTCAAGAAGGCCGTTACTTTCGCTTACATAAATATCCCAAGCCTTAAAATCGGTTCCGTCTATACTGTAAGCCAATTGCGCCACCGTAGCAATACTTTCGGTAATTTCTTCCTGCGGCAAGGCGGTATTATATACCTTAACTTCGTCGATACAACCGTACCCGTTGGCGGTCGTATAGATGTCTTGCAGGATAGCGAAACCGGTAGGCTGGGCGGGTAGCGTAATGGTCTGCACCAATGCCGTATCAAGGTAAATGCGGATTGTTAGGCCCTCTTTGACGATAGCCCAATAGCCCCAAGTATCGGCCGCAAGGTTAAACCACGCTTCCGTATAACCTTCTATGGCTTCCCAGCGGGCAAAGAATCCGATACGCTTACCTGTAAAGCCGTCCGGGAAGGCTGAACGCTTCAACCAGGCAAGCAGGGTAAAGTTCCCGGTAAGGGGAATTACGTTTTTGTCTATATCGCAATGCCCGTTACCGTCGAACTTTATACAATTGCCTTGCTTTCCGCCGGTAAAATCTGCTTCTACTACCGTACCGTCCGCCCGTGTCTTGCTGTAATCGTAAGCAATGGTAGAACCGGCCGCTTCATCGAAGGGCATATTTAGGATAATGTTACTTTCGTCTGCCATATCAATACGTTTTAGTCGTTTTTCGAATAACTTTTATTATCGCGTTACCTTCGCCGTCGCCGGTGGTAGTCGTCAAGTTCCCGCCGTAGTGGTTTACGCAAATCTTCGCGTTATCCCGTGCTTCTACTTCTACGGTGGTATCGTCGAATACGTCTACCATTACGAAGGAATTACCGGTAGCAAGAACCTTTAACCGGCTTTGGTGCTTTGCGAATACCTGCCCTACGTTCCAACCGTCGTAAGTGGCGGTACCCTCGCAACGGCCAAGGGCTACTACGTGCCGGAAGTTTCCGGCCGTAATAGCTTGGTCGAGGAACACGCCGTAGGCTTCGCAAGCACCTACGAAGTGCTGGCGTATAAATTCGTTGCTGGGGTACTCGTTGCTTAGGCAAAAGTCGATACCTTCAAGGTACATTTTAATAAGTTCGTCTTTCCCTTTGGTATCTATAAGGCGGCCGTACCATTCTTCGCAAATGCCTTTCTTTTTGGCGTCGCGGGCCAATCGTTTATTTACTTCCATATCGCTACATTGTTATTCCTTGCGCCCGTAACGGGTCGGACGCGCTTCCCGAAGTATTCTTTTCTATCTGTTCAAGGTACCGGTTCGATACGCTTAATTTGCCGTCGATGTTGGCAAGGTGTATAAGCTGCTGGCGCAAGATTTCTATTTCCTGCACTTGGTTTACACGTACGGCGTTCGTTTGTCCGGCCAATAAATCTATACTTTCTTGGCTGGCTCCCTTAATTGCACCGGATAGGCTCGTAGTAGGGTCGCCGTTATCGTCCAAGTCCTTAAACAAATCTTCGTACAACTTCAAGGCTTCGGCGTACCCTTGGGCTATTGAGTTTACTCTATCCTTAAACCGTTGCTGTTCTTCCGGGGTCAAGCCGTCGAAGGAACCGCCGCCTTCATCGTCAAAACCCATATCGCGCTGCAACTGCTTTACGGCATTTTGTAGCTGCTGTTCGAGGAATTGTTTTTTTAAGGCGTTCTTTACGGCATTACCTAATACCTGGTTCGTAACCTTTTCAATCGCGCTTTTTACTTTGTCGCTGTTGAAGCCGTCGGAGTAGGCTTCGGCTATCGCGTCGGACAATTGCGTAGCCAAGTCCTTTGCCGAAGTCTGCGTTACGCTTTCCGTAATTTCGGCTATGGTGTCTTCGATTTGGCGGCCTAATTCTTCGTACTGCTCCTTATATTGGTTTACCTTACCACTATCGGTTTTTTTCTTGCTTTCTTCCGCTTCCCACATAGCCCGCAAGTGCGCGCGTTGTTCGCGCATATTGTTAATAAGGGCCTTTTGGTTATCGTAAACCGATTCGCCTAACGCCTTATCTACGGCGTGTTCAAGTGCTTTGTAGGCGCGTTCCAATTCTTCGACGGCAGCAGCGTGTTTCTTAATGGCTCGTTCGGCCTTACGGTCGCGGGAGTTGAACAGGTCAAAGACGGAAGTTAGCATACCTACGGCTCCCTGTATCATTTGGGCCGGGTTCATAGTTGCGTACCCCTGTGCCATTTGCCCTATTCCGTCCACAATTCCGCCTACGTCCCCTAAAATAGCTTGGGTTTCGTCGTCCATAGAACCTCCCATTTTCTCAATAGCACCCGTAACCGCGTCGAACGAACCTTTTACCAAATCGGCCGTAGCCCCTACGCCTTTGAATACTTCGGATAGGTTCGCTTTACTTGCGTCCTTCTTATAGTCCTTCAAAGCCGTAGAAAGGGCCTTAAACGGGTTGCGGGTCTGTATTTCGTCCTTGGCTTCCCGCAACTTGCTTAAAACTACGTCTAAGTCTTGCGGGTTAAGTTCTACGCCTAATTGGGCCTTTTGCGCTTCGATTTTATCTATAAGGGCCTGTATTTGCGCCGTAGTAAGGTCGTCGAGGTTCCCGAAAAGTTGCTCCCAAGCCCCGGAATCGGTCAATTCCTGCAACGCTGCGGACGAAAGGGCCTTATTCTTGGCTTCCTGCAATTTCGCTACTAATTCTTCGTTATTCTGCTGGGTTGCCAATGCTATTTTTTCGTCGTATTGCGCGGAAATATCGGCGCATTTTTGCTGATATGTTTTGTATTCCTCTACCAATGCGTCGTAGTCTTCGTTCCCCGAACTTTTTGCGTATTTTTTGCGCTCTTTCTCCAAATTCGCCAAGGCTTCCAAGGCTATACGGCGTTCGTCGTCCGTCTTGGCCTTCGCCAATTGCTCGTTAAGAAGGCGGCTATTTTCGGCGTAGTTGGCTTCAAAGGTTATCTTCTTACCCAAATAGTCCGCATATTCGGATAATAGGGCTTTTGTCCGGTCTTTGGCCTTTTGCTCTACGTCTTCCTGCTGCTTCTTAATAATGTCGCTTTTACCTTTGTCAAGGTCGGAACCGTCCCCGGTCAAAGCCTTACGCTTTTCTTCCAAGATATTAACCATTTCCAAAATGGAACGTGCCCCGGAAAGTTGTTCTTTAAGCTCCTTTTCGAATCCGGCTAAAACGGTTTCCTTCGTTTCGTTGGCTATGGCGTTATTTAGCTTCTGCAATTCTTCGGCTTGTGTCTTTGTGGCCGTTCCGCTTCCGATAGCCTTAATAAGCTGGTCGCGCTGCTTCTGTAAATAATCCAAATAGCTACTTCCTTCTTTCAGCAACCCGGCGAACTCGGCTTTTGCGGCATTGCGTACTACTTCGTCTTTGGAATTTACCCAATTGTAATACTCCGTATATTTCTTTTTCCGGGCTTCCAATTGTTCCGTAAACGGGTCTTTTTGCGTAGTCTTAGAAGACGTGCCGGATAAATCCATTTTTTTAAGTAACGCTTCCTGTTCTTTGATTTTCGCCAATAACTCGGCCCGCTCCTTATCGGTGGTAGCTTCCTTGTATTTCTTCCGTAGTTCGGAAATGGTCTTTTCCAAAGCCTCTATACTGCCTTCTGCAATTTTATTCGCACCGGCCCCGATAGAATCCAAAATTTCGCGTTCTTTCGCGGTAAATTCTACTTGTTGGTTTATCAAGGCGTTGTATTCCCGTTCCGCTTTCGCTACGGCTTCTTCGGCCTTTTGCCAATTGCGGGATTTTTCAATTACAACGCCTTCCCGCTCCACGCCGTAACCGTCCTTATAAGTTCCTTTCTTCGATACATACGCTTTCGGAGTGGCCTCTAACTCCTGCTGGGCCTTTAATACTTCCTTGTATTTCTCTACGGCCAATTCCTGCACGGCCAAAGCCTTAGCGCGTTGTAAACACGCTTCTATAAACTTGCCTTTATTAGCTACTAACAAATCTTCCGCGTCCTTAACTGACTTTATGGAAAATCCCAAGTCCTCGAAGCGGTCTTTATTGTCTTCGATAAATTTGTTTTTAGCGGCCATATCGTTACCTAACCGGTTCCAAGCATTAGACAGTTCGATAATTGCCGTAACCGGTTCGGCGGCAGCTTCTACCACTTTGTTATTAAATTCTTCTTGCGCCTTCTTTGCTTCCCGGTTCTTGGATATGAATTTGGAAATTAAGGCTATCGCGGCGGTAATCGCTACTGAAAGGCCAAGGGTTAAGGTCGCCATTAACGCCTTTGCCGCTACGTTGGAAATACCCAAAGCCGTAGCAAACTTCGTTTCCGCTACGGTAAGTAATTCTTTCGCCTTGCGGACTAATACAAGCTGGGTATATGAATCCTTGTTTAAGGTTTTGGCTACCTGCTGCAAGCCTATGGTTATAGCCATAAGGGACTGAACTTTAACCATAATCTTTTGCAGGTTTTCGTTTTCCCCGGCAAACAGTCCTACTGCACCCTGCGCGGCCGAAAAAGCCCCGCTTATACCGCCCATTACCTCTAATACGGTATTCATATTTTGGTAGTCGTCGGACATAATTTTAGCCTGCGTATTTGCGTCGGCCATAGCGTCCGCCAAACGGCCTAATTCCGCCTGCATAGCCCTAAATTCGTCCGTATCTCGTTTCCCTGCCTGCTCCATTTCCGCAAGTGAATTTTTAAGGTTCATAACTTGCGTTCGTAACATCCCCTTTGCCTTCGCGTTTTGCTCTACCTTGGCCTTATTTTCGTTTAAGGCTATTTCTTCCTTCAATAGAGCGTCCGCCGTATTCGCTACTTCCTGCAAAAGTGTTTTTCGCTGGCTTATTTCGTCCTTTATGGCCTGCCGTTTTGCCGTTAATGCCCTATATTCTTCGTCCCCCTTGGCGGTGCCTTTCATAAAGGCGGCCCCGGCCGCTTCACCCAAACGGGCGTACTCTTTTTCAAGGTCGGCGATTGCGTTACTATGGATTGCGGCCATAGTGTCTATATCCTTAAACGCCGCTTCAATTTGTGCGGCGGCTTCTCTGTACGCGGCTTCCATACGTTCGCCGCCTTCTACGGTTGCATCCGTGAAGCCTTGTACGCGCCTTTTGGTTTCGGCCAATGCGCTATTTATTTGCCCGTTATTCGCAATTATATCGAACTCCAAGGCACCGCCTTTTATATTCATCGGATAATGCTATTTATTTGTTGTAAAACACTTTCGGCGTTCTCGCTGGTTATCTTGGTTGTCGTGTTGCCCGCTGTATTGCCGTCTTCGTCGTCGGCCATGCGCGGCGCGTCGATTAACAACCGTTGAACAACGGCCCAAGCTACGCCGTGATGTAAGTAATCCCATGTCCAGCCAAGGTGGGCGCAAATCGAACCCCGGCGGCCGTAAGGACTATTAAGCCCTATTACTCTATGCGCTCCGTCCTCGGTTGGGTCGTCCTTGCGCCGCTCATCAAGCGCATAGAGTTTATAAAATCCCCTAAGTTGCTTACGCTGGTTACGGCTTCGGAAAGTCCTACCAATTTGGAAGGTTTAATAGTGTGGAAGAAAAGGGCCGTAAGCCGGTCTAACTCCTTATCGTCGTTGTATTTTTTTACCCTTCCGCCCGCGCAAACTTCGGTAACGTGGTAGTCTTCGCCCAATACGGCAATAGCGATTATTCGGGCCATACGCGCGGCGTTATCTTTGGCTATGCGCTTCGCTTCCGCCAAGGTTTCCGTTCCGCCGGCTGTAAGCCGTTTTTCGTCTAAGCCCATTTCTACCCATATCGCGCTAAGTCTGTCAAGAACCGAAAGCGTAGGTTCCTGTATTTCGAAGTCTTCCTTTACCGTAACTACTTCGGGGCGTTGAAAGAACCCTTTAACGCCTTTTTTACGCCGGCGGATTTTGTGTGTAACGCTGAACCGAACCCCTTGCTTTACCAAAAGGTTAAGTTCTTCGCGCTCTAACTCTAAATCCGTTTTTTCTCTTATGTTATCTTCGTTCATATCGTAGCTAAATCAAGAAAGCCCCCGAAACTTTCATTTTGGGGGCTTTCGGGTTAAAATAAGGCTTTCCCCGCGTTATGCCTGTGCGTCTGCGGTCATAAGCGTAGCGGTCATTTTCTTAGTTCCCGTTTTGGTCGGCTGCATAACCGTACCGGCGACCTCGATAAGAAGAATACCGCTTTTGCTGAAAGTTGCGTTAATCTTACTTACGAGCTTCATGCGCGGAATCTCGAATTTAAGGCCCTGTTCCGGGGTAATGCGTACCGACTTTTCGACTACGGGGATTTTGTCCGGGGCTTCCCATTTATCCGGCGTTGAACCCGTGCTGGGGGTACCTACGCCGCCCAAAAGGTCGGCAAGAACCGTAACCGAAGGGTTCATAATCGAAAAGTTGAAGTTCGTTTTTCCGCCCCGGCTAATGCTTATTACGGGGTCGTCCACTTCTTCGGCGTAGTGGTCGGTTGTTTCCGGGTCTTCCTGCGTCATCGTGCAGGTGTCTTGGTAGGTATAACCCAATACGTCCAAGGTTTCGCCCATACCGCCGTCCTCGGCAATTGCTCCTACCTCAATCTTGGAAAGACCGATAGTATAAGTTTTCTTTGCTGCCATTGTCGTAAATTTTAATTAGTTCGTTGTATATTCCATTCTACCCGCAAGTTGTTGTAATGCTCGTTAATGCCCGGTTCTTTAATTATGGCTTCCGTAGAAACCCGAATAGTCAGCCCGGTAATGTTCGCCGATTTTAGAACCGATAGAACAATAGCCGTTAGTTCGCGTATTCGCTCCCTATGCGCCTTAAATTGTTCGGTTCGGCCTATCCTTTCCTTTTTGTCGGGGACGTGGATATTTACGTTTGAAGTTCCGGTTTGCGGTACTTCGTGGTTTAGGAATAGGTTGTTAATTACTACGTCTTCCTTCCCGGAATTATCCGGCCGTTCTCCCTGCACGAATATTCCGCCGCTAAGGGCCGCTTTCAATTCGGCCGAAGCGTTCAGAATCTCAAAAAGAATATCATCGGTTTCTATACTCTGCATACCTCTTTGTGTTAAATCCATAACCGGCAATGAAGCCGGCCGAGGTCGAACTTTTCGCAAGTTCCGGTTACTACAACTAAGCCCGTTGCTTTGGCTGCTTCTACAAACTCGGTATTCGAAAGCTGGCTAACGTCTACCTTCTCCCGCGTTACAATTACCTGCGTGCCTTCGGGAATTTTGGCCGTACCTTTCGGTAGCTGGATAAGCGAAGCGAATACGCGGGTTTCTCCGTCGGCGGTCTGAATTGTCGAACCTTTACCGTTGGTTTCTTCCCGGCAAACTGCTTCTAACTCCCATGCGGCGGCGGGCGTTTCCCAAGAACCGTTAGGTAATTGGACGCTTTCGCCGTCGTGCTGCAAGGCGTACAAGTATTGCGGGTATTGGTAGGAAGTCGTTACCATACGTTGCTTTTGTTCCGAATTTTGGGCTTGCCGGCCGGCGTAATGCCTAATTCCGTGCAAGTCGCGTTATACCAAAGTTTGATAGCGTCCCAATTCCAACTAATGGAATACCCGCCTTCTCCGATATTGGCAAGGGGGATAAGCGTTGTAAACTCTCGGCAAATGGCCGTTTTAGCCTTCCGCACGTCTACCGGTGCGTCCGGGTCGGGGATAAGTCCGCTTTGGTTGCAAAGTATCAAATCCACGTCGTCCGCCGATAGCTGGAATTTGCCGACCGTTTTAGTAATCCATTCTTTGTAAGTCATCGGGTAAGGGTATTAGGATAGGGGCGACCGTTGCCGGCCGTCCCCTTTCCGGTTAGTGTGTCCAAGTGCTGTTAGAAGTGTCCATAAGGAAGGAACGGCCCGAAGAAAGCCAAGCCGGGAAAGCGTTTGCAATTCCTACGGTAACTTCTTCGATAGGTTCCTCGGTGGAATACTTCTTTACGCAGGTGTGGCCGTTCATAGCTTTGATTGCTACGGAACCTTTAAGGTTCATATCGGCCGGCTTCTTCCAATAGGTCGAACCGAGCACCTTGCTTTCGCTGAACATTACCACGTTGTCGGCGAACGGGTTGCCGGTAATGCGGCTTCCGTCGTCCTTCTCGATAGTAATATCTTGGTCGATAACTACGACCTGCAAGCCGCGCAGGTACGCCAAACCCTTCATAGCCGCGTTTACCTGTTCCAAGCTCGGCGTTTGTGCGATGTTCAAGGCGTTAGCCGCGAACGAAGCGCAAAGTTTCGTTACTTCCTCGGTCTGAACCATAAGCGCGAAGGTGTCAAGGTTCATAAAAGCGTACTTCAAGCTAATACCCTTTTTCTTGGCCTTAGCTGCGATAGCCTTAAAGTCCTTGCTAAACGGTTTCGCGCCGGTGGTGTTCCAAGCGGCCGAGCCGGTCTGAAATCCTACCTTCTGCGTTGCGTCGATTTGATAATCTACGTCGTACTCGGTAATTACGCTATTGTTGTTGTCGTTGGTAAGCGTTACTTTGCCCAACGAAATAGACTGCAACGCAATCCATTCCAAGCGGGCGGCCACTCCGTCCCAGCAGTATTGCGTATCTTCGGCCCACGCTTCTACCAACGCCCGAAGGTCGGGGTTCGCGGAAGTCATCGCTACCATAATGTCGTATTCGTTAAGCTCGTTTTCGTCCTTGGTGCGCTTAATAGCCACCTTCGGAATATCGCCCTGAATACGCGCGATAGCTTCGCGGGTCTTTTTGTTGATACTTGCGCCGCGTGCTACAAGGTCGCCGGCAATCTTTAACCCTACCTGCGCTTCAAGGGCTTTCCAGGTAAGCGTGTAGTTCTCCTTCAAGGGGAACAAGGTAGGATAGTAGTACGGTTTAAGGTCGTAGGTGTTAATTACGGCCTGCATATCCTTTTCGGTAATGCCAATCATTAAACTTTTCTGCATAGCTTTGTCCGATTAACGATTAAATGAATACCATACCGGGAAGTTTGGCTTTTACTGCGGAGCCTACGGGCGGGATATTGCTTTCCCGGATTTGCCCGATAGTCCAAGCGTTTACGATATGGTTGCTAAGTGCTTCCACGTCGTAGCTTTCGCCTACAAGGGCTATCGGCTCGTATTTGAAGGCGGAACCCGAAGCCCCGGCCTTGGCCGCGTTATAAATAGCGTCGCCGGCTTTTGCGGCGGTTCCGAGGGTGGTGTCTACCGTAAGGTCGTCGCTGGTCGCGTCGCTGGCGTTGGTAGCAATCCCCGTAATAGTGTACGCCTTTGAACCGGTCGCAAGCATAACTACGTCGCCTACTTTGAAGTTGTGGCCCTTCTTCACGGTATAGGCCGTTGCCGTGTCCGTCGCATCGGCCGAAAGAACGGCCACTTTGACGACGTGATAAAGCCCGTTTTCATCTTTACCCACCGGCGTACCTTCGTGCAGAACTTTCTGCGTAAGGTCGGCGGCGGAAACGGTAATACCGTTCGGAATGTCGGCGAGCTTGTGGGTAAACGCGCGGATAACGCGGTTATCCTTTTTCCTGTCGATTCTAAGCATTTTACAAGTGTTTAAGCGTTAAACCTCTTTACCGCCCAAGCCTTTATTTTCGGCTTCTGCGGTCTTTGCCTGTATGTAGCTTTCTACGCCCGCGCTTACTCCGTCCTTGTTGGGGGAACCAAGTACCGGTTTTTCGTGAAGGCTTAGGCCCCGGTCTGCCAACTCTTGGCCGAAGGCTGCTACGTCGTTCTTGGTTTCGGTCAGATACTCGTTAAAGGCGTTTTCGTCGGCAAAGCCGCCAAGTTTGGCTACTCTGTCGAAATCTTTAAGAACCTTTGCTTTATAGGCTTCGGGTACGTCGGCAAGCTCTTTAACAAGCGTTTCCCGGCGGTTGGCGGTTACGGCCGCGCTTTGAAGGCTCGTTACTTCGGACTGCAAGCCCTTAGTAGCTTCCTTTACGGCGTTCGTAATCATTGCTTGCACGGTTGCAGCGTCCAAGGTTCCGGCCGGTGCGGGTGGGGTACCGCCTTCTTCCGGTTTCTTTTCTACAAAGTCGTACTTCTTACGCAGGTTGTCCTCGCGCGTTTTGTTCGCTTTGTCTATTTCCGCGTCCGCGTCTTTGCGCCAATCCGCTACAAACTTCGCTACGGCTTCGGCGGTAAGTTTACCTACGATACCGGTAGCTTCTTCCTTGGTATTAACCTGCATGGCGATAACTCGCGCAAGCTGGTTAAGCCCGTCTTTTCGCACGCCCGGAAACTGTGTTTCAAGTAGTGTTACAATTTCGTTTAGTTCCATTTTGATTTTTGTGATTTAATTAAACCTGCAACAAAGAAACGTATTATAGTAATACGAATATTTGTATAGCGTTGCAAGTTCTCTACACTCGTTTCAACAATTCAACCGTATGGGCCTATAAGGGGCTGGGGTGGTCTTTGGTTGCCTCGATAGTTGAAAAGATAATTTCACGAACAAATAGCAATGCAGTACGAAAGATAGCAAAAGAAGGCGATTTTAGGCCGTTTTATTATCCAAACAAGGAAATATACCAGCCAACCGCATAAAATCGAATGGCGGGCACGAGAAAGGGCAAAAACGGGTATTCTTGCTTCGTCGGTTATCCGGCCCTTCGTGAATAAGTAGAAATATGGGAATTTTGTTACCGCTGTGTTACTATCAACATTCTGCCGGCGGAACTACCAACATAGCGGCGGTTACTATCAACATTCCGGTAATGTTGGTAGTTAATGTTGCAAGCTGCCCGGTAATGTTGGTAGTTCGGGGCGCAAGTCGAAAGCCCGTTTTCCCTCTCTTTCCCCCTACACCCTCTTTCTCTCTATATATATCTTTATCCTTATATTTATCCACAGGGGCTAAGTAGCCCCCTGCCAAGGAGCTGGCAAGCTCCTTGTTTGTGTGTGCCTTAATAATTGATATTTAGTTATTTATAATAGTTTGATAAATGAAGGTTGCGCGGCCCAAAATAAACCCCTCGCTTGGGGCTGGTTAGGGGTTGGGCTATGGCTTACGCATGAATTTCGCATAACCGCAAATAATTGTATTATAAGATATTAAGCAATAAAGCAAACGTAACTATCTGATTCCGAAGTACAATAGCCCCAAGCCTGCCGCCGGGCTGGTGCTGGTCTGCTCCTGCGTAGGGGCTGGGTTGCCCCTGCCTTGCTCTTTGCGCGATTTTATGCCGTAAAATAGTGTTGTTTAGTGTTTTTGCAGTATATTTGCAATGTTTCCGGGGAGAAATCCGGGGACGCTTGTAAAAGCGTATAGGTATCTAAGTTTGAAAATCGCCAATTAACAAACCGTAATAGATAGACCTATTAACGCCTGCTTGCTGTATATCATTGTTCGATATATCGCTAAGCGTGGGTTATGGTTTATTTTACGGTGGGCGTTTGGCGATGCCTCAAACTTGTAAACCAAGAAAGGCCCACGCTTTTTTATTTGTGTAATGCCTGTTCGGGCCTTGGGGTAATAATAGTTTTCGATATGAAGAAAATTTACTTTTGCCTTTTGGCCTGTGTAGTGGCTTTTGCCGGTTGTTCCAAAGATGAAGACCCCGGAAGAAGTTACACAGAACAACAAGAAAAAGCCTTATCCGTATTTAATGGGACTTGGGCCGATACGCAATTTTCCAACCTTGGCGACTATCCCGGTGCCGAATTGCAACCCGACCCGGATAAAATCATATTCGGAACCCAAAACAATAAGCCCGTAGAAATCTACGAAAACGACTTTATCGAAGGCGAACGCTTGCTTTTCTCTGCCTTCGGCGAATTGGTTTACCATAGCGAGGGGTACGAAGACGTATCGTGTTTTTATTGGCTCTCTAACGCGGCCGATGAACTACGCCTATACCGGACTTCCACCAAGAAGCTATACAAGAAATTCGCGCTTTCGATAAAAAGCGATACGAAAATGAACCTTCACGACCCCGATTTATCGTTACCGTACATTTTCGTAAAGCAATAGTATGAAATGGATAAAAAAGCTATTTTGTGGCAACACCGAGGCTACTCCTTCTAATATCGAAGCCCACAAAGACGAAATAAAAGTACCTGTATCTTTTTTATCGGCTCAAAACATCGTTTACGCTGGGGAAGAAGTCGGCCTTTCTCGTTTGGCTTTCAAAGCTAAACAATTAGGGAACAAATACGTTACAATAGATAGAAATATTTATTACCAAGCACTTAATAACATTGCAAAAGGTAGACGGCTGGATTATTCAATACAAAGAAGCGCAAAGCTAAATTTGCTTGGCATTAGGTACGAAAAGGAAGGGAATATAGAAGACGCGGTAAAAGTCTACGAAGAAAATATAGCGATGCGTTCCAACGGTCGCCACGCATACGATAGGTTGAAAATTATATATCGACGACAAAAGGATAGGGAAAACGAAATCCGGGTTTTAAGAGTGGCTATTGGTGTATTCGGGGAAGATTCGGAATATAACGAACGCTTGCTTAAACTGCTATCTAAAACAAAGGAGCCTTTTTAATGCCGAGAAACGCCCCTATTTTCGTGCATCGTCTTTGTGTAGTATTAAATACCCGTCCGCCAAACAGAACGCCGTAAAATGGAAATTTGGGAAAAATAAGGAAGGAGTAGCGCGGTGCTACTCCTTCTTTTCGTCTGTATCGTCGTCTTCCGCCATTGCGTCGGTTTCTGCCTGCCAACGGTCAATAGCGGCCGCGTTCCGCTCGTAAAACTTTTGCCGCTCTGCTTCCGGGGTATTCGCCCAATCCTTTATAGCCTGTGTAAACGGGTTCTTCGGGTCAAGGGCTTTTAATTTCTCTTCGTCTGTCATAATTCCCGCATTTTAACGTAAATAGTGCCGAACAAATCCGTATCGGTGCTTACTATCTTAAACTTGGTACCGTTAGTAAATAATACTTCCTGCTGGTCTTCGGTAGCAAATTTACCGTTAAATTCCGAAATATCGGATATGTCGCGGCCGTTTTTACTCTGAATCTCAAAAAGTATCCGTACTTCCGACTTCTTCAAATCCCGGTAGCTTGCAAATCGCCAAGCTACGGCCGGGGTCTTCGTTGATGAAGTGAAAATAGCGTGTTTTATTTCGTCCCTGCCAGCGTAAAGGCGTTCGTAATCCTTCCGCTTCATAATCGCGCCCCGGTAGACGGTTCCCCGATACTTCGGCAATTCATCCAACGCCTTAGCCATAAGGGAAGCCGAAGCCTTGTTAAAGTCGGTAAGGGTGCCTTTATCCAACTGCTTATTAAGTTGCCGGTAGTTCCCGCCTTGCTGGGTGTAGTGATGAAGGGCCGCAAGTTCTGTATTCTGAATATCCGGGTAAAGCGTACTAAGCAATTGCGTTGCCCGTTCCATTGCTTCGGCCGTGCTTCTCGCCCTCGTAAACTTCCGTTCCTCGGCGGTGTAGGTGTTTACCGGCAACGTGCCTATACTTTTACGGTTATCCCGAACAAAGTACGGTAAGGTCTTCCAACCTTTCGAGCGTTCCTCGTTTTTGGCTATCCAATCGGTCAAGGCTTTCGGAACCTGCGTTACGGTGCGCTGGGGGTTCGGTTTCCAATCCTTCAACTTTCCGGCCTTACGTGCCCTTATTCGTTCCCTAAAATCGCTTTCCGAAATGAAGATAGGCACCATTTCGCAACGGCAATGCGGGTGCCAACCCGTCCAAAGGAAAGTTTTAGGGTACCGGCCGGCTAATACGTCGCAAATGTCGTATAAGGTTCGTAATTTACCGTTAATTACTACCGTATGGTTATTGCTTAGCCGAATTTCGTACCCGATAATAAGGGGGTTGTTTTGGTAGCTTTCCCACTCTGCACGGCGGTAGGCGGCGTTCATTTCGGTAACGGCAAGGCGGCGGGCGTTCTTGTACGCCGACCTATATACACCTTGGCCGGGGTGGTGCTGCTTCGCCGCTTGGCTTAATTCAAGTTCCCCGGTTTCCTTGTTGCGAACCCGTCTATAAAGCGCGTCGGGATTGTTCAAGTACCCGCGAAGGCTACGGCTTACTTCTTCCGGGCTTTTCCCTTCAAGTATGCCGTTTTGTATGATAATTTCAAGTTCTTGTTTCGCCTTCGCCGTCAAATTCCAAACACGGGTAGATAGGTTCATACCCTCGCGGCTGGCATTAGCGTAGGCGTGCCCCGTTGCTCCTTTGGCCCGGTGTGCCTTTACTGCCTGTTCGCAAATGTCGGTAGTTTCTTTCCGCCGCGCCGAAGTCTTCCCGAATACTTCTAACGCCTGTTCCTTTACCCGTGCTTCTCCTTTGTCCCAACTCCCTATAATTCCGTTCTTGGTAATAAGGGCTGTTTTGCTGCTAAGGTCTTTTAGGTACCGGTCTAACTTGCGTTCGGCGGCCGGGTTCCCTTTCCAGGTAAAAGAAGCCCCCGATTCTATTGCTTTCCTAACCTCGGTAAGTTTTAGGGCCGCGTGGTAGGTATTGCCAAACAATGCGTAAAGTTGCTTTTCTACGCTTGCTATATATTTTATAACTTCTTGCCTTTTATCCATTACGCCCTAAGTTCTTCTATTGCAATTTGGATATACTTACTTAAAATTGCGTTTAACTCGCTGCAAGGGCCGCTAATCACGTCGTACCCCTTGCTTTCAACGTATAGAGCATAATCGGCGGCGGCAACGATAACCGCTACTATGTCGTTCGGGTATTGTGCTGCCGCTTCTTCCGCCATACGCTTACCTTTTTCTACGCCTTCGCTTCCTTTCTCCCCACCGGTAGAACCGAAACTTTCCGCTACCTTTTTCCCGTGATTATAGATAACAAAACCAATCGAAGAACGTAATAGGTGCGTCCGGTCTTTGTAGGTGTTCAATAGTTTAGCGTTCCGCGTAACCTCTAAACAAGCCATTTGCATAGCGTCTACAACGGTGGCCGTAATAATGTCTACCGCTTCGTAAACGCCTGCAAATAGCTTATCTATGTCGAATTTCGCTACTATGTTACCCATATCTTAGTTAGTAACTTAGTTAGATACTTAGTTAGTAGCTATACGGTGGGTTCGTAAATAGACGAATAGGAAGCCGCGCTTTCTTCGGTTTCTATCTGTTCTATTTCTGCGTCGATGTCGTTTACCCAGCCCAACTGTTGTACGGCCGTCTTCCGCGAACAAATAGCTTTCTGACCGGTGGCCGAAAGAAGAAGATTTACGTTCGCCGCTTCGTCCTCAATCATAAACGGTACTATTTCGGGTTCGATAATAAGGCTACCGCAAGCGTCTACAAAAGCCTTATCCTTGGCGTTCATCTGCGATAAAAACGTCTGTATTACGCTTAATCGACGCTGCAAATAATCGTCGAAAATTTCGCATTTGTCCTGTACTTTTAGGTGCGCGTCCATAAACAAAAGTTTCAAGGCGACACCCGAAACGGCCCCGATACCCTTTACCGAATCAAAAGCAATATCCGGCGTTTGCGTTATGGTATAAATCATACG
Source organism: uncultured Christensenella sp. (assembly GCA_910586065.1). Lineage (GTDB taxonomy): Bacteria > Bacillota > Clostridia > Christensenellales > Borkfalkiaceae > Coproplasma. The sequence goes on along the minus strand of CAJUGI010000008.1, from coordinate 26,794 downwards.
CAAAAGGGTTTCAATCTCTAATTTGACGCTTTCGGGGGCCTGCGCCCATGAAAGGTATTGCGCGGTCGCTCCTTCTTCGCCCTCGATAACGGCCCCGCTTTCGCCCTTCTTGGCCCACCCCAAAATAGTACCCGTAGTAAAGATTTTCGGGCTTGCGTGGTAGTCGTTGGTATCGGCGAAGTTGGAAAGCAACTTTTCCAAGCGGTCTATAAGGTTCTGCACGTCTTCCCATTCTACGGCGGGCTGGCGGCCATAGATAACCGGAATTTTGCCTATTTGGTTCTTCTTGGGGTAGCCGTCCAATAACTGCCATTGGTTGCTGGCAAGCGTCCATTTCCGTATTTCGGTATCGGTATAGGTTTCGAAATAGGTATGTTTTACCCCCGCGCTATCCTTTACGACGTATTCGCGGGAGAAAGCCACCATATCGCCCGTTTCATCGAAGTAGGGGTAAAGCCTATCGCCGAACAACGGGCTAAAAATGGCTACCCGAAGTTTGTGCGTTGAATCGAAGCCGTAGTTTTTCGTCGGTTTCTCCACCGGGTACCAAAGTTCGGCCGATTCCGTGCTGCTGTAAATGGCCCGCGCTACCTTGCGGTTAAGGGTTCGGCTTTTGGTGTCGAACAAAACGCGCTTTACAGCCTTCAAAACGTCGGCTTCCTTGGTGCCTTCTTCCGGTTCCGCGTTAAGGGTTACGGGGTTTCCGAACGTGAAGGCTACGGCCCGCTTTACTATAAGTTTCTGAATCGCCAAAGCTACGCGGGCTACCGGCTCGATACGGAAGTTTTCGGTTTCCCCGTCGCCATTGGTAACGGTCTTTATGTTCTTCTTTTCTTCGTCGTTTATATCGAAGTCGGAAAGGTCTACTTTTACCTTCTTATCCCTACGCTTTACCGGGTCGTTTACGTCGTGGCCTTGGGGGTCAAGCTGGGCGATATATTCGGCCGCGTTCGGCTCGGTCGCATTACGTCCGTTCTTCAATTCGGCAATAACGGTACTATGGTTCTCGCTCGCCAAAAGTTCGTTAATCTGCTTGCTGTTCATTTTATTGTTATTTGATAGTTAAACATTATGCGAAATATCCGGCCGCGCTTTTCTTGCCTATAATGGGCCGTTGCTCTACGGTTCCGGTCAATGCGTCCGGCGCGTCGTCGTGGGCGTTTTTGCCGACCTTCATATAGTGCGTAAGGGCTTGGTAGAAGTCGGGCCACATTTGCGCCCACCCGCGCGGGAAATAGGTAAGGTTTTGTACTTCCGCGCTATGCGTGAATATGCGTACGGCCTTGTTTTGGCTTTGGTGGAACCACTTAATACGGGTTTTGTTGTTACCCATTAACCGGGCTTGCTTCTCTACATTACGCGCGAAGCCCCTGCCGCCGTTGTTACTCTCTACTACGGCCAATTCTACCGCGTGTTTGGTTAGCATTTCGGCCGTTTTGGGTTCGGTGTACTCCATAGGCTTAGCCGTATAAAGCACGTCCAAAACAAAATTTCCTATCTCGGTTTCAAGGTAGGTTATCGAGCAAAGGAAATCCGCGCCTTCATCCGCCGTATCGGTATAGTTCTTAACCTTCCGTAGCTTGGTGGCCGGCAGTATGTCGTATTCCTTAAATGGGTTTTCGTACATAAGGCCCTGCAAAGGTTTCGGGTCTTGCTGGTAAAGGGATTCAAATACGTGCGGGTTACGGGTGCGTATGGCTTCCAACTTTTCTAAGTTGTGGCGTTCGGGCCATAGTGCCGTACCTTCTTCGCGCGGGTCGTATTCGGTAGGTGCGCCCTTCTTAATCGCTTGGTAGGTTACTACTACCCACCCGTTCGGATTGTTTACCGGGTCGTATATTCCTTGCTGCTCCAATAGGCGGCCGGCTAAGTCCTTTTCGTGCCAGCGGGTAAATACTATAAGCTGCTGGCTATTGTTGTGTAATCGGGTTTCGGCAACCGTATCGTACCAATCTTCGATAGCTTCCCGAACAACTGCCGACCACGCCGTTTTAGCGTCCTTATAAATGTCGTCCATTATCAGGGTATCTACCGGTTCGCCCGTAAGCGGGCCACCTACGCCGACGGTCTTAAAACCGCCCCGGTGTCCTACTATTTCGCACTCGTCGGCATTGCGAAGCCATGCACCGGCAACGGTCGTAATGTTCGATGAATTAAGGCGCGTTTCCGGGAATATCTCGGCATATTCCGGCGTGTCTATAATGCGCTGTATTTCGCGGTTGAACTTACGGGCTTTCGGTGCCGAATAGCTTACGACGGCTATTTTATTGTCCGGGTTCCGGCCAAGTATATAAGCCGGAAGGCGGCGCGTAGAACCTTCGCTTTTGCCGTGCTGGGGCGGCATGAATACCATTAGCTTTTTAATCTTCCCTTCCGCGAATAAGGTTAGAACGTGGTAATATCGTACATGAAATTCAGCAGGGTCGAAAGTAGGCATAGTAGCACGGGTAAACGGCAAAAGGTCGGTACGTGCTTCGCGTATCAACCTTTCCCGCAATGCGGCTATATACTCTATTTTCTCTTGGCGCGTCATTTATCTAATTTCTTTTCCAATTCGGCTATACGTGCGTCTAATTCTTCGTCGGTAAGCTGCCCGAATAAGTCCTTACCGTCCTTGCCTGTTACCTCGTTGTTCTGCCTGTTCTTCCAATTCTCCGGCTCTCCGTTGGTTAGTGTAAAGATTATCGCTGCCGTGTCCGGCTGGTAGTGTTTATCGACTATCTTTTGTTCCTTTATTCGCGGTATCTCCTTGCCGTTTATGTCGTACTTGCCGGAACCTACCGTAGTGATGTGTTTTTCCTGCACCGTGTACCCTTGTATCTTTCGTAGAAGGCTTTTTTTCGCTTCGGCTACGAAGAAGGCCATACGTTCCGCTTCGGCCTTTTTTATATTCTCCGAAAACTCCGGAAACCGGGTAATCCAATCGTAATAAGTAGAATCGGAAATTTTAACCATACGGCATACTTCCGCCACCGTATAGGTGTCGGTAGCGATAAGCGAACATATCTTTTCGGCTATCTTCTTATTGTATTTCGTCGGTCTTCCCATTACTTACTTATTGCGGTAAATCGTCCCCCGCGTGCAGTTCTCCAAATTCTTCTTTAATCGCCTTTGGGTCGCCTTTGTAGAATACCAATACGTCGTCGTGAAGGCCGCTATTCGCGCGGGTCTTATTGAACTGTTCTACGGCCTTCGTTACCTGCACTTCTTCGAATTGGTCTACCGTTTCTTCTACTGAACCTTTGCAAAAGACTAATACGTTTTGGTGTAGCTTGCCAATCTTGCGGCCCGCGTTCATCTGCTTGCGAACCCGGATAGCAAGGCTTGTTACTTGGTTTACTAAAATCAAGTGGTTATAGTAGCTTAGGCCGCACTCCGTAAAGGCTTCGATAGTGTGGCCGATAAAGTTCCGGTAAATGCCCTTTTTGTCCCGAATATCCCCAACTACGAAGACGGCAAAGCGGTTGTTCTTCAATCGGGCGCAAGCCTGCTTTATCGCGGCTTTGTAGGCTTCCAAGAACTGCGGGTAATCCATATTGGAAATATCGCGGGGGTCATTGCTATATACTTCCAAATCTGCGTACGGCGGGCAAGAAAATACCATATCGAAATCGCCGGTAACGCCGTTCTTTTGTAACACGTCTTCAAGCTGCGTACTATCGCCAACCGTCCAACGCGGCGCAATGTCGGCCGGCATGTTACCTAATACTTCCTTCGCGTTCTCGATATTGGCTACTACCTGTTTCTCCCGAAGGTCGTTACCAACGTACGGCATATTCAATTTTGCCGCTACGATACCGCGAACACTTCCACCGGCGAAGGGGTCTAAAATGCGGCCGCCCTCAATATTGAACCAACGGTAGGAAAGTTCGGTTAGAACGGGGTCGAATATTGAAGTAGTCGCCATAGCTTGTATTCCCTGCTTCTCCATTTCCGCTAACACTTCATCGGTAGACGGTTCCCGCCCCAAGGTTTCCCGAAGTGCGTTTTTGGTATCGTAAAAGGCAGGCGGTTGTGCTGATTTGGCAAATGTCAAATCTTCGTCCCTGCCTTCCTCGCTCTTTATGCCTATTTCCAACCAAGCGCGGCGGCGTTCCTGCCATTCGGCCGTACGGGTATTAAGCACGGAAAAAGGCGGCATTACGAAGTCGTCTTTAAGTCTTCTAAGCTGTTCTTCGGTATCTTCTTCCCCTTGGCCGCCTTCTCCGCCGTAGCCTTCCAATTCTACGCCCCAATCGTCGGGGGCTATATCCCACTTATCCGACGCTTGGGTAAGTGCCGCTTCGTCCCAAGCCAAGTTAGCGGCCCCGGTCGCATTGTCGGCTAAGGCAAGTTCGCGCCCTTCCCGCGTGTCTAAATCTATGTCGGTACGCTTTACCGCTACTATTTCTTCGCCGGTGGTTTCGACTATCAAAACCTTTTCTAAGCCAATTTGCCCGGCGTTTTCTACGGTCTTGTTTCCGGCTATAATACGGTTGTTCTTATCCAAAAGAATAGAACGGCCCGCCCCGAATTGGCGCAGGCTCTTTTCTATCAAACTTTGGCCGAACTGCGTACCCTTGTTAAAATTCACGTCGTCCGGTACAAGTTGGGCTATATCCGCTTCTATAATCTTCTTCGGTGTCATAGGCTCTACACGATGAAGTGGAAGACTAAGCGGGCCAATAGTACGTTAAGGACACCGGCAAGTACACCGACTACCGAAAAAATGAAATCCCAAACTTCCGGGGTTCCTTTCTTGCTGAAATTGTCGTAAAGCTCTTTCCCGGCGGCGGCCGCAATCCCGGCGCAAAGGCCATAGAATACACCGAAAAGCCCCACGAAGAAGGCGATAATAAAGCCCGCCGCTAAATGTAGCCATTTGTCCGAACTGAATAAGTAGCCCTTAAAGGTCGTAAGAGCCTGTAAAATCTTTTCTTTCATACCTGCGTACGTTTATTTGTGTGTAAATATTCGCGTTACGCAAAAATAAAAGAAGCGTATTATTATAATACGCTTCTTTATCCAAGAATAATTAAAAAGTTACCAACATAGACGGGGGATATATGCCCGTATAACCTGCTGGAAATCTTCTAAGGAACGGCAAACGATGTACTTATTACCGTGCGCTTCGGCCAACGCTTGCCACTCCTTTTGCGTGGGTGTCTGCCGGCTGCTTTTGCTGGGGGTCTTAAACTCGATACAAAGGGAATGAAACCCGCCGGAAGGGTAAAGTAGGATAAGGTCGGCAACCCCGGCCGTTACTCCTTCGCCCTTCATAATCGCGGCTTCCTTTGCGTTCCTCGCCCCGCCGTTCGGAACCGCGAAAAGAAGGCGGCCTATTTTCGGGTACTGCAACCGGAACCAAGTAACGCAGTCCTTCTGTATTTGGCTTTCTATATGTCGCATTTAACCTTTGTTTTATACCAAATCTTATGTTTTTTACACGCTATCGCATTGCGACTTTTTATTACGTTCTGTAACTTGCAATGGTCGTTATTGCTGGTTGCATCTCGTTCAAGGTATATGCAACTCCAACAATGTCTTTTTTTGCTTTGTCCCATAAATTTTATTCTTTTTCGTATAAGCGGCAAGCCGGGTTAGTTACCTTTATTCGCTTCAATCCGTTACCCGTTCTTCGGCTCTTTTGAAGGGCGCAACTTTGCACTATCTTCGTGCTATGGTCGTTCAATTCCCAACGCTGGCGGTGCTTACAAGTCCGGCAAGTCGGTAATTCCTGTTTGGCTCCGGTTTTAACGGCGGCTATAAATTTGTCGTAATCCATAGCCGAATATGCCTTTAACCAATCTTCGCGTACCAAAATATCGCGCTGGAGAACATAGGCGTAGAATACGCCATTTACCCGGCACCCGCCCGAAAAACGAGCGACCGATAAATACGGCTGCTTCGTAACGTCGGCAACTACTATAACTTTATCTGTGTCGAACATACCTATTCGTGTTTAACCGTTAATAAATACTTCTGTTCCCGTTCGGCCCGCTTAATCAATCGTTCTATATCTTGCCCTACGTCCGTACCGTTCCCGTTCTGAAATCCCACCCAATTTTTTACCTCGCAACCTCTAAGGGATTTTACTTTAAGAACCTGTATTAACGTCGAAGAAAGACCGCTTAACCTACAAGCCAATTCCTTCTTTTCGGCTTTTAGTGTCCTTATTTCTTCCTGTAAAGCCTTAGTTTCTTCGTTCTGCTTCATACTCATTATTTTGCTTTCTGTAATCAAATAACCGGGGCTTTACCCCTTCGCGGCGCATAATCGAAGCAAGGATAGTTATTTCGCCTTGCGCGTTTTGTTGCTGGCGTTCCGCATCCTTAACGACGGTTATAACCCCGTCTTTCTCCCAAAGTAGCCCCCATTTATCCGGCAAATCGACTTCGGTTATCAATCCTTCGGGACTGCAATAGTACCGAAAGGCCCCTACGCCTTCTTCCGGCTGCTGGCGGAAACTCTTTTTTGCATCGGCCAAGAAGTCGGAACGCGAAACCTTCACTTCGATAAGAACCGTAGCCCAATAGTTCCACCCGAAAACGTCCGGGATTTCTTGGCTGGCCGTTACCAATTCTACGGCAACGTATGGGCAGTAGCTGGAGCCGAATTTTGGCTTTCGTAACCATTTCCCCGCTAATCGGCATAATTCCCGGTGTCGGCTGTTATCGTGCGGCTGTTTTGGTTCCGGGAAGGTGGGGGCAGTATCAATAGCCCCCGGTCTACGTCCTTTTCTTCCCATAGCTTCGTTTCATTATGAAGCGGCCAATAGTGCGGGCCGCAACCCAATAACCGATAGTTTCCATGTATAGCCAAATAGCCCGCCTAAGTTTTCGTAATGCGTCCTGTACGCTACTGGCAATCCAGCGATGTTTTATGCCGTTCTTTGTATCTTTAAGTAGGTCGGCGTACGCTTCGGCTCGCGTACGGAAGTATGTATTTTCGTACATTATTCGCCCCGTGTGGGTGGTATTGGGCCAACCGTATTCCTCGCATTGTTCGGCCTTTACTGCCCAATTCTCGGTAGTAAATACCGGAAGGTTACGGGCGAAGGTGTCCGGTTCATCAATCAAGGCCCGAAGTACCCCGTTTTTTTCGTCTGCCTTAATACGAGCGGCAAGCTGTCCTATTTCACTATTTTCTCCGGGCGTAACCAATGATGAATAGAAAACTTTACCGGTTTCTATATTTATGGCTATAAGCCCGTGAACAAACCCGGAACCGATACAAATACAATCCCCGCCGTATTTTTCTTCGTTATATATAGCCACGATATACCCTATATCGTAATGCTGCTTTATTGCTTTGAATCCCATAATATCTACTTTTTAGCTTCTACTTCTTGTTTCGCACGATAGTTTACTACCGTTTGGGCTACTCTGAATACAAGCCCGGTTATTGCGTCGCGCTGGGACTTCGGCAGGCCGCTTTCAAGGTTCGCAACCTTTATAAAAGTTTCCCTAATACCTTCTACCGTAAATATTCCCGCATCCTTCAATGCGTCGTACGGTGTCCGGCGATACCTGCAACCTTCTTGCGGAGCCGGTCGGTTGTTATAGGCTTCTATTTCGTAGCCTAAGAACTCGTTAAATTTGTCGTCTTTAATTATGTCCTTTACTTTCATCGTCTTTATCTTTATGTATGTTATAATCTTTATTCGCGTCGTAGCCGCACCAAGTACAATAACCGAGGGCTACATTAAGCGCATAGTTTTCGCGCTGGCATTTGGGGCATATTATAAGCCCTATACTTCCGTCGTCGTCCCTATATAGGCCATTCGGCAAATTGTCGCTTCGTGTTCCCATTAGTACCGCCTTTTTGTAAAGTGAATAATAGCGAAGTCAATCGTAACGGCAGAAGCAAGCCCGGCGAACTGCGGGTACTTCTTATCTGTTTCGGCGAAAATCGGCGCGAACCATGCCTTAAAATCGTCTACCGTAAGCCCGTCGTTTTCGGCTAAAATCTCCAGGGGGACGGGGTGGCCGTCTACCTCTGCCGTATAATCGTAATAAGTGGCAGTTGCTATCGGTTTATCCTGTTCTTCCGCATAGTGATTTATTACACGACGTTCGCGCCGTAACGCCAACCTTTGCACGCCTACAATGCCGGCCGGAATCTCGGTTATAACTTCTTGGGGGCTTCGGTATGGTTTTGCGCTCCATTGGCGGACGCTAAGAACTCCACCCGTAGCCGTTATTTTTTCGATTTTTGCCCGCCAATACCCGTAATTGCTTCGGCAGGTGTGTACCTTCCGCCCGTCGGCTACTTTGGCTATAAAGCCCGTTTCTTGCCCTTTACGGGGGTGCTTCGGGCCGAAGTATTTGCCAAGTGTTACTACTGCTTTCATACTATTGTGTTATTAAAACGTCCGACTTATTCACGGTTACGCATATTGGCTGTAATGGCTGGTTAAATGTTCGAAGGGCTACCCAAAGTTCCCCGGTTTCCGCTATCTTCTTCCGTTCTTCTTCGTCCAACTCAAAGCAAAAAACCGCCGTTCCGTCTTCTGATTTATATGCAGGAAGGGGGTAATATTCGGGTTGATTTTCTCCGTAAACTGCATTTACTTCCTTAAATTGTTTTGCTTTCATACTCAATATTTTAATTAACTTTTGTTCGGTTATAAAGTAGGTGCGTATCTATTCCGGTAGCGTTAAAGACCAAGGCCCGAACGTCTTGCCCTAATTTTTCTACGGCTTTTAAGGTGTCTTCTTGGCTAACTCCTTCGGCCTGCTGCTTCTCGAAAAACTTATCTAATAGTGCGCTCATAAATATTTTTGTAGAAGCCCGGAACCCTTCTAAGGTGTAATTCGGTTTTGCTCCGTTAAATGCTTCGTACTCCCAAAGGGTAGCTTCCATTTCTTCAAGCACGGGGCTTAATTTCTTTCCTATCATATCGGTAATTGTTAAAATGGTAAATCGTCTACTTCTTCGGGTTGCTGATATGCCGGCGGAGCGTAAGTTGGTGTAGCGGCCGAAGTCGTTACGGCCTGCTGGGGGGCTTCTGTTTGGTCCGCCCGGTTTCCGCCTAAAAGCTGCAATTCTCTAACCCGGCAATTTATACCGGCTTGCAATGCTCCGCCGGCTTCGTATGCCTTGGCCGAAAGTTCGCCACGAATGAATACGCGGGTTCCTTTCTTCAAATAGTTAATTACCGGGCTTTCTCCGTATTTAAGGCAACTTACCCAAGTCGTACGTTCGTGTCGTTGCCCCTGCGAATCTTTATAGCTTTCGGTATGGGCTACGCTGAAAGCTATGTACTTTTGTCCGTTAAGGTCTTTAATAATGGCGTCCGCTCCGAGGTTGCCAATTGCTTCTAATACTAACATATTGCTTTAATTATTTGGTTATTAACTCTATTCCTTTGGCTACTACTAACGGCTGTTCTTCGCTTAATTTCCCGATAAAAGCCGTTATAATTCGCCCTTGGTCGGGGTTTATGCCTAACGGCGAAAATGTCCCGTTACTGTTCTTTACTACCAGCAAAATAGCTCCTTCCGGCAACTTGCTTAAATCCTTTGTTTTCATTTTGTTTTAAGTCCTTCTATCTTATAAAAACCTTCTTCCGAGGCTTCGATAAGGTTGTACCTGGTTGATTCTTTAATTTCGATACCTATACGGCGAAACAAGGGCGCGACCCGAATACACGTAACCGAACAGACCCCATTTTTCCGTACATAAACCCGGAAAGCGTCGGGGTCTGTATTATAGGAAACTTTCAAGTACAAAGCCCCGCGTTCATCGTGGGCCAATAGTACCCCTTTATGCTCTGAAAGGTTAAGTTCTGCAACTGCTCGGCTACTGAAAAATAAATAGCCGGTAGAAGCCAACGTAACGAACATTTTACCGGGTTTCGGTGGTTTAATAATTCGTAGTGTCATTCTATGCAACTTTTAATAGTTCGTCTACAATTTCTTCTACCAAGGCTTCGCATAGAACACGGGCTATATTCACTTCTACCGCATTGCCGATAAACTTCTTTTGGTCGGCTTGCGTCCCTATAAGGGTGTAGTTTTCCGGGAACCCCATAATTCGCTTTAACTCGATAATTTTTAACATTCGCATTTTTATATCGACGATACCGTAAAGGGCCATAAACTCCTTTATTTTCCGCATTGGGCCGCTATCGGTTTCGTAAATCTCTATTGCCAATTGTCCGCACTCCGTAGCAATAAGGTACGGGGGCTTTTTATCCATTTTGGCGATAAGGGTAAAGCACGGCTTTTCGACGGAACCGCCGGCGTTAGAAAATTGAGGGTTCATAAGATACCATTTGCAGGCTATTACGTTTTGCTTGGGATTCGTCATTACCGCCGGGCAAGGGTTATCCAAGGATGATAATTGCCCGCCGCCGCTATAATTGTTCGCTATAAATTCCGGCTTTACCACCGAAAACCTATCTTTCGTTGTAATAGTGGGCGAAGGCATATTTACGGAATGATTATTACCGTTTCCATAGTATGCCGAAAGAAATTCGGCCCCTACTAAACTATGGTGGTCTACGGTCGTAATGGTTCCCGCTACGTTGTCTACGCTGGAAACCTTGCTTTCCGGGTGTCCGCTAAAATGCTTTGCGAGAAAATGAATGTTCGCTATCCCTAACCTGTTTTGGCAAGCTACGGTAGGGCATGGTTCATCTATCGAAGGCGGGATATGCTTCCCCGTCTTCTTATTGACTGAATTATATTTAATCAAAAACGAATCCTTCCCGCCTGCTACGAACTTTATAAGGCCCGCGTATATGCGTTCCAAGGTCTTAGGCGAAAGCGGTTTTTTACGATTAAAGATACTTTCCCCTTCATCGGCAAAGTCCAAAACTTCCTTTACGGGTTTCCACTTCGCCAAGCTGCCGAAAAGGTCGCCGCCCCCGGTCTTTGAGTGGGTAGGCTTCGGCCATACAATAGGTAGGTACGGTTTGGCAAATATCCCGAAGAAACGCTTTCGGCTGGTATATGCCCCATAATCCGCTGCATTAAGTATTCTATGGTCGAACTTGTACCCGTAGGCTTTTACGTTATCTACCCAATTGGTATAAAGCCGCCCTTTGTCCCTGCTAATCGGTTTTCCGTTTTCGTCCAAGTCGCCCCAGCTCATAAATTCTTCTACGTTCTCGATTTGGATATAATCGGGGGTAAGAGCTTCTATGTACCTAAACAAGTGTTCGGCAAGGGTACGGCTATCTGCGTCGCGGGGCTGGCCGCCTTTGGCCCGGCTGAAATTGGTACATTCAAGCGAAGCCCAAAGCACAACTTTCGCCATAGGGTACATTCGGCGCATTTCGGCGGTATGTTCTGCCAATGGGCGTAAGTCCAAGGTTCGCATATCTTCCGTATAGTGCTGCGCTTCGGGATGATTGGCCGCGTGGCTCGCTATGGCGTTCGCGTCGTGGTTTACGCAAGCTATAACCTTCGCGCATTTTCGCTCCTTATAGTTGGCCTTCTCTACGCCTGTACTTGTTCCACCCGCACCGCAAAACAAGTCTATATATAGTAATCTAATGTTGTCCATTTCGTATTATAGTCAGACGCTTTCGCGGAAAATTAGTCTTTTGATAGGTGGGCTTTGACTGCGTTTGCATAAGCCCTAAATTCGGGGGTATATCGGTAATCATCCGGGTACTTTCTGAGGTAGTAGATAATAGTAGCATGGTTCCGCTTCATCTCTTTTGCAATCCTTACCACCGTTGCCCCTTCTTCACGGCATAGCTGGGCGAAAATCATACGGGAAAAGACGTGTTTTTGCTCTCTACTTTCGCCTATAATATCGAAGAATGAAACGCCCATGCCTTCGGCTATCGCCTGCTTTATGTGCTGGAAGGCAGGTACTTCTTCGTAAATAATTGTCTTTCCCGTTAGTTCGGCTAAATTCTTTTCAAGCGTAGCCCCTTTGGAAAATCCCCAATCGGGCAACAAATAAATAGCGTCGCACCCCATAAGTAGAAGAACGTCCATAGCTACATGGGCTTCCCAAGAGGCGGTAGCCGGAATACCGTTTTTAAGCGGGTTTATCACTTCGTAACCTTGGGCTTTTAACTTGGTTTCCGTTTCGTCGAACTTTGCCGCTACTTCTTCTATTGGTAGGCCGCTAATTCGGCCTGAAATGTATATCTTTTCCATATTGGCTATTATTTTCTATAAGAGTAATTTTCAAACGCTATTCTGTCGAACATTTCCGTAAATCGGTCGGCTATCCGTTCGCCGTATTTATCTGCCAGGTCTTCCGCGCTTAGATTGCTGGTCATAATTGTAAACTTCTGCCGGTCATACCGGTAGTAAATCGTATCGACAAAAGGACTAATTTCGTTTCCCCAAACCTTCACTACGGAAGGTTCCGTACCTACGTCGTCAATCGCCAATAACTCGGCTTTCTTAATGTAGTCGAAGCGTTCCGGCTGGTTCTTGGCTATGTCTGCAAGTTCCAAAGCCGATACCGCCAAAACATTTTTACGCCGGTCTGAATATAGGCTTTCGTACAGTACCCCTATAAGGCTACCTATTGCACGAACTAAGGTTGTTTTGCCATTGCCTACTGTTCCATGAAGAAGAAGCCCCGGTTTATGGTTTCCCGTCAGCCATTTTGCCGCCTTTTCTATATGGCTTTGGGTTGCTTCGTCGTCGATGAACTGCATACGCCGCCGCATAACTTCGGCTATATAACATTCGCGCAACATTGCCGGCACGTCTTCGGTGTATTTATCGACCTTAAAGCGTATCGGTATATTTCTTTTTTGAAGTACCGCCCGGAACCGCGCCAAGTCTACCCGTTGCGGCCCCTGTTTGTTGTCCTTTTCGTCCATTTCCGCTATTCCCTTTTTCGTTACGCTCCCAAGTTCTAACCGCTGCTCTCCAATCCTTCATACAGTTGCGGCCCACCTTCCAACCGTTAGAAGTATAGTAATCTATCCACGCTTGCGGGTCTACGTCGTTGCCCCGTTCTTGGCAATACGCCGCAACTTCTTCTAAGGTAGGTTTCTGAAAGATTGTACCGCCTTTTGTTTTAGGGGCTGCCTTACCCTTGCCTTGGGGCTTGCCAGCACCTAACGTCGGCCCTTGCGGTAGCTGGGTAATACCTTCGTTCAAAACCCGCATAAGGTCGTATTTTTCAAGTTTTTGCAATACCGATTTATGCGCGTTGTTCGTAGGGGTTAGGTTTGATACGTCGCCGTACTGAAACGCAATAAATTCGGGTAAAAACGCCTTGCTTCCATTATTGAAGAAATAGATTCTTCCGGCAAAGGCTTTTTCGAAATCCTCTAAGGTGTACGTTTCGCCGCAATAAAGCCCGGCTACCTCTAAGTCTACTTCCCATATTCCGGCGTTGTCGCATTCGCAAAAAAGGTACACCCAAAGCAATTTATAAGCGGCCGGCAATTCCCTTGTAAATCGCTTCTTAAATAGGTCTGTATCTATGAATCTTTTTGCCATTTTGTTACATTGAAAAGCTACCCCGGCCCGGAAACCGGGGTAGCTGGGTTAATACTGCTATTGCTCAATAATCGCAATTTCGGGGCTTAGTTCCCGAATGCGGGCTACCTGCACGTCTATAATTCGGTCGCGCAAGTCTTCCAAAAGCTGGCAAGCTCCGGGGCTTACAAGTTGTAGGGTTACGTCGCGGCCGTTTACCGAAGCGTAAAATTCCACTTCGATAGTTTCCGCCGGCATACCTTTGAAAATCGGAATTTGAAGGGTAAAGGCTTCCGGCAGGTTACTCATAACCACGCCGCTATAATTGTCTTTGAAGTCCCCCTTTTCGCTCTTTTGCTTCTCTACCTTGGAATTTACGGTAGCTTCGAAGTTTTTAAGTTCGGTTACGAGCTTCATATTCGCGGTTTTGTCCGGGAAAAATGCGCGGTTCATTTTGAAGAACTGCCCCAACTCGTTAGGTTCCCAACCTTTGCCGGCGTTAATCCCAAATTCGGAAAATTTGGGGTGCGTAGTCAGTTTTCCAACGATTCGCCCGCGTCTATATTCGTCGTCTTCGTTCGTGATAAGGGTAATACTTACCTGTTCACGGTCTACTAAGACGTGGCAGCGCAACGGGTTAATTTGTTCGGAATCGTACCGCCGTAATTCCAAAAATTCAACCGGCGCACCGATAACACCGGAAAGGTCGATTTTTACCGGGGCCTTGGGGTCAAGAACGCGGGAAGCTGCGCCCTCTCTTACGGTAATTTCCGCCTGCGTAGTTCCTTCGGGAAGGTTTACTACTACTTTTTTGTTTTCGTCCATGCTTTTTTACTTGTTGATTGTGAAACTCTTGCTTGGTTTGAAGTGGGCTACTTCGTGCGCCGGTATGATAATCGTAGTACCGGCGGTAATGTTGCGGGCTTTCTTTTCTGCCCGTTTCTTCGGCTGGAAGGTTCCGAAGCCGCGAAGGTAAACGGATTCCTTGCGCTGTACGCATTCCTTAATTGCGTCTAATGTGGCTTCGATAATCGGCCTTACGTGGCTATCGTTTTGCCCGGTCTTACTGCCAACGACTGTAATTAAATCTTGCTTCGTCATTGTTTTGCTTTTTTAGTTGTTAGTACCTGTTTTCCTTCCGATTTGGAAAAGTGTTGTTTGTAATTCTTCGCTGTACGCCGGCCGGCTCTCGATAAGGTCGCCGTTCTCGTTGTAGTAGCCGACTTCGCGGGCTTCTTGGTCGATGAACTTAAAACACCTTTCGGTAACAAATTCGGCTTTCTTCTTCAAACCGTCCAAGGTCTTTTTTCGCTCCGTCGTAAGGGGTTCCAAACGGGCCTTAAAGTCCTTCATCGCGGCCGTCTTTTCTTCCTAGATGTCGTTAATTTCGATGTCCGTTTCCGAAAGGCTTTCTTTCATGCGGGCCAATTCTTCCGGGGTAAAAGGCTTCATATACCCCTTTTCTTCCACAGCGTCGCAGTTATCCATAAGGAAGGCTACGCGCGTCTTGCCTTGTTCAAGGTCTTTCCCTAATTCTCTTTCCATGTTGCATTATTTTTTGATTAAAAGAAAATCGTTATAAAGACCTTCGAACTGACGGCCCGCGTACGCGGCGAGTTCACGGGTTTTATAGCAAAGCCGGGAGCCGACAGCCGTACTCGTATTCGAAGCCGCGTAACTCGCATCCGCGCACGAAAAGCCGGCAGGCGCGGTATTATACACGAACCAAGGCCAATATTTGTTCTCGTTGCTATTGGCCCAATCCGGCCGCCAACCTTCGTTAAGGGCTTCGGCAATGGTCTTTAACTTGCGGTAGGCTATTTCGTCCTTGGTAAAGCCTAACTTCGCTAATACGGTTTCGTTCATCGGCTCAATGCCAAGCACCGCGCAAGCGTCCGCGTAGGTCTTTACGCGCTTGGTAATGTCCTTCGGGGCAACCATTTTTACGGCCTGTAATACGGTCGTATTAACCCCTAACTTCTCGGCCAATCGTTCGGCTTCCTTGCTGGCAGCCTGTTCGTTCTCGTGTTTGTACGTCGGTGCGCCTTGGCCTTCGGCGTAAACCATAAAAAACTGCTTTTCCATTTTGTTATTTGTTAAAAAGTGAACTTTGTTTTTCTTCCCTCTTTTGCTCGTAAAGTATTCGCCTTTATCGCGCAATACTCAACCGGACGGCCCTAATAGCGTCTTCACGCCCTTTTAGGCTTTCTTCGTACTCCAATAGTTCCGCTTCGCTTTGGGCGATAAAATACCCTTCGGAAGTGGCTATTAAGCCCGGTATAAGGTCGTTTGTCCTTATGTGGTTTATAATCTTCCTTACCCGTGCGTCGTTTAGTTTATAGGAACCTTTAAGGGTATTTACGATATGCTTGTTTGTAACGGCATTTTCGCGCCCTATTTTCGTCCTAAGCCCCCGTACGAGAAGCGGAAGAAGTACGCCCATTTCGTAATCGTTTAAGGGCTGCGTTTCTTGGTCAAATCCTTTAATCATATCAAAAGGGGGTTTTGTCGAAATTGATTATTAGCCCCGCTTCGGCTATATGTACGGTCTTACCGGTTGCGGCTCGCACTCCGGCCCGGAATTGTTCGGCGTTGCTGTTACCGTCGGAAAGGTGGATAAGAACAATATTATTTACCCCCTTTATATCGTTGGCTTGTAACGCCTGTACGCAATGGTCGTAGCTTAAATGCGATTTTAGCGTACGGTTCCGAACAACGGCGGGAATGCGCCCGGCCGCTATATTCGCGTCCAATAGGTCTAAGCGGTAATTACATTCTATCAATACGTTATTAAGTCCTGCAAACTTGCAAGGCAAGTAATAGGTATCGGTAGCGAATAGGATATTACCCGTTTCTTCGTGATTGATGAAGAACCCCAAAGGCTCGGCGGAATCGTGCTTAGTCCCGAAAGGAATAATTCGGAAACCGCCGAGGGTAAAAAGGGTTCCGGCTTTGCAAACATTCGCGCGGCGCGGGCCTTCTATTGGGGTGTTCTCAATTGTACCGGCCGAAGCGTAGACGGGTACGGTAGCTTTCAATACTTCGTTAATGTAGCCTGCGTGGTCTTTGTGTTCGTGGGTAATTAGGCAGCCTACAACCTTCGTTATATTGTAGTCTAACGCTTGCTTCACGCTGGCGAACCTTACGCCCGCTTCCAATAACAAGGCTTCGCGGTCGTTCTCCAATATGTAGCTATTTCCGTGGCTGCTACTGCCTAATACTTTTAGAACCATTGTAACTACGCTTCTACGATTTTGCGAAATGCTTTACGCTTCCTTTTTAGCGGAAGGTTCCGGCCGATGAAGTCCATAGCCGTAGCGAATTTGCCCGAAAATCGAATAAGGGCTTTGTCTTGCTGGGCTACGCTCTGTTCGTTCTCCTTCGCCATGTCCGCCGCTTTGTTAATCCGGGCGTTCATTGCGTTGATGTCCTTTGCCGTCAAAATGGCAATACCAAAAATTACTTTCATATTAGAATCCTGGTGTTTTAGGTGGTTGCTGGGTTCCGTTCGTTTCTGCTTGGCCGAAATCAAGTGTTCCGCCTGCGTTGGCATTGTTTTTAACTTCGGCTTCTACCTCGTGGGTAACGTCCTTATATTCTACGTCTTCAACGGGGCCGCTTTGTTCGTCAGCATCGCCGAAGTCGCAACCGGTTATATACTCATAAAGGGCTTTTTTGGCGCGGCGTTCGGCTTTACCTCGGATTTGGTCGGGGCTGCTGTAATCGTCTTTTTTCACGGTAGCCACTATTCCGAAGCTGTTTTTTTCTCCGTTGTACGTGTAGTTGATTTTGCAAGGCACCTCCGCAAATCCGGCGGTTTGGCCTTTGTCAAATGATACGTCTATGAAGTATTTTACGCCGAGTTTCCGAAGAAGGGCCGTATAGCCTTCCTTGGTCGGGTACATTCGTTCGGCAATAATATTAAATTGGTTGCCGGTCGGAAGAAGCCCGATACTTACCGCGTCTATAATCGCGTCCCGAACAACCGGAATGGTATAAAGCGGTTGTACCGTCCCGTTTTTACGCGGCCGCCCGTTACGGTCGGTAAGAAAGCCTACCTTCGTGTTCATAAGCGGCATAAATACACGCTCCATTACTTCGTCGGAAAGAGCTTCGCGCAAAAGGGCAATTACGTTTACGGCGGTAAATGCCGCGCCGAAGTTGTTTACAATCTGCAAGGCCGAAGCGTCCTTACAGGCAAGTTCGAATTTCCGCTTTGCTTCGTTAATTACGGTTAATCCTTTTTCTTCTGCCATAACTCATATTTTTATAGGTTATTCGTTTCCAAGAAGTCGGCTTAATTTCTTCAAGGTCGCCAATTTCATAGCTTCGGTAGCAAGCGGCGCGGTTTTTTCTTCGGCAAAGAAATTTGCCAATCCTTCTATTACTTGCCCGCCTTTACCGCCTACGGCTATTACGCCCTGTATATCGCCGTCTTCTTTGTCGTCGCCTTCTTTTCGGTCTATGCCGATAAGAATAAAGGCCCGGCCTTCGTTGTCTTTTACCGCCTGCGTAAGCGTTTCGGCGATTTGCTCCAACTGCTGCGCGAACTCGCGCTTTTCTTTGTTCTCGTTCATAACTTTAATTTTTATAAGTGGTTAATGGTTAATTCTCTGTCGGTGGTTACAACCAATTTTACAAGCTGGGAAGCAACCGGGAATAGTTGGTTTACGCTTTCGGCGTTGTCGATGAATACCGGTGCGCTTACCCCGTGATACAGGCAAAGCGTGTTAATGATGTCAAGCCCGGCGTTTATCTTTCCGGCCGTATTGAGGTCTGCGTACTTAACCCCGTCTACCATTGCGATACAAGTAGGGGTTTCGCCGCCGTTTAGCTGGGGTTCGAACATTCGGAAGCGGACGGTTTGGAACTTAATATTTACCCGGCGTTCTACTTCGTCCATTCGGGCCTTATTAAGTTCGTCTATCGTAAATTCCTGCTTTTCTAAGTCTGCTTGCTGCTGGGCTAATTCCTTTTCCCGCGCCAATATTTCGGCCTTCTTTGCGGCGTTCTTTTCAATGGTAGCCCGAATACTTAGCTTTTGTTTTACTTCGTCCAAAAGGGCCGTAAGTTCCCGTTTCTTGGCGGTAAGCTCGGTAGTATCGGCCGCCGGTATATCCGAAATGGTAGCGGATATTTCGGCTATCCGGGCTTCTATCTCCTTCCATTCGGGTAAGTCTTCGGGGATAATGTCGGTAGATACGGTTACTTCCGGGTTGGCGGCTATTTCCGCTTCCAAGTCCTGTAACTTCTTCGCGTATTCGGCTTTCTTGGCGGCGATAGCTTCCATACGTTCGGAAAGTTGGGCTTCCAATTCCTGTAACCGGGCTTTCTTTTCGGCTATTCGCTGGTTTAGCGTTTTGCCTTCTTCGGTAATCCGGGTAAGGTCGCGGGTCTTGGCTTCGTCGAATTTGGCCCGCGCCTTCTCTTTGGCGATAGCGTCCATACGCAAAACGCTTGCGTCCGAGCATAAGGTTTCGTATATCGGGCAAATAAGGCCGTCGGTACTTACTTTGTATTCTTCGGCGTTCCGCGTATTCCATTCTTCGCGCTTGGCTTCCACCTTGGCGGATAAGCCCGCTATTTCGGAAGTAAGGGTTTTAATAGTATAGCGAATATCGGAAAGGCCGTTTTCCGAAGCGGCGTTATAGTTCGTGGCTTCGCGCTTCGTAATTTCGTAGCTGGTCTTAACCTCGTTACGTTTGGCGTTCTTCTCGTAGCCTTCCTTTTGCGCGGCCTGTCTTGCTCTGAAAACTACGTCCTGCTGCTGGTTCCGAAGGTCGTTAATCGCCTTGCGTTTTTCCTGCACTCCTTCGTAGTGTTTGCGGGCCGTTTCTGCAACGTCCGTAATAGCCGCTTCCACTTCTTCCAATTCGGCGGATAAACGTACCTTTTCGGCTTCCAAGGCTTCGTAATCCGGTGCTTCGGGCGTAACGCTGTCTATTGCGTTAATCTCGATAGGGCATTTTTCCAAACCTTCCTTAATCCGGCTTTTGCGGTAGGCTATTTCTTGTTTGAACTCCGCCAAATCTTTACCGGAAAGCTGGGAAAGGATAGCCGCAAAATCGGCACGGCCGGCGGCCACTTCTTCGTATGTTACGCCCCCGGCAATGCGTAGCAATATTTCGCGCTGGGTCTTCCAATCCAACGAAGGGAAGTAAGCCGGGTTCGTAATCAACTTAAAAAGTTGTTCTTCGGTTATGGCTGCTACCTTTTCTTGGAAAGCTCCTGCCTTAATTTCTACGCCATTGCAGAAGTAATGCGTAGTATTTCCTTTAAGTTCTACTTCGACCTTGCCGCGCGGTTTTACCCAATCTTCCGTAAGGGTGCGAGTAAGGGCCACTTCTTCGCCGTTCACGTCTAAAACCGCCGTTACGGAATGTTCCAATTTAAGTATAGGGTTCCCGTCCGGGCCGACCGTCTTAACGGTAAATGCGCCTTTCCCGCTATCCGTACGGTCGTTACTGTCTTTGCCGAAAAGAACCCAGGTAAAAGCGTCAAAAACGGTACTTTTACCCGTCGCGTTTGCGCCGGCAATGGTGGTTACTTCGCCGAATTTTACGGCCAAGTCCCTAATACCCTTAAAATTTCTAAGGGTTAATTCTTTTAATGTTACCTTCTTGCTCATAACAAGTTATTTATTTCGGTTGTTACTTTTCTTTGCTCGCTTTGCGGCCAACTCTAAGGCTTTTTCCGCATCTACTATTATCAACCTTCCGACCTGCTTATATGCGCCGTCGATTAAGCCGCTTTGTTTTATGCGGCTGGCGGTAGTCTTGGAACATTTGAATAGTTCGGCAATACCGGCCCGGCCGTAGACGTATTTTTTCTTCGGGTCTTTGGTAACGTCTACTTCTATCCGGGGGCTTTGTCCTTTCTCTATTAGTTCCAATAATTCCCCCGCCGTAAGGTCTATTAGTCTTGTTTTTAAGTCTGCCATACCTAACTGTCTTGCGGGTCTTCCGGTAGCGGAACCCGTTTTATAAGGCGGGCGGCATTAGCGAAATTGGCAACCTCTAAAAACAAGAACCAAAACGGGGCTTCCGCCGTGCTTGCAAGAAGGCAAAACGATATAGCGAAATACCATATATCGCCTTCTGTTTTAGCGTCAATCCCGAAAGGGATAATTCTTTAATTAGTCGCTTCATAGCCTTTGCCTTTTATAGTTCCCAAAAATCTAATTCGTATTCCTGCCGTCTTCCGGTTCTTCGTGTCGCTGTACGTTCGGTAGCCTTGCGGCTTCTGAACAGTCGGTAGGTGTCGCCTTGGGCGTACAATTCATGCGGTAGAATAATCGCAAGGAAGAAGCAGGCTATAATTGTCCGTTTTATAGGGGATAGGTCGAAAGAAACGCCGCAATGTGTGCAGAACCACCATACGCAAAGCTCCGTAGCCTTCTGTATTCCTATCTTGCTATAAATGTTTCGCGCGGTATTCTCAACCGTTCGGGGCGAAATAGAAAGCCTATCGGCCACTTCCTTTTTTGCGGCTCCCCAAGCCAATAATTCGGCTATTTGGGTTTCTCGCTGCGTTAGTCCTGCTTCGGCTCTCATTTCTATTTCCCCCAAATGTTTGTCGTAACGCCGTACTTCCTAAATACCAATTCGACGGCGACGGCTTGGCTTGCCTTGGGTTCGATACGTCCGAACTTGTAAGCCGCGAAAGTGTTGCGGTTGTTAATCCCCAACGCCTGCCAAAGCTCCTTAGTGGCGGCTTCTACGTCAATTTGTCGAAGCTGCATAAAGCCGGCGTTAAATCCTTCTTTGTAAATTGTCGTTTCGCTCATTTCTCAATATTGTTAAGTATGTATTCAATTGCTTTTTTATGGGAAGCAAAGCTATTCCCGTCGAACTCGAAGGTTTCCGAATAAGGGCCGCCGGCAACCTTAAAGGTGCGCGTTCCCTCGTAGGTCTTCCCGTTAATCGTAAAGGTTAGTTTTGAAACTGTTACCCTTTCCGTAACCCGTCCCCAAGGCTTTTTTACCTCGGTATTGCTTAGCGAAATAGTTTCGCCTACCGCGTACGAAAATTCTATACGCTTTGCTTTGCCATTAACTATTACTGTTTTCTTCATCGTCTATTTGAAATATAGTGTTACTTGTAATCCTCGGCGTAGACGGCATTTTACGCTGTCCTTCTTGCTGTTAAGTGCGCGGGTAATGAATTTTTCGGTAAGCTCCGTACCGATTAGCCCCACCAAGCCGGAAACCCCTACAAGGCGGTTTATCCTTTTGTTGTCGCTGTCTACTCCGTAGACTTTCAAAAGGAAGTTTCGGTTAATAAATGTCGTATCGTACTTCATAATTCATTGTCGCTTAAATTGCTTAGGTATTTTTTGCTATGCCGCTTATTTGCTCGGAGCGTATTATTATTATACCTTTGCAATCGTATCGGTTACACAATGCAAATATATAGCGTTGCAGTACAACAAGCAAATTTTTGCTATACAAAAAGCGAAAAATATTTTTTGAAACCTTCTAAAATCGTGTTATATGGGTGTAAAAGAAAGACTTAGGGAGTATATCAAAACCCTAAATATTAGTGAACGGGAATTTTGTAGGCAAATAGGCGTTTCGTCGTCTTATGTCAATAATATACGCCAATCTATACAGCCCGATAAGATGAAGGCTATCGGCGAAAAATTCCCGGAGCTTAATCCCATGTGGTTACTTACCGGCGACGGCACAATGCGGAACGGAGATAATACAAACCGCATTTCGGGAAATAACAACACCGCCGTTGCCGGCAACGGGAACCAAGTTACAACTAACGATATTGCGGGTTTGATTGAACTGCAAAAAGGCTATCAAGAAATGATAAAAGAAAAGGATAGCCAAATAGCCCGACTTATATCTGTAATTGAAAAGCTAAGCGAAAAATAAAGCATTGCAGTACGTTTGCGCTATGTAATAGTATGGCTTTTCATAGTACGCTTATAGGAAACGGGCAGAAATGCCCCAAATTTCAACGCAAGTATATATAGCTATACTTTCTACCGCCCAACGTACAAAAGTGCCTAAAATCAAAAATTCGATAAAAATAACTGTGCATAATGGAACCGGAAACAATCGAAATAAAAGTATCCGAATACTACGACCAACCCAAATATTACGGGGACATGCCGGAAGCGGTGTTTAATGCCTTGGAAGCGGCGTTTATTTCCGGCGCGGAAACTGCCATAGTGCCAAAGACGGCGTTCGAAATGATGTTAATGAGCTTTGAAAATGGGCGTAAAGAAGCCTAAGATAATAACCCCTATCGAAGATGGCGTAAACCGCCGTTTCTTCCAAGCGATAGAAGCCCTTGTTTCATTGGGCCGTTTGTCCGCTTTGGAATCCTTTTGCAAGGAAGCCGGGTTAAGTGCTTCCCGCTATCGGGAAACCCGATTTACTTACGGAGTAACCCCAAGGCCCGGTAAAGTTTCCCGCTATAAGTCTATACAAATAGAAGCCCTTTATTATTTGGTAGCCAAGTATTCCGTTTCTTCCGATTGGTTATTAACCGGCCGGGGTAATATGTTTTCAAAATGAAGCGGACTATTAAATTTAATCTATTCCCCAAAAAGGTAGGGGGTGTATTGGTAGAGTGTCGCCCTATTCGTATGCGTGTTTGCTATGCCGGGTATCGGGTAGACTTTCGGGTAGGGTATAGTATTGAACCGGAAAAATGGAATGAAGAGGAAGGCCGCGTTATCTCCAATACAAAAAACCGGTTCCGACAAACGGCCGGCGAAATAAATAAGGCTATTACGGCTTACGAAGAACAAATAGAAGCCATATTTACCCGGTTCGAACTGCTGGAAAAGCGGGTACCGACACCGGGCGAACTTAAAACGGCTTTCGATGAAGCTACCGGGAAGATAACCCCGGCGACTGAAACGGAAGAAAACGGCCAGCCATTCTATAAAGCCTACGCCGAATTTATGGAAACTATGGGCCGTTTGAATGATTGGACGAAAGCGACTTATACGAAGTTTAATAGCCTGCGTAAGCACTTGGAAGCGTTTAACAAGAACCTTACATTTGACGAAATAAACGAAGATACCCTACAAAAGTTTATTACAAGCCTTCATAAAGCCGACCTTCGTAATACTACCATATCTAAAAATATGTCCTTTCTTCGGTGGTTCCTGCGCTGGGCGCACCATAAAGGATATAACCCAAGCAACGTACACGAAACATTTAAGCCGAAGTTCAAAGGGGCCGACGGAAACGCAAAGGAAATTATATACTTGGAATGGGAAGAACTGTTTAACCTGTATTCCTTCAAATTCCCGCCGTCCCGGTCTTCGCTGGAAGCCGTGCGCGATGTGTTTTGTTTCTGCTGCTTTACCGGTCTTCGCTATTCCGACGTGGCAAAATTGCGCCGAAGCGACGTAAAGAAGGATTATATAAGCGTGGTTACTCAAAAGACCGTAGACGGCCTTATTATCGAATTGAATAAGTATAGCCGGGCTATACTGAAAAAGTACGAGAATATAGGTTTGCCGAACGATAAGGCCCTACCGGTCATAAGTAACGTAAAAATGAACGAACACCTTAAAGTAATGGGGGAAATGGCTGGTATCGACGAACCTACAAGGGTCGTATATTTCAAGGGGAATGTTCGGTACGAAGAAGTATTACCGAAATACGCCCTTCTTACCACCCATTGCGGCCGGCGTACTTTTATCATAAACGCGCTTAGGCTTGGGGTTCCGGCCGAGGTCATTATGAAGTGGACGGGGCACAGCGACTACAAAGCGATGAAGCCCTATATTAAAATTGTCGATAAATTGAAGGTCGCCGAAATGGATAAATTTAACAAGTTCCCGATACCCCGAAAGAAGGGGAAATAAGCCGAACCCAAAAAGGAACCCAAATACGCCTTAACTAATCGGTAACGTATGGTTCCTTATGTTACCAACAATCGGGCTAAAACGCTGACATTTCGGAAACTTGGTAACGTATGGTAGTTCGTTGTTCGCATGGTATTACAGCCCTCCTCTCCGCTGAACTAACCGGACAATACCGGACAGTAAGCAGACAAGTTCCACAAATTCAATGATTTGTGGAACTTTTTTTATCCCCTTGTGTCTGCCTTAAAGTACATCTTTTCGCCCCTAAAAGACAAAGTTCGTAACCTAACTCGTACCCCCGACAAACAAAAACGGAAAAGGGGTACAGATTGTCCGAAATTGGCGAAGTCCTGTCGTTATTTGGCTTGCCTGCATGGAACTCATTTTTAGAGAATTACAATAGTTTTGCAACTTAAAAAGTGAGTTATGAAATCAACATTCAACATTTGCTTTTACGCAAAGAAAGACAAGCAGAAAGCCAACGGTGCGTACCCCCTTTTCGCCCGTATCACAGTGGACGGCGTGGCGAGCCGTTTTAACACCAAGTTGGACGTGCTACCCTCTATTTGGGACGGCAAAATGGGCAAGGCTACCGGACGTACTTCGGAAGCCAGCCGCATAAACCGTATGCTGGATGATATAAACGCATCCTTGAACACCATTTACCACGAAATGCAGCGGCGTGACAACTACGTGACCGCCGAGAAAGTGAAGAACGAGTTTTTAGGTCATAGTGAGAGCCACGAAACAATCCTTACCCTGTTCCAAAAGCACAATGACGATGTAAAGCAGTTGGTCGGCATATCCAAGACGATAGCGACCTACCGTAAGTATGAAGTCACCCGCCGCCACCTTGCCGAGTTCATTCAAAGCAAGTACAACGTATCGGACATATCCATTAAGGAGATTACCCCGATGTTCATTACCGATTTTGAGTTATACTTGCGTACCGCTTGCAAGTGCGGTTACAACACCACCGCCAAGTTCATGCAGTTCTTCAAGCGCATTATCATCATTGCCCGCAACAATGGCATACTGGTGAACGACCCGTTCGCCAATTATAAAATCCGGCTGGAAAAAGTGGACAGAGGTTATCTGACAGAGGACGAGATAACAATCATCCTTAAAAAGAAAATGGTTTCCGAACGGCTGGAACACGTCAGGGACTTGTTCATCTTTGCCTGCTTCACATTTGTTGCACTAACTAATGTATGCTTGATTATCAATAAATTGCAAATTAATAATAGAGGTATAGGTAATGGGTTAGAAACCACCTGTCTTCATCATTTTGCATGATTCCCAATCATTTCAAATAGCTCAATGCGAAGATAATATTATTTTGAGAATTAACCAAATTCTGATAATCAAAATCATACAAATTCAGCGAATTACCGGCTATGGTTGCTGAAATTTATACTTCAATCCATATTCTTCCAGTTTGTTGTACAGTGTCGTACGTCCTATCCCGAGCAGTTCGGCGGCAACCTTGCGGTTACCGTTCGCCTGCTTCAACGCGCGTAAGACACGCTCCTTGTCTTCCGCATCGCTGCGCAGGGCGAAGCTGACGGGTGAGGTCGCCCTCGTCACGGCAAGTTCCAGATGCTCTTTCGTGACAAGACCCGTCTGTGCCTGCAACACCGCGCCCATGATTTTCTGACGAAGCTCGCGGACATTGCCCGGCCACGCATGGGTCAGCAATGTCTTGCGGGCTTCTCCGTCAAAGCCGATGACATCGCATTCCAGTTCCCGGTTCGCAATTTCACGGAAGAACTCAGCCAGCGGCATGACGTCCTCCTGACAGTCGCGCAACGGCGGGACGGTTATCTCGAAGTCATGCAGACGGTACAACAAGTCCTGCCGGAAACGCTTTTCATGGACCGCCTTCTCCAGATCCTCGTTGGTGGCGGCGATGATGCGGACATTGAAACTACGGTCAGATTTGTCACCTACCGGGCGGTATCGCCGCTCCTGTATGGCGCGCAGAAGCATTTGCTGGGTTTCAGGTGCAAGGTTGGCCACCTCGTCCAAGAACAGCGTACCGCCTTCCGCTTCATGGAAATAACCTTTCTTGGCACTGTCCGCACCAGTGAACGCCCCTCTGACGTGTCCGAAGAAAGCAGACGGCGCAAGCTCTTTGGTGAGCGAACCGCAGTCCACAGCCACAAACGGTTTTCCTGCCCGCTTGCCCTTGTCGTGCAGCAGGTGGGCGATATGCTCCTTGCCCGTGCCGTTCTCCCCGAATATCAGCACGCTCATGTCGGTGGGGGCTACCAGCCTTATCCGCTTCATGATGGCTTGGAACGCCGAGCCGTCACGCGAGAACAGGGGCATACGGCTTCGCCCGATATTCCGTTCTTTCAGTATGGTACGGAGCAGAGGCACGAGTTTGTCCTCCACGAGTTGTTTGGGTATGTAGTCCAGCGAACCGAGTTTCATGCTTTCAACCGCCGTATGCACTTCGGCATAGTCGGTCATGATGATGAACGGCTGCGTCATACCCTCCTTGCGCATCCAACGCAACAAGTCGATGCCATCGCCTTCAGGCAAACGTAAGTCTGAAACTATGATGT
>CAJUGI010000007.1 GCA_910586065.1 uncultured Christensenella sp. | reverse complement strand
CCTTTCCGGTTATCTTTTCTACGCGCTTTATGCTTTCTTCGCTCGAATTTACATAATTATCCACCACTACTACCTCGTATCCCTTCTTTATCAGTTCTACGCAGGTGTGCGTACCGATGTATCCCGCTCCTCCCGTTACCAATATCCTTTTCATAGATTTACGCCTCTTAATTAATATTGTTTAAATTATACAAACAACAAGCGTTGTTGTCAACCTTATTCAACGGTTACGCTTTTGGCAAGGTTTCTGGGCTTGTCGGGGTCGCGTCCGAGTATAACCGCCGTGCGGTATGCAAGTTCCTGCACGGCTATGGCCGTTACGAGCGGAGATAAAAACTTGTTGCAACCGGGCAGACTTATTACCTCAGCTTTATTTTTAAGCGCTTTGGCAACAGCCGGCAAACAGGTTATTACCGCTACTTTACCGCCGCGCGAAAGAACCTGCTCGACCGCGCTTACGCTTTTTGAGGCAAGCTCTTCGTCGGTTATCAGCACTACCGAAACGGTGTTTCCGTCAATTAACGCAAGGGTGCCGTGTTTTAATTCTCCGGCAGGATAACCTTCGCCGGCAATATATGAAACCTCTTTTAATTTAAGGCTTCCTTCAAGCGCAACGGCATAATCGAAGCCTCGCCCCAGAAAATATACACCGTTAGAGCATGCGCACATATGGGCAAGTGTATAAACGTTGATTTCTTTTAAAGTGTTCTCCAGAACCGGACACAATGCGTCCAACTGCTTATACTCTTTTGAACTTGCATCTTTCCCCGCGAACGTTAAGGCGCAAAGATATAATGCGGCAATTTGCCCTGCATAGCTTTTCGTCGCCGCAACGCAAATTTCAGCACCCGCAGAGACGGGGACCACAATATCTGCGTGCCGTGATATCGCCGAATGAATCACGTTGGTTACGGCAATTACTTTTGCTCCGAGAGATTTGGCAAGAATTACCGCTTCGATTGTGTCCGCAGTCTCGCCGCTTTGCGTAACCGCGAACACCACGGTCCCTTTTGTTATTACAGGGTTTTTATAGCGGAATTCGCCTGCATTTTCCGCCTCTGCCGGAACGCGCGCAAAAGCTTCGAAATACTTTTTGCCTATTAATCCTGCGTGGTACGCCGTTCCGCAACCGAGAAATATTACGCGTTTTGTTCCTTTAAAAACCTCTTTCAGTTTTTCTCCGATTCCCGCAAAAGAGGAATAAGTATTTTTTACCGTTTGCGGAACTTCGCGCAGTTCTTTAAGCATATAATGGGGGCAACCGTGCAAATCGAGCTTTTCAGAAGTAAGCGTGTTTTCTATTTTCGGTCTGTTTACAGGATTGAGATTTTCGTCGAAAATTTCTATTTTTTGCGCCGTAATCAAAGCGAAGTCGCCGTCCTCCAAAATGCTTACGCGCTTACACTTTCCCGCCAGAGCGGGGCGGTCGCTGGCGCAGAAATTTTCCCCGTCGCCGTAGCCTAAAATAAGCGAACTGCGGCGTTTGGCAACAGCTATCTGCGGCTCGCCTTCGCGTATGACCATAAGCGCATATGAACCTTTAAGCATTTTTACCGTCGTTCTGAGCGCAACCAGAAGATTGCCACCGTAATTGAGTTTTATGAGATGAGCTATAACCTCGCTGTCCGTTTCGGAAATAAACGTTTCACCCGCACTTTGAAGTTGTTGCCTGAGTTCGGCGTAATTTTCAATTATTCCGTTATGTACCACGTATATCCCGCCCGCGAAATGGGGGTGGGCGTTTATATCCGAAGGTTTGCCGTGCGTTGCCCAGCGCGTGTGCCCCATTCCGATTGCCCCGCGCATATCCGCGACATAAGGTTTTAAAACGTCCACCTTGCCTTGCTTTTTTACTACGGAAACTTCGCCGGAAGGTTTAATGATTGCCATACCGGCAGAATCATAACCGCGGTATTCCAGCCTTTTCAGCCCTTCGAAAACTTGCTCCGCGGCGTTACCGCCGCCGGCGTAACCGGTTATTCCACACATATTCTACTCCTTTAAACGCGTTTTAATGCCGCATAATACGGGGTTAATTACTGTTTTGCAAAATTTTTGACTGCACTATTTTGCATGCAAGCGCACACGATTCTTCACTTTCGCCTTCAGCCATTATTCTTATTACGCGCTCCGTTCCCGAAGGACGGACGATAAGCCGCACCGAAAGCTTTTCGGTAAGATTTTTTACAAGGCCGTCAATACCAGACATTGCCGCAATTTTATCGGTTACGGGCACGCTCGTTGATATTTGCGGTAAAGTTTTAAAATCCTTCATAAGCCGTGAAAGAGTGCATTTTCCTTCGGCAATCGCTTCCATAATAATTATTGCGGTAACCAGTCCGTCGCCGGTGGTTTCGTATTTTGAAAAAACTATGTGCCCGCTGCTTTCGCCGCCAAGAACTGAACCCGTTTTATTCATCAAATCGCATACGTTTTTGTCGCCCACGTCGCTTATAAAAAAGTTTATACCGCGCGGTTTCAGGCTTGCAACCAGTCCGCCGTTGCTCATAACCGTGCATACCGCGTTGCTGTTTGCCAGTTCTCCGCGGCTTAAAAGATAGTTTGCAAGAACAAAAAGCTCGCCGTCGCCGTTAACCTCCACGCCGCGTTCGTCAACCGCAATGCACCTGTCCGCGTCGCCGTCGAAAGCAAAACCGACGTCCAACGAGTACTGCTTAACAAGATTTTGCAACGACTTAATGCGGGTGGAGCCGACACCGTCGTTTACGTTCGTGCCGTCAGGCGCGTCGCCAATTATGAAAGTTTTTGCACCGAGAGCGTCGAAAACGCTTCGCGCAATATTGAACGCACTGCCGTTTGCGCCGTCAAGCCCTACTCTCAGCCCTTTGTACGAACACGTTGCAAGTGAAATAAGATGACCGATGTAACGGTTTCTTCCGGAAACGTAATCCACGGTTCTGCCGACTGCGTTGCCTGCGGCAAAGGGGATATCTCTGCCGCCGAACACAGAAAAATCGCCGTCGAGATAGCGCTCGACGATAGAAATAACTTCGTCTTCCATCTTTTCGCCGGATGAATTCATCAGCTTTATGCCGTTATCGTAATAAGGATTATGGCTTGCGGAAACCATAATTCCGCAATCGAATCCGTCGCAACGGGTAATGTATGAAACCGAAGGCGTTGTGGTAACGTGCATAATATAGGCGTCCGCACCGGATGAAGTAAGCCCAGCGGCAAGAGAATATTCAAGCATATAGGAGGAGAGACGGGTATCTTTGCCTATAACCGCCCTACACTTTCCTCCGAGACGGTCCCCGTAATACCAGCCAAGAATTCTGCCTACTTTGAAAGCGTGCTCCGCAGTTATTTTTACCCCCGCCTCGCCGCGGAAACCGTCCGTCCCGAAATATTTACCCAAAATCTCTCCTTTTGCCGTTTTTTATAAAAGGGAGCGTACCCTTTGCGTGCCGTTTGACGCATATCAATATAAAAATAATTGATTCTTTACGCATATGACTGAATATTCAAGAGTTTGCAATACATATTTGCAAAAACACATATGCGGCGAAAAAAGCCGTAATAAAGCATATGCGGGCGGATTAAATTGTGTTACGGCGCATACGACAAAATTTTTGCGGTTCGAAATAAAAAACGACGGAAAAACGGCTTGCGCGCGCATTACGTACGCGCGGCGTTTTTTGTTGACATTGATTTTTGCGTGTGTTAAAATTAGCGCTATAACAATGAAAAAACTGAGAATGAAAATCTCCGTGTGGCAGTTTTTGTCGCTTGGATATCTGTTAGTAATTTTATCGGGCAGCGCTTTATTGTCGTTTCCGTTTGCTACATCCGACGGTACGCCGACGAGCTATATCAATGCGCTGTTCACGTCCGCTTCCGCCACATGCGTTACCGGACTTACGCCGTTCGACACGGGCGTGCACTGGTCGGTTTTCGGACAGCTTGTAATTCTGTTTTTGATTCAGACGGGCGGATTGGGATTTATGACCTTCGTTTCGGTGGTGTTTTTAATGCTCCGCAGAAAGATGGGACTTTACGAACGCAAGGCGCTTATGTCGGCAACCGGCGGAAGCAATAAACTCAACGGCGTTTCGCGCCTTATTAAGCGCGTTTTCATAGGCACGGCAATTTTTGAATTTATGGGCGCGTGCCTTTTGTGTTATCCTTTTTGCAGGGACTATGGCGGCATAGGCGTTTATTACTCGCTGTGGCACTCGATTTCCGCGTTCTGCAACGCGGGTTTCGATTTGGTAGGCGTTGGAGGCACGTCCCTCTCCGCTTATGCAACCGACCCTTTGGTGTGCCTTACGATTTGCGCTCTTATAATTTTCGGCGGAATGGGATTTTTGGTCTGGGGAGATTTTATCGACTGCAAAGCAAGGCTTAAAAAGCTGCAGCTAAACACAAAAATCGTGCTTTTAATGACCTGCCTTTTATTAATAGTTTCCACCCTGCTGTTTTTGGGTTTTGAGTGGAACAATCCCGCGTACGAAAATTATAATTTCTGGCAAAAACTTTTATGTTCGATATTTAACGCAGTGTCGCCCAGAACGGCCGGCTTTTTTACCACCGACCCTGCAACCCTTTCGGAAAGCGGTTATCTTTTGACGGTTATGCTTATGTTTATAGGCGGCAGCTCCGGCTCGACGGCTGGCGGCATTAAAGTCGGAACGTTTGCAGTAATTATAATGGGAATGATAAGCGTGTTCCGCGGACGCAAAGATATAAATATCGGCAAAAAGAGAATCGAACACTCTCTTCTTTCACAAGCTCTTGCAATATTTACGGCTTGCCTTATGCTGGTTATGATTGCCGTTCTGATAATCTGCGCGGCGGACCCGCTGTTTTACAATCCCGAAACCGGAGTGGGATTTAAAGAAGCGCTGTTTGAATGCGTATCCGCTCTGGGCACCGTCGGACTGACTTTGGGGATTACGCCCGAATTGGGAATCGTTTCGAAACTCGTTATAATAGTTTTAATGTACGCGGGCAGAGTCGGCATTTTAACGCTGGCGCTTGCATTGGGTGAAAAGCGGACCGCTTCGGCCATACGCAACCCCGTAGACACTTTAATGATAGGTTAAATTTTAAACTCCCGCATATTGCGGGGGCAATCAGGAGAAATATATGAAATCTGTGTTATTAATCGGCATGGGTATGTTCGGTCAGGCTTTAGGCGAAAAACTCGTAAATATGGGCAACGAAGTTATGATTGCCGACAAAAACGAAGATATAATAAATTCACTTGCTCCCAAATATTCGGGCGCCGTCATTGCAAACTGCATGAATGCCGACAACCTTAAATCGCTTGACATTCCCTCCTTCGACGCGTGCGTTGTTGCAATCGGAGACGACTTTCAAAGCTCTTTGGAAATAACGTCTATATTAAAAGATTTGGGTGCAAAATACGTAGTTTCAAAGGCAAATACCGATATTCAGAGAAAGTTCCTGTTCCGCGTAGGCGCCGACGAAGTGGTTTATCCCAATCACGACCTGGCCGAAAAACTTGCGGTTAAGCTCAATTCCAAAAAAGTATTCGACTATATCGAACTGGATTCAAAGCACTCCATCTTCGAAATTGCCGTACCCGCCAAATGGATTGGCAAAACGCTTGTGGAAATAAATCCGCGCGGAAAACATTCCTTAAACGTGCTTACAATTAAAAAAGATAAAAACGTAATACCGGCGCTTGACGCAAATTACGTATTCGACGAAGGCGACCACCTCGTAGTTTTCGGAAACACCGAAATAATTCTTGCATTTGCGAACAAACAAAAGTAAAATGGACGAAAAATTTTCAAGAACCGCGCTCCTGATAGGAAAAGAAAACGTTGAAAAGCTTTCAGGATTCCGTGTTGCAGTATTCGGCGCCGGCGGCGTGGGCGGACATTGCATAGAAGCTCTTTGCCGAAGCGGAATCGGGGCGATTGATATTATAGACAACGATAAAATAAGCGTTTCGAATTTAAACCGTCAGCTTTTGGCAACGGAAAAGACTATCGGCAAGTTCAAAGCCGACGTCGCCGTGGAAAGAATTGCCGAAATCAACCCCGCCTGCACTGCGCGGGCCGTAAAATTGTTTTATCTGCCTGATAATGCAAACGAAATAGATTTGGGCGCGTACGACTATATCGTAGACGCAATAGACACAGTTTCCGCAAAAATCGCACTCGCTGAAAACGCAAAAAAAAGCGGAGTGCGGATTATCAGCTGTATGGGTGCCGGCAACAAACTGAATCCCGCCGCATTTAAAGCCGGCGATATATCCGAAACTTCGGTTTGTCCGCTTGCGCGCGTGATGCGGCGCGAGCTGAAAAAACGCGGAATCGAACGGCTTAAAGTAATTTATTCCACGGAACCTCCCTTATCTCCGCGCTGCATACAACCGGCTGAGAACGGAAAAATACCGCCGGCGAGCATTGCTTTCGTTCCTGCCGTAGCCGGATTGATTGCCGCAGGCGAAGTCATAAAAGATTTATGTTCGATAAATTTATAAAATCTGTTAAAGACGCTTTGTTTCCGACTAATTATACCTGCGACGTCTGCGGGCGGGAAACTTTCGGCACAAATATCTGCCCCGACTGCATTAAACAACTGCATTTCAATAACGGAAATACTTGTCCCGTTTGCGGAAGAATGACGATACTGCCCGAAATTTGCAGCGAATGCAAAAACAAGTTGCCGGCGTTTAAAAAAGCCGTGTCCTCCCTTGTTTACGAAGGCGCGGCGGTTGCGCTAATTGCAAAATACAAAAACGGTTACGGATATTTAAAGGAATATTTCGCGGATTTACTGTCCGAGAAAATATCCGGACTTCCCAGACCGGACTTAATAGTTTACGTTCCCATGACTAAAAAAGCGCAAAGAAAACGCGGATATAATCAGGTTAAACTTTTGGCGGACGCGTTGTCAATACGGACGGGTATTCCCGTTGTTAAAAACGCCGTAATCAAGGTTAAAGAAACTGCGGGGCAAAAGGGTCTTTCACAAAAAGAGCGCGAAAGCAATCTTAAAGGGTGCTTTAAAGTTACGGATAAAAATTCAGTAAACGGAAAAACCGTTTTATGTCTTGACGACGTTCTGACGACGGGAGCAACCGCCGAAGAAATGTGTAAAACTCTTTTAAAAGCAGGGGCAAAAGAAGTCTGCTTTGCGTCCGTCGCTTCGGTTGAAGACAAGCAACAAAAGAAAACACGTGAAGAAAACGAACTTCGATTGAAAAATACGCGTAAAAACATTAAAAACCTTTCAGATAACAACAAAAGCGCCGCGGAAGTTTAACCTCCGCGGCGCTTAATTTATTGTTCACTTTTTATCTTTAGGGAGCTTTGGCACTTTGATTTTTGTGCAGAATTTTTTGATTGCCCTCAACATATGCCCGTTTGAAAACAAAACCATACCCTCGGCAAAGTTATACGGCAAGCGAGTTGTGGTCATGGACATTGAAGCCAGACAATTACTGTTTAAAATACTTTTTAAAAATTCCGCGCCCTTAACCGCATTGTCGCGTTCAGCTCCTTTGGGCAATTTCAGCGCTTTTTTTAACTGTTTTGCCGGCACACTCATTACCGCCGAATATAAAATTCTGCCGAAAAACGTGTATTTTAAGTCAATAAACGGACTTTCAAGAGTAACCGGTTTTCTCGGCGGCAACGGCGGGATTTTAAGCCCGCTCATTTTTTCAAAGAATCCGTCGGTTACATTTTGCAGATACCCCCCGCCATATGTCTCGTTTATTTCCGTTTCGTAAGGCAATTCAACAGTTTCGCCGTCCACGGCGAAACTGCCGGTTAAAATCGGCGAAAGGCAGTCTTTGCTTATTTCAAGCCTGTATACCCCGCCCTCTAACACCCGACGTTCAAGCTTCACGTTAAAGTACTTCAAATCGTCGGTTTCAAATTCAAGCGCCACCCGTTTACTTTCACCCGCTTTTAAATAAATTTTAGTAAAGGCGCGCAACTCCTTAAGCGGCTTAAAAACCCCGCCCGCCGGCGGGCGAACATAAAGCTGAACGACTTCACCGCCGTCAAAACCACCCGCGTTTGTAACCGTACATTCCGCAATTACTCTTTCGCCGCTATGCCTGATATTAAAATCTGTGTATTCGAAATTTGTATACGATAGTCCGTAACCAAACGGAAAAGCAACGGGCTTTTCAAAGGAGGCGTAATAACGGTAACCCACAAATACGCTCTCTTTATATACTTCGTTCTGCGATTTTGAAAATTCTTCGCCGAACGGCACGTCATCGTAACTTTTAACCCATGTTTCGGACAGCCTGCCGCTCGGATTCACTTCACCGAAAAGCAGTTTGCAAACGGCGTCGCCGCCGTTTTGCCCCGGCAAAACCATATTGAGTATTGCGGAAACTTTATCCGCAAACGGCAGTTCGACAACCGACCCGCCAAAGAGCACGATTACGGGCTTTTTACCCGCATTTATTAGCGCGTCAATCAAATCAAGCTGGTTTTGCGGCAAACGCAAATTTTCACGGTCGCGCCCCTCGCTCTCAATCAAATCCGTCAGTCCGGCGAACACTAAAACGCTTTCATATCCGCGGCTTTCCGCAACGGCGGACGAAATTAAATTATCATCCGTAGCGGTAGTATTTGCGGAATAACCGCGGGAGTAAACGAAATCGATTCCGCACTGTATAAAAGCGTCTTTAGGAGAAGTCAGCCTTGTGGGATTTATCATCGAGCTTCCCGCCCCCTGATATCGCATCTTTTCGAAAAGCTCCCCTGATATGCAGTACTTTCCTTTCTTTTTAAGTGGTAATACGCCGTCGTTTTTCATTAAAACCGCACAATCGGCGGCAATCTCGGCGGCAAGCGCGTGGTGCGCATCGAAATCCGCATTAGGCGGCGAATTTACAGCGGTACATTTATTTATTAACCGCAATATATCCCGCACGCAATCGTCCAAAAGCGATATATCAAGTTCACCGCTTTTAACGGTATCCAAAATACGCTTACGACAGATACGCGTATCCCCCGGCATCTCCAACCCAAGACGGGCCTTTACCGCTTCCGCTCTGTCGCGGATTGCGCCCCAGTCGGTTATTACGGTTCCTTCATATCCCCATTCACCGCGCAGTATGTCTTTTAAAAGCCATTTATTTTCAGAGCAAAAAATGCCGTTTACGCGATTATATGCGCACATCAATGCGTATGGTTCAGCTTCTTTTACTACGATTTCAAACGCCTTTAAATAAATTTCGCGGATTGCCCGTTCGTCCGCTATACTGTCCCCCATAAACCGATAACTTTCACTGTTGTTAACGGCAAAGTGTTTTACGCACGCCCCCACCCCTTTGCCTTGAATTCCGTTTATTTCCGCCGCCGCGAGCTTGCCGGCGAGATAAGAATCTTCGGAAAAATATTCGAAATTGCGTCCGCACAACGGATTACGCTTTATGTTTACTCCGGGTCCCAGCAACAAGTGCACGCCGTAATAGCGGCACTCCTCCGCAATGGCTTCACCTGTACGGCGGGCGTTTTCTTCGTTCCACCCGCAGGCAAGCGTTGCCGCAGTCGGAAACGCTGTCGAGGGTTCGCTTTTTGATATTCCGTTGTCTTGCTCACCCGTCTGTTTTCTTAATCCGTTAGGTCCGTCCGCCATACACAGTGAAGGAATATTCAGACGCGGCACAGGATTTGTATGCATAAAATCCGTACCGGAAACGAGAGCCGCTTTTTCTTCGAGCGTTAGCTCCGACAAAAGTTTGCTTGTTTTTTCCATAATTAATATTTATTATAGCACGGCACCGCAACACATTTCAACGGTTATAAAAAAATAACCGCTTAGAATTGCGGATTTTTCAGTATTACATTTTAAGTTTCGGCAAACAAATTTTCAATGATATGTAAAAATTGAAAGAAACACGTTAAAATCGCTTGAATTTTTTTATATTGTTTTATATAATAATTCCATAATCAAACGGGTTGTTTGGTTTTTAATATAAAAATTGGGGTGTCGCCAAGCGGTAAGGCAACGGACTCTGACTCCGTCATTCGTTGGTTCAAATCCAGCTACCCCAGCCATAAAAACGGGTAAAAATGCTTATTTTTGCCCGTTTTTTATCCTTTTTAAACATTTAGTCCCAATTCAGTCCCAACTTAAAAGCCGTTTGCATACCCGCCGACGTTTCGGCGGGCTTTTTATTGCTCCGATAATCCGCGCGGGGGCAAGGGAACGCGCGGGAACGCTACCGAACGGAATCGCCTTGCGGGCGGGGGTCAAGGTTCTGAGTTAAGTTTCCGAGCCGTAGAGCTGCGCCGAGTTCCCGGGCGAAGCGGCGCCGTCAATAATCGAAGTCAAGTTATCTCGCTAAGGCGATTCGCCTTTGTTTCTCGGTGTTGGCGAACGCGATGGGGCGCGGCTCGTTACTGCACTGCACCCGCAAAGCTCTACTTTGCAATGTTTCACACAGCCCATATAAAAACCGCTTCGGCTCGGCTACATAATACCACACTTTATTTGCTTTTCCTTGCGTTCTGCGTTCGCGCCCAGAGCGTAACCGCCCGCACGGTGCACACCCGCGCGAACGCCCACCGCATTCACTTCCAAACGCTCCGCGCCGCTTAAAATGCGTAAAAAGTTGTTTTCGTTCGTTTATATATGTATACACTTATGACTTTACGATACTTTTACTTATGATTTTTTGATTACATATTTTTCATAATGTCATAAGATACAGGAAATTAAAAACCCGACTCCGTTCTCGAAGTCGGGGCGGGCTTTATATTTAAATTATCGAACGACTAAAAGCGCAACCCGTATTTGCGCTTTTATTTTTTATTCAGTTCGCCTGCACCTACAAATTTATTGCCGTCTGGCGGCGCACCGCCCGCGGAATAGAGCTTAAATAAATACTCTTCGTCCAGAAGCTCCGCCGACAAGCCCAACGCTTTAAGCGCGGCAGTTTCTTCCGATAACCAATGCGCACGCTCTACTTCGAGCTTTGCCGCCGTTACAGGGTCGTGTAGCCCCTTAAAAGCGATTTCTATATCAAATCCTACAACCTTACTATGCGCAAGCATATAACGCTCGTTACGCCTTGCCCGTTGCGCATTGCGTTCGGCTTCGTTCTTAGCGCGTTCGGAAACTTCTTCCAACCATAATTGCCGAACTGCCGTGGCTTTCTGCTCGGGTGTTTGCTCGGGTTCTGGAACGTCGGCGGGCGTCGTTTCTCTGCGTTTCTTGCGCCGCCAATACGCGCGGTCAAGCGTGTAAACGCTCTTATGCGTTGAGCTTATGCCCTTGTCGTCTTTCGGGCGGTGTATGTACTTGTGTTTCATTAGCCATTTTACGGCGCGGATTGCTTGCCTTTCACTGCACCCGACCGCGGCGGCAATATCAGCATAACTTGCCTTGACCTTATGCTTCTTGCGAAGAGCTTCCGTTTCCCTGTCGTCACTCTTCTTATCGTTGTTGCAACGCGCGTTAAACCACGCAAAAACGCGTAGTCTTACGCCCTGCACGCGGTTACAACCGTCCATAATTGCGGCAATTTCATTAAACTCTATGCGCGTGAACTCGTCAGGCGAGTGTAGCTTGTCGCGGTTGAATATGTACACGTCGCGCGACAATCTCGAAACGTAACCGCTTTTGGTTAAATTCGTAATGCCGCGGGTTAAGGTCGCGAACGATAACAGTAAACTGTCTTTCATTGCCTTGCGGGTGCGGCTTATAGTGGAGTAAATACCGTCGTTATCTTGTACGCCCGAAAAACTATAAAACAATCCGCCGATAAGCTGCTCGCCGCTCGGCAAGTCTTTTAAGCCCGTGGGGATTTTTATATACGGTTGCGCAAACGGCAATGGTATTAAATTATTCAATTGTAAGTTTGCCGTTTCCGTCATTGCATTACCTTATTGTTATAAATTTACAATTTTCAATTGCTCCCAGCCGTCGGGAAGTTGCGGCGGTTCGGCGCGCTTGTTGGCTTTGATTGCCGCGCCGAAGCGGTGAAAGGGCGCACATTGCGGACAATAACAAAATTTATAATCACCCGCAACAGCCCAACCCGCTTTCCTTGCGGTGTTGCGGCTCTTAAACGCTGCCTGCGCGTTCTTACAATCATCGCAACTGTAATTTATTCCATTTTTCATTGTCTTTTGCTCCTTATATTTCTTGTGGGCACACGGTGCGCATTTTTGACGACCGTTTTAATAATGCGCGGGGCTCTGCCCCGAGACCCCGATTTATAGAAACAGTTCGGCGCGCCTGCGTTGGCAGCTACGCCCCTTGCCCACGCGGGCGCGCCTATCTCTTTCACTTTATTTTTTACTAATAAAGAAGTGTTGCCCCTTGTCGGAGTTTAGCTCATTGCCTTACGTTGGCGGTTTTCTGCAACTTCTCGGCGGGCGTGGTCTGCGTGTTCCTGGCTGTGCCTGCGTTAGCTTTTGCACGTCGTCCAACATTATTTGCCCGGGCAATTGTCCGGCACCTTGCGGCGGCTCCTGTACGTCCGAAGCGAGGTGCTTTGGTTCGTTCAGAACTTCGTTAACGTCGGCATTGTCAGCCGTTTCAATAACCTTTTTAAGCTTATCCCGCATAGCACGTTTAAGCTTGCGCTTAGACGGTTTTTCTTCGTCCTCCTCGGGTTGCAATTGCTTGCGGTCGTTATCGATTTCGTTTTCTAACGCCGTATGCCGTATATCTGCATCGAGTTCGGCGCGCTCTTCGATTATGTCTTGCGCGCGGTTCGTAAGCGGTTGGAAGATTAACCGCCACCACCAACCGCGCCGCAAGGGTTTAACCTCTTGCCTGCGGGCTTTGATTTGTGCAAGCCTTATTTCGTAATCGACTTCACTTTCAAGCATTTTAAGCTCTATTGCCGCGTTATACGCGCTCAATAATACTTGCTGAAAGGCTTTTATTATATCGAGGTCTTTAACATTGCTTAACCGACGCTTTACGTTTTCCATTTCCGATAAAAACTCGTCGTCGATTTTCTTTATATCGTCAAGCGGCAAATAACGTTCGCCGCGCTTATTACGTTTTTTAATTCGCATAATTGTTGCCCTCCTCGGGGAAAAATTCGCTTAGACAAGATTTACTATCAAAATAATCTAAAATATCGCCGCTATCGTTGTAAACGGTTTCGCGATAGTTAATTGAATCGCCTTTATCTGATTTGGATAATTCAACGTATTCGTCAACGTCGGCGCGGCTGTCGAACTCGCGGCAATGCCATTTCAAGGCACAAATTATATCAAACGGCGCAACGATTTTAGCAAGCTTGTAAATTTGGATAAAGTGGCGGCATAAGTCGCGTATGTCTTTATTTATCAGAATAGGACGTTGCGAAGCTATCCAAATTTCAAAATCTGCGTGTCGGTGCTTTTCAAAAAATGCGCTTACGGCGCGCGCTAAATCGTTTTTGGAGTTAAACTCGTTTTGCGCTTCGTCAATGATTATTACCGCGCCTGGAAACAGCTTTTTATATTTTTTGCCTATACCGATTTGAGAGCCTTTTATTTCGTAAGGCTCGTATATGCTCCCATCGGGGTTCGGTATCTGAACTTTGAAATTACAGTATATCGGCACTCTGTCGGGGTATTTAAGCGGCGTTTTACGCTTTTTGTTTTCTTCGTCGATTATGCGGCAAGAATTTTCCAAAATCTCTTGCCCGCGCTCGAAGTACAGCTTTGCAAGCTGTAACATTAAAAATGCGGTCTTGCCTGCTCCAACGTCGCCGAATACATTATGTAAACTCATTATTTTTTAATTTCCTTGTATATGCGAATACCAACAAATACGGCGGCGATAATACCGCAAACCACGCAAGTCCAAGTTAAGGCGGAATATGCGGCGGCGGGAAGCTCGAAGAACTCAACGGCAACCCGCGCCGCAATCAATAGAATTTCAAGAATAACGAAGAACTTCATTTCTTTCCGCCTTTCTTAGTGGCTTTACGCTTAGCTTTCGGCTTTTTCGCGGTTTTACGTTTGGCGGGCTTTGCTTTCGGTTTCGCTTTGGCGGCGGCTCTGCGCTCGCTTATTGCCTTAATACCCTTGCCGAGCATACGGTACGGGAACGAGATTATAAGCCATAAGCCTTTTCCAATGCTCCACAAAATAACCCGTACAACAGGGAAGAATATCGAAAGGACAGACAATGCGATTGCCAGCGGAATAATAACGGCAAGCATTTTCCATACCCAAGCGGGAATACCCGTAACCGACGCGAGCCAATCCCAAAGATTAGGCACGTTCGGCTTATTGCTCGGGTCGTTTCCGCCCGTCTGCTTATTGTCTACCACGCCCAAATTAAAGCGTTCGCCGTTCGTTTCAAACTCTAACCGCAATATCGTTTCTTCGGTTACTTTCGTGCCTTTTTCTTCGCTCCCGCCTAAATGCGGGGTTAGCGTATACGGCAAATCTACAAACCGCAGTATCCATTGTTTGCCCATTATTTGATTTTTCGCGCCGTCCGTTAAGTTCTCGGTTTCGTCTTTAAGAAAATCGCTTACTTTCTCAATTCTATCCCATAGATACTTAACACCGAAAATCCCGTCGCCGACGTTCCCGCCCTGTTGGTCTGCTGTAACAGTTACTTGACGTTGGAGCGGGTCATCGTAATCGTAATCGTAGAAATTAGTCGAGCCACCGCCCATATCAGGCGGATTTTGTATAGATGTTATATTGCAGGTATAATCTTGCGTTACGAACGAAACTTCGGCTTCCAACAATGTTTGGATATAATGGTCTGTGCTAAATGCTATGTAATGGCTGTCGCAGGCACTCTTGTACAGTTTGTAGCCGTCATAATAACGAAAATACCCGCAATATTTATCCGTTACCGTTATACGTTCCGTGCCGTCACAAGCATAATACACCCCGCTGCTGTCTGTCGTCACCGTCCAGAGCTGTCCAACGTCGTAAACAACTTCGTTTATCGTATTGTCGTTACCCGTGCCTTTATCGATTTCCTTATCCCATAAACGGTAAATACTCGTTATGTTGTAGTAATGCGGGTTTTTCAGTTCCGCCGAAACGCCCTGCACTAAGTACTTACAAAATACCCCGCTTACGTTCAGAAGTGAAAGGTTATAAGGTTTCGTTCCCGCCGCGGTTTCGGATAAGCTCATATTTAAGCTCGTCGCCACCAAATACCGCGTTTTTTGGCACGGCTGATACGTATACAAGAATAGCTCGCCGTCCGTACTCTCCGCTATCTGGATTACCTGCAACGAATAATCCGTTGAATCATCTACGTACTTGCCCGCGCTAAAATTCTCGTCGCGGCTTAAATCTTCAAGCGCGGTCGTATATTTCGTGTAATCTATGAACGCGGCAAAAGCGGGTAAGCTTGCCCACCCGCTTATTGCCTGTATTGCCGTTATACCGAAAAATAAGATGAGAATAAAAATGTATAACGGCTTGTATAGTCTGTTTAGTTTTACGCCCATAGCCTACACCACTTAAAAGTCTATTTCGCCGTAATTTAACTTGATATCTTCAGCAAGCGTTTCCAAAGACGACGCGCTTATTTTAACGTTGTAAATCGTATCGCGGATATCGTCCATTGAAAAGGGGGTAGAGCACTTAACGCGAAACATTACTTTATCTACATTCTGCTTTAAAGTGTTACGGTACGCTGTCCATGCTTGCGCAGTAGTGGGGGCTTGCCCCTGCGTTGCCGTTGGAAAGAATATGTCTGTAAAAGCCGTATCGTCGTTTAATACAAAGTATTCGCCCGCGGAAACCTTAGGGGTAAAACCCGCTGCGCGTA
Organism: uncultured Christensenella sp.; assembly: GCA_910586065.1. Lineage (GTDB taxonomy): Bacteria > Bacillota > Clostridia > Christensenellales > Borkfalkiaceae > Coproplasma. The sequence goes on along the minus strand of CAJUGI010000007.1, from coordinate 80,447 downwards.
CCGCCGCAAGGTATTCTTCGGTTGCGCTTATATACGCAATTCCCGTAAATGCGCGGTTACTCTTAGTAAATACCGAAGAATAATAACCGTCTGTCGTTACCGTCGTACAGTCTTTCAGACTGTACTGCAACCACGCCCAAAGGCTTGTAGTCTGCGGTATGTCTATAACAGGGTTGAGATTATTCAAATTGAAGTTCCAGCCATAATCTCGGCTCGGTTGGTCGTCAGAATGACTGAATATTTTAAAATCCCTGCCGAGAAATTTTTCTACATAGTTCGCAATGCACGTCGCCTTTAAATCGTCCGAACCGTCGCGGATTTGCGCGGTTATGATTATCCTTTCGCCGAACGCTTGCATACACGTTGCCGTTGCCGTTAACGCGCCGTCCGAAACGGGGGTTACTTTTACGTAATCCACGGCAGTCTTTCCGCTCGCCCATTCGCTTTCGGGGTTCTCAAAAGCCACAGACCAATCCACCGCTTTATTAATCGCCTCGTCCGGTGTTACCGTCGCCGTAAGTGTAAAAGCCGTATCGACATACGCGCTTATGCCGTTCGCCGCGTATGCCGCGCGGGGAATTTTTGCGTTCAAAAGCGATATGCCATTGCTGTCGCCGTTTTCAAGCTCCGCCGCTCCGTCGTCTGTTATTGACGGTGTTGGGTCGTCTGGATTCGGCTTGCTGTCGTCTGGGTTCTCGTCGGGGGATTTATCCGACCAATGCCAACTCGACAGGTCACCGTTTTTAAACCATTCTCCTGCGTCGTTTCGCGACGCATACCCCGTACAGCATACGCCCGCTGCCAATAATCCCGCAAGCAATACCGATATTATCGCCTTGCCCGCAAACCCGCTCTTCTTCTGATAATTTGCCATACTTAACTCCCTTGCCACGGTTGCCCGCGACTTCTGTTTTTTATTTCTCGGCTTGCGCCGTTTTAATTTCAGTTATTTTGTTTGCGAAATCTTCAACTTCTTGTTTATCTGCTAAATCGTACTCATAGAGTTGCTTTGCTATTGAATACGCCTTAGCAAACTTTGTTACCGAGTTTATCGTGAGTATTTCTTCGTTTTCAGCTATTGAAAAATACAAGTTTTCGATTAATTCGTTTATTACTTCAATCGTCTTGCAATCTTGTTCAAGTGCTTCGCAAAATAAATTTAAATTGTTCATTCTTCAAGCTCCGCGGGCGGTTTTATCGCGTCCGATAGTTTTAAATAAGTTTCCGTCTGCTCCTGTATACTCTCTAAAAATACAACGAAAGTTTCACCGTCTGGCGCGTAGCTGTTGTCTTGCAAAATTTCCAATTCGTGCGATATTGAATATTGCAACACACCGAGTAATTTTTCTATTTCTTGTTTCGAAAACCGTAATGTTATTAGTTCGTTCATTATTGCACCGCCTTTTCAATACGCGCTTTAACTTCGTCGTAACTTTCATCTACCGTAAAACGGGTGCAATCTTGTAGCGTTATACTTGTCTTTTTGCCGTCGCAAGTAGCGGAAAACCAAACTATTTGATTTATGTTAATCGAATACTTAGCCGTGCTTTGATAGGTAACTTCAATAAATCCTTTCATTCCGTCACCCCGCCGAACTCGTCAATTTTTAACGGGCTAATATCGTGAAATTCTTTTACCCTGCATATGGGGTAAACTCTACCGCAATTTTCACAGTATAATGTTACTTCACATTTAAAGCCGCTACCTTCGCCGGCTTCGGAATAGCAATCCATTCCGTCAAAATGAACTGTTTGACGAATATCATAGCTTCCACAACCTTCGCACTTAATGTTGCCGTGTTTGTTTTTCATTTTTGCAAATCTCCAAAAAAAATATATTTCAACGCCCTTGCGGGCTGTCGTTCCCTTAATCTCAACCCTTGCGCCGTTTATGGCAGCGCAAGAGCCGAGATTTGCAAGCACCTTTGCGGATTCCCCCGCGCGGGCGCGTGTATGCCCTGCGGTTCTCCGCGGGGCGTTTTTATATTATACACATTTGATTATTTTAAAAGTACTACATTTGAATACTTTTTGTTTGCATTATACTACTACATTTGAATAAATGCAAGTCTTCAAATGAAAATTTTTTATATAATTCACAAAAGGAGAAAATATGACATTTTCCGAAACTCTTAAATACTTACGTGAAGAAAGACAAATTACACAAAAACAACTCGCTTATGCTTGCAATTTATCGCCACAATGTATCTGCAACCTTGAACAAGGTACAAGAAATCCCACGGGGTCGACTATTCGTACGCTCGCAGTTTATTTCGGTGTTTCCGCGGATTACCTGCTCGGTCTGGAAGACGATTTCGGCGTTAAGGAAACAGAAAAGAGCCTGCGAGCTTACGACCACCACGAAATAACAGACAAGCAAACGGTTGACCTTGTAAAGCTCTACAAGGCGTTAAGCGACTATAACAAAGCCGTTGTGTTCGGCTATGTTGTACGCCTTATCGAAGAATCAGGTTTAAACGTCAATAGCGTGTTGCGGAATTAGTAATATATTCCCGAATTTTGGGAGCCTTTGCCGAAAGCCTTTTATTACCTTTCGGTAAATGATAAAATCCCCGTATTTTCCATACGGGGGTTACCACTATGACCGAAACACAAGATTTACTCATTAGCAAAATCGAGCTTTACCTGCAAAACGCTGTTATCAGCTTCGGACTGCTCAAAGGTTATTTACAAGGGGGTGCCAGAACTGCGCGGGCGAACGAACCGACCGCAAACATTTATTACTCCATTACCGACAAAACGGACGGGAATGCGCGGGAAGATTTCCCCCGTTCGGATATCTATGCAAACGGTATTTTGAAGTTTTCCGAAAAGGAGCTTTCTAAAATGCCTAAAAAAATTAAAAATCAATTCAGAGTGGGCGCAATAACCGCCCATATCAGAAAAAAGCCCAACGGGGTTTTTGAAATTCGTTGCCAAATAGACCGCACGCCTATATCTGAATCAAGCAAAGACTTTGAAACCGCAAAAGCGAAATTTATCCAAGCTATAAACGATTTATTTGCCACGCCTGCGGCAGTCAGATTAAACAAGCACGTTAAACTAAACGACTATATGCGGCAATGGCTCGAAGCAGTAAAAAAGCCGACTGTTAAACAATCGACTTTTAAAGATTACATTTACACCACAAGTACATATATTTATCCTGCATTCGAAGGGCGCGAACTATCGAGCGTGAAAGGCTTTGAGCTTCAAGTATTTTTCAACAGCTTTACCGAAAGCGAAAAACACCGCACGGCACGAAAAATTTATAATTTACTTTCGCCCTTGTTCGATTACGCCGTCGACGACGAGATAATCAACAAGTCGCCGATGCAACGCATAGCATTGCCGAATTACGAGCAAAAGCACGGCGTGCCGCTCACGAGAACCGAAGAAAAGAAGTTAATCGACGAATTAAAGGCGCACCGCACACCTTACGCGCAAGCATACACGTTTATGCTTTATACGGGAATAAGGCGTTCGGAACTTGCAACGATTACGATTAGCGACGGCTGGATAAATATTGTAACTTCAAAGCAACGCAAGGGTTTAAAAGAGAAAACGCGCGCAATGCCGATTTCGCCAATGCTTGCGAAAGTTCTCCCGCTAATCGATATCAAGAGTATAAAAAAAATTCTCCCCGATATGCTTACAAACCATATCAAAGAGTTTTTCAAAACGCACCACTCGCACGATTTGCGGCACACTTTTATTACAAGGGCGCAGGAATGCGGCATTCAACGCGAATTAGTGAGCCTTTGGGCGGGTCACTCTTCCGACAGTTCGCAAACTTCGCTCGTATATACTCACCTTGAACAATATCGGGAACACCAAGAAGAAGAAATGAAAAAATTCGATTATTTTCTCGGTTAGTCCCAATTCAGTCCCAACCCATTCCCGCAAAATGTTTAAAAAGTGACCGATTTTTATAAAAAATTAGGCTGTTTTTACCGATTTTATCGAGATTTTTTGCATTTTTTTACCTTTGTAAAATCTCTGACTCCGTCATTCGTTGGTTCAAATCCAGCTACCCCAGCCAAAAACGCGGTTTTTCGTTCATTTTTAGCGAAATGTAAACGATTAGCCGCGCTTTTTTTATGCCTTGCGGGGACTAACGCGGGGACTAAACAAGGGGGCTAAGGTTATATATAACCTTTTGCGCCTCTTTTTTCATAAACTCCGGCGAGAATCGCGTATATACTTTACTTGTCTGCGTGTTATCCGCGGCGTGCCCCGCCCATACGCTTACTACTTCTCGAGATACGCCGCACTCTTGACAGCGTGTAATAAACGTGTGCCGCAATTCGTGCAAGTGGTGTTCCGGCATTAACCGCTTCATTGCCTGCGTGAGCGCGTCCGGACGAACGGCGCGAAGCTCGTCAAGCTTAAAGCCGGGTAACCACGCCGCCAACATTGGAGTAACCGGGATAAAACGCGTTTTTTCCTTGAAGCCCTTGCGGGTTTTCGAGTTCCTGACTTCAACGCACCCGTCAACGATTTTTGCGCTTGCAAGCTCCGAACGGCGTATACCGGTGTAAAGTATGAAGATAAGCGCGGCTTTTATTGCCGGTGCGCATTTGCTCTCTTCGATACGCCGCAGTAGTTCGCGTTCCTCTTCCACCGTAAGCGCAACGCCGTTTTCTTCCTCGTATTTCGGAGCTTTTAATAGCCGCATTGGTGAACGTTCAAGCAATTCTTCACCTACGGCAAACTCGAATACGGCTTGCAACGTCTGAAAGATTTTTAACGCTGTCCTGTATTTCTCTTGCGCGACATAATCGTTAACAAGCTGTTGTACGTCTGACTGCTTAATTTCGGCAAGCTCGCGCCCGGATAAAACCGGGAAAATGTTCGCGCCGAATAGTTGCACGTAATATGCGTGAGTTGTCGGCTTAATCGTCGGGCGTTTAAGTTCAAGCCAACGCCCGGCAACCGTTTCAAATTTTGCCGCGCTCTGAACGGCAACGGCGGGCGCGGGCAGTTCCCGCGGGGAGCTGTTCCGCAAAGCTTCAATAAATTTCGCTTTAAGCTTGTTTTCGTCTTTGGAAGAAGCGGCAACGTTGTAACCGTGCGCACGGTATCGGACTTCAAAAACTCCGTTGGGCTTTTGCCGCACCGGGAACGTTAATTCAATTGTGATTTTGTCTTGTAATTCTTTCGGCAAGGTTTTAACCTCCTTTTTGGTTAATCTGATTGCCGAATTTTGCATAGTTACGTTGTTGTTCTGTTCCTCCTCCGCGCCCGGGAAATATAAAACTTTTTGGGCATTTTTTTTACTTCAGAACCCGCGCGCGGCTCGTTTTTTACAAATCGCAACCACGCGCGGCTGTCCGTTTCGCCACATTCTGCTGAAATCTCTCCAAATAGCCTTGAAATTTCCTTCCCTATAGCTGAAAGCCTTCCTAAAATTTCTTCTTTAGTCATATAAAAAATTACTCCTTTCGGCAAACACGCCTACGGAGTAGATTTTATAATAGAGAAATCAATTAAATTTAATTACTTTTTATGCATAAAAAGTAATTAACTACGCTTTTTAAATTTTCCAGGTGAAACTCATTTATGATATTTTCTTTTGTTTGCCGCCTGTAAATCCATTAAACAATGAAGCCATTGTATCACTCAAATATTTTTTCCCGTTTTCGTCTAAACAGCGATAGCTAACAATAAGCTCCTGTTCTTCTACGGTTAAAGGCTCAATATAATTTTCTAAAGTTTCGTGATTTTTTTTAAATTCAGCCTTTATTGCAGGCAGAAATATATCTGGAAATTTTCTCAAGAGGTAAACTTGCATATAGGCAGAATAAAGAAGAGTATGCCGTTTAGTTTTTTTTGTTTTTGTTGTTTTATTCTGTAGCCCGCAATTTTCGCCCAATGTCGTAGCAAAATAAGACTGTTGATTTTCAATATAAGGGTTATCACGCAATTCTATAAGCCCGTTTTCAACTAAAAACCGGCAAAAACTAAATTGAATTATGTCTTGCGAAAAATATTCTGAATACTTTTTCAAAGCGTGAGCTATTGCGCCAGCAATTTTTTTTGCAAACGGCTGTATGCTTGTACTTTTTTTAATAATTATACCTATATCCAACGTGGGAATAAAGGCAGTAACGGGGTCAAAATATAATTCCTCATCATTTACTGCCGCATAAATTATCGACATCATTTCAGTAACTTGTTTTTCTTCTCTCGCTTTAAACTTAAGCCCTGAAAACGGATTAATATTACGAGCCAACAATTCAATCATTTCATCAATTGAAGAATAACTAAAATCAAACATAGTTAATTCTCCTTTTTCTTTTGTTCGCTTCCCGAAACAGACTCGAGGAGCATTTTTATTGTGTCCTGAAGATATTTCTTTGAGCGTGCGTTCAAATTTTGATAATCTTCTATAAGTTGCCGCTCTTCAGACGAGTAGTTCTCGCCCATCACGGCGGGCGCGGTTGCAGTTCTTGCGCCGAAATCGTCTTCGAGGCCTAAAAGATAGTCGGCGGAAACGTCGAAAAATTTTGTATATGCGAGAATTGCGTTGAACCCTGGTTCGCTTTGTCCTAATTCCCAACGCGCAATAGCCGAAGAACTTAACCCTATTTTATCAGCTAATTTTTGTTGAGATAACCCCGCCTCTTCCCTCAATTCCTTTGCAATTTTTGAAAAATTCATAAATAATCTTCCTATTTGCAAAAAATTTTACCATAATCAGCCCCTTTGCGGGCTTGACAGCCATAATTCGGGCTGTTATAATACTGATAGCCCCGTTACGGGCTATCAGCCCATAATCGGGCAAATTTCACGTATTCGCGGACAACAAAAAAGCCCCGCGGCAACCCGCAGGGCAAAGGAATTTTATGAAAGGATTTATCGAAGTTGAAACAACAGACGGGGATAAAATTTTAATTAATATAACGGCAATACACGCGATAGTAGACCGTAACGCTTATGTTTTTATAAACGTAAACGAATTTTTCCGAAAAAAATATTGTCAAGCAAAAGGCTACTTTATCAAAGGCAGTTATGACGAAATCAAAGCGAAAATCGAAGAAGCAACAAAATAACCTATTCGCCGATAATTGGCGGTAGTTCTATTGTTGCGCCGCTTTCGTTTTTTAGACCTAAATTTAAACTATTATTACTAACTTTTTGATTGAATTTAGGTTTTTCCCTTTGAAGATATTCCAAAATTTCATCAATTGTATCAATTTCGGAAGTTTTATTTTCAACCATTGTTTCAAGCAAACTTATTTTATTACGATTAAAATAGCGACTATCATTTTCTAATTTTTGAATTTTCAAATTTAATTTACCAACTTGCTTTACAAGTTTAATCTTACGGTTAGATAATGATAATTTTTTAAAATAGTACATACGGTTGACCTCTCAAATTCATTTGTAAGTGTGGATTTGGGGCAATGGCTTTACCCCCTATTGTGAAATTTTTGTAGCAACTAAATTTTATCACGCAATGGGGGTAAAGTCAATAAAAATACTATTTTACGCACCCGCGCGGTGGAACTCCGTAAAGGTGCTTGCAAATCTCGGCTCCTGCACCGCCATAAACGGCGCGGGGGTTGAGATTAAGGGGAACAACAGCCCGCAAGGGCGTTGAAATATATTTTTTAGGAGATTTGCAAAAATGAAATTCAAAGACTTAATGCACGAACGGCGTTTTTATGAAACGCTTGGCAAAATGAAAAACTCGGATAGTGAACATCGTCCCGTTGCTTATCTTTTAGCCCTTAATGAAGATTTATTCAAACACAAAGACGAAGTATTTTCCTTTAAAAATAATTCCGTTAAAATTGACTGTCTTAAAGCTGGTTGGCAGACGAGCGGTAGCCGCCGCGCAACCCGTTTATTGTTCAATCTTTGGAACGAACAGATTTTTAACGATAACGATGATTTAGAAACTTCCTATCTCTACACACCGGGCGTATTATTCTGTGACAACGACGGGCTTTATTATTTGGAAGCCATAAAACTGCGCTTCCCTTGGATAGATAATAGCGGGGTGCAGTAATGAAAAACGATTTATTGCCTTGCGAAGTGAACGCGCGCGCAACCTGCGAAACGTGCAATTTACATAATAACGGTTGCCCTATCGAAACAATGTGCGGAGCTAAGGGGGCTTATGACATAGTCAAAGCATTTAACCCCATTAAGACCACCGCCAAAGCGGGCGCGGATATTCCGAAGCTCGTAAAAGCGAAGTTTCCCGATTACTACAATTATTTCAATTCAAATCCGATTTTTGATTGGAAGAACCTTGACGGTATTCTTGATTTTTTATACTTCCACGCAAAAATTTTGCACGTTACCGAAGCTCAACAGATTGTAGACCTTATCGAAAGCAATTGCGAGGTGCGACGTGGTTAAAGTCAGATTATGGGGCGAGAACGGCGAAATAGAAAAGCTAATCGAGCTTATCTGTAACGAATTGCCCGCCGTGCGTGTGCTGTCTGTTTCGGGGCATTACAAAGACCGCGGGGCGAGTGTTTACGAGCGTTGCTATTTGGACGTTGTAATAAACGAGCAAGCAACCCCGCCCCCATCTTCGAAGCCGCAAACGGCGGCGTTAGTCAATAAACGAAAATAAAGCGGGTGCAGAGAACGCCCGCGGGAGGAAATAAAAATGGCAAGAGCAAACGGCAAAAAGATAATCAAAAAAACGGGCTTAATAATGGCGGTAATATTGGCAGTAACGGGCGTTGCCTCGCTGTTGGCTTGGGGCACATTCGGTTATACGGATTGGACTTTCGGGAATTGGCGGAGCGCGGCACCCGAGAAGCTCCCCGCCGCTCCCGCCGAAGAGCTTACGGACGAAGAGCCGCAAAGCTATGCTTTTGCCGTTTCCGCGCGGACAGTTGCGGCAAGCTCCCGCGCTATTCCCGCAGGCGCCGAAGCGGAATATGAAAACTTTATCTCTTCCGGCACAGACAAAACCGCGGACGATTACCTTGCAAAAGTCACCGTTAAAAACAACATAGACGGGCAAACGGTAAGCGCAAAAGAAGCAAATATCAGATTTGCTTGGGTTACGTTAATTATGTCGCAAACGGGTTGGTTTGTGCCGCGTGTGAACCCGTTCGAACATCTGACTTCGGCGGGATATATTTACAAAGATATGACTTGCAAATATCGCGGCGTAGACAAACAATGTATGCACAGTACACAATTCGAGTATTGGAACCCTTACTACGAATCCGGCAAAGCCACCGCCGCAGATTTAGGCGCAATAGAAATAACCTACATTTTGGAACAAGACCCGAACGCAGTAAAGCCGTTGCCGCCTGCACCTCAAAAAGAGGGCTACACCTTTACGGGTTGGTATTACGGCACGGACGAAGAGCACGGCGAGAACTGCACGAAATATATCGGCGAAACAGTAACGTCAAATATCAACCTGCACGCGCATTTTGAAATAAATCGTTTTACTGTAACGTTTAACACGGACGGGGGCAACAATATAGAAAATCAGGTTGTAGATTGGAACTCGTCAATTACCCCGCCCACGCCTGAAAAACGCGGCTATGAATTTCAGGGTTGGTTTTTAGAGGACGGAACGGAATACACGGGGCAAGCCATAAAGCAAGATACAACGTTAAAAGCGCATTGGGAAATTAAAACGTTTACTGTAACGTTTTACGTCATTAAAACGGTCGTCAAAAATGCGCACCGTGTGCCCACAAGAAATATAAGGAGCAAAAGACAATGAAAAATGGAATAAATTACAGTTGCGATGATTGTAAGAACGCGCAGGCAGCGTTTAAGAGCCGCAACACCGCAAGGAAAGCGGGTTGGGCTGTTGCGGGTGATTATAAATTTTGTTATTGTCCGCAATGTGCGCCCTTTCACCGCTTCGGCGCGGCAATCAAAGCCAACAAGCGCGCCGAACCGCCGCAACTTCCCGACGGTTTGGGGCAGTTGAAAATCATTTAAAGCAAAATCAAAAGGAAACGTAATGCAAGCTACGGAATGGCAAAAACTGAATCTGCCGGAAACGTCGTCGTTTATCGAGTTTCCGTTAGCGTTCACGGGTAAGAAGAAAGGCGGCAAAGCTACCGTATTTACGGGGCTTTTATTAAGCTGTCAATTTATCCTTGCCATTATCCATACAATGAATAAAGCGTTCAGAGAGCCGGCAAAGCTTACGTACGATTACTTTGTAGACAATTTCGGAATGTCGCGGGAAACGGTAAGCAACGCGCTTGCGGAGCTTGTAAAGCGCGGAATAATCGAGCGTGTAAAGCAATCAAGATATAAGATTATCGCAAGGTACAACAATCGCAATTACGTTGAAGTAGATACGTATATGTTCTTGCAGGAATGGAAAATATCCGGGAATTATAAGCGGCTGACATATTCCCGTCTTTTAACGTTGGCATTTTTAAAACGTAGCAACGAGAACCCGAAAACGGGCGGCGTGTTTGTAAGCTCGCAAGAACGCATTGGAAAGGCGATAGGGCTTCCGAGAACCACCGCGGGCGATTGTATACGTGAGCTTATAGCGGCGGATTTGTCGCGTTCGGAAAAGCCGGACGGAAACGACCTACGGCGGCGCAGGTGCAGTCTATTCACGGTTAACCCGGATATTTTGGCGGTAAAGCACCCGGAGCGGTTAAACGGCGATACAGTCAATAAGCAGGAATACAACGCCGACGTTTTACATAAGCGGCTTATGCTCGATACGGAATACAAGGGCATAATCGAGCGCGTAAATATAAATTATTCCGCTTGGCTCGGCGCATTACTTAAACCGGGCGGCGAGGCTAAACCGGAAACACTTGAACTTGAAGGCAAGCAAGAAACGCTCAGAGCGGAGCTCGAAGGCTACTTCGATAAGCACCATATAAGACGAGAATTTTTCCCGCCCGGCTATTTTAAATGCGGTTGGCGAGAAGAAGAACAGAAAAAAGAAGCGTAAGCAAGGGCTTGCGCTTATAGTCGTATAAAAAATTATTAAAAATCGAAGATAACGCGCAAAGTCCGGCGCGGGGCATAGAAAAAACGGCGGCGAAAGTCTGATTTTAAGAAAAAAATCGGGCTTTTTATTTTTGCAGTTTTTAAAAAATGTCAAAACCGTACTATTTAACAAAAATTTAAGTACACTTTTCAAGAATTGAAAGTACGTTTTAAGGCTTAAAAAAGTACGGTTGCCGCCGACTTATACTATTTTATACCGATTTCTTTTATACGCAAAACTAAACAAAAGCCGCGGCGGTCAACGTGCAGTTAATGCGGCGGGAGCGTGCGCCGAGCCCGGCGCGGAATCTATGCGGTTTAGAGTATGCGCCACCCCTTGAAATCGCGCGAGCGCGATATTCCCCTGCGAGGGGAATTTAAAGCGGTGCAGAGCGTAAAAGAAAAGCCGCCGAGAACGGCGGCAAAGCTGATAAAGGTTGAGTTATACAAAGCCCACGCCCGCCCGCTTTTTATTGACTTAACGGCGACAACGTGATATAATTCGGTTATGGTGGTAGCCCACCCACAGCAAGTTAAACCTTTTAGGCGGTTTGCCCCAAAGGGGGAAAATGAAAATTTTCTCGCGAGGGGGTGATTTTATGGAATTTGACTTCCTGCGCCTGCTCTGCCGTTTGGTGGAGCTCGGCGCGGTTCGCTCGTTCAGAGTTACCAAGGACAAAATCTACATAATCATAAAAAAATAACCGCCACGCTTGACCCCGTCGGCGGTTATTTAATCGTAGGCTCGGGCTAACCGTTTATAAGGTCACCCTTGCTGTGTTTTTATTTTAGCACGCCCGCGCGACTTTTGTCAAGCGGTTAAATTAAAGAAATGCCCCCGAAGTCGCGGGGACTTTGGGGGACTGTATATAAAAAACTATGCAAAATCGGCGAAAATCTATATAAAAACGGACTTTTTCGGGCGTTCCGTCGCCCTCTGACTCCGTCATTCGGGTGTTCGAATCACTTCGCCCCAGCCAGCGTCGCGGCAAAGCGGCATTTTTGACAGGTTTTCAGCAGAAAACCTGTCATTTTTTGCACTTGGCGCTCCTTTTTCGGCAAAAATCTTTGCTTTTCAAATCTTTTTGCCGAGAGATTTTGCTGATTTTTTTATAAATTGGGGAGTTTTTTGGGAGTAATTTTAAGGGTTTTTAGCTATCAAAATTCCATTTTGTGTAGTTTACTTTCTCTGCTTCGCGCAATTGAAACTCTTCCGAATAGTGCGTGTAAACGGTTGTCGTTATCGTACCCGTCAACGAATGTCCCGCCCAAATGCTTACAACTTCGCCCGAAACGCCGCTCTCTTTGCACCTGCTGATAAACGTATGCCTTAACTCATGTGAGTGATGATTCGGGAATAACCGCTTCATTGTAGTTTGCAACGTACTTAGGTTGACTCGCTTCGCCTTTTCGAAGTCGATATACGGCAATACTTGTTTCATCATTGGCGTAATGGGTATTTTGCGCTTGACTACGTTTTTGCCCATACGCTCTTTGCTCGTTTCGCATTCGAGCCAAACGCCGTCAATTACGTTCAGGCTTGCAAGTTCGCTTCGCCTGAGTCCTGCGTACAACAGCACGAGAAAGGCGTGAGACGTGTCTCTATTGAGGTGTGCGAGACAATGATTGACAAGTTTCTTTTCTTCCTCATAGGTAAACGCACAACCGCTCTTACTTTGGTAGTTTGGTACGACCACCTTCTTCATCGGCGTGGGGATATTGTAGTCCTCCGCAATCATATCGAAGATACAACGCAGTAATAAAAATAGTTTGTGCGACGTACGCAGAACGCCCTTTTCAACATAGGTTAAAAGAAAGTTCTGCAACATACACCTGTCTATCTCTATTGCTTTTATTTCTCCGAATACGGGCAGAATGTCGTGATTTAGTAATCGCACGTATTCATTGTAGGTCGATTGCTTTGTCGTAACCTTTTTAATGTTCAACCACTCATCGGCGTATTCCGCAAAGGTCTTGTCCTTTTTGTCAGGCTTTTCGTCTTTGTGATTAAGTTTATCGATAAATTTCTGTTTGAGTTTAGTTAAATCTTTGGACGAAACTTCAATATCGATTCCCTGTCTGTGAAATCTGGCTTGATGATCTTGAAATAAAAAATTATTTATGCTATCATCAGTAATTGTTTCCATCTTATGACTAAACTGTAACGTATAAAGCTTATAAATATCATCTGCTTTTTCAACGATACCATCTATAACCGATTGTAAAGATTGATCTTTATATACGCTTTCTTGCCTTTTCTTTGACGAAGTAGTCAAGACCGAAGGCAACCTATGTGTATGTAGCGAAGCATAAATACTTTTAAATAATTCAATATAGTCAACCCTTTCACGCAAGCCTTGCCATAGGCGGTTTTTTCGGGTCAAGCAAAATCTGCGAAAGGTAAACGAACCCGTCCGTTCCGCGCAAATTACGAAGGTCAAAACCTTTGACTTCTATCTTCTTTACAAGCTTTTTTTGATATGCGTCCAAAGCGTCCAAAACATACACAAGATTATGAACGTCCTTATGCGTTGCCGAGTAATTGAGCGAAAACAACGGTTTGAAAAGTTTAATACTCGACTGCGTAGCGCCGCCGCCAAGCTTCTGCGGTTCGTCCAAAATTATAATGGGACGATTTGCCGCAATTACGTCAATGGGACGGCGACTGCCGAAGCTGTCCTGCTTGCTGTAAATAATGCGCGCAGTCTCGTTCTTTGCCCCCTCTTTCAAGGATGACGCAAACGCTTGCGCATTGATTATCATTACGTTAATATCTTTGCTTGCGGAAAAATTGTCGAGTTGATTTAAGTTTTTGCTGTTGTAAACGAAGAACCTTGCTTTCTTATTATACTGTTCGAAGAAATGGTCTTCCATTACCTCAAAAGACTTTTTAACACCCTCACGGATAGCGATAGACGGAACGACAACAATAAACTTGCTCCAGCCGTATTTTTTGTTCAGCTCGAACATAGTCTTTATGTAACAATAAGTTTTACCCGTACCCGTTTCCATTTCGATATCGAGCGCACAGCGGCAAGTGTTTCCGAACGGCTTTGAAAGTTCAGACGATTGCTTGATATTATTGTCCAACTGCAAAGCACGGATATTATCCAGCAGTTGACTGTCGGAAAGCTCAATAGGCGCATTGCCGAAACCGCTGCCGTTGTTTCCAACATACTGTAAATCATCAGCAAGTAACGACGTTTGTATCGGTGTGGTCTGATTACCCAAATCACGCAAATATGAAACACGGTTATTGAACGGTTGCCCTTCAAAAACCTTTACAACCGCCTCTACCGCTTCCGTCTGATAATCTTGTATTTTAAATTTGAATTTCATAAGTTATACCAAAATTTTTAATTTCTTTTTGTATATCTTTTACCTTTAAGCCAATGGGATTTGATACAAAACCAAAAAAACTAAATTTTGCAGAAACATGTTCATCACTTGCATCAAAAAATTTTGTAACTTCTGCCATAGCTTTTATTGCAATTTCAGCTACTTGAAGTATATTCTTGTAATGTTTCAATTCACTTTTGTACATTACCTCAAGAGGAATATCGTCGGGCTCTTCTTCAATATTATATTTTTGATTAAGCGGTTTATATTTTTCACTTTTATTATGGATGTAGCTATTGCGCAATTTAATTAATGATTTAAGACTATTATAAGGTTCACAACTTTTATCTAAAGTTTTTTTTAAAATGAACTTTGTAATAAGTTGAAACTTACCTATAATATCTAATTTATCAAAATTATCATAAAATTCATTATCCCCCAGACACGCCGCCGCATAATCATTAAAAAATGATTCTATTGCCATTTGTGCAAAAACAACAGCTATCATTTTCTGTTCATTTATTAAATGTGCTTCGCAAAAAATATCAATGTTTAAATTGTCATTTTTATAAAACAAATATTTTTGTTTAATATTAAAATAATTCCTAAACGCTATTTCGGAATAATACGGACATAAGCAATTTAAACGAGCATAACATTCAGGGTAGCCCATAACTTACAACACCTTCCTTATGGTATTAGGCGAGTATGTTGCAAAGATTTGGTCGAAGTTGGCGGCGGTGGAATCGTTGGCGAGTGAGCTGTCACGGAACACTGCATACAAAGGTTTAAGCTGAGCTATTGCCTTAACCGTTTCTTCAGTTACGTTGCTATTGAAGCAAGCAATTAAATCGTCATCGTTTACAATATAAACCTTTTTGCCTGCAATATCTTTTTCTTCGATTTTAGCGGAAAGGGGCTTGCCTAAATCGAGCATAACCTGGAACAACAAATCGAGCGGAGTGCGGTCGGCTTTTATGTTGTCCGTTAAATCGTCAAGCAAAGTCTGACTGTATTCTTCGGGATTATAGTAAACGGGTTGCATATTAGAGGAATCGAGTTTAAGCACACGGAAGCCGATATCTGGAACAATTTTTTCTTTTCTAATTAGTTTAGTTAAATCTTTACCCTGCACTTGTATGTAATTAGCCGTATCAAATAATGTGGTAACCTGCCCGCTTTCATTTTTTGAAATAAAAATCGGCTTTTCGTTCAATTCTTCAATTTCTCTTTTGATTTTATCTCCCGCACGGCGGATACGCTCTTTGCCAATTTCACAAATGTTTTTATAGCCTGCTTTATACGCCTCAGACTTTTCGTCGCAGGGTTCAGGAAGCTGTACCATAATAAATTTGCGGTTGCCGTCGTCTTCTGCGTTTAATTGCATAACGGCGTGTGCAGTCGTCGCCGAACCAGAGAAAAAGTCAAGAACTATATCGTTCTTTTCTGTACAAGTTGACATTAACATCTTAACTAACGAAGTAGGTTTTACATAATCGAATAAAGCAGAGCCCATCAATCCTGTAATCTCTTTATTAGAATTATCATTAGAATAAGTACTCTCAGTAAAGTCCATTGTCGAAATAGGCTTTGTCCGCTCGCTATATTTAATATAATAATTATCGTTATTATCTTTATCAATGGTTGCATTCAAATAAGTTTTTGTATAGATTCTTCCACTTTTACTTACCTCAATCCACCCGTTTTTATAGCCAAATTCAAATAACTTTTTTGACCAACGCCATACCCAATCGTGTTTACCGTGTTTTCCGTTATGTCTTTGTTTCTGTAATTCTAAATCGCCGCCAGGTACATAAATTTTACCGTCTAGTTCAATTTCATAATCCATTGTTTTGTTATATTGCAATGTATTATAATCAAGCGTTTGGTTTAATTTATATGCACCTCTTTGTTCAAAAAACTCATCTTTAAATTTAAACCCACTATCGATATGCGCTATACCGTTTATTCGGACAAAATTTATGTTTTTACAGTATGTTAAAACATAATCATGGTTTTTTGCATACGTGTCAGTAGATTTTCCGCCCTTTTTGGTTACACGAGGAAACTCCGCAAGAAAATTGTCTAAACCAAAAATTTCACTACAAACTTTTCTTAAATTATCAACTTCATTATCGTCAATACTTACTTGTGTTTTACTACTAAATTCAAACATTACTTTATTTTAATCTCTTCTATTAAATACCTAAATTCAGGATTTACACCGTCATTATAATACGGTTCCCATTTAAAATCATATTTTTGATTAAATTTCAATTCTGTGTCCCTAAAAGTTCCATTCACGCAACATTTCGGTTTTTTAGGCTTTTTGTTCCATTTTAAAGGTATACCTTCTTCAATACAGTCTTTTTCACTAATACAAAAATCTCTATATAAACATTCCTTTTTTTCTTCCTTGGAATCTTCCCAATACTTTTTTTCGTTTGTTAAAAATATTGCATATCCACCTGCAAATTTAGTTGAATCAAACTTAAAATTATATTGCTGTATATTATTTTGCTTTAATTGTTCTATGCGCCATATGTCATATAGAAAATCAAATCTTCCAAAGTCTGTTGCTCCATGATGAAGTAAATTTATACTATCATTTTCGTAATTTCCCAATGCAGTTTTGTACTTTAACTCTATTGCAATATAATTCCCATCGCTATCAAATACAATAATATCTGTATATGCTCTTTTTTTAGAATCGGCAGTATTATTCTTAACAGCAATATCTTTTCTTGTCGCTGTTAAAACTTCAAGATAAACCTTGTAATTAGGATACATTTCTTGAATATGCCAAGCAAGTTCAAACTGAAACTGTGCTTCGCTTTGAAATAATCGTCTTTTTGCAACAAAATCTTGCATACAAGTTGAAATGTCTATCGTCATTTATAAACACTCCTTTATTATTTAATTACCACAAACGATATAAGTTCGAAGTCGTCAAGTCCGTCAATACGTTGCTGGAACAGAACTTTGCTTCCCGACTTAAAAAGCGACAGCAAATCGTTTTCTTCCTTTACCTGCAAAATGCTTGCAACGGCGTCATCCAAAAGGGCGTTATATTTATCCATTTTTGCCCCGTCTTTCGTTTCTTTATTGAACTTACGGCAGAGTTCGGCAATCGGTTCTACCATACCCTTTGACGTAGTGCGCAAAACGTCAAGCGTGGACTTTACGTCCACATGATTGTAAACGACTTCGCCGTTCTCTTTCAGATAAACGAGATAATACGGGTGAAGGCGGTTTAGCCTATTTATGTTCACTCCGTTATTGCGGTTACGAAGTACGAATATAATACCTGCTTCAATGCCTTTGCTTGCGTCGGCGCAAACGACTGCGTGTAAGCCCGTAGTAATACCCTTCGGCTCGCCACACTCTTTGACGTAATTATGCAAGTCCATTATGAAGTCGTTAAGTCCCAAATCGGTAATGGATATGTTACCGTCAACGTCTTCCAAGTCCTGCAAAGTACCTTCCTGCAATTTCTTTAACTGTTCTTTGCGATAATCCATTTCTTCGTTTTCTTCGGAAATGATATTATCGTCGGCAGTTGCTGTTGCGTTGACTATCGTCATCCTTGCGGAAACACGCTTGTTAAGATTTATGTATTCGTCAAGGGATATGTCGGGCCAAAAGTTGACGAGCTGGATTTTTTCGTTCCTGCTGCCTATACGGTCAATTCGTCCGAAACGCTGAACGATACGGACGGGATTCCAATGAATATCGTAGTTAATACAAATATCGCAGTCCTGCAAGTTCTGACCTTCGGAAATACAGTCCGTGCCGATAAGCACATCAATATCGGGCGTGTTCGGTTCTGCGGTAAGCGTAACGGCACGTTGCTTTGAAAGCGGAGAGAAAAGCGTTAAAAGCCTGTCCGTATCGTATCTTCCGTTTACGTTTGCCTTGTTATTGTTGCCACCTGCAATTTTGGCGGTAAAAAGCCCGTATTTTGAGGATATATAGGGAGCAACCGTTTCAAAAAGGTAGTTTGTAGTGTCTTCAAATGCCGAAAATATAAGAATTTTTTTATTGCCGACATTGATAGGATTAGTTATTTTATCGTCTATCAGCTTTTTTAATTCTTTAAGTTTATTGTCCTCGTCTGGAGTAACCAATTTCATAGCGGTATAGATTTCCGTAAGAATTTCTATATCGTGCAAAATATTGCGTTGCCACGTTACCACGTCTAAATCGGAAAGTTCTATATCGATTACGTTCCCCGGCAATTCCACTATTGAATACAGTTCATCCTCGTCGGGGTCTTCCACCGTAAAAGCAGTAACCTTTTTTTGAATACTTGCGGTCTTATCGCCGTTCAGATATCTTTGAATGACGGCGTTTGTTTCTTCGTTAAGTTTTATGATTTTATCAAGCGTAATGCGAAAAGCGTGAACACTACTTTCAAGGCGTTTTAAGAGACTTGTCGTCATTAACTTTTTCAAACCGGTTTCACGGTTCATCTGACGGGTTAAGCCCTGTCCCAAACTGTTGGCATTTTTATCTTCGCTTGAAAGGTCAATGCGGTATTTCGCCTCGTACTTCTCTATTTTGGAAGGCTGCAACCACGAAAGCGGTGCGTAAACGTCCATAGTCATAGAAAGGAGTTTATCGTAGATTTCCTTATACTCCATAACGTGAGGATTATTCGTAAGCGTGGGATAAATAGACTTTACGGGCAACCTTGAAGGGAATTTGCCAATGTCGTTTACGTTGTAATATTTCTAAATGTGCTTGCGGCTTCTTGCAATGGTAACGCTGTCAAGAATTACAGAAAAATCTATATCAAGTTTATCCAACAAATCCTTTGCGTGGCGTTCGCCTGTAGGAAGTTTGCTCCAAGCGTTGAAAACCTTTTGAGCGTTACGGAATATGGATTGTATATCTTTTCCGACATCTATGGTGGCGTTCATCTCGTCGTAATCACCACCATAAGCCAATAAAAGCTGATTTTTTAAATCGTTGTAACGGTTGTTTACGGGAGTTGCGGAAAGCATCAAGACCTTCGTCTTTACGCCGTCCTGCATAATACGCTTCATTGAAAAGTCGTAACGCGTATCTTTGTTTTTGTGAACGGCTTTATTGTTGCGAAAATTGTGGCTTTCGTCAATTACCACCAAGTCGTAATTCCCCCAATTCAGTGTTGCTAAATCTATATCGCCGCTTTTGCCGTGCGTTCTGCCTAAATCGGTTTGGAAAAGCACATCAAAACGAATGCGGTCTTTATAAAAAATATTAGTCGTGCTATTGCCCTGATATTGTCGCCAATTTTGTTCAAGGCGCTTAGGACAAAGCACTAAGATTGATTTGTTGCGCAGGGAATAATACTGCACAACGGCAAGAGCAGTAAAGGTTTTACCTAAACCGACGCTGTCAGCCAATATACAGCCGTTATAGCGTTCAAGTTTATTTATTACGCCGACTGCGCCGTCCTTTTGGAAGTTGTATAGCTTGTTCCAGATTAAACTGTTTTTAAAGCCAGTTGCCTCGTTCGGCATAAAGTCTTCGTCGAGATCTTTCAAAAACTCACGGAACACATTGTACAGAATAATAAAATATATAAATTCGGGCGAATTCTCTTTATAGCAACTCGATATGTAATCAATGACGGAAGCGGTTATGTCTTCAAGCTTGTTTGTGTTGTTCCAAAGTCTATCAAATTCATTTATGAAGAATTTACTCTGTTCGGCGATGTCGCTTTTTGTAATGCCTAACAGATTGCTTTCGTTCTGTTCGTAGCCCAAGTCTGCCGTTGTAAATCCGCCGACGGGTGTATAGTGCATATACTCCCCGTTCGTTTCGATATTTATCATACTTTGCGTTGCTACAGGCTCTTTTAAGGTTTTTATATGAACCTTTGACCGCAACCAATCGGCACACTCACGGGCAATAGCTTTCTGCGTCATCTGATTTTTAAGACGGATTTCAAATTCAGTTCCGCAGAGTTCTTTGGGAATATAAAATTCCCTGCGTTCATGCTTAATATTATCGCTTACCTGCTCTTCAACAAATGTCGGAGTAGTGAACAAAAATTTCAGCTCATCGATTTTTTCAAGTTCCGCTTTTAACGCTGAATAAGCGTATATGGAAAAACACGACGCAGCTATGCGTAGTTTGCTCCCACTTCTTATTTCATTTTTAAGGTCATCACCTAAAAGCTTGCTTGTGTTGTTGATAATATCAAGCATTACCAATTCCTCTATCAATGTATTTTTTAATAACTGTTACCCTATGTTATTTTTAAGCATTAGTGTCTATCGTTAAATCTACGATGTCGTCAAACTTACAATCCAACACCTTGCAAATTCGGAGCATAACGTCCATAGACACCGTTTCATTTTTACCAAGCCTAGCAAGTGTAGTCGTAGACATATCGGTAGCTAAACGCAACTCTGTTTTCGTCATCCCTTTATCAATAAGTAATTTCCACAGTTTATTGTAACTTACTGCCATCGCAATAACCTCTAATATTTTGTATTTTATAGTATATCATATACAGCATTAAAAAGCAATAGAATATTTATATTCCTAAATATAATATTTATAAAAAGTCCAATATTTGCCATATAATTAAACACATAAGCCGCCGACGTAATTTTCGTCGGCGGCATTTGTTAATCTTCATCTTCGTCTTTATTTCTACAATTCCAATAAGTATAGAATCGCTTAATCAAATTTTTTGATTTAAGTTTTAGTAGAGTTCAATTATAGATTACTATATATCAAAGTAATTTGTCAACTTATGAAACTTACTGATTTATGACATTCTATGTGTTGTGAAACAAAATCGGGGCTTTTACCCCGATTTTGTTTCCTAAATGTTTCACAATTTTGGGGAGCTACGCTAAATTTGGGAGTTATACTCCCAAAAATCAGCAACAAGGCGTTGTTGAAATTGGGAGTAGCTCCCAAATTGGAATTGAATGACGGACAAAAGCAGGTTGAAAGCATTTTTAGTCCGTCATTCAAAATTTGTTCACCTGAACTTCCAAAATTAAGATAAAAAATGCCCCAAACGACATAAAATCATTTGGGATTAATATGGGAGTTAAAAATTGAAAATCATCGAAATTAGCAGATATTGTGGTTATTATTGTTTATTAAACACTATATATTGTGGTTGTAAAATTTGTTTTTAAGACTCTGACTCCGTCATTCGTTGGTTTAAATCCAGCTGCCCAGCCATACTAAACTTAAATTGAACATACAGTTCCGTTTCGGTTTTTCATTCTCTGCTTGCAAAATTCGGGAACAATCCACCACAAACCCAAACTGAATACATTTAAGGATGTATCTCATAGGGATCCAAGCAAGGACGATAATCGGTCCTTGCTTTTTTAGTACGGTTATGCTATAATGAAACTACGATAAACAGTAATTTAGCGAGTTGAGTTGTGTGTTGCCGACTAATTTATTAGAAGCAAAAAATCGTAATGAATTGCGATTATGGCTAACCGAAAACTATAACAAAGAAAAAGAATGTTGGGTTATAGTGAAGCGTGGCAGACCGCAAAACGATAATACTTTTTGGTATATCGACGCAGTTTAAAGAAGCTATGTGTTTCGGTTGGATAGACAGCACTACTAAACACCTTGAAAACGGTGTTACAGCTCAAAAGCTAGCCCCGCGCAAGAAAAATTCTTTATGGTCTGAATTAAATAAAGAGCGTTGCCGTAGAATGGAAAAATTAGGGCGTATGACTGACGCTGGACGTGCCGTTTTGCCCGATATGTCGCCGTTGGGCTTTTTAATCGATAATGAGATATTGAACGCTTTACAAGCAGATACAACTGTATGGAATAATTTTTTAAGTTTTCCGCCGTTATATCAACGTGTTAGAATTGATACTATACAAATCAAGAAAAAACAATCCGAATTATATCAAAGCCGTTTACAAAAATTTATTGATAATACAAGGCAAGGCATAATGTTTGGCGAATGGAACGATAACGGACGATTACTTGACTATTGAAAACTAATTTCTACAAATAAAATTGCGATAAAATTCAATTTATCTTTATAATCTTTTATAAAGTATAGCGCACCATACTTCGCAAGCGAAGATAGCGCGCTATTTTTTTGCACACAAGGAAATCCCTATAACAGATTCCCTTAAGTGTTTGGGGGGTTTTGTTGCCGCTTTTGCGTCATAAGCAACAGCGGTTTATGCCGCAAAAACCGCTAAAATTAAACCCTCATTAAAATTGTTGCAAAAACTTATGAAAATATATATAATGAGCAAGTAAATGTTTTAAGAAAGGGGCGTCCCCCTTTCTCTATGCTTTGCATAGGCATTTTAAATTTGCAAATATTTTTTCGGAGGTTTTATGAAAACAACAGCAAAACGCACAGGCGCAATGATATCAGTTGCCGCCTACGCATTAACCTTGTGCACGGGGTTAGGCTTTATATTCGGAAAATCCGCATTTGCCGATACAACACCCGCAAACGAAGGTTTGACTTACTTCTACGAAGGTCTTAAATACAATCCAAGAGCTACCAGGTTTTACAACGCGTTTGAAAAACTTGACCAAAACGGCTCGTTTAAAAAGAACGAAGTAGACTTCAACATTTTAGAAAACGGGATTACAGTTGCCGAAGACATAAAAAATTATGTTGAAGACGGCAGCTCGAAATTGCCCGTAGCATTCAGCGCGGGGCGCGACGCATTCCTTATGGATAACCCTGATATCTTTTATGCGGATATCTTCGGCGTTTCAATAAGCGCGGGCGTGCAAAACGGCAATTATGTTGCCTTCCTCGATACCAGCCGTACCGACACTCTTTACCTCGGCCACTTAGATACCGAAGGAAAAGTTAATTCCGCTATTGCGCAATACGAAGCAAAGCTTACGGAAGTTGTAAACGGAGCAAAGGCGGCGGGCGACGACGCAAAAACTCAGATAGAATATGTTAATAAATACATAAGCGACAACGTCGAGTACGATTTTTGCACCACCCCCGACGGTTATCTACCCGAAGCCGATTACATAGATACGTCTTACGGCGCCCTTGTAAACGGCAAAGCAATCTGCGGCGGCTATGCAAAAGCTTTTAAAGCAGTTTTAGACAGACTTAATATCCCCTGCGTATGCGTACAGGGTTACAGCTGTTCTTCCACTTCTTCCAACTACGTAGCACATATGTGGAACGCGGTAAAGCTTGATGGTCAGTGGTATGCGGTGGACCCCACTTGGAACGATACTGCCGGCAAAAACGACTGGCTGTTTTTGGGACAAAAAGCTATTTCCCGCGACCACGTCGAAGACCCGGTAATTTCATCCTCCGGCTACGAACTTAAATACCCCGCATTAAAGCCTTATAACTACGGCAACGACACCGACGATAACGGAATGTCCATCAAAGGCGAATACAGCGATAATCCCGACGGAAACGGAAAAGTTTGCAAGCTTACCGTCGTATACGATGGAATGGGCGCTAAAAAACTTGAACAGCAAGGCAAATATCTTGCCGCACGCCTTGGCGACAAGTTGGAAGACGGAACCATAAAATGGAGCGGTTGGTGTAACTTTGCAATTATGGCGGACTTTATATTCCCCGGCGCGTTCAGTTACGACGATAAAGGCAGCTATGTATATCTGTACGCTAATACCGAGTATTTTCAGTTTGCGCTTATAGATTACGCACCTGACAAACAGGACCCGCTTGGCTCCACTTATCCCGACAAACCCGAATTCGGCGACCTTGCAGGCAAACCTTGTTACTATATGTACGATGAAATTAAACTCACTGAAGAGCATATAAGCCAGCCCAGCACGCCTTACCAGAACGAGGGCTACGGCAGTTATATCCCCGCGCCCGGCGCAAACGTTACGCCTACAAATACCGGTACGCTTAAAGTAGACGGTACGTATTCTATGAAATTCGTTTACACCGACACTCTTGTACTTGCCGAAGGCAAAACAATTGAGGACGTGGAGCTTAACATCGAAACCACGCGCGGCAACGATACCGTACGCGATAACGTTGAAGTAATCGACTTTAAATGGGACGGCGACAAGACAATAACATTTACGTTCAAGCCCAGCAGAATGTTTATTCATAACGGCACCGGTTATTACTTTACGCCTACGAATCTCGTCGGCAAAAGAAGTAACAAAACTCCCGATCCGGTATATTATACGTTTTCGGGTAAAAACGTAGTTTGCAGTAAAATATTTAATGACGGCAGACTTTACATAAACGCCTACGGCACCCCTAACATTTTGGATACGTCCAACCTCGCGGTTAACGATTTCAAGGATGAAAACGGCAACTATTATGCTAAAAACCAAAGAAGCCAGCTTCTTCTCGTAGCCGACAAAACAGGCAACAAAAAGACCGAAACAATGCTCGACATGCTTGAAACGGAAGAAGGTATTGCAAAGGACGATATAGTAACCACGGCAACTTACGAAATCAGTCTTCAACTTTGCGGAGTAGTCCAAACCGTTCCCAACGGCAGTTATATGCAGGTTGCGTTCGGCTTCCCCGAAGGTTTCAGCCCCGATGACGAAGGAACCACATTCAAAATTTACCACTATAAACACGATAATAAAGGCAATATAACGGGTGTTGAAGAAATCCCCGTAATCGTAACTCAATACGGACTTATCGCAAAGGTAACGAGTTTTAGCCCCTTCACAGTCGTTCAGGTTAAAAAATCTGCAGTAACCGAAAACCAAACAAAGAGCGTTTACGCAAGCGTCGTAGGCAACGGCGGTTCTATTGACAAGAGCGGAATTAACGTTGTCGAGGGCGATGAAATCACCTATAACATAACCGCGCAGGAAGGCTATCAACTTGACAAAATTATGTTAAACGGCGAGGCGCTTGAAAACGTAACCAAAGATACAACTGCAATTACGTTAACTAAGGACCAGCTTGCCGAAGGCAACACGCTTGAAGTTTCATTTATCAGATGTTCGGCTGCCGAAAACTATAGCGCCAATGGAATTGAAATTAAAACTCCCAATACGATAGTTTTGAATGCGGCTGATATTTCCGCCGACTTTGCAACGCCTGAAAGCGGCAGTTCGACTGCCGTTATCGTAACGTGCTCCGTACTTGCGTTCGTTCTTGCGGGCAGCGCTCTTGCAATATACATTGCAGTGGTAAAAACCCGTCCGGCAAAACGCAGAAGATAAATTGCGGAAATAAAATTAAATAAAATCAAGCGGGCGCGGATTAAATCCGCGCCCGCTTATTATATAGTTTTTTTTAATTTATGCTTCTGAAGTTCCTGTAATCTGAAGATTTACGTTGTTAAAAGTAACCGCCGTACCTCTTGAAGTATAAAGACAAATATACATATATTCGGAATCTTTAACAACGACGTCAAAGTCGGGATATTGCTGTGACATTCCGTCAAAAGTAACGGTAACAGTCTTACCGGACCTTTCAATAGATAAAGTGTGCGTCTTTTCAGTGTCAAGCGTCTGCGCCTTGTTCACAGGTTTTAAAGCACCGTTTTCTCTCGTATACAAAATATTTGCCGCCGTAGAAAGACCGTAAACGCCGGCAGCCGCATAGTTGCTCAAAATTGAAGAATCTCTCTTATCAATATATATGTCGTCACGGAGCATAATTCCAAAACCGGTTTGCGCGTGTGCGGTATAATCATTTATGGTAACGTCCGCTGAAATTTTAAACGTTGCGTTACTTGCAAGCTGTGTAAACGCACATACTATACCCTCTTCGCCGGAAGCTATCTTCAATTTTTCCAATTTCTCTTCTACTGTAAAAGAAAGACTTCCGTCTGACGTTTCATTTTGCGTCACACTTCCGGTTTCCGTACTCATAGCCGCGCCCATACTGCCGAACGCCGTTGCATACCAGTTTTCCGCTTGCAAGGCGCCCAACATAGAAGTTCCCGAAGTTGTCGGGTCAAAAGGCTTATAATCAACAATTTCATAATCTGAATTTATACCAGCATTATAATCGTTTTCATACGTCGGTTTAACAATATTATCTTTAATATTTTTAGATATGGGATTAGACGAAGATTTAAGTGCGTTTGCAATATAATATGCATTCATCTTTGCACCGTACATATTTGTATGCGTACCGTCGGTACCGGTCGCCTCCTTCGCCGTCTTCGTATCGTCGGTCCACTTTGCTCCTGTCGCCGCATGGTATTTAGCCGCTTCGGTATACCCCTTTGCAATATAGTCATTTTTTGTAAGTTCGGTTAAATCAACGACGTCAACATTCTTTTCTTCGCCCAACTCGCGTATAGCTTTCGCCCAGTCTCCGCCGGGATTTTTACCGCCGTCGCTTGTAGCTCTTATGTGACCGCTGTTACCCGAATAATCATTTTTGTCGTTAAGTCTTACAATAGGCGTGCACAATATTGCCGTTGCACCGGCGTCCTCGGCAACTTTTATATAATTTTCATAAAGCGAACGCTTAAACGACGCATAATGCGTTTTAGGCTGCTTGTTGATTACTCCGTCAATCTGTTCGCTACTGTCTGTTGTAAGATTAGGATTTGTGTAAATGTCGTCCTTCTGGTCATTGTGCCCGAAACCTATAATCAAATAGTCGCCGGCACCTATTGAAGATTTAAGCGTTGTATAATTCGTTTCATAAGTAAAACTCCACGAACTTCTGCCCGAAAGCGCAAGATTATTAACCTGATTCTCCTGCACGTTAAAATAATTATAAAGCTGTGTTCCGTAACCGTAGCGCGGTAAATAATAGCTGTCGCTAAAAGAACATACAGTGCTGTCTCCGACTACGTAAATCTTTTTGTCAGCCGCAAGCGGCGTTGAATTATCCTTATCTCCTCCTGTGTTCGGGTCGCCGCAACCGGTTGCAGCAAACACCGTGGCGGCAACGCTTCCGGCAAGCAAAAGCGCTAAAATTTTCTTTTTCTTCATTTCATTCTCCTTTTTATAACTTTCAATGTTTTTACGTTGTAAAACAACGTAAAAGGGAGAGCGCTCTCCCAACTTATATATTATCACTGCAAAATTTTGTTGTCAATACCGCTTTTGCTGAAACTCTGTAGTTATTTTAAACAAAAACGGCGCAATACAACCGTATGCGCCGCAATACAAATTAAAGTAAATGTTTTCTTATGGCTTTTATCGCCGTATCCGCAATCAGTCTCGAGCCCCGATGCGTAGGATGCACTCCGTCCGGCGAATACTCTTTGTACGAAACAGTCTGGCACAGTCCGTTAAACATTTCGTCATAAGCTACAAATTCGTCGGCAATCTGCAATCCGATTTTATTTATAATTGCAAGTTCCTTGTCAAATAACGGTCTAAGTCTGAACTTGTCCGGCGCAGGCAAAAGAAACGGTTCCAAAAAAATCAAAACTATTCCTGCCTCTTTCATCCTTGTCAAAAGCGCCTTAAAATCCGCTTCAAACTTCACCAAATCAAGTTCTGTACCGTGTTTAAACTTATGCCAGGTATCGTTAATGCCAATCATAATAACAACCGCGTCGGGTTTGTGAGCAATAACGTCGGCGTCGGCACGCGCAAGCAAATCGCTTACCCTGTTGCCGGAAATCCCCTTGTTCACAAGCTGTATTCCCTTATCGGGATACAAAGGTAAAAGCTTATCCGAAAGTATTTTTACATAACCGTCGCCAAGCGACTTTTCGTCCTGCCTGTCCCGTCCGCAATCGGTAATCGAATCACCGAAAAAGATAATTTTCATATTTCCCCCCTACAATATACTCAATCCGAATATATTTATGGTAATTTTAACATAGCAGGCACCGTTATGCAAGAGTTGAATTTAAAAAACTTTCAAAAGAGCGAATTAAAGTTTTGACAAACCCGTAAATTTATGATATATTGAATTAGCTTTGAGCAACAAGCGGAAGTACCCAAGTGGCTCAAGGGGCTCCCCTGCTAAGGGAGTAGTGCGGGAAACTGCAGCGAGGGTTCAAATCCCTCCTTCCGCGCCAAACAGCTTAAAAATCGTGTTTTTAACGGTTTTTGAGCTGTTTTTTTGTTGTTGCAGGCTAACACTTGTGTTACTCAAAAATCCCCACGCCGAAAAGCCCCTTCTGCAATATGCAAGGGGCTTTGATTTTGCGGCAGGGTACCAAAAAGTTATTCCGCTAAGTACTTTTCTTCGAGGTTACCGCAAAGTCCGTATTCTTCGGCTTTGCACCACGTTTGGATAACCTCAAGACACTCAAGATAAGCATAAATTTCACCGCACACAAAATCATTGCGTTTTGCTTTTACCGCAATTTCATCAAGGCTGGCTTTCACTGTCAGAATCAAGCACTCCAAAACTTCTTTCATACTATTCTGCTTCAATTCATTTCTCCACGTAAGGACATCTGTGTAACTAATAATGTGGTAAAGAAAAAAGGCGGCGCAAAACTAGCCGCCTTTCATTATATTAAAACACTATCTATAATAAAATTTAATACTATTATGTACTTTTATGTACTTTTTGTAGATATTTCGTTACTTTTACACTTTTTGCGCCGCTTTTCAAAGACGACAAGTATCTTAAGTTTTAATTGCAGGTCGGGCAAATTATGTTAATTATAAAGCCCGTTTACCGCAAAACCGTACGTAAGTTTAAACTGTCCCTCCGGTATAAAAATATAAATATTTTATGTATTCCCTGCATTTTTAAAACTGCCGTCACTTCCTGAATTCCTTTTTTTCAAGAAACAGTTTTGCCTCTTCGTTTCCATTATCGGCGGCTTTTTTATACCAACTTTCGGCAAGTTCAATATCTTTCTTAATTCCCTTACCCTTCTCATATAAAAATCCAAGACTAAGCATAGCGTCAACCTCTCCGTTTTCCGCAGCTTTTTCATACCACTCCACAGCCTTTAACATATCCTTTTTAACGCCAGTTCCGTGGCGAAAACAACACCCCAGATTATACATTGCCATTGAATTGCCGCATTCCGCGGCTTTCCTATACCAGTTAACGCATTCCTCGCGGTTCTTTTTTGTGCCTATACCGTTCTGATTACAATAACCGACTTCACTCATCGCCTGCGCATTGCCCTGCATCGCCGACCGCTTAAACCATTTTAACGCCTCGACGCCGTCAACTTTAACGCCGTTACCCATTAAATAATTCCAACCGGTGTGCAACTGCGCCCTGTCGTCTCCCTGTTCGGCTGATTTCAAATGCCATTTAAACGCTTTATCCGCATCCGCGCTCATCCCGTAACCTTTTTCATAACACATTCCAAGGTTAAATTGCGCACGCATATCTCCTTGTTCCGCCGCCCTGCGAAACCATCTTCCGGCTTCCCGCAAATCCTTTTTAACGCCCTTGCCAACAACAAAACACCAGCCGTATTCGTTTTGCGCTTCCGCATATCCCGATTCGGCGGCTTTTTTATAAAACTCAACGGCCGCAGCATAATTTTTCGGCACGCCGTTGCCTTCGTCGTAAATGCAACCCAGTTCGTACTGAGCCAAAACGTTGTCAAAATCCGCCGCCTTTTTAAGATAATTAACCGCAACCGCATCGTCCTTTTCCACTCCGGTACCCGTCAGATAACACATTCCAAGTTCGTAGTACGCTTCCGGATAGTCCCGCTCGGCGGCAAGAGTAAACAAATTAACCGCCTCCACGGCGTTCTTTTCCACGCCGGTTCCTTCAAGATAGCAAACCCCGAGCGCGTGTTGCGCCTTATAATAATTCTGTTCGCTCGCCCGTTTAAGCCAATATACTTCTTCCTCTGCGTCTCTCGGCACGCCGGTTCCGTCGTAATAACAATTCGCAAGCGCATACTGAGCCGGAGCAATGCCAAAATCCGCCGCCTTTTTAAGATAATTAACTGCAACCGCGTCGTCCTTTTCTACTCCGGTACCCATCAGATAACACATTCCAAGTTCGTAGTGCGCTTCCGGAGAGTCCTGCTCGGCGGATTTTTTAAACCATTCAAGCGCGGTTTTTACGTCTTCGGCAACGCCCTCTCCTTCCAGATAACAAACCCCTATGCAAACCTGCGCGTAAGCGTCGCCCGCCTCTGCCGCCTTAAACCAAAGCTCGGCGGCTTTTTCATATTCGCCGTCCTTGTAAAATTTCCTCGCCGATTCCGAAACGTCGTAAAAGCCGCTGCCGGCAAAGCCTTCCGTTTCAGCGGCGGCAAAACCGTTTTCTGCGGTTTCCGAAACCGAAGTCCCCTTTCTCGCTTCGTCCTCACCGTTTTTAATATTCTTTAATATTTCGTCTATTATATTCTTCTCGTTATCCATATTTTCAAAAAAAATCAATATTCCGCACTCCGCGCACACATCGTGTGCGCGGAGTGCGGAGTAAATTCATAAATTTATTTAATAAGTTTATTGACGTATTTAAGGTATTTCTTCGCTTCTTTATTTCCCTGTTCCGCAGCTCTGGAATACCAATCCCTTGCCTCGTATAAATCCGCGTCTACGCCGTAACCTTCCTGATAACACATTCCCACGGCGTACTGCGCGTCCGAATCGCCTTGCTTTGCGGCTTTTAAAAACCACTTAAATCCCTCTTCTTCGTCCTCTTCAACGCCTATACCGTTCTGATAGAACGTGCCGATTTTATATTGAGCGTCCGCGTCGCCGTTTTTTGCAGCCTGTAAAAACCAATAAGCCGCCTCCTCGTCGCTTTGCTCAACGCCCTCGCCCTTGTAATAGTTTTGCGCAAGGTTATACTGCGCTTCCTTCATGCCTTTTTGAGCCGCGGCGTAATAGCACTTAACAGCCAAATCCATATCTTCTTTTACGCCTTTGCCGAAATAATAGATGTTGCCGAGGTTATACAGCGACATCGCATGCCCCAGATTTGCGCCCGCTTCGAACATCTTTTTTGCGGTTGCCAAATCCCTTTTAACGCCATTGCCTTCTTCGTAGCAGCACCCCAGGTTGCAAAAAGCCTGCGCATAATTCTTTTGAGCCGAAATCTGATACCACTTTATCGCCTCAGCCATGTCGTAGGTAACTCCCTCGCCGTATTCGTAGCAATAACCGACGTAGCACGCGGCTTTTGCATGCCCGCGCTTTGCCGCCTCTTTATACCAGTAAAAAGCTTCAACGGGATTTTTGTCCACGCCCTCGCCGTCGTCATAACATTCACCGAGACAAAACTGTGCTTCGTCCAGCCCCTGTTCGGCGGCTCTGGTATACCACGTCACCGCTTCCTGCTTGTCGCGGGCGACTCCCAAACCTTCGGCAAAGCATCTTCCCACATTGCACTGCCCCGCCGCGTTTCCGTTCTGCGCCGCCTTCATATACCAGTTAAAAGCCGCTTTACTCTTGTCCTCGGCAGTGTCCTCGATATAATCCCCGTATTCGTACAGATAACCGACGGTGTTCATTGCCTGAACAAGTCCTCCGTCGGCGGCTTTTTTTGCCCATTCCAATGCGGCTTTAAAGTTGCGCTCCGTTCCCGCGCCGTTATAATAGAGCACTGCAACGTATTGCTGCCCTTTGTCAAAACCAAGTTCGGCGGATTTCAGGGCGTATTCGAAACCCTGTTTAATTCTTTCCTCTTCGGAAAGCTCCCTGCCCGCAAGCTCTTGCATAAAACAGTTGGCAAGCCAAAACAATGCTTCCGCATCGTCCTTTTTTGCACACTCTTCCCAAAGCTTCACCGCTTCGTCGTATTTGCGGTCGTTATAAAGCTGCAAAGCCCGCGCACAAGCAGGAAGCTCCGCCGCCTTATTCTCAAAAGTTTCAAGAATTTCGTTAATTACTTTGTTTTCCTTATTCATATTTTTCTCCTTTATTTTACCAGCTTACGACAGAATCGAAATTCGCCGAGCCGTAACATCTTATACTTACTTTATGTTCTCCGCTTTCAAGCACGGGCGAAAGGTAAGAAACTTCCATAAATCCGCCCTCGTCGCCCCTTATATTAAGAGAATCGACCTTAACGCCGTCAACATAAACGTCGAACTCCGAAGCGGTTAAATCTGTAGATAAAAGCGCCAGTCTCTCACCGGTAAAATCAAATTCGAGAACCGCCCCGCGTCCCGCCTTATAAACGTGTCCGAAGAAAGAATTCGCCGAAGCGATAACCCAGTCTCCGCGCACAATCTTTGACGCGCGGTCTATCGACTCTACTTTCCCCGCCGGTAAAGAAAGCGCAGTTTCGAACTCTATCTTATTCAAAGCCAAATACTTATACCCTGCAGTAGAATGAGTGTCAGTAACCGTAATTTTATAAAATTTAAAACTGTAAGTCTCGCCGAAATCCGCAGTAACCGTCAGATTGCCAAGCTTCGAAGAGGCTACGTCCGCGGCAACCGTCCAGTCGATTCCGTCGTTACTTACCTCAACTTTAAAAGTCTTCGGCAAATAAGTTTTATAATTTCCGCTCGCCGCCGAACCGACAAAAACCAGTCTGTTCGCTTCCACGGTTTCTTCCAGCTCCACACTTACTATAAAAGGATTATCCGCCGAAATATTCGAACGGTTAGTATGTATAAAAGTCGAATCGTCGCCGTCGAAAAGATTATCTATCTTATGTTTATCCGTGTTATCCCAGGGCAGATATTGCGCCTCGAACTGTTTCACTGCGGTTTCCACAACAACTTCGCTGTTATAACTGAAAGTGTAGTTGCGTTTATAAAAATAATCCGAATTGAATTTTTCATTGGAAAACTGATAGCTTTCTCTGTAAGCGCTTGCATAGTGCAACTCCAGCGTTTCGGGAGTTTCGCCCGTGAGATTGCCGTCTTCATCGTAAACGCCGCCCGGCGGAGTAAACTTACCCCAGCCAAGACCTATAAAACTGCTCAATCTTCCCTGTGCGTGCGGCACCGAATGACAAACCATAACTTCTTTGAAATAAACCCAACTGCCCGCAGGCAACTCTTCAAAATCGGTGTAAGTAAGCGGGTCGTTTGGTCTGAAATTCGAGTCTTTCGCCTCGGTAATCTTGCCCGCAAGCGTGTACGTCTTACCCTCGTCCAACGAAACGAACAGCGCGCAGTTCCAGCGCCCGCGCAAAGCAATTCTGTACTTTGCCGTTTCATCCACGTAAATTTTTCCCCTTACCTCCACAACAGAGTTTTCAGGCGCCGGTTCGGTAAAAGTATACCATACGTCCGTGTTGCTGTTCTGCAACTTATTCACGTTGTTTTCGTCTTTAACGCTTTGCGCTCCGGCGTATTCCGCATTGAACGCTTCTTCCGCATCGGTATACGCCGAGCCCGCGGCATATGTGTACGTCGTCCTTTGCAACATTGATTTGCTGAATTCGTGCGTCTGTTCGAATTCCAGTATAAGGTCCACGTCGTCAACGGTGAACCCCGCACCGTCGGGCGCCGTTATTCTCAAAGTGACGTAAATCTTGCCCGAAAGTATATTTTCATCGGGCGTAAATTTATAAACGCCGTCCTCAACCTTAGTCAACGTACCGTGGTCGGGAGATGAAATATCGGCAATCGTAAAAGTAAATCCTTCGGGGAGCACTACGCTTCCGCTCTGATACTGTCCGCCGACGGCTTCATACTTTCTTAAATCCACGGTAAAATCCTCGCCGTAAGCAATAACGTAAGGTCTCTGCGTTTCTATATAACGTTTCTGTCCGTCGTAATTATAACTTCTGCCCGTCTGATAAACGCTTGCAACAGGCACGAACATAGGATAATCTTTCTGCTTTTCATTCAATGCGTCCGAATAGTTAACGCCGCCGACAAACTGCGATAAATAATTCGTAAAGTACGACATATTCTGGTGCGTAACGTTGCCCCAATTGGTAAAAAACGCCTCGTTTCTCCCACGGGCCGACTGCATATAAGCGTCCTGTCCAAAGTTATGTAAAAGCGTTGCATAAACCGCAAGCCCGTTGGTACTCCCCACGTTTCCGCTTAAAAACTGACGCAAAGCCCAGGTCGCGCTCGTATATTGGTTCCAGGCAGAAAGTCCCGCGCCACCGTAGTTATTTATCCCCCTCGCTCTGGAAATTTTGGTAAAAAGACTGTATTCCACAAGGTTTAACGAATTGTTCGTAATTTCACCGTCGCTGCCCAGACATCCGAAGCCCTGAAAGTTGTGATTATATTCGTGCATATTTCCCCACGCGCCCGAAGTTACGAATGAATTATAGTTAAGTGAATTAGACATCCACCCCATAGGGCAATTTACCGAGCGCCTTCCGGGGAAAGCAACAGCCGCACCCGCCGCCACGAACGGGTCGTATAAAAACACTATACCTTGCGTGGAAACCTTTGTGGAAACAAGCGAAATTTTCTCCCACAACACAGCTGCATCGTAAAGCTGTTCATAAGTAAAATTTTCAGCGTATTTCTTGGGTCCCGAATGCAAAACTCCGTTTTCCCAGACCTCCAAATCAAAGAAGGGCACCGAAGACCCTGCGTTTTTATAAAACTCGTCTTTTGTCGTATACCCCAATATATAGTGTGAATAATTAACTCCGCCCGAAACTGTAACGCTGAAATTCACTCTCTCGTCGCGCACGTATATAGGTCCGCCCAAAAACGAACCTACGTAAGCGGTATAAATCCCGTTTTCAAGGGTTGCATTGCTTTTATTTATATTAAAAGTATTCAGAATTACCGGCATTCGGTTTATGTTTCTCGCATTCCATATATTGTTCGCCTGCCCGTTATAAAGCGCCTGTCCTATATGCACGCAAATTCCGCCGGTAGCCTCCATATCCTTTTCACTTAATTCGATTTTAACAACTTCTCCTGCCGGCGCATACAAACCGGTTATGTCGTAATAGCCCGTGTAAGCTCTCGGTCTCAGCGTTATTCTTTTTACAACTCCGGGCTCCCTGTCCGAAACGTCGCCAAGATACATACCTTCCGCAGCGGTATGTTTGTATAAAACTCTCTGCCTGCCGTTCTTATCCAGCGCCGGCTCGCCGTTATAATAAAGTTTTCCGTCCTTATCCATGCTGTTGTAGGGGTAAGCTTTGCCGCTTCCACCCGCGTTTGCCGTATCGGTAGTAGCAAGATAGTTGGCTTCGGCTATCATGGCGTCCTTTTGTTCGGTAGTAAGTTTTAAGGTATAGCCGTACTTAGGATACCCTGTTTCAAGCCCCTCGTTCGAAGTCGTTCTGGGAATATTTCTCCTCACGTTTCCAAGATATTCCGCATAATACCCTACGAGTGTTTCGCTCTTATACTCGTTTGCAAACGCCGCAGTCGATACTATACTGTTTAAAATCAGCAAAACAAACGCAAGCAAAAAACACACAACGCAAACCGCCGTCGCGCTTATCAGCACAATCATTCTTTTGTCGGCGGACACAGCGCCGCCTTTCGTCTTTTCGCCTTGTCTTATTTTAAATATCATCGTGTCCCTCTTTTAAGAATAATTTGTTCGTTTTCTAAATTAGTGCCCTGATATGCGCCGTTTATTTCTTATTCGGCTTTATCATAAGTCTTATAATTTCCTCGTCGGTGTCTCTCATGCCTATGCGCGCAAGGTCGCCCACGTTGTCTATAGTGCACTCCACGCAGTCGCCTAAAATCCCGTCTCCGCAACAAAACCCGCTGCCGTTTCTCGTCATTTCAAAACCCGTAAGTCCGGCCTCCACGGCAGACGCTATCTTTGCCGCACAGCTTGATTTAGCCCCGTCGCAGATTACGCCCGAATCGATTGCCAGCGCATTCACAATCGTTCCCGAAATTTCGTCGTAGCCGCCGCCGTAAAGATAACATACTCCGGCGGCAGCGCCGCAACCGGCGCTTACCGCTCCGCAATAAGCCGAAAGCCTGCCTATACCCGATTTAAGATGAATTGTAACAAGGTCCGAAACGACAAGCGCGCGAATCAGTTTTTCCTTCGGAACTTTCAAGTGTTCGGCGTAAACCATTACGGGCAACGACGCCGTCATCCCCTGATTGCCGCTTCCTGAAACTATTATAACCGGCAGGCAGCAACCGTTCATTCTTGCGTCCGAACCCGCCGCGGCGGTCGCCTTGGCGCGGTTATGCACGTCGTTCCCGAAAGCCTTTAAAAGCACTTTACCCACGCGTGCGCCGTAATCGTTCTTCAAGCCTTCCGCAGCTATCGCTCCGTTATATTCCGCCTGCCGGCAAATTATGTTCTCAACGTCCGCAATCTCAACAAT
This sequence comes from uncultured Christensenella sp., assembly GCA_910586065.1. Lineage (GTDB taxonomy): Bacteria > Bacillota > Clostridia > Christensenellales > Borkfalkiaceae > Coproplasma. The sequence goes on along the minus strand of CAJUGI010000007.1, from coordinate 44,108 downwards.
GTCCGCAAACTCTATTATCTTTTCCACCGACAAAAAACTTCTGTCGGTAAGAGCCGCCTCCGCAGTCACAACAGTCTTGTCTAAAATTATTTCGCCGTCTTTTTCAATATGCACAACGTTTGTGTGATGACCGGCAATACGCACGGTCGCATAGCTGCCGTCTTTCAGGCACTTTACCGCGATATCGAAAATGCAACCCGAATTAGAACTTGAAACCGAAAATTTCGCAACTTTAAGGTAATTTACAATTTCTTCAAGGTCCTTTTCTGTAACCGAAGAAATAACCTGCAATTCCCCTTTTGCATTTCCGGCAATAATTCCCGCCGCGGCGGCGGAAGCTACTCCCTTCAGCCCGCCCGTGTTCGGCACCACCACGCTTTTAACGTTTTTAAGGATATTTCCGCTCACCGAAATTTCAACGTTTTCGGGAATTGCCCCCAGAGTATCCCTCGCCAAAGCCGCGGCGTAGGCAACCGAAATCGGTTCGGTACAACCTGTGGCGGGCACAAGTTCTTCTTTGAGAATATTAACGAAATTAAGGTAAACCTGTTTATCCATAGTAAATCCTTTTTAATATTATATTCTGATTATATCACCCGACATAAAAAATTTCAATAAAATTTTACTACAAACTGCACTTGCATTTAAAGCGTAAAAACGCTTGCAAAAACAAATTGCGGCTGTTATAATAAACTAAGAGTTTTCAAGGGGGCATAGCTCAGTTGGTCAGAGCGCTTGCTTGACATGCAAGAGGTCGATGGTTCGAGCCCATTTGTTCCCACCATAAAAAGCGGACTTTACGTTCGCCGCGTTTCGGGGATATAGCACAGTTGGTAGCGCGATACGTTCGCAACGTATAGGTCTGGGGTTCGAATCCCCATATCTCCACCACTCGTTCGACGAACCCGTAGAAAAGTCTGTTGCGATGTAACAGACTTTTCCTTTTTTATTGCCGTAGTTTAAGACTTGTTTACAAATGTATCAATGAGCGCTTGCCTGTTTTCGGCTTTTGCGCAGTCAAGGAAAATATCTGAGCTGTTTTACGCAATGCAATTGATAAAGTCGCCTACACAATGATGTGTTACGTGGCTTATACACTGCTTATGGTTTTCGAAGAACAGAAACGACAACCCGCCAACCTTGCAAGCGGGCGGGAAGCTTATGCTTCCCGCCCGTTTATTAATTATATAAACGCAAATTCTACGCGTCTGTTTTTGAGTCCGAATTCCTTATCCTTAAACCCGAAATAATCGTATTTTTCCAAAAGCTCCTTCGCAGCGGTTATCTTAATCAGCTCGTTGCAATCTTCAAAATACGGGTTACAAACGTAAGTAACCGTTTTTGCAATAGTCACGCTTTTCAAATTTTCGCATTTTTTGAACGCGTTATTGTAAATTTCGACCACGCCGTCGGGAATAACTATGCTTTCAAGCTTACCGCACTTGTCAAAGGAATAATTATCAAGGCGAGTTACGCGGCCGTCCGCAGGAATAACGCTGTTGCTACACCCGCGCAGCAGTATTTTTGTTTGAGTTTCGATGAGGCAGTTGTCTACGCAGTGGAATACGGGATTGCCCTCAGCTACCTTTATGCTTTCCACCCCGCCGCAGCCTTTGAAAACCGAAACGAGTTTCGTAACGCCCGCAGGGATATAAATCTCTTTCAGGCTTGTGCATTTTTCAAACGCATAGGCGCCTATTGCCGTCAAAGCTTCGGGAAAATTTATATGCTCCAGCATATTACATTCGTGGAATGCGTCCCTTTTTATTTCTTTTAAACATTCCGGCAGATTTACGCGCTTTAACGCATGGCACCCCCAGAATGCGCTGCTGCCTATATATTCGCAAGCGTTGTTTCCGGAAAAATCGACAAGTACGACGTTCGGCGTTTCTTCTTTATCCTGAGGCATCAAAAAAGAGTGGGGAATACACTTTACGGCTGCTCCTATCCTGATTATAACGCCTTCCGAATTTTTGCCGGCGCCGTCGAACGCGCTGTTGACGGACAATGTGTCGCACTCGGGGTTAAAGTTTATTTCCCTGAGCGCCGTACACCCGGCAAACGCCTCTGTTCCCAGCGACGTGACGTTTTTGGGTACGGTAACGCTTTCAAGCCCCTTGCAGTATTTAAACGCGCTCGGTCCGATAGATTTTACAGTATTAGGCAGGGTAAGGCTCTTTAAATTCGTACAGCCTTTAAAGGCGTTCGCGCCTATCGTTTTAATCCCCTCGGGAATACTCGCTTCGGTCAATTCCACCCCTGCAAACGCATTCGCCGCAATGGCGTTTACACTTCCGTCGTCAGGTATCACACTGTCCGTAAAACCGTAAAGAACCGACTTTTTCTTGACGTCTATAAGACAGTTGCCGATGCTTTTGTACACCGCGTTTGCACCGTCTACGATAACGGTTTTAAGATTTGCACAGCCTTCGATTGCCTTGTTTGCAATCGAAGTGACGCTTGCGGGAATGGTAATGCTTTCAAGATTCTTCTTTCTTAAAAACGCCTTGGCGGCAATTTTAGTAACCCCGTCGGGAATTACAGCGTGAACGGAAGTGCCCTTGTATTTGATAAGCTCGTTGCTCGCAATTTCAAAGCCTACGGCGCCGACTTTTTTGGGCGCGGTAACCTTTGCAGGACATTCCTTAAACACGTTGCTGCCCATAAAATCCACGCTTGCGGGTATTTTAACCGATATAAGCTTTTCGCAATACGCAAACGCCTCGGCGCCTATGTAATTAACGCTGTCGGGCACGTCTATGCTTCTCAGCAGACTGCAACACTCAAAAGCGGACTCGCCTATCGATTCCAAACCGTTTTTAAAAGTTAAATTTTCGAGTTTGTCGCAACGGTAAAAAGCGCTTCTGCCTATTATTTTAAGGCTGTTTGAAAAGTTTATTGTTTCAAGCGCCTTACAGTAGTGGAACGCCCAGTCGCAAATTTCCTCGGTGCCGCCGTCTGAAAAAGTCAGTTCGGTTAAATTTTTACAGTCGCTGAAAGCGTTTTTTCCTATCGATTTAACGTTTTTACCAAAGATAACGCTCTGCACGCCGCTGTCGAAAAATGCATATGCGCCTATTTTTTTAACGCTGTCGGGAAGCTTCAGCCCGACCTTTAAAGAGCGCGAATAACCGAAAGCGTTATCCCCTATCGTTTCGACGCCGTTTCCGAATTGTACGCTTTTTAGATTGTAGCAATTAGCAAACGCGTCTTTTCCAATGGTTTTAACGCTGTCGGCCATAATAACGGTTTCAAGCCCGAAATTGAAGTCGAATGCGCGTTTGCCTATTTTAGTTATTCCGTCGGGAATAACTATTTCAGAGCTGCCCTTGCTGTGAACTCTGTTTCTCGGGTGCGCGGTGTTGTTGGAAAAGGCACAATCCGCTATAACCGTAACGCTGCCGTCTTCGGGAATAACGCTGTTTTTACAGCCGCGTATCAAGGTTTTTTTCTTAATATCTATAAGGCAGTTACCCCTGCTGCGGTATACGGGATTGTTTTCCGCTACGGTAATTTCTTCTATATCGCCGCAGTCGTCGAACGCGCCCTTGCCTATCGACGTTACCGTTTCGGAAATATGAATTTTTTTAAGGCTGTGGCAATCCGAGAATGCCTCCTTGCCTATAACTTCTACACCCGCGGGAATATCTATTTCCTCTAATTTTTCGCAACAGGCAAACGCCCTTTCACCGATTTTTTTTACGGTAGGCGAAATATCAACCCTTTTTATGTTGCAAAACGCCACTTCATAGGCGCGGTTGCCTATTTCGGTAACGTCGTCGGGAATGGTTATATTTCCGTCAAAGCCGTTGGGCGCCCTGAAAGTAATTACCTTGCCGTCCTGTATCAAGCCGCAATTATCATATCTGTGCATATTTTACTCTCCTATTAAATTCTTACTTTTGTATTGTATCATATATTAGACGCGATTTCAAGTATCGACACAAATTTAAGCGCGCGTTTTTCTATCTCGTCGGCATTGTAAAATCCTTCAACGCGCAATTAAGATAATCGTTAAACGGCTTCATTGCCTTAAACACTTCAAGCGATTTGCGCAAAAAACCTTCTCCCCCGCAGACATCCCCGTCCGCCATGTAGTATTCCAGATACCAAGATTTGTATTTTAAATATCGAGCTTGCGGATGCTCTTTGTCAAACCCTGCGGGGACGTTTTTAAGCGCGGTACCTTTTACCGTAAAATATTTTTGGAACTCGGCAGCTGATATTATCTCATTCCATTCGTCGGGGCGTGCGGCAATGTATTCGCGCACCATGAATGCGGCGTTTGAAAACACCGTCGGAATTGATAGAAGATATATTTGAAAACTTTTCGAAACAGACTACCACTAACCCGCCCGTTAACCGCAACGGCAACGCGAACCGTCATAAAGCCGCCTGCTTGCGCAGACGGAACAATGCGTCTTACGTCACCTTGATTATTGCGTAGCGGGCGCCGTCCGTCCACACCGGCTCGGCAGACTTCACCGCGTCAAAACAAGCTCACGCCCGTCTGTCATTTAATATTATAAAGTTGCTTATCCTATTATATTATGATATAATTTCTCTAAGCTGACAGTAATTTAGCGGAGGACAATTAAAATTATGAATTTTCAGGATATACCAAATGAAATTACCGATAAAATATTAGAATTATTAAATAATCATTTATCAATGTCTGCTTCTAATTTGTCGAAAGATAAGTGTGTGTTGCCTATGCTTGTAACGCAAGGAAATATACCGAATTCAAATAAAATTATGAGTTTGCAACCTAAAAACGGACAAACTGACGTTGACGCGGCATTATCGGCAGCTATAAACATATTAAAGAATATTGATTTTGAATATGCTTGGTTTTCTTATAGCACGCAAATAGGACTTAGCAACGGTAAATCGACAAATGCGTTAAAGACCTATATTTTTGTAAAAAGCGGATTAACGGTTGTGTTTTTTACTCCATACAAAATTAGCGGTTTTATAAAAAGGAAAGTAGATTACGAAAAAAACATAATCGGCGAAATTATTGATAATATTTTTGATTAAAAAATCGTTTTAGATTAAAGGTTAATAAAACTTTTATAGATAAATTTCAATTATGCTATACTTAAAAAATTTATTTCCGCAAATAGAAACTACGCGGAGTTTATGCAGAATATCCCCGATACGGTTTCACCTCACCGAAATAAAAACCAGCTCTCACGATACGAAAGTCAGAACTTATATCACCGCAAATTATTAAAGGACGAACCGTCAGGGTTCGTCCTTTTTTACACGAAATCGCGCAATATGCGCCGGTCTTTTTACGGCAAATCACATTAATTTCGTTTTAATAATGTTCTCGGCGTCAGCCACTGAAGATATCTGCACGCCCGCACCGCCGAGTTCGACAAGCGGCGCAACGTCCACCTGATAACGGTCACCCAACGCAAAGAGTTCGTCAGGCTCCGCGCCGTAATCTTCGCAAATCTTTTTAAACGACTCCTTTTTATCCACGGAATGTCCCCCGTCCGCAACACTCGGCGCGTATATTCTGTCAAATACCGAAAGGTCTATCTCCAGTCTTTCCGATTTATATATAATGTTCTCGTATAATTCGTTAGAAAGTATTACAAGAGTATACTTTTTTGCCAGTTCAATAAGCAGCTTATTATCAACCGTGTCCGCACCGTCGTAATCCACCTCGAAAAAATGCGAAAGCTTATATTCGTCCCACGCCTTCTCGTCTATTCCGAACTTCCCGCACGTTTTCCCGAACGATACGCGCTTCTCGCCTCTTCGGTCAAATCCATATTCTCTTATAATCTTCATCGCCTCGTCACCGTTGCGCGAAGACAAACTGCATATAGCGTTCTTTATAAACTCAACATAAAACTCAAGAGCGCGCGGATGATAGTATAAAGTCTCGTCAAAGTCAAATACTATTATTTTTAATTTTTTTTCATGCGTTTTTACCATCGGTTTTATTATATCAGACGTCAATGTGAAAGGCAAACGATTGACTTATTTTTTTCGTTTTGTTACAATTATTATGAGGTAATAAACTAATGGAAAAACAACTTGTCATTTTAATCGCAGGTAAAGCCACACGTCTGGCTCCGTTGTCTTTTACTCTGCCCAAAGGGCTGATGACCATCAACCAGAAACCGGCGTGTTTCAATATGATAGCCGACCTGGCAACCAATGAAGAAGTCTGCGACGTAACGTTTGTAACAAGCACGGCAAACAACCTGATTGTTCGCGAATTTGCAGAAAAAAGCTTCGGCGGCGGATATATCAAGCTTAATTACGTAATTCAGGACAACCCCCAGGGGCCGTTGCACGCTTTTCAGCTATGCAGGGAACTGATAACCAAACCCACAATTTTGCTTTTGGGCGACACCCTGTGCGAAACTGATTTGGATTACGGTTACGACTGGATAGGATATAAAACGATAAGCGACAACTCCCACTCCCGCTGGTGTCTCATCAAAACCAACGCCGACGAAGTTGTTACCGACATAATAGACAAGCCGGATTACACGCCGGAAACAAACAAAGTTCTCATAGGTCTCTACTATTTTACCAATCCCGAACTTCTCCGCAATTGTCTCGGCAAACAATACCCTGTAATCCGCAACGAACTGCAACTCAGTTCTCTGATAAGCGAATACGGCAAAAGTCAACGAATCAAGGGTATGCGTATAAATTCCTGGTACGATACCGGCACGCTCAAGGATTATAACCAGACTCTGGCTAAAAATATCGCCGGTAGAAATTTCAACAAATTCAAGCTGGATGAATTCGGAGTACTTACAAAAGAAAGCTCTTACCTCAAATTAAAATCCGAAATCATGTGGCTTAAAGAAATATCCAGACGCAGACTGGGCTATCTCATCCCCAATTATTTCGGCAGCACCGTTAAAAAAGTAGACGGAAACGAAGTCGTATCCTACAAAACCGAATTTGTAAACGGCAGCACTTTAACCGAATACTTCAATTATTATAAAATCGGACAAAATAACTGGGCGTACATATTCGATAAATTATTGCGCACCTTAAACGAACTCTGGAAACACAAAGCGCCCAAGGATTTCGACATAAAAGACTGCTCGCGTTTTATGTATATAGATAAAACTCTCGAGCGCATAAAACAGTGGTCGCGGCAGGACGTTTTGGAACAGGACGTAATTTACGCCAACGGAGAACCGCTGACGGGAGTATACAAAATCTTTCCAAAGCTTATGCCCGCTTTCGAAAAACTGGTTGAAGACAGCCGTAAATTCGCAACCATAATCCACGGCGACAGCTGCTTCAGCAACATCATCTTCTTCCCCCCCTCCGGAACTTTCAAACTTCTCGACCCCCGCGGCAACTTCAAAATCGATACAATCTACGGCGATTGCCGTTACGATATAGCCAAACTCAGGCACAACTATCACGGCTTATACGATTTAATAACCTTAAACCTGTTCAATATGACCGAAAGGTCCTGCAACGATTTCGAATATCATTTCTATTCCAACGATATGATTTCCCCCGACGTCTTTGACAGAATTATCGCCGCACACGGATTTAATGTAGACGACATCGAACTGATTGAAGGTCTGTTGTTTATCAGTATGATTCCACTTCACTCCGACAACAGCAATACCCAGATTCTGTATTATATTACGGGACTGAAGTGTCTGAACAATCAGCTTAAAAAGAGAGGACTTGAATGAGAGTTCTGTGTATCGGATTAAAAGTCGGCGCCGGACTCGAATCGATTTGTTATTCGGTAATGGACGCGCTTAAAAAGCACGACGGCGTGGTCTGCGATTACGTTGATATTTATGCCGAAAATCCTAAAATGGCTAAATTTTCAAGCGAAAATTACTACAAATTGGTAAAGCACATTCCCCGCACCGTTGCATTCGGACAGAGCGTAGCTTATAAAATCGCTCTGCGTTCCAAAAGGAAACACTTTTTCATCAATAAAGACGTTTCCGAAATGAAAAAGGAACTTGTAAAATACATCAAAAGATATTCGCCCGACATAATTTACACGCCGCTGAACACAACGGCAATGGCTCTCGACGAGTTAATCGAAGAAGGCGTCCGCATTAAGTACGTGTTTCAGATGCCCGATTTTGTAGTTTCGTGGTATTCCCAGCAGCTGAAACATTGCAGTAAAATATTTTCCTCCTGCAAAGAAGTCACGTCTATACTTACCGAAAAGGGAGCAAACCCCGATATTATCAAAACATACGGCGTTCCTATCGCCGAAAAATTCTACTCCGACGTTTCCGTAAACGAGGTAGTAAAAAAACTTGGCGCTAACAGCGATAAATTCATTCTCGTCTCCAACGGCGGAGCGGGTTTCGGAGACAACTGCAAATTAGTAAGATATCTTTACGACAAAATAAAAGACTATAATCTGATTATCGTAAACGGCAATAACGAAAAGAGCAAAAAAGAAATCGACGCGTTTATCAAACGCAACAATATAAACAACGTTATAAATCTCGGTTTTGTAACAAATATGCCCGGGCTTATGAAAGCCAGCCAAATCATGGTCGGCAAAAGCGGAAGCAGTTCCATATGCGAAGCGTCGACCTGCAAAGTTAAATTTATAGTTTACGACAACAAACTGTTCCCCGAAGTAAAAAACATACTGTTTTTAAAAAAGCGCGACGCGGCTATAGTGGTCAAATCGTATAAACAAATTGTAAAGGCAATCTCCGCATATTTGAACGACGACGAAAATTCCCGCAAAAAACACGCCAACTTTTCCGCTCTGTGCACAGGCAATCCTTCCGCAGAAGTCGCCCGCGACATAATCGGTTTAGTCTGATATACGGAGTCTTTATAATGAATGCCGAAACGATAATAGCAATCGTAACAGCGCCGAAATCAAAAATATGTCAGATAATTTACGACAACGGCGGACTCGGAAAAGATTACGTCCATTCAGCGGAAACATTCCCGAAGCGGAAACCTCAACTAAAGCAAGAGCAGATAATCTTACGATAAGTCTTTGCAAAGAAAGCGTCGCCGGCATTAATTCAATCATCTACGCCGAAAATGAGGACTTTAAAGAGGCGCCCAACATTCACCTCAAAGGTTCCCTCGGCGCGCTTTCGGTTAAACATAAAATTACCCTGCCGCGTCAGCTGACGCAGCAGGGCTTTTTTACGCCTTATTTTTCATTTCCGCCGTTCTTTTCATCACGCTTGCCCCCTTAATATGCAGCGGCAAACGCAATTTGCGCCTTGTAAAAATTCTTACGCACAGCTTAAACAGTTCCCCCGCGGGAATAACCGAAAGCGACAACCCGAACACAATAGCCCACTGCGCGGGTGACAGCGCAACCAGTCCGAATGCAACGGATAACGGACTTACGCACAAAAGCACGTTCACAAGCACTCCCGCCCCCACGGTCAAAAGCAACACTTTGTTCGAAAACATCCCTTTGCCGAAAGCCGTTCCGCGTTCCGTACGAATATTGAACGCCTGAAAAAGCTCCAAAAACGAAAGCGTCATAAAAGTCATTGTCGTGGCGACTTCGTTTCCGCAAGCTTTCAATGCGCCCGCAAAAACGCCCACGGTCACCGCCGTCATAAACAACCCGTAATACGCAATAGAGCACAGCGACAATTTTGAAAACAACCCTTTCTCAGCGCGTTCGGGCGGGCGTTTCATAACGTCCCTCTCCTCGCGCTCAATACCAAGCGCCAGAACAGGCAAACTGTCCGTAATCAGATTCAGCCACAAAAGCTGCGTGGAAAGTAAAAAGTCAAACCTGAACAAAAACAGCGACGCAATTAAAATGGCAAGCACTTCGGCAAGATTGGTCGAAATAAAAAACTGTATAGTCTTTCTTATATTGCCCGAAATTCTTCTGCCCTCGCGCACGGCGGAAACAATCGTAGTAAAGTTATCGTCGGTTATAACCATATCCGAAGCGCTCTTCGTCACGTCGGTACCGGCTCTGCCCATAGCAATGCCTATATCCGCGCTCTTTATGCTCGGGGCGTCGTTTATTCCGTCGCCCGTCATCGCAACAACCTTTCCGCGCCTCTGCAAAGCCTGCACAATAATATTTTTATGCTTTGGCGAAACTCTCGCAAACACGCGGCAGTTCTCTATCTTCTCGTCCAGCTCGTTTTCCGGAAGCGCGTCCAGCTGTTCTCCCGTCATAACTTCGTTCATATCGCTTGCTATACCAGCTTTTTTTGCGATTGCAAGCGCAGTCCGCACGTGGTCTCCCGTTATCATAACCGTAGTTATTCCGGCGCCGCGACATTCTTCCACAGCCTCGCCCACGCCCTCTTTAACCGCGTCAATCATACCGCAAAGCCCTATAAAAACAAGGCTTTCTTCGCACATATCCCCGCCGTTTTTATAAGCAAAACCCAAAACGCGCAAAGCCTCGTCAGACATACCGTCGTTTTCGTTAACAACCGCAATTCTGTCCGCTTCGGTCATTTCCCTTATCCCCGACGCGGTCAGTATGTGAGTGCATTTTTTAATCAGAATATCCGGCGCGCCCTTGGTAAAGCTCGTTTTCTTTCCGCCGTCGTCCACTGCAACGGTCATCATCTTTCTTTCCGAGGTAAACGGTTTCTCCCCAGTCCTCGCAAAACTCCCCGAAAATCCGCATTCCCCCGCATATATCTTCAAGGCAACCTCAGTCGGGTCTCCCAGCTCGCGCCCCTTTTCGCCTTTAACGTTAATGCAGGCGGACATACATTGCAAAAGCCTGTTTTCAGGGCTGTTTTTTGCCCTATTTAAAGAAATTGCCCCTCTTATATCCTCGTTTGAACAACGTTTGCCCCCGCAATATGCGGCAACCACCTTAAGTTTATTCTGCGTCAAAGTTCCCGTTTTGTCAGAGCATATCACCGAACAGCTCCCCAACGTTTCCACCGACTTCAGCTTTCTTATAACCACGCCGCGCTTCGACATTCTCTGCACGCCCATAGCCATAATAATCGTCACCACGGCGGGCAGTCCTTCCGGAATAGCGGCAACAGCCACCGCAACCGAGGACATAAAGTTCTTCAAAAGTCCGTCCTGTCTCACAAACAGCCCGACTATAAATATAACTGCCGTAACCGCCAGAACAAACGCGGAAATAATCTTTCCAAGCTTTACAAGCGAGTTTTCAAGCGGAGTTTTTCCCGCCTTGCCTCCTTGCAAAAGCGAGGCTATCTTGCCCATTTCCGTTCCCATTCCAACGTTTGTCACCACGGCGGTAGCATTGCCGCGCAAAACGAAAGTTGAACCGAACAGCGTGTTTTTCATATTCCCGAGCGCAACCTTGTTTCCGCGTATTCTTTCGGGGCTTTTCTCCGCGCCCGTACTTTCTCCCGTCAGCGCCGATTCGTCGCACATAAGCGAATTGCACTCTAAAATCCTGCAATCGGCAGGCACCACGTCCCCCTCTTCCAAAAGCACCACGTCCCCTACGGTAAGCGCTTCACAGGGGATAACGGTCTCCCGTCCGTCTCTTCTGACTTTGCAAAACGAAGCGGAAAGTTTCTTTAAATTTTCAATCGCCTTGTCTGCGCGGTATTGCTGAACCGTTCCAACAACGGCGTTCAGAATAATTATGGTTATTATAATAACGGTATCCGTCAAATCGTTTAAATCCTTCGAAATAAACGCAATCAACCCCGAAACCGCCGCGGCAACCACCAAAAGAATTGTCATAAAATCCTTAAACTGCGCAAAAAACAGTTTTATAGGACCGGCGGACTTGCTTTTTTCCAATTCGTTCGCGCCGTGTTTTTCAAGTCTTGCCGCAGCCTCCGCCGCGCTCAGCCCCTCGCGGGAAGTTCCCAGCCTTTTTAAAGTCTGTTCCCCTTCTTCAAAGCAAAAATTACCCATAAACTACCTCGGTTTATGTTATTCACCTTGTCCCGCGCTTATGCCCCTTTAATGCCCTCTGCCGTTGTTCTTTCCTCCTCACTCCCGTATTTATATTCAAATCTTATTGCCGCTATTTCTAGCGGAAGTAACCGCTTAACTTAAAAAATCTCTCCTAAAACAAACTCAATATCGCCAACAAAAAGCCGCGGCGCGTTTTTTAACGCGCCGCGGCTCAACCACTCCAAACAAACGGGCTTACTTCTCTTTTACCGATATTTCGAATTTTTGTCCGTTATCGAACTTTATTTCAAGCTTTTTTTCGTTTGCGGTAAACGTTGCTGTATAATAATCCTTTAACAGCACCTTTAAATCCAACAGCATACTCGCTTCATCCACCCTCACTTCAAGGTTTTCCAATTCCTTTGCAAACAAATGCCCACTCTTTTTCATATTTCTTCCTTATAAATTTTGTATTGCACTTATATAGGTGCAAATTCATTATATTTATTTTGTATACTTGTGTCAAGCATTGTTCTTAAATAAGTGCATAAAAATTATGAATTACGAAACAGAAAAACTCATTGGCGCAAATTTAAAAAAATTAAGAGAAATTGCCGGTTTTACTCAAGATATGCTTGCAACTAAAATGCAGGTTTGCGGTTGTGATATTACGCGAAGTGCAATTGCAAAAATTGAAGTCGGTCAACGGCACTTATATCCCGATGAAATTATTTTAATCAAACAAATTTTGAATATTGATTACGATAAAATATTTGAAATATAAATTAAAAAGCCGCCCCGCGCTGTTTGTGCGGGGCGGCTCTTGTTTTTATTACTTTAAATTAAGCGCCTATCGCCCTTTGAATTACGTCAAACAAATTGTATTGGCTGAACACCACAACCGCCACAAGCGAAATGGTAGACATAATCTTTATCAATATATCCAGCGAAGGTCCAACCGTGTCTTTCAAGGGGTCGCCCACGGTGTCGCCTACAACCGCCGCGTCGTGCGCAGGCGAACCTTTACCGACGTTCTCTTCAAACACAACGTTTTCGGCAGTTTCGCCGGCTTCCGTCTTCGCCTTTTCTATTTCGGCTTTAACCTCGGCAAGTCCGCCCGCCTCTATGTATTTTTTCGCGTTATCCCACGCTCCGCCCGCATTGCCGCAGAAGAGCGCAAGCATAATCGCCGCAAGCGTTGCGCCTATTAGCACGCCGCCTACAAACATAGGTCCGAAAACAAAGCCGGTAACAAGCGGGAAAAGTATGCAGAATATGCAGGGAATACGCATTTCCTTAAGCGCCCCCTGCGAAGAAATTCCAATACAGGTCTTGTAATCGGGCAGTTCCGTACCTGCAAGAATGCCGGGATTTTCTCTGAACTGACGGCGAACCTCTTCAACCATCTTTCTTGCGGCTTTGGCAACCGCTTCTATTAAAAGTCCCGAGAAGAAGAACGGCAACGCCCCGCCGCACAAAGCTCCGCAAAGCGTTAAAGGATTTATTATATCAAGCACCAAATCGTGCCCCGTAAACGCGTACAGGTACGAGGTCATTAACGAAAGCGCCGCAAACGCCGCCGAACCTATTGCAAAGCCCTTGCCTATTGCCGCCGTGGTGTTGCCCACACTGTCAAGTTTGTCGGTAATTCCGCGCACTTCCTCGTCAAGTCCGCTCATTTCGGCAATACCGCCCGCATTGTCTGATATCGGGCCGTAAGTATCAACCGAAACCGTAGCCGCCACGAACGACAGCATACCGAACGCCGCGCACGCAACGCCGTACATTCCCGCTATAGCGTAAGAACCGAAAATAGCAACCGCAAGAACGACTACGGGGAGCATACAGCTTATCATTCCGTTTGCAAGCCCCTGCGTAACGGTAAGCGCGGGTCCCTCCTTCGAAGCGTGCGAAATCTTTTTGGTGGGTTTATAATCATAGCTCGTGTAATATTCCGAAATTACGCCAATAACTATGCCCGCAATAATTCCGCAAACCGCCGCAAGCCAGGGCGAGAATTCGCTCACTCTGAAACCTATCGATTTCATAGTCTCCGCGGGGATATCCTTAAACATCAGATAACTTAACACAATGCCCGCAACCACGGTTACGCCCGCCGAAATCCACGTTGCAACGTTCAGTTCCATATGCACGTTTTTAGATAGTCTCGGCTTTATAACTATGTAAGAAATACCTATAATGCACGCAATCAGTCCGCACCCCGCAAACACTATGGGGAACAGCATAAGCTTGTTCAAAAACTCCGCGTCGGTAAATTCGGCGGTGTGCATAAACAGTTCGCACGCAAGCATAACGGCGGAAAGTATCGCTCCGACGTAACTTTCCAAAAGGTCGCTGCCCAAGCCGGCAACGTCGCCCACGTTGTCGCCTACGTTATCGGCAATGGTGGCGGGGTTTCTCGGGTCGTCCTCGGGTATGTGCGCCTCGGTCTTGCCCACAAGGTCCGCGCCCATATCCGCGGCTTTTGTATAAATACCGCCGCCCACGCGGTTAAACATTGCAATAATCGAGCATCCGAGCGCATAACCCGAAAGCGTCATTGTAAACGAAGCTTTAAGTCCGGTAATAAAATTCGTACCAATCGTATCGTTTATTATGTCGTTTATCTGCCCTGCGCCCAAACCGAAAATGAGATAAACGGTCACAAGCCCCAAAAGCGCAAAGCCCGCAACGCAAAGTCCCATAACCGAGCCGCCCTTAAAAGCGACCTTTAAGGTTTTTCCCAGGTCCTTGCTCTCTCTCGCACGGTTTGTAACCCGCACGTTGGCGTAGGTCGCAATCTTCATTCCAACCCAGCCCGCGGCAGCGCTCAAAACCGCACCCATAATAAACGCAATAGCCGCCTGCCAGCTTATAACGATAAACACGACAACGGCAATAACCGCGCCTATTATGGCAACGAGTTTATACTCATACTTAATGAAAGTGTTTGCGCCTATTCTTATGGCGTCCGCAATTTCACCCATTTTCTCGGTGCCTTCTTCCAGTTTTTTAACCGAAAAGAAGTTGAACACCGCGTAGGCAACGGCAAGAATAATCGCCGCGCCTGCAACAATCAACAGCAAATTCTCCATTTTTTCTCCTTTTGTATAATATAATATGAAACCGCCGTCCCGAAAGGGCACCGGCACATTGTCACCCAATTTTCACAAATACCATATTACCATACAATAATTATAAAATCAATACGCATTTCAAAATTTCCGCCTCAATTTTCCCGACATAAAATGGAGAAGGATTAAGCCCTGTGCATAATTTGCTTTGTAAACGCTTACTTTAACGCCAAAAGCCCCGCGGAGTTTGAAAACTCCGCGGGGCTTTCTTTTATAAAAAATATTTTTACACACCAACACGGCGGCGGTTACTCTTTTAAATCACTTTTAAACTTTTCCATAAAATAAGTTTTGCCGCCCTTTTTATAGCCGACAAGCGTATCCAACTGCACGTTGTGAATAGATTTAAACACACTGCTCTCCACGTCGGGGTTCTTATCTTTAACCCGCCTTATAATTTCCTTAACTTCCTGCCGTGCCGAATACCCCTGTTCGCCGAGCGCAAGCCCCTCGGTCTTTTTGCACGCGCAAGCTATGAATTTAAGGCCGTTATAATTCACCCAGCGGATTATATCCTCTTCTTCAATGCAGTACATAGGACGAATGAGCTGCATCCCCTCAAAGTTGTTGCTCCTCAGCTTCGGCAACATTCCCTGAATCTGTCCGCCGTAAAGCATACCCATTAAAGTCGTTTCTATAACGTCGCTCTTGTGGTGCCCCAACGCAATCTTGTTGCAGCCAAGCTCTTTCGCCCTCGCATACAAAAACCCGCGTCTCATCCTCGCGCATAAATAGCAGGGGGAATTGCCCCCTATCTCGTCGGTCACTTCGAATATATCCGAATTAAACGTTTTCAGCGGCACTTCCAAAAGCTCCGCATTGCGTGCTATAAGCTCTGCGTTTTCAGCGTTATAACCGGGATTCATGCCTATATATACGGCATCGAATTTAATTTCGGAATGTCTTTTAAGTTCCTGAAAGAGCTTCGCCAGCAAAAAGCTGTCCTTCCCGCCGGAAACGCAAACGGCAATTTTGTCGCCCTCTTCAATCAGCTCGTATTTCTTAACAGCTTCAAGAAAACGCGACCATATACCTTTTCTGAATTTGGTAATTATCGACCGCTCGATTTTTTGCACTTCAGTAAGCTCTTTCACCGCTTTTCGCCCTCTCAAACGCACTTAAATCCCTAATATTCGGGGGTTAATCCTCTTCAACTACGTGTTCGTCCTCGTCGTGCGGGTCGGGGAACTGCGATTTATCATAAGCAATTCCGTTCTTATCGTAATAATCCTTAATCGCCGCGCGGATAGCCTCCTCCGCCAAAACCGAACAGTGCAGTTTATGCGCGGGCAATCCGTCCAAAGCCTCGGCAACCGCCTTGTTGGTTAAACTAAGCGCCTCCGTAAGCGGCTTGCCTTTAATGAGTTCCGTAGCCATCGAAGAAGACGCAATCGCACTTCCGCAACCGAAAGTATTAAACTTTACGTCCTCTATAATTCCGTCCTTAATTTTAAGGTAAATCTTCATTATGTCGCCGCATTTTGCATTGCCCACCTCGCCTATTCCGTCGGCGTCCTCAATTTTTCCCACGTTTCTGGGATTGGTGAAATGGTCCATAACCTTTTCGCTGTATAAAGCCATCGTAAAACCTCTGAATTTTATTTTTTAATATCATAAGTATTTTAAAAACGCAAAAATCAATTCCGCGCGTTTAAATAAGGTGCTCTTGAATACCTTTTTCCAATTTCTCCCAAACCGGCGAAATACCCCTTAAATATTCCACAACTTTGGGCACTTCAGATATAATATAATCCACGTCCGCCTCGGTGTTGCTCTCCGAAAGCGAAATCCGCAAGGAGCCGTGCGCCACCTCGTGCGGCAACCCCAAAGCCAGCAACACGTGCGAAGGGTCCAAAGAGCCGGAAGTACAGGCCGAACCGGAAGACGCGCAAATCCCTTTTGCGTCTAAAAGCAGTAAAAGGCTTTCACCCTCTATTCCCTCAAAGCACATGTTCACGTTCGCGGGCAGTCTTTTATGCCTGTCGCCGTTAAGCTTAGAATGCGGAATTTTTAAAAGTCCGTCAATCAGCTTTTCCCTGAGTTTCAAAAGCTTTGCGGAATTCTTTTCCATATTCGCGCAAGCCTCTTCCAGCGCCGCCGTCATCCCGGCAATGCCGGCTAAGTTTTCGGTTCCCGCGCGCTTGCCGCGCTCCTGCGCCCCGCCCTCCACAAAGGTCAAAAGCGGAATACCCCGCCTGCAATAAAGCGCGCCAACACCCTTCGGTCCGTGAAATTTATGCGCCGAAAGCGACAGCATGTCCACGTTTTGCAACTTAACGTCAACCGGAATATGCCCCGCCGCCTGTACCGCGTCCGTATGAAAAATCACGCCCTTTTTGCGGCAAACCGCGCCAATCTCTTCAATCGGCTGAACTGTGCCCACCTCGTTGTTGGCAAACATAACGGTTACAAGCGCCGTATCCTCTCTTATCGCCGCAGCAACCTCGTCCGCCGTAACAAGCCCGTTCTCGTGCACGTCCAGATAAGTCACCTCAAACCCCTCTTTTTCAAGTTTTTTAAGGGTGTGCAGAACCGCGTGATGCTCGAACGCAGTAGAAATTATGTGCTTTTTACCTTTTCTCGCGCCGAGTAAAGCGGCGGAACGAATACACTGGTTGTCCGCCTCGCTCCCGCCCGAAGTAAAATATATTTCCCTCGGCTCGCAGTTAAGGCATCTCGCCACGCGCCCGCGGAACCCTTCCAGCGCCTCTTTCGCCTGTTGCCCTACGGTGTGCAACGAAGAAGGATTGCCGTAAACGGTTTTATAATAATCCGTCATCGCGGCAATTGCCGTATCGCTCATCGCGGTCGTAGCCGCATTGTCAACGTAAATTGTCCTCATCGTATATTCCTTTGAAAAACAGAAACTATTTATGTTTTTCAAAATTTTAATTCCTATTTATTCAGTATGATTTTATTATAAAAAATAATTCCTACTTTGTCAATAGGAATTAGAACATAAAATAATATTTTTTAATTCGTCTTTATTAAAATATTTTCAAAAACTTGTTTTAAGCCGCCGTACAGCCCGTTTAAAAGTTCGGCTTCTTTTTTAATCTCTTTTATCGCTGAATTTTCCGCGTCCCTGCGGAACAAAACGCAAATTTCGGTTAAAATCTTCGCACGTCTTTTAAAATCCGCCTTCGTGCGGTTTGGCAAATTTAACTTTTTTTCGGCGGCGGCAAGCTCTTTATAAAGCTTAACCGCCTTATTTAAAATTTTAAATTTCCGCCTGTTTTTTTCCGCTTTTATAATTTCCTCTTCAATCTCGCGCAGTTCGGCAAAACTATATTCTATCTCGTCCATATACACCGCCTTTATTATAGCTAATGTTTACATTATATTAATCATAATATCTTTTTGTCAAGCAATTTTTTTCGTATAATCTTTGCATTATCTAATGTTTAAATTAGTGTATGCGGAGGTGAGATATGAAATTGAGGATTTTAGAAATTTTAAAAGAAAAAGATAAAACAAAATATTGGCTAAACATGCAATTAGGTTTGAGTTTTCAAAATTTCAACAAATTAGTTTACAACCAAACGACTATGATTAAATTTTCAACCTTGCAAGCTTTGTGCGAAATTCTGGAATGCACGCCGAACGACTTGTTCGAAGAATACCACGCAAAATAAAAAAGCCGACTCGCAAAAACACAATTATCCGATAAACTAAAAAGTTCTCGGAATTTATCCGGGAACTTTTTTTACCAATTAAACGTTTTGCCGTCAATTTGCGGGATATTATATTAAAATTTAATTATTTTCATTTTTTACGATTGCGCTTTTTTAGGAATATAATAAGCAATAACAGCATAACAAGCAGCAATACAACGCCTAAAACGATGAGCACAATTTTTAGTGTCTTAAACAAATTGTCATTCTTGTCAGCACCTGAATCTGCTCCGGTATCCGTATCGGTCCCCACGTCGGTATCTTTATCGGTATCAGCACCCGTATCAGTATCCTTATCGGTGTCAGTATCGGTGTCCGCACCCGTATCGGTATCTTTATCGGTGTCGGTGTCTTTATCGGGATTCGGCTCTTCGGCATTTATAATTATAATCAATTGTCTTTCGTCCGCGTTTTCGGTATCTTCCCAAATATAACCGCTCTCAGGTAAATTCATAGTCAGATAATAAGTTCCTGCCGCAAGGTTTTTCGGAAGGGTAATTATATCCCCGTTAATCGTTATATTATTTGTCGGCGTTACAGTTATGCTTGCATTGATTTCGGTTGTGCTTATCGTGCGCATTTCAGATGAAAATGTAGTGGTAGCCGTCATCTTGTCTGCCGACAATACAAACCCTGTTGTCGGATTAAAAGCAGGGACGGCGACTGAATACGTTTCGTCCGCGTCCTCACCGGTGTCCTGTCCCGCCGCATTGGCTGCCGATTTTAAATTCAGATGAAATGCGGGGCGCACGCCGTAAGAAACGTAAGTAGTTCCTGAACCAAGCCGCCCTCCGGAGCTGTTGACATTATCGGTATAAAAACTATTACCGTTGCTCCCCAAAAGTACTGCGTAAGTTTGTTCTCCTCTGCTTCCACCGGTAGTACCTGTACGCACCCAGGTGTGACAGCTATCCGCTCTTACGGCGGCGGACAAATTCCAAAGTCCCGTATTGGATGTATTATAACCCGTTTCCGTTCTTGAAGGAAGCCATAGCTTATCGTCCTTCCATTGCCCATAGCCCGTACAATTTTGTATTTGCCCCGTCGCAGAAGACCAACTGCCCGAAATAGTATTATACGCTTCATTAATGTAATCGTTACTTTCGCCCCACGAAACAGACGCTCTTTCAGCGCCTTGATATTCTATTTGCGAAGGCGTTACAATAAACGATTCATATTTATTTAAAAAAGCTTTTAACGTTTCGTCTTGTGTTGCCGTGTTTGTTGCGTAGGCAGTTGCGGCATAATCTCCGCCGACAATGCATGCCCGCACAAAACTCGTTCCGTATTCGTTCGCCGCATATTTCCCTACGGAAGTTGAAGAACATTTAGCAAACGATTTGGAAGCAAGACTGTTAGCTAGCCAAAGCGTTAAAACCACGTCGCCGTTAACGTCCTTTGAAGCCGCCACAGCATTCCATTTCAATCCGCCCAATAATATACTTGTCATACCTAATGCCGACATTTGAGCAGAGGTGCGCAAAACCTTTCCGTTCTCCGTCCCAAGGCTGTCGCTCAGCTCTTTATAGGTAGTTGAACCGCGGTTTATTCTGTCGTAAAGTATTGTCAAATTTTCCGAATTAAAGCCGGAAGTTTCGTCTCCTATGTCAAATATTGCGCCTACTGTTTTTGCGTCAGCCGATTCGCTGCTTAAACTTGAACCCGCAAAATTTAACCCGAACGCAAAGCTAATCAACAACGACATACTTAGCGCTAACATTGCCGTTTTCTTAAAAAGTTGTGTTTTCATTATGTAATCTCCTTAAAAATTTAGAATAATTAGTTGTGTATTTCAAATATTTTTTAAGTTCTTTTTATCATTAATAATTCCTCCAAAAATAAAAAGTGCGCCAACCGAAATTGACGCACAAAAACGCAAATTCCGATTGTCGCTAAACTAACCTAATACGAATGGGATATACTCATTACGATAAAGATTTGGAATTTGCATTTTATCAAATTCAAGTTTTATCGTAACGCAAAAAAAATATTCTCTAAAACAGAAAAATACCCCAACGATACATATTAAGTTAGTTTAGCATAATCAGTTTATCATATTATGCTAAAAAAATCAATAATTAGCAAAGTTTTTTATTCCATTGAACATTAGCCCGTTGCTTTTGCATAATAAAAACGCGCGAAACAATGTCGCGCGTTTTAAACTTAACTTTAATAAGATTACGTATGGAAACGTCTTTAAATCACTACTTCACCAAATCCGCAAGCGTTTTGGAATTTAAAAAATTCATAATCACTTCGTCCAGCTCTTTAAAAAGAGGCAGAGTCTGGCAAGTGCAAGCGTTTTCACACGGAGTTGAACCGCTCAGACAAGAAACGGGTGCAAGCGTGCCCTCCCCCGCCTGCAAAATTTCCGCCGCGGTGTATTCTTCAGCCTTTTTCGCAAGCTTATAACCGCCGCTTTTCCCACGCGCGCTCACAATCAGCCCCGCCGCAGAAAGCGTCTTTGCCGAAGCCTCCAAATATTTCAGGCTTTCCTTTTGTCTTTCGGCAACGTCGGCAAGCGAAATAAAGCCCTCACCCTCGCGCCGCGCCAAATCCACCATAATTTTTAAGGCGTTCCTGCCCTTCGTCGTAATAAACATAAATCCCTCTGATTTATCGCAAACACCGCAACCGTAAAAACGCAGAGAAGCAAGCAAGACAAGGCGAGCGGCATTTTCAAGAGGAGTTTACTAAGCCGTAAACAACCCTAAGAAAAGCGGAACCAAACGCCCTATTGCGCCGCTTATACGCGTTCCTAACCGCCGTACTCTATCATTTTTTCAATAGACTTAACCGCCTTTAACCGCGTTTCCTCGTCTAAAATAATTTCTTCGCCGCCTCGCCCCGACAAACAGTTAAAAACGTCGGGCAAAGTGGTTATTTTCATATTGTGACAAACAAGGTCCTTTGAAAGCGGATAAAAATTCTTTTCGGGGCACTTGAACTGCAAGTGTTCCACAATCGAATTTTCCGTGCCTATAATAAACTCTTCTTTGTCCGATTTTATCGCAAAATCCATAATACCCGTGGTCGAACCCACAAAATCCGCGGCTTCGGTTACTTCGGGTCTGCACTCGGGGTGAACGAGTAAAAGCGCCTCGGAGTGCGCCTTTTTAGCCGCCGCAACGTCGGATTTTTCTATTTTAGCGTGCGTGGGACAACCGCCCGACAAAAGTTTAAAATTCTTTTCGGGAACCCGCCCTTTAACGTACGTGCCCAGATTTATGTCGGGAATAAAAAGGATATTTTTTTGCGGAATTGCCCGGCAAATTTTAACCGCGCTTGCCGAAGTCACGCAAACGTCCGCAATGGTTTTAAGCTCGGTTGTGGTGTTTATGTACGCCACCACAGCGTAATCGGGATAAGTTTTCTTTACTTCCGCAATTATTTCTTTGTCGAACTGCTCCGCCATAGGACAGCCCGCCTGCGGGTTGACAAGGTAAACTTTTTTGCTCGGCGAAAGCATTTTAACCGTTTCCGCCATAAATCTCACCCCGCACATTAAAACGGTGCTTTGCGGCACGCTCTTCGCCCTAACGGAAAGCGCGTAGCTGTCGCCCGTAAAGTCGGCAACCTCGCACACGTCCTCGCTCATATAGCTGTGCGCCAGAATACACGCGTCCTTTTGCTTCTTAAGTTTTAAAATTTCTCTTTGCAAGTCTTTAATCATCTGTTTCATTATACTACCGCGGCGGAAAAGTGTCAAATAAATTACGTCCGACTGCGTTTTCGCGCCGTCGGACGTTACGTTCGTCTTTTAAAAATATCTAAAATATACAGAAGGATACGTACTGTAACCGTAATTCTCTTATTTTGCCGCGTATTATCAATATAACTTTGTTTTCAAACGGGCTTGTCGATTTAAACAGCTTAAAGTCGCCGTTGTGGTCTTCAAACAAATTACCCGCAATGGCTGCAAAAACATATCCGCACAAAACAGAATTACAAAAAAACCTTTCGCAAGACAATATTTCAAAAGCGTTAAACACAACCCAACATAAAGTTTCTTATTGAAAACGTAACAGACAGAAGCCGCCGCACTTTGAAAGCTGTGCGGTTTTTTACGTCAGTCAAAATTATCTTATAAGGAAATCTGACTATTAAAACAATGCGTAAGTTATTTAAAAACGGCAAGCTTTCAGCAAGAATACCCCGTGCGGATTTTGCACGGGGATATTCTTTATATCAAAAATTTTATTTTTTCGTAGTTTTCTTTTTAACTGCGGTTTCTTTTGCCTTATTTTTTACGGTTTTCGTTGCCTTTTCAGCCTTTAAAACGCGCTTAACTCCGTCATATTCGGGCACCTGCGGCACGTGGCTAAGGTCGTTTTTGACCTCGTCGTGCTCGCGCTTGATGCGCCGTTTTACCGTCTTTTCGGCTTTTTTCTCCTCTTCGGTTGCCTCTTTATAAGGTACCTCGAAAATAACCGATTCAAACGGACGCAGCGTAAACGTCAACTTATATCTTCTGCCGTCGCAAAGCTCTTCCTTCGCCTCAATCTCAAGCGGATTACCGTCGGGATAAGTGGTAAACACCCGCTTATATATGCCGTCCACGGGCGCGCCTACGCCGAATTCCCAGCGCTCCACGGGCGCAAAGTTACAAACGAATATCAGCGCGTTATTATAATTCCACGGGTTGCGCCTTATAAACGTGAATATGTTGCGGTTAAAGTCGCCGCTGTTTATCCATTCGCATGTTACGGGTCCGCCGCAGTCGTTGTGCAGCACGGGGCGCTCATTATAAAGGTGCAACAGCGCGCGGTAGCACTCCAAAACTTCCCTGTGTCCCGCATCGTCGCAAAGATACCAGTCCAAACCGCGTTTATAGTCCCACTCGCGTTCCTGCGCAAAATCCTGCCCCATAAACAAAAGCTTTTTGCCGGGGTGCCCCATCATCATCGTGTAGGCAGTTTTCAAACTGCCCAGCTTGTCCTGTTTATTGCCGGGGAACTTGTTAATCATGCTCCCCTTGCCGTAAACCACCTCGTCGTGCGACAACACAAGCATATAGTGCTCGTCGAATATGTATTCAAAGGTGTGCGTCATTAAATAGTGGTGGTAAGGACGATAAATGGGGTCCTTGTTATAATATTTAATGGAATCGTTCATCCAGCCCATATTCCATTTAAGCCCGAATCCGAACCCGCCCTTTTTCGCGGGCTTTGTAATCCCCTCTATAATAGAAGAATCTTCTGCGATTAAAAAAGCGTCCGTGCGCTGGCGCATTATGCTGTTCAAGTGCCTGAAAAATTCAAAGCTTTCCAAATTCTCGTTTCCGCCGTGCACGTTCGGCCGCCACTGTTCCCTGCCGAAACTCGTATATAACATAGCGGCAACCGCGTCAACGCGCAACGCGTCCACGTGATATTTTTCCACCCAGAAAAAAGCCGAAGCAATTAAAAAGTTGCTTACTTCCTTTTTGCCCAAATCAAACGCCTTGGTACCCCACTCGGGATATTCCGCCCGCAAAGGGTCGGCGTATTCGTAAAGAGGCGTGCCGTCAAAGTCAGCCAGCCCCCAACTATCCTTGGGGAAGTGCGCGGGTACCCAGTCCAAAATAACGCCTATGCCGTTGCGGTGCATATGGTCTACAAAATACATAAAATCTTCGGGCGAACCGTAACGCGAAGTCGGGGCAAAATAGCCCGTAACCTGATACCCCCACGACGGGTCGAAGGGATATTCGCAAATACCCATAAGCTCAACGTGGGTGTACCCCATCCACTTTACGTAATCGCACAACTCGTGCGCAAGCGTTCTGTAATCGAAATACTGGTCCTCGTCCCACTTTGAAAGGTCTTTCTTCCAGCTACCCAGATGCACTTCGTAAACAGCCATCGGTTTTTCAAGGAAGTTCTCGTCCTTCTTTTCCTTGCGCCACTTCCCATCGCCCCACTTAAAGTTTTCAAGGTTGGCAACGATAGAAGCGTTATGCGGGCGCAATTCAGTGCGGAAAGCATACGGGTCGATTTTCTGCACTTCTCTTCCGTCCGCGCCGACGACAAGAAATTTATACTTAACGCCCTCGCACATACCGGGCACAAAAAGTTCCCAAATGGCGTCGTCAACCTTTTCCATAATATCCCGCCACGGCGTCCAGCCGTTTCCGTCGGATATAACGCAAACCGCCTTTGCGTTCGGCGCCCACAAAACGAAGTGCACGCCCCTTACCCCGTTTATTTCGCGGATATGCGCGCCCATTTTATTATAGAGTTCGTAATGCGTTCCGTGGTGAAAAAGGTATCTGTCCAAATCCCCGAAAAATTTATTTTCCATAATTACCCCCGTAATATGCTTTATTTAATACGGTCACTTTAATTTCGTAACCTTATAAAAACCGTTAAAATCCCCGTTGGAAAAGCCGCTTAACCCGTCCGCTTCACACAAATCGAATTTTTCGTCTTTCTGCTTTTCGCAAACAACCACGGCAACGCACCTTAAATCTTCTTCCGTTTCGCCGAAAAAATCAATCGCCGCAACGTATTTGTTTTTCGGCATACCGCTCACGGGCATGGCCGTTATGTGTTCGGCAATTAACCTTAACATAGACCGCCTGTCCGTGCGGACAAAAGCAAAATCTTCATAATCAGAAACATTTTTAATAAGAATTCCGGCGCTTTCCGCGTCGCCGCACTTTTCATAAAAAGCCTCTGTCGCCTTAATATCTTCGGCGTACACGCTCGCTCCGAAAGCGTATAACCCCGCGTTTCCGCATTGCAAATTTATTTTGTAATAAAGCGTTCTGTCCGTTTCAGGCATAAGCCCCTCTGCAAACGATTCCCTGATTATTTCGTCGATAAGCTCAAAATTGATTTTAACCGCCGCCGCTTTCACAAATTGCCCCCCAACATGCAAGAGTTTCAAACGTTTGAACTCTTTTCAAAATTATAACAATACACGCACGCCGACTGCTCGGGCAGAGTCACGAAAAGCCTTCCGTACTTAACCTCGCTCTCCGTTTCTACGGTTGAAAAATCCCAGCCGCCGCAAAAGAATTTTCTCGTCATCTTAGCGCCGTCGCGCGGAACTCCTATCTCCCAAACGGGCACGCTTAAAGAAATTTCGTTGTCTAAGCAGTTTAAAACCACCACGCAACAATCGTTTTTGTCAAAACGTCCGTAAGCAATATAACCGTTCCCCGCGTCAAGCGGCTTAACGCTCCCCATTTTAAGGCAGCTTATGCGCTTTCTTAACGCAATGGCGGCCTTATGAAATTCCAAAAGCCCCCTGTCCTCGCGCCCCCAAGGGTACGTTCTGCGGCTGTCGGGGTCCGTCCAGCCTACCTGCCCCGCCTCGTCTCCGTAATATACGCCGGGCGAACCGGGCCACGTCATCTGAATCAAAACGGCAAGCTCCATAGTGCGCGCGTCCACGCCCTCAGCCGCCGCATGCGGTCCTTTCGTCGCAAGTCTGCCCGCCGTGCGGTTAGTGCGCGTTAAAAAACGCGAATGGTCGTGGTTTGAAAGCTGGTTCAAAGCCGCGTCCAGCGCAGGACGGGGAAAGCGCGCCATATTCTTGATTATCGTGTCGAAAAACTGCTTCCCGTCGTGCAGCCTGCCCGCGTCGAAGCTCTCGCTGTGTTTTTCCATACCGGTTAAAAAATATGTCACCGGTTCCATAAACGCGTCGTAATTCATCACCGAATCCCACTCGCAACCAGCAAACCACTTTGCCGGCGAGCCGTAGTGCTCGGCAAATATAAAAGCTTCCGGATTATCCTCCCTCACGCGTTGGTGAAATTTTTTCCAGAACGCGTGGTTAAATCTTTCGCTGTGCCCCAAATCGGCGGCAACGTCCAGCCTCCATCCGTCTGCATTATAAGGCTCCGAAACCCACTTTGCGCCGGTTGATAGAATATAATCCTCCAGCTCGCGGCTGTGCTCGTAATTAAGTTTAGGCAGGGTTTCATAGCCCCACCATCCCTCGTAAGCGCTCTTAGCTTCCGCAGGCTTTTTAAATTTGAAATAACTTCTATAAGGGCTCTTCGCCGACTGATACGCGCCGACTTCATAGCCCTCCTTATTCAAATATATCCCTTCTCTGTCAAGCCACTTGTTGAACGAACCGCAATGATTGAACACGCCGTCCATAACTATGCGCATACCGCGGCGGTGCATTTCTTTTACAAGCAAAGCAAAATATTCGTTGCTCTTCTCAAGGTTTTTAAGCGAAGTGGAACGCTTTATATACTTTGGCGCAAAACCGTTGTGCTTTTCCCAGAACTGCATTCTGTGGTCGCAATCGTCCTCTATAACCGCTAAATGCGGGTCTATATAATCGTAATCCTGCGTGTCGTACTTGTGATTCGAAGGCGAAACGAACAGCGGATTGAACAGAACCGCCTCCACGCCCAAATCCTGCAAATAATCGAGCTTGCACCAAACGCCCTGCAAATCCCCGCCGTAAAAGTTGTGCACGTCCAAATCGTCCGGAAACTTATCCCACTCTCTTATTCTTTTTGAGTGCGATTTAGTGTAATAATACTCGTTGTCGTCAACGTCGTTGTCGGGATTCCCGTTGCAGAACCTGTCCGTAAAAATCTGATAAAACACCGCGCCCTTGGCCCAGTCCGGCACCTTAAAGCCGGGAACAAACGAAAAATCGTATTCCGCTTGCGCGTTTTCAACGCAACCAAGGCGGTTATAACAAACCTTATCGTCCTCGTCGAACAACTCAAAATGATAATGCACGGGCTTTTCGGGGCATTTAAACGAAGTCTCGTAATAATCAAAACCGTTCACGCTCTTAATCTTCACAGCCGTGCGCTTAATTCCGTTTATCATTGCGTAAACCTTTAAAACGTCGTTCGCCAGCGTGCGTATTTTCAATTTAACCGTATTGCCCGCGTCGGGCTCGTAAGGGAATTTAAAATTTTCAGTCTCGTCGCAAAACAAAGCCTTTCTGTTAATCATTGCAAAGTCCTTAAATCACAGCAATTTACTTAATAAAGTTTACCACACCCTACCCTTAAAGTCAATAAGGCAATTCCCCCAAATTTCCATTGGCAAAAACCTTTTCTTTATTGACTTTACAACTCGGTTATGCTATCATTTATTCACATAAACAAATAATATTTAAGAGAATATTTTATGGAAGAAAATCTTACTCCCGCACCCTCGCCCGAACCCGAATCCGAAAAGGTAACCGAGGGGCAAATTCCCTCCGAACTTCCCGCCCCTGTTAATAATACGTCTTCCGACGGTAAAGAAGAAAAAAAACGCAAACGCAAATTCGCTTTGCGCAGTTTTTTTGCCCCCAAAGCCGAAAGAAATATAGTAAACGGCAAGGTTTTAACCGCCGCCCAAATGAGAAAGCGCTCCGTTCTTCGCTGGACGCTCCTCGTCGTCGGCATAATTATGATGTCGTGCAGCGTTTACTTTTTCCAAACGCCAAACGACTTCACTTTGGGCGGCATCGCGGGTATTGCAATCATAATAAACAGCTTTATTCCCGCGCCCGTAAACCAGATTCTTACGCAGGGCGTAATTATGGCTATTATAAATGTAGCCCTCTTAATAATAGGACTTATAGTCCTCGGCAAACAATGCACGGTAAGGACGATTTTCTGCTCCCTCTTTTACACTTGCATAATCTGGCTGTTTGAATATCTGGACATTGTCGGGCTAATCAACACCGCCGTCGGCAGAGTTGAAACGATAATCAACCCCGAAACCGGCGAAACCGTAACCCGGGCTTTAAGAACGCTTACCGACGAACCTCTTTTAGAGCTCGTTTACGCCATTCTCTTCTTCGGCGTGGGCGGCGCAATGATATTCAACTGCGGCGCGTCGTCCGGCGGCACCGACATAATCGCGCTCATTTTAAAAAAGTACACAAAGCTCAACGTAGGCATGGCGCTCATGATTATAGACATGATTGTCGTGCTCATCTCGTTCTACACGTTCGACGTTGACAAGGGACTTTTCTCCGTTTTGGGCTTGTTCACAAAGTCCTTCCTTCTCGACGGCGTAATCGAAAGCATAAGCAAAACGAAGTATATAACGATAATCACTACCAAGCCAGAAGAAATAGGCGAATACATATTAAAAACGGTAAACCACAGCTTCACCTCTTACGACGCCGAAGGCGGATACTCGCACGAAAAGCGTAAAATTCTCGTAACCGTCTGCAAGCGCGGCGAAGCTTTAAAATTAAAGTCGAAGGTTAAATCAATCGACCCCGATTCGTTCGTAATTTTAACCGACGCAAACGAAATTTTGGGCAAGGGCTTCGGAGACGCGTTTTAACCGCAAAACAATATGAAAGGAAAAATGAAAAAGCGCAAAGAAAAACCCTTTTTAACCAAAGAGGAAAAGCGCAAAAAGACAAAAAGCACCATACTATACTGGGTTATTTTAAATCTCGGTACAATACTCACCGCTCTCGGCGTGGTGCTTTTTAAGGCGCCAAACAATTTCGCCACTGGCGGGGTAAGCGGTCTTTCTATAATTTTAAGCAAATTTATTACGCCGATTAACGCGTTTACCGAAAAATTTCTTACGCAGACGGTTATTATGTGGATAATAAACGTCATACTGCTTATTATCGGCTTTATATTTTTGGGTAAAGGCTGCTCGTTCAAAACGGCGTACTGCACACTTACATACACGCTTGAATCTATCGCCATAGAGGCGATTTTAAAGGCGGTTGGTGTTAATTTACCGCTTACAGCAACAGAAGCTTTACCTCAGGGACAGGTTTTTCTGGAATTTGTTTTTGCAATGCTTTTAACGGGCGCGGGCGCGGCAATTTTATTCAACTGCAAAGCGTCGTCCGGCGGCACGGATATAATCGCGCTGATAATAAAAAAATATACAAACTTAAAAAACATAGGCTTAGCGCTGTTAATAACCGACATTCTGATAGCCGCTTCCTCATTTCTGATTTTCGGTGTGCGCACGGGGTTATATTCCGTACTCGGTCTGTTTGCAAAATCATTTATAGTTGACAGCGTTATCGAAAACATAGGCAAAAGCAAATACGTCACCATTATCACTTCCAATCCGGAACAGACGGCTGAATTCATACTCAACACAATGCACCGCGGTTTTACTTCTTACAAGGCGACGGGCGGCTACACCCGCGAAGAACGCACGGTTATGCTCGCCGTAATGAAACGCGGCGAAGCCCTCAAATTAAAACATCACATCCACAGTACCGACCCTTCGGCTTTCGTAATCTTAACGGACACTAACGAAATTTTAGGCAAAGGTTTCCGCGACTCCACAGTCTGACATAATTCTCCGCCAAGAATTTTTAATTCAACTACCGCCTGTTTTTTTACATCCGATACGCCGCACATACGATAAGCAGTAATTTAAAATTATAAATGCTTTGGTCATCAATAATACATACCTACCCTGTTTTTATTTGGCGTAGTTATGCTTTTATCTGTTCCGCACCACGATAGCAAAAACCTCTCGAACATTTTGTTCGAGAGGTTTTTTATCATCTTCTGTTTTAATTCCCTGTTAAAAGCGTTCTTTTTTCGTCCGCCGCTTTTTATTGTTTCAATCTTCTTTATTTAACCAACGCTACCGCCGCTTTGGTCTTAGCTTCTATTTCTTCGGGCGTGCCGGTCATCATCCAGCTGCCGCCGCACGCGATAATTTTATCGTAAGCCAGATATTCCAGAATATTCTCCGCATTTATACCGCCGGTAGGCATAATCTGCAAATAAGGGAACGCCGCACAAATCGCCTTAATCGTCTTTAATCCGCCGTAATTCGAAGCGGGGAAAAATTTCAGAGTCGTCAAACCCTTTGCAATCGCCGCCATAGCTTCGGTGGGCGTTACGATACCGGGCAGATAAAGCATCCCGTGTTTTTTGCAGCAGTCCGCAACCTCTTCCGAAAATCCGGGCGAAACGATAAATTTCGAACCCGCTTTAATCGCCTTTTCGCATTGCTCCTTGTTAATGACCGTTCCCGCGCCCACAAGCATATCGGGATAAGTTTTTACGGTCAGCGCAATAGCCTCCGCCGCACAGGGGGTACGGAAAGTAATTTCGGCGCAAGGTAATCCGCCGTTCACAAGCGCCTTCATTTTGGGCAAAGTTTCTTCAATCGAATTGAGCACCACAACGGGAACAATCTTCGTCGCCTTAATTTGTTGTAAAAGTTTTTCGTTATCCATTTTTCTCCTCCGGAATTGAAATCACAGTCTATAAACCTAATCTATTTTAACACGTAAATTTCCAAATTGCAATACCAAATTTCAATTTAATCAACACATTACAAAGGCTTCCCCAAATAACGGGAAAGCCCTTTATAATTTTAAGCGGATTTTTACAAACTAAACTTTTATTCCCCAGCAACGGCGCTTTTTGGCAAGCTCCCTTTCGTAATTCTTCCAAAGGTTCTGCACATTATCGTTGTGCTCAAGCTCGGGACCGCCCTCGGCGTATTTTACTCCGTGCTTGATAAGCCCTTCAAGGCAGTGTTCTATAATAATCGCCACCGCACCCTTATTGCTTTCGGATTTCGTTACGCCTATACTCATCATATCCGCAACTTCGATATGCTTCATATAGTGCAAATAAGGCAACAGCCCGTTGGGAAAAATCTTGCCCTTTGCCTTCTGCATCATTTTAGTCATCGAAGGCATTAAAAAGCCGTAAGCTATAACTTTGTCGTCCTTTAAAACAACTGTTGCAAATTCAGGCACAAGCACCATAAAAATGGAATCCATTTCGCGCTTTTTCTGTTTTTCGTTCAAAGGGCTTGTCCCGTACAGCGGAGCATACACCTCGTCGAGAATATCAAGGCACTGCATAATGTATTCTTTAAGTTTCTTTTTATCGTGCTTTAAATACCACGCAACGTCCAAAACGGTGTAACCGTTGCGCTTTTTAACGTACTCGCTCAACTTTTTAAGTCTTTCGTCCATCTTATCGGGCACTTTAACAAGATGGCAGTTCCAGTCCACCACCTTATATGCGCCCAGCTTTTCCATATGCTCCACATAATAAGGATAATTATATATTTCTATATAGGTACTGTCCCTATCAAACCCGTCTATGAGCATTCCCTCTTCGTTCAAGTCCGAAAAACTCATTGGTCCTATTATTTCCGTCATCCCAAGCTCTTTAGCCCATTTAATCAGCTCGCCGAACAAAGCTTTCGTCACCTCGAAGTCGTCTATTACGTCGAATCTTGTAAACCTCAGCTGTTTTACGTTGTTCTTCTCGTTTACCCCGCGGTGCCATATGCCCGCTATTCTGCCCGCAACCTTGCCGTCTTTATACGCCAAATACATACGGCAGTCCGCAAACCTGAACGCGTCGTTTATTTCGGGGTCAAACTCCGCAAACTCGTCCATATACAAATTCGGCGCCGCGTGCTTGTTCCCCTTATAAAGGTCTATAAAGAATTTAAAAAATTTCTTTTTACCTCTTTTATCGTTAAGCGATATTTCCTTAATCTTTATCATTCTGATTTTTTCCCTTAAATTACTTTCGGCTTTTTCTGAAAACCAAACACGGTAATTTTACCACTTTCCGTTCCGAATGTCAACCCCTGCAAACCCGCGCACGGTTAATAAACACCTGTCGCAAAAAATGACAAATTGCGACAAAAAAGCGCGGCTTAATGCGTATTCAACTTGGATAAAATGAACTGAGTTTAACGGTTCTTGCTTTTTTGTTGTAATTTTGCTATACTATAACTACGATAAAAAGTAAATCAGCGTGGAATTTATGATAGTTTTAATTGCAGGGGCAACGCATACGGGAAAAACCGTTTTAGCGCAAAGATTGTTGGAAAAGTATAAATTTCCATATTTGTCTATCGACCACATAAAAATGGGATTGATAAGAAGTAATCAAACTACAATAAGCGTAAGTGACGACGAAAAGTTAACTCCGTATTTGTGGTCAATAGTTAAAGAAATAATCAAAACGGCGATAGAAAACGGACAAAATCTTATTGCGGAAGGCTGTTACATACCATTTGATTGGGAAAAAGATTTTAATAAAGAGTATTTGTTGCAAATCAAATACTATTGTTTAATAATGAGCAAAGACTATATACTAAAACGTTTTTCAGATATTTTGGCAAATGAAAGTATAGTTGAACAAAGACTTATAAGCGGCGATTTGGCACAGGAAAATCTAATTAAAGAAAACGAAAGCAATCTGCAAACGTGCAAAAAATACGGACTGAATTACATTTTTATAGATAAAGAATATAAAGTTGATATTGAATTATAAATTTCAATTCAGCGCTCTAAAAGTTAAAAAATATAGCCCGCTATGTTTCGTTCACGAAACATAGCGGGCTATTTGTTCATACGCGAAAATTCTCTAAAAAAGAAACCGTTCCCCGCGCTTTGGTTTTTTGAATTTTACTCCACTTTCAATCCCCAGCAACGCTTTCTTTTTAACAGCTCTCTTTCGTAATTCTTCCAAAGGTTCTGCACGTTGTCGTTGGTTTCCAGTTCGGGACCGGTTTCCAAAAACTTCACCCCGCGCTTGATAAGCCCTTTTAAAACGGTGTTCATAATAAGCGCCACCGCTCCCTTGTTCGCTTCGGCTTTGACAATTCCGATAGACAGCATATCGGCAACGTCCGAATGTTTCATCGTTTTCAAATAAGGAATAATCCCCCTCGGGAAAAGGCTGCCGCGCGCCTTCTGCATCGTTTCCAGCATCGAAGGTATAACAAGTCCGTAAGCAATTACCTTTCCGTCCTTTAAAATCACGCCCGCAAACTCCGGCACAAGCACCTGAAAAATAGTGTCCATCATGCGCGCTTTCTGTTTTTCGTTCAAAGGACTCGTGCCGTAAAGGTCCTCGAAAGCCTCGTCCAAAACGTCCATACTTTGCATAATGTAATCTTTAAGTTTCTTTTTGTCGTGCTTTAACCAATATTTTACGTCAAGAATTTCATAACCGTTCTTCCGCGCAATCATATCGCTTAGTCTCTGAAGTCTCTCGTCGTGCTTATCGGGCACCTTAACACGGTAACAGTTCCAGTCCACCACCTTATATGCGCCCAGCTTTTCCATATGCTCAACGTAATAAGGATAATTATATATCTCTATATAACAGCTGTCTTTATCGAACCCGTCAATCAGCATTCCCTCTTCGTTCAAGTCCGAAAAACTCATTGGTCCTATTATTTCCGTCATCCCAAGCTCTTTAGCCCATTTAATCAGCTCGCCGAACAAAGCTTTCGTCACCTCGAAGTCGTCTATTACGTCGAATCTTGTAAACCTCAGCTGTTTTACGTTGTTCTTCTCGTTTACCCCGCGGTGCCATATGCCCGCTATTCTGCCCGCAACCTTGCCGTCTTTATACGCCAAATACATACGGCAGTCCGCAAACCTGAACGCGTCGTTTATTTCGGGGTCAAACTCCGCAAACTCGTCCATATACAAATTCGGCGCCGCGTGCTTGTTCCCCTTATACAAATCAATCAAAAATTTAAAAAACTTCTTCTTGCCTTTTTTATCGTTCAAACTTATCTCTTTTATTTCTATCATCAGTCCACCTTCAGTTTTACGGGGCGCTCGTCCGCAATAAATATAACGCCGAGCGTGCCGGGGCCGCAGTGTGTTCCGATAACGGGCCCTACAGTCTGCCGCACTATTTTTGCGTCGCTTCTTTCTGCTTTTATTCTTTCCGCAAGCTTGTCGCCGTCCTCTTTGCAATCGGCGTCCAGAATGTAAACGCTGTACTCCGTTCCCGTAAGCCCTTTTATAACCTTGTCCGCAAGCGCGCGCACGGCTTTTTTTCTGCCCGTTACCTTTTCTATTACGTTCAGCCCGCCTTCCTCGTTTACCGTAAGCATAGGCTTAATCGAAAGCAACGTTCCCGCCACGGCAGCGCCTGCCGAAAGCCTTCCTCCGCGCTTTAAGTGCATTAAATCATCCACAACAAAATACACTGCAACGCGGTTTGTAAATTCCTTTAAAAACGCAATAATCTCTTCGTCGCTTGCGCCCTTTTGTTTTAACTCCGCCGCCGCTTCAACCTGAATGCCTGCGCCCAGACAAATGGAATTCGTGTTAAAAACAGTGCACTTTCTTTCGGGAAATTCCTTTTTCAGTTCTTTTAACGCGGCGTCAAGCTGCGCAAAAGTTCCGCTCATTGCATGCGAAAAACTGATATACAGCACGTCCTCGCCCGCCTTGAAATACGGCGTTAAAATTTCCTTGTAATTTTCGGGGTTCAGCGCCATAGTCTTTGGCACCGTACCGCCGCGCACTGCGTCGTAAAACTTTTTAAAATCCGTGTTCTCGCCCAAATCGTAACCGTATTCCCCTCCGCCGTAACAATACGGCATCGAAATATAATCCAATCCAAGCTCTTTAACCCTGGTGTACCACAATTCGCAATTCGAATCGCATAAAAGCACGCTCATATTCTCTCCTTAAGCTCATCTCTCGTTAAATTTTAATTTATGATTTTCAGCCTCTGCGCTGTTTAATCAACCTTCTTATTTTGCACTTAACGGGGAACGCCCAGAAAACCGAAAGCGCCCACAGTACAACGTAACAAATGCCGCTCACCCACGTCGTGGTGCCAAGCGCGCCCAAAATTACGGGCAGCGCCCACGCAAACTCACCCAAAAGCGCGGGGAAATAAGCGGGAATCGCCCAACCCGCAACAATCGGCGCCAGCCAGAACAAAATCACGGGAATCGCTCCGAACAGTTTTACGTACCACATTGTAAACCGTTTATTTTTTGAAAACAGCCTTAAAAACGCGAACAGAAACATTATAGCCCAAACGCCTGCAAACAACGCAAACGCGCCGAACACAACCCAGAACACAGGGAAAGCCGCGTTCATATCGTTTATCGTCGTCACCGCCTGTTCTATATAAACGCCCACGTAGCCGTCAACCAACTTTTCAACTTCCGTGCGCACTTCGTTTTCATCCAGTTTTACGGCTTTACCGAACAAATCCACATAAGTGGTATAAACGACTTTAACTTCAACCGCCGCACCGCCGTTTTCGCCGCCCTCTTCGGGATTTTCTTCCGTTCCGCCGCTTTCGTTACCTTCACCGTCACCTGTTGCGCCGTCTTCGGTTCCGTCCGCAGGCGCGGGTGCGGTAACTTCGCCGTCATAAACAACCGCGCTCTTCAAAGCCTTTGCCGAAGGCTCTGCACCTTCGCCGCCTTCGCCTTCCTGCGTGCCGCCCATCATTTTATTAATAAACGCCATCAAATCGACCGAACCGTCCTCGTTTCTCACTTCGTCAAACTCTTCCGAATTAAGCACCCCCGAAGCCGCCACACAGACCATCGCCTCTACCGAAAAGTTGTCTTCTCCGTTTTCGTCCTTGGTGTGCTCGACGGTGTCCTGATACACCTTGCTCACCATATCCCTGATTTCCTGTTTCTTTGCGGCGTCCATCTCCCCGCCGTCGGTGTTTTTCGCCTCAACCGCCGCAAGATATTCGTCTATTTTTTGAAGTGCCTCTTCCTCGCTCTTAGCCTCGTCCATCGATTTAAGAGTTTTCGCCAACTCGTCGGGCTCAACAAAGCTCTTAAATTCTTCGGGCACGTTCGCTTTCACCTGCGTGCTCATCGAAACGAGAATAACTTCCTCAATCGCGTCCTGCACCTGCTTATTCTGCGGCAAATCCATAACCGCCTTTACAAGGCTGTCGGTAAGCTGAGTTAAAAGCCCGTCCTTCTCGCTCAACAACATTTCCGCAACCGCTTCTCCCGGGTCTTCGGACATAGCAAGCCCCAAAAGGCTGAAAGCCGAAACGGCAACGTTGCCTTTGACCTGCATAAACACCGATTCCACCACGGGCACAATTATTTTCGGTATGTCGATATCGGCAAGCAAATCCCCCGTCTGTCCCTCAACCGAGTCCGCGCCGTTATCCAGCGCCTCGCTTATTTTGTCGTCCACAAATTTAACAACCTCGGGGTTGCTTGTTATTTTTTCCAGTTTTATCTCTAAAAGCGGCATAAAAAACAGCGTAACCGCCGCAATAACCGATATTATCGAAACAATAATATTCAACGGTATTAATTTGCTCTGTAATCTTCTCATCGGTCCTTTTCCGGTTGTAAGCTCGCTCATTTTACACCTCTGTCACTGTGGTATATTACAGTATACTGTTATTTTATTAATTTGTCAATAACAGAAACCCCCGCAATATGCCGCAATTTCCCGCAAAACACGCCCAAAACGTCAAAGATTTTGCCCGTTACCCCCCATATATCCCGCGTTCACCAAAATATCCCCTGCTATATCTTTCACTTTTCACAAAATTTTCCATAAAAATAAAAAACCGCCGCAGGCTGACACCTGCGGCGGCTTTTAAAAAGCAGTTACTTTAAAATAAGCGGTTACTTTAAAATAATATGAAATTTCGTGTGCATCGTTTTACTCTGCAACCGAGACATACTGATATACGCCGAGGTAAACCTCGCTTACCGCGTGGTCTTTAACCATTACGTTAAGCATTATGGACGCGTGCATATAGGTAATGTCGAAAGTAAACGTTACCGTTTCGCCCGCCTTTATCGTAACGGTCTTTTCGCCGTATTGCGTGTCGGGGTTTGCGCTGCTTGTGATAAGCGCAAATCTCAACGTCGGTGTTCACCGCCGAGTGCGAATATAACTCGTCGCTATACTGCTTAAGCTCGCTGTAAACCATATTTTTGCTGCCTGCCGCAGTCATGCCGTCCCCGGTGGTCTTTTCCTTTGCGGCAAGCACGTTGTTAACTGCCGCATGCGCGTCCTTTGCAACGGTAAGATAATATCTGCCGTCCTCCAATATATAAGTTCTTGCGTTGTAAGAATCATAGGTTGCAAGGTCGCGCTCGTTTACGGTTATATTAACCGTTTCACTGTCGCCGGGTTTAATTGTTTTGGTCTTTGCAAAACCCACAAGCTCTACGGCGGGCTTTTCGATGCCGTACTGCTTGTCATAGTCGATATAAGGCTTTTGCGCGTAAAGCTGAACCACTTCCTTGCCGGCCCTGCTTCCCGTGTTGGTAATCTTTACCGAAACGTTGTAATAAGCTTCGGCTTTCCCCGACGCGGAAACGCGCGCCGCCGAAAAATCGGAATAGGCGAAATCCGTGTATGAAATGCCGTAACCGAAAGGATAAGCAACCGCCGCGCTATAATCGAAGTCGCCCGTCTTTTCCGTGCCGAGAATTTTATCCTCGTAGCGGGTTTCGGTGTAACGGTAACCCATATACACGCCTTCCTGATAAACTATGCTGCGGACGCTCTTGCTGTTGGTGCTCATATTCCATTGCGAAGCGTTGTTCGTGGTGTCTATTAAGGTTGCAAAGTTTGCGTGAACGGGATTTAACCAATGCTCGCGCCAGAAAGTATCGGCAAGTCTGCCCGAAGGGTTAACGTTGCCCGCAAGCAAATCGCCTATTGCATAAGCGCCTACTTCTCCGTAATTGCCAACCCACAAAAGCGCGTCCACGCCGTATTCCTCAACGAAATCGAGCTGAACCTGATTTGCAAAGTTGAGCAAAACTATTATATGGTTGAAAGCGGTGCCCTTTAACGCTTTAAAATTTTAAGAACGTTCCTTTCCGTGTGGGAAAGCTTAAGGTAGTTTCCGTCACCGAAGTCGCTCTTGTCGCCGTTGTAAATCGTGGAATCAATGCCCTCGCCGCCGCTACGCGAAAGCACGAACACCGCCGCGTCAACCTTCTGCGTTTTTGCCGCTGTAGGAATCTGGTTCCAGGACGCGTCGCCTATGGTCCATGTCGTGCCTACAGTACCGCCCGACTTCTGCTTGCCGTAAGTTCCAAGATTTTCTTTATACCAGTCCCACAGCTCGGCGTTAACCTGTAAACCCGCTTCCTCCAAGCCTTGCTTCAACGAAATTATATTGCCGCTGCTGCCGCCCAGGGCGAGGTCACCTTTAAAACGGATAACCCTGCACCCGATATGATTGCCAATACCGAAAAGAATATGACCGTCCAATGCATATAACTTTCCCAGGATACCGGCGTGAATGCCGCTATGTAAACGATTAGCTGCAAAAACGACAGCACGACTACTGCGGCAGTGAAATAAAATCCAAGAGCCTTCGATTTAAAATAATTTTTCAATTTTTCCAACACCTGCACTTTCCTCCTTTACACATTTTCATTTTTACGGCGGCAACGGCGTCGACTTTCCGTAACCGCAACGTATTCCATTAAGCGCAACCGCGCAACCGAAATTTTTCAAAATCCGGCGTCGGCAGATTGCAAGGGCAGTATAAAATCGGTTAGTTAAAAAGTCAATACCACTTTTCCAAATGAACGCCGAAACGACGAGATTGACGGAAAAAGCCATAAAAAACAAGCTCCGCACAAACACGAAACTTGTTATAAATTATATTTTATTGATTTTTGTCTTTATTTAATATCGCGCTTCAAAGGGAAAACAAAGTCCACGCAAAAAATCCCGTCATCCGTGGTTATATTCATATAGCCGTTGTATTTGCGGGCAATAAAATCCATACTCTTAATTCCGTAGCCGTGATAATCCCTGTTCTTGTTCGTTGCGGGCAACCCGCCCTCGAAAAGTATTTCGCCGTCGTAAAAATTCTCTATGTGTACCGATAGCGATTCGCTCTCTCTGCGCACGTTTAGCGAAATGCACCGTCTGTCGCCGTCTTTAATAAGGCAAACCTTTTCAAAAGCATTCGAAAGAGCGTTACCGAAAAGCGAATAAATGTCCATTTCGTCCATAAACGCCAAATCTTCGCCGCGCACCACACACGTAAAGGTGATATTGTTCTGTTCGAACAGCAAGCTTTTTTCCGTAAGTATGACGTCCAATACGTTGTTCCCCGTCTTTGCGGCGGCGTCGGAAAACTCGGCCACGTCGAAGTCCGCAGACGGCGCATTTTCCGTTCCGAATTTCTTTATCATGCTCTTTAGCGTTTTCGATGCCGCAGGTTCGTCCTCAACAATTGCAATGCGTATCATTCCCCCTCTCCTTTCGTTTTTTATTTCAATAATAAATGTGGTTTTGTCAAGTACCAATTTCCACGGCTGTTATCGTTTAAAAACCCCGCATTTCAGCTGTTTAATGCAAGCATTTAAAAAATCCTATCGCAGCCTCCGTTCATTTTCTTATAAACTAAGCCCGATTGGATAACCAATCGGGCTTTCAAACCAATCACTTTCTTGCTTTAACAGCTTAATTTATTACTCAGACAAGGCTTCCATCTTTCTGCTATCGTGACAACAAAAGTAAATAATCTGATTATCTTTCGCAAGCTCTTTTATAACCCTTGACGTATTTTCCATATGCACGCCGTCCAGAAAAACAAACGGGTCGTCCATAATTATAAAAGGTTTTTCTTCCCCATACATATTTTGAACGAACGCCAGCCGCATACATAATGCGCAAATACTGCGAAGCCCCGAACTGAAATGCTTTTCGCTGTATATTTCACCGCTATGCTCGAACATAATATTAAAATCCATATCGATATTTATTTTTTCACCCAAAGTTTTTTCTATCATGTCTGCGTATTTTATAAAGATATCTTTAACAGGTGCAACATATCTGTCCTTTAAGTTCTGGTCGGCTTTCTTTATCATCTTTTCCGTTTCTGACAAAACGTAATACCGCCGTTTATAATCATTCAATTTCTCTTCTAAAACTTCAAGCTCGCTATACCTATCATTCAGATTTTCAATCATCGCCTCATCGGTTGAAATCTGCCCGTCTAAAATAGCCAGCTGATTTCGTCCCTCTTTTACCTGCTCGGATAGCTGTGAAACGTCCATAATCTCATTAGCTGGTCTCTCGGTCAGATTGTACTTGGAGGCATAATCTTTCATTTCGTATATGGCCACTTCAAGTTCGCCCTGCAGCCTTAAAATATCGGCGCCCGCTCTTTCAAGCTCTGTAATTTGTTCATAAACATTATCCGATATCTGAATTTTATACTTATCGAAAATAGCGTTAATTGCCGCATATATGCCCTCTAATTGCTTTTTTGTGTCATCAGCGCCCCTTTCCGCCCTGACGACGTCGGATTTCAAATTCTTATATTCGTTTATGCGGTTGTATAGGATATCATACGCGTTTTGCAAATCGCCGCACTCAATATTATATTTAACAAATATCGACTCCGCTTTACTCACAAGCCTATCTCGCCGAGCTTCAAGTTCGGCTATCTTTAACTGTTTGACTGCCGCATCCTCACCGTATTGTTTTAAGTCCGCCAAGTCCTTTTTAAGCATTTCAAAATCAAACGCTACACCGTTTTGGCTGTAATATCCATACTTAACCAAAACCTCTCTGATGTCGCCCTCTGTTTGTTGTAATTGCGCCTGCATTTCTATTGCCGACCGGTCTATAATAACCGTGCTATGCGTAGCGGCGTTTCCTTTCAATATCCAGATAATGGCGTCAATTACCGCCGAAACAACGCCGACCGCCAAAAGAGCGCTACCCGCTATCGTATTGACAAAAATTAACGCAATACCCGTAATGGCGACAACCGCAAACGCTATTAAAAGCATGATATATAAAACGTTATTTTTCTTAGACGTGTTTACGGGTGCGGAAAGCGTAGTCTGGGCTTTTCGTCTATTTTCCAGAGTGCGATATTTCTCTACCTCCTTTTCAAGACTATCAATCTGAGTTTGCGAAGGAACGCCCCGCGCAAATTTTTGCTGCAAATCAGCCTGTCTGCGTCCGCCGTCATTCTCGGTTAATCCGGCGGTTTTAACGGCTATCCCCTTTATCTCATCTAAATCATAACGAAGCGATTTCAGCGTTTGTTCATCGGGGACTCCGCCGTGAAACGCATCAGACAGCTCTTGCAATCTTTTCTGCTTTTCCGCATCAAAAGTCGCCACGGTTTGCGCGCCGTCCAACATAGTTTTCTGTTTTACGCAATTTTTTAAAGATTGAATTTCGTCATTATCCGGTAAACCGTAAGGGTATTTATTTTGCCGTTCATTTAATTCTGACTGTATCCGTTTGCCGTTTGCCGCCAGGGCGTCGTACTTTTCCCAGCGTTCTATAACTAAATTTGCATTTTTAACCTTATCGATTTCAGCTTCCTCGGCAATAATTTTCTGTTCCAGCACATTCTTTTTAGTATAACTTTCGTCCAGCGATTTTGCTATAATTTCAAGGTTGGCAATTTCGCTCTTTTTATCAAATATAGCCTGATTTGTTTGACTTATCAAATCGTTGCTGCCCTTAGCCGCCTTCAAATTCTTTTTCGCCCTTTCTATCTTTGCTATAACGTTATCAAATGCGGTTTCGCCGTCAGCGTTCTCAACAAAACAGTTAAGTTTGGCGCATATACCGCTTGTTGTATTAGAGTCAACCGAATCCGAAGTTATAAAAACGGTCCGCTCAAACGACTCTTTATCAACGCCGAAAATCGCCCTGCCTATATCCGCGCTAAAACCATTAAAAATTTTATTGTTGCAATAGACGGATAGTTCGTCCTCAGTGTCGCTCTTCTTGCCGAAATAGCGCTCGATTCTATAAATTGCCCCGTTATATTCAAAAATTATATTGCCGCCGAATTTACCGCCGGAAAAGGGATAAAAGTGCTTGCGGTCGTTAAACTCTTTTGTGTTTACCCTTACGGAAGGCAAGCCGTAAAACATAGCTTTAATGAAGGCTGCAAGAGTAGTTTTACCAAATCCGTTTTGTTCGCAGAATTCGGTTAATCCGGAATTGAAGGAATAATCTACGTTTTTCAGTTTGCCGAAGTTTTCAATATGACATTTAATAAGTTTCATTATTCCACCTCACCTCCGCGCAAAGCTTTTAATCCGCAGGTGATAATTGCCGTTTTATCCTCTTCGGAATAATCGCTACTCATTACCTCCCTTATAAACTCTCCCCGCAACGACACGTCGCCTTCAACGGACGAGGCGTCATATTTTACTGCAACGCCGTTTTTTACGGACACAAAATAATACTTGTGCGCAAGCTGTTTTTCAATTTCCTTATCCAACCCCTCCGTGTCGTAAGATACTTCACCCGTAAGATTTATCCGCACGATATCCGACGGTTTGCATTTTATAAAACTCAGCACTTTCTGATATGCTGTGAATATATCCTGCGTGCCGCTTATATCTACTGTAACTTCCTCAAACACTCTCGAACAATTCGGCACAAACTTAAACGAAATTTTTTCATTCGTATCAATAACAACAAATCCTTTTTCGCCAATTTCGTCAAAACCGCGCCCCTCTAAACAGCCGGAGTATATATACTGCCCGCGTTCATCAATCTTTCCCGACGAAAAGGTATGAATATGTCCCAACGCCAAATAATCGATATTTTTATTTCGTAGCTTTGAGAGCTGTATTTTACACATCCCCGCAGTACTGCCAACCTGCCCATGCAGAACCACTATATTAACCTTGTCCCTTTCAAGCTTTAATGAGGAATAGAGCGAAAGGGCATTATTCTCGTTTATTTCTATGCCCGAAATAACTGCGTCGCCGTAGTCGTACGTCGTCCATTCCCCCGAAAATGTTTTAAGATTTTCAAGTCCGTATTCTATGTATGATTCCATAGTGTCATGATTGCCGCAAAGGTAAAGAAAATCTATTTCCGGCGTATTTCTTACCACGCTGTAAAAATATTCTTTTTCCCTCTTTAAGGGACGGTCGGAATCGAAAATATCGCCGGCTAAAATTATTGCGCCGATATTATTTCTTTTGGCGTACTCCACCATACGCAGAAAAGCGGCGCGCACCTCCCGCTTCCTTTCATCCGACTTCTCTTTTGGAAATTTGGATTCTATCTTGGAACCGAAATGTATATCCGCGCAATGTAAAATCTTCATAATATCTCCTTTAAATTTAAGGCTATTATACATTCATTTTTTTTAAATATCTATAAAAATCATATCACGCCGCGCGTTTACAGTCAATATTTATGTGTAAATCGCAGCCGCGGCAAAACGCCCGAAAATGCCGATAGCCGACGGAATTTTACCTGCCGACTATTTCAAAATTATTATTGATTAAATTATGCGGTCTTTTCCGCCGAAAATTAAAGCTCTGACCGTTCAACAGGCAACACGCAATATTTTGCCAATCAAAGGTTCACCTTTAAAGCAGTCTTTAAGCGGCAACGTAATTTCAGTAAGAATTTCGTTAACCGCAACGAGCACTTCGTTTTTTGCATATTCGTATAAGGCAATTCGTTTAACCGCAAAATAACGCAATTAAAAAAATAAAGGGCACCGTATTGGTACCCTTTATTTTTTGAAATCCGGCAACTACCTTATCTTGCGGGGTTAAAACCCAACTACATCGGGCGTAAACGAGCTTAACTTCTGTGTTCGGTATGGGAACAGGTGGGACCTCGTTGCTATCGTCACCGGAATGGCTCCGCTTGTAGGACTTGAACCTACGACACTTCGGTTAACAGCCGAATGCTCTACCGACTGAGCTAAAGCGGAATATAAGATTTCGGTTTTCCGAAGTCTGGCAACTGCATAGGGGGTGGGAGAAAAAGGAATGATGAGACAAGTATC
>CAJUGI010000006.1 GCA_910586065.1 uncultured Christensenella sp. | reverse complement strand
TTGCCGTGCCGTAGCCAGTCGTAAACGTGCCTGTCTTTGCAGCCATGGTTACGCCCACTTTAAACCCGCTGTTCAAGGCGCCGCCGATTGCTATGGTTTGACCGCTCGCCAAATATACGTTGCTCGTTGCAACTGACAGCGTTGTGTAATTCTCTGTTATCTTTGCCGTATTGGAAAGATTAAGAGTGCCGCCAATCTTATAAATGCCACCGCCTAAACCATCAGCGCTACTTCCGTCAATATGCCTTGCGGTATTCTGTGTTATGGTACCGCCTGTAATGGTAGTCGTTCCGTTACTCATACTTATGCCGCCACCATTTGTAGCGATATTATTAGAAATAACTCCGCCGGTAATAGTGAGAATACCACCCGAATTCAT
This sequence comes from uncultured Christensenella sp., assembly GCA_910586065.1. Classification (GTDB taxonomy): domain Bacteria; phylum Bacillota; class Clostridia; order Christensenellales; family Borkfalkiaceae; genus Coproplasma. The sequence goes on along the minus strand of CAJUGI010000006.1, from coordinate 113,458 downwards.
TATTCCGCCGCCTGCGTTTCCCGCACTAGTATTGCCCGATATGGTGCCCCCCTGAAAAGTCACTTTGGATGAAGTCGCCATATATACTCCGGCCCCGTGGTGGATACCCGAATTTCCTCCGGTTATAGTACCGCCGTTATTGCCGGAACTATCCTTTATGGTAAGGGTGCCAAATACAGTTATTACTCTTGATTCATTTACAACTTTCGTCAATGCCCTATCTAAGGTATAACCGTTTAAGTCCAAGGTTACCGTTTTACCACTCGGAACACATAAACCACCTTTATAAAAAGGACCTGTATTTCCCGTTACGTTATCGCTTGCGCCGTTAAAAGACGTACCAAAAGTTGAATTTGCAACGGCTACCCAGTTTTGCGTCATTTTAAAGGTACCGTTGTTGTTTACGGCAGTCGTCCAGGCGCTTGCAAGAGTTGATGTTGTGCCGCCCGTTCCCAATTGCAACGAGCCATTTGCATTAAGATTAACCTTGTAAGATTTGTTGTCCGCAAAGAAATAGCGCGAAACGTCTGCAGAAGCGTTGCCCGCCGCAGTGTAGCCCGTTGCAAACGGCTGACCTGTGGGGCTACCCGCATAGCCGGTTACGCCTATATACGCACCCGCGTTAAGCTTGCCAGATATAATAGGAGCCGTGTCGGTTGAATTTGCAAAAACAAGATTGCCCGCACCGCCGTTATTATAAATTTTAGGTGAACCCAAAAATTTGTATTGCGCCTTGCGCAAAGTTCTTATGCCGCCCTCTTTGTTGTTTGTTATTGAACCGCCCGAAATAGTCATACCGAACGTGGGGCTGCTGGCTGTTTCATCATTAGAAATATGTATACCCCAACTGGAATTGCCAGAAATTGTGCCGCCTGACATTACCATATCCGAATTGCCAACATGCACCACTATTCCACAACCCGTATTGTTAATAATAGAGCCGCCCGTCATTTTAAAACGGCAAGTGGTGTCAACGTATATACCGTTGCCGGTATTTTCGGAAATAACACCGCCGTGAACTTCAACGTTCATATAGCCGTGCAATCCGCCGCCAATAACAGCTGTGTTACCCGAAACGTAACCGCCGTTCATAATAAAATAGCCGCCGTTCTGCACGCCGTTACCTACACCGCCACCAAGCTTTCCCACATTGCCGGTAATATTTCCCGAATTAAAAATAACTGTTGCGTACGCTACGTAAATTCCGCCACCGTTTCCGTTAGCGCCAGAATTGGTTACCCCATCTCCGGTTGCGCCACCCGTAATTGCACCCGACTTTGCCTCGGAGCTGTCTTCTATGGTTAAATTACCATTCTGCGCCATAATTACTCTACCGTCAATATAATAATTACTGGCAGATAAACCGCGGTTCAACTTATATCCGTTTAAATCGAGAATTATATTCATACCAGTATTTATATAAATTGCGCCTTTATGAAAGCATGTTCCGTTTGTACCGAAAGCGGTTTTATAGGTTGCGTGGGGTGCCGCATTCCAGTCGTTGCCGAGGATTATTTTTACCTGGGATTTGGAATCTATACTGCGTTGAACAGCGGCAACCCACTGTTGCTCCATTTGGGCGCAAGTGCCGCTTATTCTATAAGAAACAATATCAGCTCTATCTGCCGTTGTTGTTGCGTCGGCTTTTGCATAGATATTGCCGAAAATTCCCGCGAAACCGAAAATTGCACAGCCCGTAAGTACTGTGCATAAAATTGCGAGAAGGCAAGTTCTTTTTAAATTTTTGCGTAGTATACCAAAAATACCACGCGCACTGCCACCCGTGTAATTATTTTTATTAAACATACCCCTAACCCCTGCACGACTTTTTGACGTGAAAAGTTTTTGCCGTGCCTTTGTTTATTTAATTCGCTTTGCCGTGATGTGAAAACGGTTAGCGTAATTAGCTTTTTATCTACCCTTTAAAAAAATTTTTCCGCCCCTCCGATGGGTAGGGGTTGAAGGGGCGGAAACCCTCCGCATTGTTGATTTTTAACAAAACGGTGTGGTAACAAAATTAAAAAATTCATCTATTAGCATAATAGATGAACAATGTTGTGTTAATTTATCGTTATATTCGACGTTATTCGACTTTAAATACATTTTTTGCCATAAAAAAAGTGTCAAAATCTGTTGACACAGCGCAAATTTGGTGATAAACTTTAACCGAAAATACATCTATTATGCTAATGGATGTACATTTTGACCCGTAAATATTTCAATATTATATATAAAGCCGTTCTGCGGAAATCCGCAGAACGGCTTTTTTGTTGCGTATACCACACCCCAAAAACTGGCAATAAGTTTGCGGCATAAATTACGATTCATTACCCAAAATAATTTTTGACGGAGGAAAGTTATGCAATTTGACGAAACCAAGACTTATAAAAATCTTGCAAGAAGTTTTGCGGGCGAAAGCCAGGCGGGTATGCGCTATCAGCTGATTGCGCGTGCCGCTAATCAACAGGGATATGTTGCTTTGGCTGACGCTGTTAAAGTTCTTGCAAAAAACGAAACGGTGCATGCAAGAAGGTTTATTGAAGAGCTTCAGAAGAGAGGACAGTTTCTTGATAACATCGACATCGACGCGGGCTACCCTTATCACGGCGGAGATATTGCCGAGAGTTTAAAGTTTGCTGCCGATGACGAGCACGAGGAACATTCCAAAATTTATCCCGCATTTGCCAAGGACGCCGAAGACGAAGGTTTTAAAGATATTGCTAACCTTTTTAAACTTGTTGCAAAAGTTGAGGAGCACCATGAAATGATTTTCAGGTACCTTCACGAGGCTTTCAGTAAGGGCGTTTTGTATAGTAACGAAACCCCCATACTGTATATTTGCGGCGACTGCGGACATATGCACACTTCAACAAAGGCTTGGACAAAATGCCCTCTTTGCGGCGCAAGTCAAGGCGAAGTTGAGTTGCACATTCCGTTTAAAAAGGAGAATATATGAGAAAGACCGAAAACAAAACCCAGAATGTAAAGAACACCGAAAAGACGAGCGGCGCGAAGAGCGCCAAGAACTGTGGCGGTAAGGGCTGTGGCAAAAACACGAAAAACTGCAAATAATTTAAAGAATATTAAGACTTTAAAACCGGCTAAATCAAAGCCGAGCACGTTTAAGGATTGTTACGACCCCAACGGCAGTTACACGGGTACGCCCATTGACGGCGGAAAACCCGTGCAGGACGCAGACGATTTGTAAATTTTTGAGTTGATTTTGGTTTTTAAGCTGTTGACTGCTTAAAAATTAAGCGGTTTGCAAGCCGTTTGCAGGTAAAAAAAAGGGCGCGGGACGAAGTTTTTACTTCGTCCCGCGCTTTTAATTTTTTATTATTTGTGTTTGCGGACTATTTTAATTTTGAAAAGTTTTTCAAAATCTTCAACATTGAGGCGAAAATTCGCCTTGAAATTTAATCTTAGACAATTTCATGCTTATAAAATGCCGTCGATAAATTCTTCCGGGTCGAATAATTCGAGGTCTTCCATTTTTTCGCCAACGCCGGTGAACACGACCGGAATCTGCAATTCGCCGCATAAGGAAATTACGAAACCTCCCTTTGCGGAGCTGTCGAGTTTTGTTAAAACTATGCCGTCAAGCTCAACCGCCTCGTCGAAGAGCTGTGCCTGCGAGGTTGCGTTGTTGCCCGTGGTGGCGTCGAGAATTAAAAACTTGTAAAAGTTGGCTTGCGGACACTCCCTTTCAACCACGCGCGACATTTTTTTAAGTTCTTCCATAAGATGAGCTTTTACGTGAAGCCTGCCCGCGGTGTCTATTATTACAACGTCGGTGCCTTTAGCCTTTGCGGAAGAGAGCGCGTCGAAAACTACCGCCGAAGGGTCGCTGCCCTCTTCGTGCTTGACTATGCGCACTTTTGCGCGGTCAGCCCACACGGTGAGCTGGTCGGCGGCGGCGGCGCGGAAGGTATCGGCGGCGGCAACCGTTACCGTTTTGCCATGACGCAAAAAATAATTGGCGAGCTTGCCCACCGTTGTGGTTTTGCCTACGCCGTTTACGCCAACAAGCATAATAACCGCGGGATATTCTATTTCGGGAATTTCAGCTTCGGTAAGCTTTTCTTCCAAAACGTCCTTTAAAAGATTTGTTACGAATTCTTTATCCTTAAGTTTTTCATGTTTTGCTTCGGCACGGATTTCATTGACTATGTCTTCAGCCGTGGTAACCGATATGTCGGCGCCTATCAAAATTTCTTCCAGCTCGTCGTAAAATTCATCGCCGAGTTTGTTTTTTGAAAACAGCCCCGAAAGCGCCGAGGACAACCCCTCGCGCGTTTTTTTGAGCGCATTTTTTAACTTTGAAAATAATCCCATAAATAACCTGTTACTCCTTGCATATGCGGGGATTTTTGATATTGAATTACAATTGCGCCGCAAAATTGCGAGAGCGATACTTCCCACGGTTCAGAAACGAGCAGAGCAAGGCGCGCGAACACCACCGAAAGAGCTTGCCGAGTGGCAAGTATCTAAGTCGGCGCGGAACGCAACAAAGTTATGCGAAGTTTAAAAACCGTGCCTTGCTTAAATATGTTTTTATTGCATAGTGTCGCCGCCGAGACGAGACTGGACTTCGGAAAGCTTTACCGAAACGACTTTTGAAACGCCTTTTTCTTCCATAGTTACGCCGAACAATATGTCTGCGTTTTCCATTGTAGGCTTGCGGTGGGTGATTACTATGAACTGTGTTTCCTGCGCAAACTTTTTAAGGTATTTTGCATAGCGGGCAACGTTGGCTTCGTCTAGCGCGGCTTCGATTTCGTCGAGAACACAAAAAGGCATAGGACGCATACCGATAATTGCAAATAGAATTGCAATTGCGGTTAAGGCGCGTTCACCGCCCGAAAGAAGTGAAATTTTGGAAAGCTTTTTGCCCGGAGGACACGCGATTATTTCAACGCCTGCGTTAAGCGGGTCGTCGCAATCGGTATAATCAAGCTGAAGCTCCGCTTTGCCGCCGCCGAAAAGTTCTTTGAAAGTGCGCTTGAAGTTTTCGTTGATGAGCTTGAAGCCGTCGTCGAAAATTTTGAGCATTTCGCCCCTTATATCTTCCAGAGCGGTAGTCAAGTCTGAAATAGCCTTTTCCAAATCCTCGCGCTCTGTAGACATCTTTTCATAGCGTGCGCTTATTTCATCGTACTCTTCTACGGCATTGTGATTTACGGCACCTAGCATAGTTAAACGCTTTTTGCAACTTACTATCTGTGAATTTGCTGTGGAAACGTCGTAGTCGTCAATCTTATATTTTAGGCAACCGTCGTAGTCCTCGCCGTATTCCTCTTCTATGCGCTGACGCAGATATTCAAGGTCGCTGTCTATTTTTGTAAGCGACATATCGAGACTGTGCACTTTTTCAGTTAGCTCGTCTCGCTCTTTAATTGCGTCTAGTCTTTCTATATCCGTGCCCTTTATTCTTTCGTTCAAAACGTTTTTGGACTCGGTTACTTCCGTAATCTGTCTGCGCAAATCGTTTACGACAGCCTGTTCCTGCTCGGTCAACGCAGTGCGCTCAGCCTGCGCGTTCAAATCGTTTATTTCACGCTCTATCGCAGGTATCGAAGAACGCGTTTTTTCTATTTTTGTGAGTAATGCTTCCTTTTCTGTTTTAAGCCTTGCAACGTTTTCGGCGCCCGCCTTCAACGCACTTTGCAAAGCCGCTATTTCAACAAGCAGACTGTTTAACCTGTCTGTCTTTTCGTTGCGCTCGCCTGTGAGTTTATCAAACTCCGCGCTCATATCGTCAATTGCAGAAGAAGCCGCGTCCGACTGAGAGGAAAGCTGGCTTGCACCTGCCGAAACTCCGGTATATTCGCTGTCCAATCCCCTTAAACGCTCTTTTAAAGCGGCAACCGACTGACCGTATGCGGCGTACTCGCTTTCGGCCGAAGTAACCGCGGATAAAAGCTGAGTTTGCTTTTCTGTAAGCGTTGCAAGCTCCAAGCGGGAATTTTGAAGTTTGTTTCTTAAAAGCGCAAGTTCCTCAGCCGCAACCCGTTTTTCTTCGTTAAGTTCGTTTCTCTTTGCCGACGAACGGAAAAGAAACGATTTTTTCGTGTCGAGACTTTCTTCAAGCTCTTTAATCCGTCTTTCGTTGGCTAAAAGGTTACCTGCGGTATCCCGACGAGAACCGCCCGTCATAGAACCGTTTACCGCAATTATATCGCCTTCCAGAGTTACTATTTTAAAAGCTCTGGGATAACGTTTTGAAATTTGCGTTGCGTTCTGAATGTTATCGACAACAAGCGTGTTGCCCAAAAGGTTATGTATTACGTTCTCGTACTGTCTGTCGTATTTGACGAGGTTGACGGCGAAACCGATAGCCCCCGTGTCCTTGACGGCGGACTTAATCATATCGTTTTCGTAATGCGGCTTTAAGGCGTCGATGGGAAGAAACGTAACCTGACCTGCGCGGGCGCGCTTCAGGTAATAAATCAACTCCTTTGCATCCTCGCGTGTTTCTGTTATTATGTTCTGCATTGCGCCGCCGAAAGCCGTTTCGACAGCTACCTCGTATTCCTTGTCGCAAGAAACAACGTCCGCTATCATGCCTTTAATTCTCGCCGAAAGCTCCATATTGTTTTTTGCCGCCGAAAGAAGATTTCTTACTGAATATATATAACCTTCGAACCTGTCCCTGAGCCCCATATACGTTTTTAAACTGTCGGAAATAGAGACGACCTGCGCTTCGGTATCGTAAATCTGCTTCACAAGCGAAGAAATCTTATCCTCGGCTTTCGTTACCTTTTCTTCGGCTTCGGTTAAGAGTCTTTCCTCGTTATCCAAAAAGTCGGTAATATTCCGGCTTTTTTCAATGCACTCTTCATATCCCTTTTTGCTTTCGTCGCGGCGGATATGAATTTTTTGCATATCCCCCTCGATTTCGGAAAGCCTGTCTTCCAAAAGCTCTTTTTGTGCCGAAAGCGAACCCATATTCTGACGCATTTCGGTTAAATCCTTAAAGGTATCCAACACTTTTTTGCGGTGCTCGCCCGTCATATATTCGTAATCGGAAATCTTTTTGGAAAGCTCGCCAATCTCTCCGCGGAGCGATTCCGCGTCGGCGCCCATAGCGTTAATTCTTTCGCTGTTCTTTTCACCCAAAGCTTCCGACCTTCTGACTTCGCGCTCGATGTCGTCGATTCGCTTGGTTGAAAATGCAATGTCCTCCTGCGCCGCCTGTAATTTCTGCTTAACGGAACGCGCCTTTTCGGTAAATAATCTGGCTTCACCGCTCTTGTGCTCTATACCGACTTCGTAACGGCGGACTCTGTCGTTTAAGTCCTGTAAAGTTACGTCAGCTTCGGTTAATTTGTCGCGGCAACTGTGATATTCATCCAAAAGTTCCGTCATACGTTTATTCAAAAATTCAACGCGGTCAGCGCACTTCTGCTTTTTTTCGGCAAGCTTTGCCTTTTCTCCCTCGGCGCCGTCGTGGCGGATTATGTAAAGGTTGGTTTCGTGCATGCGCAAATCGGAATAAATTTCCCTGTATTTAAGCGCGTTTTCAGCCGCCTTTTTCAAGGGATTCAACTGCCTTTCAACTTCCTGCATTCGCTGTGCGAACACGAAAAGATTGTCCTTCGCCGCGTTCAGCTTTCTTTCGGCGTCCGCTTTTCTGTCCTTGAAAACTACTATTCCGGTAGCCTCTTCAAAAATAGAGCGCCTGTCTTCGGGCTTGGCGTTCATAATCTGCTCTATTCTGCCCTGTCCTATAATGGAATAACCCTCTTTAGCGGCGCCCGCTCCGTGTAAAAGTCCCGTTAAAACCTTCATACGCGAAGGCTGACGGTTTAAAAGATATTCGCTTTCACCCGAGCGGTAAAGTCTTCTCGTCATTTCAACTTCGTCGCAGTCGATATCAAAAATACGCTTTGTGTTGTCAAACGTTAAAGTAACCTCGCAAAACGATGTTCTTTTTCTTGATTCGGTACCGCTGAAAATTACGTCGAGCATCTGCGAGCCGCGCATCATTTTTGCAGACTGCTCGCCCAGAACCCAGCGGATAGAGTCGGCAACGTTACTTTTGCCGCAACCGTTAGGTCCGACGATACAGGTTACGCCCTCGCCTAAATTTATCGTGGTTTTGTCGGCAAACGATTTAAAACCGACGAGTTGTATACTTTTGAATGTAATCATTTTTTACCTTGTTCCTTAATCCATCCCAGCGCGGCTTTCGCGGCGCTTTGTTCCGCCTGTTTTTTGGTTGCTCCGCAACCTTTAAAAACTTTGCCCTCAACTTCTATTTCAACCGTAAAGCGGGGAGCTTGCGCAGTTCCTTCATTAAAACTATCGCGCGTGTAATCCGGTACGCTTTTACCTTGAGATTGCAGCCATTCCTGCAAATCCCCTTTATAATTCGCGTTTTCTGAGGTTACTTTAAAATCAAGCGTGGATAAAACAAACTTTTTTGCCGCTTCTATTCCGCCGTCCAGATAAATTGCCGCGACTACTGCCTCGTAAGCAGAGGGTACCGCTTTTTTATTGTTGTTGTCGCCCTTGTCTTTTATCAGTTCTTTATCCAACCCGAGCTTGAGCGAAACCGGCTCTAACGCTTTGTCGGAAACAATAGCCTTGCGCCTGTCGGTGAGTTCGCCCTCGTTATGGCTTTCGGAAAAAATTTTTTCGGAAACGATAAATTCCAGAATAGCGTCGCCGAAAAATTCAAGCGTTTGATTGTTGTAGCTTTCCCCTTTCGAAGGCAGAGTGAGCGCCTTTTTTAAAAGCAGCTTGTCCTGAAAGACGTAACCGAGTTTTTCTTCTAAAAGTTCGGAATTCATTGTCCGTCACCGTCGATTATTTCGTCCCAGTTTTCTCCGGCGAGCGATTTTTCAATCTGCGGCACAAGTCCGCCGCGGCAAATTGCCGCCGCCTGTGCTATGGAATTTGCAATCGCCGCGGCTTTGGACGAACCGTGACTCTTGACAACCACTTTTTTAAGCCCAAGCAAAAGCGCACCGCCGTATTTATCAAAATCAATGCGAGCATAAAGATTTTTAAGCGCTTTCTTCATAAACACGTAACCGATTTTTGCGCGGACGCCGGATTTTATCTCTTCTTTCAAAAGCCCCAATGCCAATTTACCGCAACCTTCCATCGATTTCAAAGCGATATTGCCCGAAAATCCGTCGGCAACGACCACATCGCAATCGCCGAGCATTATATCCCGCCCCTCAACGTTACCGATAAAATTTATTCCGTTCATTTTTGACAGATATTTAAAAGTTTCAAGCCTTAACGTATCGCCTTTATGGGCTTCGGTACCGTTATTCAACAGCCCTACTTTTGGATTTTTGATTCCGAAACCGACTTTTGCATAAGCCGACGCAAGCAACGCAAACTGACAAAGCATTACCGGCTTACATTCGGCGTTTGCTCCGCAGTCGCATAAAAGAGTAACGCCGCCGCGGATATTCGGAATCGCGGGACACAGCGCCGCACGCTTAACTCCCCTTATTCTCCCAAGAATAAGCTGACCGCCCGCAATGGCCGCGCCAGTGGAACCCGCGGTAACAAATGCGCTTATATCATCCTCGTTTTTCAGTTTCCAATAAGCGCCGGCAAGCGAAGACTGTCTGCGTTTTATCGCCTCGGTGGCAATATCGTCCATTGCAATAACGTCCGGAAGATTGATTATTTCAACGCGCTGTTCGTCATATCTGTATTTTGCGAGCTCTTTTTCAATCGTATCCTGCTTTCCCGTTAAAAGCAACTTTATGTCTTTATCCTTATTAAGCGCGGCTACCGCACCCTCGATTGTAGCAGACGGAGCGTTGTCGCCGCCGAATGCGTCCAATAAAATTTTTATCATTCCTTCTCCCTAAACTGTTTATACCGGACAAATCACACAAGAATGGCTTGCACGGAAATTTTTAATATTAAAAGCCGGCGCAGATAATACTATAGTATTATAACACGCCGACTTTAAAAACACAATTATTTTAACCGATATTTTCTTCTGCACAGTCCTCTTCCGTTTCGGTATCGTCATTATCGCCGCTGTATACAATTCTTTTTACCGGAAGATATTTATCCTTTCTTAAAAGCACGCGCTTCGTAAAACCGCCGCGCGTAATTTCAAGATAGCTTTCACTGGTAGTTCCGTCGCGTCCGTCACGTGCCTTGTCTTTTTCCTCCGTAATCTCCTCCGCGGCCGGAATACTGCCGGTAACCAAAGACTTTATCGAATATTCGGCGCCGTCGTTAACGCCGAAAAGCACAAAGCTAACGCTTCCGTTTGCAGTGTAAGCGCGAATGTAAACAGTCGATTTATAAACGTTTTTAATTTTTAAATCGAACGCCTTGCCGCTGACCATTGCATCGCGTGAAGGCGGAACATACCCCACGGCAAGCGAATGCGGATGATATTCTTCAATCTTCATTCCGCTTAAAACCGCGGCGTTGTAAAGCGTTGTTGATACCTGACACACACCGCCTCCGACGCCTTCGGTGAACTCGCCGTTTTCAATAATTTTTGCAGGCAAAAAGCCCCTCTCCTTTATTCTTACCCCTACTATATCATTGAAAGAAAGCGTTTCTCCCGCCTGCAGAACCGTACCGTTGAGCATGGCCGCAGCAAGTCTTATATTGCTGGAACGATTTAAATTGCTTCCGTCGAAATATGTTGTGAATCCGCCTATCCGACAGGTGCTCTTTTTAACTTCTTCAACAGACGTTTTTCGGTAAACCGGTTTAAATTTTACGTTGACGGTTTCAAATCCGCCTTTAAGCGAATTATTTATATCTTCAGTAAGTTTTGATTTGTCGGCAATTCTTCCGTCTGCTCCCCCGTAATAAATAAACGGTTCCCCGTAAGTTCTGAAATCTGCGTAAGGCTCCGTTGCGGGAACGCTTTCACTTTGGCATATACTGGTAGCAACCTCGTTTAAAGCGCACAGGTAGTATTTTGTCTCCGAATTATAGCTACGCCCGCGTTCGGCATTGGAAAGAATTTCGAATATATTATCCTTGAAGTTTATTTCGGGATAGGAGAACTCGTAAACTTTTCCGTCCGCATTGACGGTAAGCTGTTTTGTTCTTAAATTTTCAATTGTTCCGGCACGCAGTATTTCCGCCGCAGTGCTTTTTGCCATACCGCCGACGTCAATACCGTCTACGGTTACTCCCTTTGGGATGCGGGGTTCGAAAACAAACCCGCACAAACAAAAAACGCCCGCCGTAAAAGCGAGCATAAACACAAGTATTTTTAAATTTTTAAAGACAGAATTTTTCATAGATATTTTAAAAGCGCCGCCGTCGGTTCAAAAAACGGTACGCCGATTCTTCGTGCGCCCTCCCGACGGTGCGTATCAGAGCCGCCCGTAACAACGAGTTCAAGCTCCGCCGCAAGCTGACTGTAATATGCCGTTTCATCCTTAGTATGTCCCGAATAAACGGCTTCTATGCCGCAAAGTCCGCATTCTTTCATTCTTAAAATAAGCGTTTTTAAATCGTCCTTGTTCATATCTATCCTTGCCGGATGAGCAAGCGACGCAAACCCGCCGGCGCTGCAAATAATTTCCACCGCGTCATTTGGCGACGGACGGCAGGCATTGCAAAAACCCGCCTTGTCTTGCGCAATATAGTTTGAATAAAAGGCGAACGGCGTGGGCGCATAACCCTTTTTACAACCAGCCGAAGCAATGTGCATTGCGTGCATAGGGGTATCTTTGCAAAACCTTTCCGCGGCGGTTTCTTCAAACGTGATTTTAACGCCGCATTTTTTAAGCTTAAACAAAATTTCCTCGGCGCGTTTTATAGAACCGAGATAAAGCCCGTTTAAAAACCGCTTAAAGTCGGGATTTTCGGCGTTGAAATTATATCCCAGCGTATGCACCTTAACATCGCGGTCATAGGCGGAAATCTCTATTCCGCTTACCGCCTTAATTCCGCGGTCCCTGCACAGCGTTTTAACCTCATTAAAAGCTCTTACCGTGTCGTGGTCTGTTACCGCTAAAATCCCAAGTCCTGCTCTCTTTGCGGCGTCAGCTACGGTTAAAGGGCTTTGCGTACCGTCAGAATAATACGTATGAACGTGTAAATCCGCTTTCATAGTTCCCCTTATTTTATAATTACCCCCCGTAATATGCCGCGTTTACTCAATTTTTGACCTTGCCGTTCTCTATCTTTATTTTGTTAGCCTGCCTGCCGCTAAGTACTCTTTCGGCGTGGGTACAAGTTAATATTGTCTGCAAATTTTCCGTACGTTCGGTAAGTTTTTTGCGGCGCGGCAAATCCAGTTCGCTTAAAACGTCGTCCAAAATGAGAACCGGATATTCGCCCGAAAGATTTTTGAAAATTTCAACCTCGGCGAGTTTAACCGAAAGCGCCGCCGTCCTTGTCTGCCCTTGAGAAGCATACGTCTTTGCGTCGGTTCCGTCAATAAAAATATCTATGTCGTCGCGGTGCGGGCCCGAAGCTGTGTAACCAAGCCGTATGTCTCTCGCATAATTTTCCGAAAGCTCCGAAAACAGCCTTTTTTCAAGCTCCTCTTCGCTTCCCTTGTATTTTTTTTCGGGGGAAATTTTTAATTCCTCTCCCCCGTCCGTTAAAAACGCATGCGCTTCCGCCGCCAAAGGCGATAACATTTCGATATACTCCGCGCGTTTGAACGCTATTATCGCCGCGTATTTGCAGAGCTGTGCGTCCCACACCGGCAAACTGTCGTAAACGGAGTCCAAATCGCGGGATTTTAAAAGATTGTTTCGCTGTTCGAGAATTTTATTATAACGCGACAACGCGGTGTAATATGGTTTTGAAAGCTGTGAAATCGAAACGTTTAAAAACCGCCTTCTCTCGTCCGGCCCGTCCTGAATTAATCTGAGCTCCTGCGGGGAAAAGAAAACCGAAAATAAATTGCCCATTATATCCGCATTACGCGTTATTTTATTGCCGTTTAATCTGAATTCCCTGCCGGTTTCAGTAATTTTGGCATAAATTTCCATTTTGCCGTATTTGCCCTCGGCGGCGGCGGAAAGTTCGGCAAACTCCGCGCCGCGCTTAATTAAAAGTTTATCGCGCCTGCACCTTGGCGACACGCCCGTACAGAGATAAAACACTGCCTCGGCGCAGTTGGTTTTGCCCTGAGCGTTTTTGCCGTGCAAAACGTTAAGACCTTCGGAGAAAGCTATACACTCTTCGGAATAATTCCTGAAATTTTTTAAATTCAAATTTTTTATGAGCATTTTCGGTTAAAACACTTTATTTTAAATTAATTTTGTATTATAATTGTTGAGAAACCCGTGACAAGCGCGGCTTGATTATATTATAACAAATTTTCGGGAAAAACTCAAAGGAAATTCGCAAAGATTATGCAGAATAAGGGCAATTTTGACTTTATTTATAACCCTATAAAGGAAAAGATGCGCGAGCTGGTGACGCCGATTACCTACACCACCTATATTGAAAAGCTTACGGCTGTTGATATTGACGGCAGATTTATCGTGCTTGAAACGCCCACCGAAGTCTTTGCAAAGTATATTACGGGTACCCTTGCAGAAAAAATGCGCGAAGCGATTATTAAGGCGAACGTCGGAGTTTCGGATTTCCGTCTTAAAGTCGAGGGTAGCGAAGGTTATGCCTATAACGCGCCCACCGAAGAATATGCGGCGGCGCCGACAAATTTGGATAAAAAATTTACTTTCGACAGTTTCGTCGTCGGCAAAAACAACGAATTCGTTTATGCAGCGGCGCTGTCGGTTGCGGACGACCCTGCGGGAACTTACAACCCACTTTTCATCTACGGCGGAACGGGTTTAGGCAAAACCCACTTAATGCAGGCTATCGCAAATAAAATCGTTGCCGAAAAACCCGAACTTAAAGTTATTTACGTAACTTGCGAAACGTTTGTTAATGAAATTATCGATACAATGTTTACGGGAAGAGGCCCCGACGCGCGCGAAAAGAGCATAAAACTCCGCTCATATTACCGCAGCTGCGACGTGCTTATTATCGACGACATTCAATTCATTGAAAACAAAAAGGCGGTACAGGAAGAATTTTTCCATACATTTAACGAACTTGTTGCACGCGGAAAGCAGATAGTAATTTCTTCGGACCATCCGCCAAAAGAATTAACCACTTTGGAAGAGCGTTTAAGAACGCGTTTCTCCGGCGGACTGTTGTTCGACATCCTCCCCCCCGACTTTGAAACCAAAGTTGCCATTTTAAAACGCAAGGCTTTTGAAAAGAAGTGCATAGTTCCCGAGGATGTTTTAACCTTTTTGGCGCAGAATTCGGGCGACGACGTAAGAACGCTTGAGGGAAGACTTACGAAAGTTATCTTCGCATCGAAACTGCACGAAGAACCGATTAGCGTTTCTCTTGCCCGCAATGCGCTGAGCGAAGCTGTTTCCGAAAACGGGAAAGAAGAACTTAATGAAAATGCAGTGTTAAACGCCGTTACGGCCTATTATCACATTTCAAAAACCGAACTTACGGGAAAAAGTAAAAAGAAGGAAATCGTTATTCCCCGCCAGATATGTTGCTACTTAATGTGCGAGCTTTTATCTCTTCCCCTTATCTCCATAGGTAAGGTTTTAGGGGGCAGAGACCATACGACAATCCTCTATTCACGCGATAAAGTCGATGATATGTGCAGGGTAAACGACAAAATTGCCAAGGAAGTAGACGACATCAAAAATATAATATTAAAGAAATAATAAATGCTTTGCCCGAAAAATTTCGGGCAATAATTTTAGAAAAATATGAAAAAGTTTGAAGAAGGAAAATTTGATATCGTTGTAGTCGGCGCCGGACACGCCGGCTGTGAAGCGGCGCTTGTATGCGCCAGACTCGGCTTTAAAACGGCAATTCTTACGCTTAATTTAGACAGTATTGCGTTTATGGCATGCAATCCCTCTATCGGCGGAACGGCTAAGGGACACCTCGTGCGGGAAATCGACGCCTTGGGCGGCGAAATGGCTAAAAACGCCGATAAAACTGCGCTTCAGATTCGGATATTAAACGAAGGCAAAGGCGAAGCCGTGCAGTCTTTGCGGTGTCAATGCGACAAAAACGCTTATCACCGCGAAATGAAGCGAACGCTTGAAAACACGCAAAACCTAAGCATATTACAGGGTGAATGTAAAAAAATTCTAACTAAAGCAGGTAAGGTTTGCGGAGTTGAAACAACTTACGGCGGAGTTCTTAAATGCCGCGCGGCAATAATTGCAACCGGCGTTTATCTTAATGCGCAGACAATTACCGGCGAGGTAAAACAAAAGAGCGGACCGAGCGGCTTTGCGCCCGCAAACGCTTTGACATCAAACTTAATTAAGCTCGGCTTCAACGTAAGAAGATTTAAAACCGGCACTCCTGCACGGCTCGACTCAAGAAGTATTAACTTTGAACGGTGCGTTAGACAATGCGGTGAAGAAAATGTTCCCGCCTTTTCTTTTTTAAACGCTACTGCGCCAGAAAATGTGCGCGAGTGTTATATAACCTATACCAACAAAAATACCCACGATATAATTTTAAATAATTTAGACCGTGCACCGCTTTATAACGGTTCGATTACCTCCTCCGGCCCCCGCTACTGCCCCTCTATAGAAACTAAAGTTGTACGATTTGCCGATAAGGAACGGCACCAGTTATTTCTTGAACCGGAGGGCGCGGACACCAACGAAATTTACGTACAGGGACTGTCCACCTCTATGCCGCACGACGTTCAAAAGCAAATGTACCGCTCGGTTGAGGGGCTTGAGAACTGTGAAATTATGCGCTACGCCTATGCAATTGAGTACGACTGCATTGACACTCTGGATATTTTACCGACGCTTGAATTCAAAAAAATCGGTAATCTTTATACCGCGGGACAAATAAACGGAACTTCGGGTTACGAAGAAGCCGCCGCGCAGGGTTTGATTGCAGGCATAAATGCGTCGTTTAAATTAATGAAAAAGCCTCCTCTCATTTTGGGAAGAGACGAAGCTTATATCGGAGTTTTGATTGACGACCTTGTAACTAAAGGTACGGAAGAGCCTTACCGTATGATGACCTCGCGCGCGGAATATTCTCTTGTGCTCCGGCACGATACGGCAGACTTCCGTCTGACGCCCAAAATTATGGATACTCTACTTTTTGACGAGGCGAGGAAATTAAGTTATTTAACAAGAAAATCCGCTTTTGAATGCTCTATTGACGAATTGAACAAAAAAGCGCCTTATGACAAGCTTAAAGAATTTGCCGGGGAGTTTTCGCTTGCAGGCGGAATTCAGGGTGCGACTTACGCCGATTTAATTCGCCGCGGAGCAAAATGCGTGGATATCCGTCAATTCTTCGGTATATTACAGAACGTCTCACGAGAAATTGTGAAGACTGCCGAAGCCACCGTTAAATACGCGGGCTATATTACAAAAATGCAGACTGCAATCGAACGCGCAAAAAAAATGGAACAAAAAGTTCTGCCGGAAGATATAAACTATAACGAAATAAACGGATTGAGACTAGAGGCGCGCGAAAAGCTGGAACGCGTGCGCCCCGTAACGCTTGGACAGGCAGGCAGAATTTACGGCGTAAATCCGGCAGACGTAACGGTATTAATGGTATGGCTTGCAACAAGCAGAAAAAAATAATCAGATTTTAAGTTTAAAATTGCGTTTTGCAATTATTAATATCAACGACCAAAAAATAATTGCAAGCGCGGTTGCGGGCACCGCTACCGCTACCCAGTTGAAAATAATGGTCCTTTCACCCAACACTACGTTTAAAACTATCACCGCAACGGTTACAAACACGGCTAAAGCAACGAAAGCAATCACACACATTAAAGTTTTGCGGCGATTATCCGAAAAAACGTTGCGGTTAAAAAAAATTCCGAATACCGCGCCGATTGCCCCGCCTGTAAGCGGACCTATCAGAGTGTATTCCTTGACGGTAAGATACATTCCGTTGACGCTCTCCCCCTCGTCAGGGTAAATAACGTCCCCCAGAACGGTTATTAATGTGAATATTGCAAGCAACGCAGACGCACAAAACAGCGCTTCAAGCAAAACTTCATACCATTTTTTGTGCAGGCAGTTTTTAACAACATCGTCGCAGAACGCCTTTCCGCCGTCCGGAAAGACATTAAAAACCGTTTCACCGCGCGTTTCCGCCTCATAAATCATTTCAAAAACGTCGCTTTTTACCTTTTTTAGCTCATAACGGTTTATTGCTTTGTCGCCGAGGTATCGGCGAATATTAGAATACATCCTTGCACCGTCACGGCTTAATTTTCGGTTATTATTCATCGTCTTCCTCCAAAATATTTTTTATTATTCTTTCGAGCGCACAATATTCGAGCTCGAATTGTTTTAAATAATCTTTTCCGTCTTCGGTAATTAAATAATACTTTCTCTTAGGACCCACGGCGGACTCACGGAGTTCGGAACTGATAAGTTTTTGCCTCTCCAAACGGAGCAACAACGGATACAACGTGCCTTCCGTCAAATCCGTGAAGCCTTTTTTCCGCAGATATTCTATTGCGCCGTAGGCGTAAACCGGTTCACGGGCGATAGTTTTAAGTATGCAGCCTTCCAACGTTCCCTTCAAAAGCTGACTTTTATCAAAAATAACCATATAACTACCTTGTATAACAAGTTATCAACTATATTGTATCACAAGGTAGCCTGAATGTCAATAACATTTCAACTAATTTTTAAAAAACAGCATTTTAATTTATTAAAAGACAAATTATTTGTTTTTACATAATTTAAAATGAATTTATGCCGTTTAAAATTAACGTAAAAAGCGTAATTACATACGCGATATACGCCCTTTTATGCGTGTTTGCAAACTGTGCGGTGCAGGGCGTGCCGCTTTCTTTGGGGCTGATGTTTTCTATGCTTCTTTGCGGTACAAACATTTTTGCTACCCCCGTACTGTTCGTACTCTCTTCGGTGATAAATCTTAACCTAACTTTATCGCTTTTGAGTCTTTTCGAAGCGGTATTTTTGACTGCAATAGTTTTTCTATACCGCCGCACAGGCAAAAAAATAAAATTCGAGGGTTTAATTTACTTATTAATTGCACTGACACCGTATGTGGTTTTTGCACCCTGGACTGCACAGCAACAGTTTTTAATTGAAAACGAGTATGCCTTAAAGGCGATTGCGGCCGTAATTACGGTAATTTTCGGATATTTTGCCTTTAAATCCGTTTATGCGGTACTGTTCAGAATATACCGTTGCCGACCGAAAGAAGAAGAACTTTTATGTATAGGAGTAACGTTCACCGTGTGCGGCGCAGGTATGTATTCATTGCTCGGCGGAAGTTTTTATCTGTTTTTTACTCTGTTCGCGGTTGTATTTTCAGTTCGCCTTACCCGCTCTCCCGCGGCGCTTGTTTTTGCACTTATTGCTGCGCTACCCGCCGCGCTTATTAATTTTTCATTAGAATACGCAACTGTCTGCGTTACAATTTCAACCGTTGCCCTGCTGTTTTCAGGCACTGGCAGATTCGCTGCGGGAATCGTTGCCGCCCCGCTTTTTACGGCATACGCATACTTAACCGGTTGTTTTGACTGCCCTGTGCCGTTAATTGTGTTGTGGGCGGTACTACTTGCAGCGGCGTTTATAGTCCCCTCCGTCCCTAAAAGCGCATACTTTGAAAAACTGAGAAGAAGACTGCTTGTTGAGGAACTGCTTCCGCAAACGGCTATGGAACGAAACCGTCGCAAAACGGGAGAAAAACTTTACCGCATTTCGGAAGTATTCCGCGAAATAGAGTGCGCCTTTATGGCTTTGGACGAAGAAATAAACGACGCTTCTTCACGCGAAAAGATGCAGAAGGAATTGCTTGAAAAATGTTGCAAAACCTGCGAGCGTTCGCGCAGATGCGAGCTTTCGAACGTTTCTTCGGGAATGAAAAAGCTGATAGACGCCGGATGTTTAAAAGGCAGAGTCAACTTAATTGATTTACCCTCGGAAATAACCGTAAATTGTTCGCATCCCGCCGACGTCTTAAACTGTCTTAACGGCATACTGGCAGAATACAGAAAATATGTTTCCGAAATAGAAAACGCGCGTTCGGGAAGAAAACTTTTAGCTGAACAGGCAAAAGGCGTTTCCGAAGTTATGAAAGGCTGTGCGGTGGATTTATGCCGTACGCACGCCGAACTTAACGGCACTGCCGACAACATAAAAAAAGCGCTGGCGGCAAACGGCGTTTCTTGCCCCGAGGTTTATACGGACGGCGAAAACGACGATGAAGTCAGCGCGGTGATTCTTGGAAAAATTAATATTAAAGTATGCGCAAAAATAATTTCGGATACTCTTGGAAGACGTTATGTATTAAAGGATAAAATCGCAGTCGGCGGCGATAAAAGCTGCCTTATATTCGGCGCACCTCCGCGTCTTGACGCGGCTTTCGGCGTTGCCTTTGCCATAAAAAGCGGCGGGAAAGTTTCGGGCGATACGCACTCGGTAATAAGAATTAATAACCGCACGTTTTTAATGGCGCTTTCAGACGGTATGGGCAGCGGAGAATATGCAAGGAAAGTTTCCGAATCCGCGATTTCGCTGATTGAAGCTTTTTACCGTGCGGAAATGCCGCAGGATAACGTTTTAAATACAATTAATAAACTTTTGTCGTTTAACCGCGATGAAAGATTCACTTGCATAGACATTGCCGCCGTTAACCTTGAAACGGGCAGAGCGGACTTTGTAAAAATCGGCTCGCCGGCGGGCGTAATTTTGCGGGAAGGCGAAATTAAAGTTCTGGAAAGCACCTCTCTGCCGCTGGGAATTTTAGATAATCTCCGTCCCGCCACCTCTTCCGAAATTTTAAAAGCGGGCGACATAGTGGTGTTTATGAGCGACGGAATAACTTCTGCGTTTCCGTCGATGACCGAGCTTTACGAATTTTTACAGGGATTAAAGCCGCTGAATCCGCAAAACCTTGCGGATAAAATTCTTGCCGGCGCACTTGCAAACAACGGCAACGCCGCTGCTGACGATATGACCGTTTTGTGCACGAGGATTTTTGAAAATTAAGTTTCGCTTATTTTCAGAGCAAAATTCTGACCGTTATATAAGCTGAGTTTTAAAGTATCTCCGCTTAATTCGGTTTTACAAATGAAGTAATCTTCCAATAGCAGTATTATCTCCTGTAAAAGACTTTCAGCCTTTATTTTTCCTTCCGTTATCGCATAAATCAATTCAAGTCTTTCTTCAGGCGACTTTCTGTTTTTATTCATACTTATAGTATCTTCTTCTCGTTTAACTATAATTCATTATACCGCCTAAAACTAACAAGCGCAAGCAATTTTGTCACGATTAGCTGATAATTTTGTTTGGGGTTAGTTAATAATGAATGATTTGGATAAATTCCCTGAACGACTTTCAGAATTAATGTTTTATAACAATAAAAACGCAACGCAGATTGCTGAAGATATAGGATGTGAAAGCGCCACAATAAGCCACTATCTTGCAGGTTTACATATTCCAACGATTGATATGGCAGTAAGACTTGCTGATTATTTCAATGTATCTACGGATTTTTTATTATGTTTAACTGAAGAAAACAAAGTTAACGAATTTAAGAAGTGCCCTCCGTTTAATATGAGATTTATAGAAGTTTGCAAAATTTGCGGAGTTTCAAGGTATAAACTCAACAAACTTACAGGCATTTCAGAAAGCGTAATGCGATATTGGGTACGAGGAAACACTTCCCCATCAGTAACTAGTGTTATTAGAATTGCTGAAGCTCTTGAACGTTCCGTTGACTATGTTCTGGGCAGAGAAAAATAATTTTATAAATTCAGCGCCGCGCGGTTAATATCCGTGCGGCGCGCTTTTTTATTTGAATTATCTGTTAAACTCTTTTACTGCTTTGCGCAAAATTGCGGCGTGGATACGCGCAGGCTGAGAAATTAATCTGAATCTCCAATTTCCGTGCGACGTTGACGGAATGTTCATTCTCGCGTCGTCGTCAAGGCACAAAATATCCTGTATCGGCAAAACCGCAATATCCGCAGGCGAAGCTAACGTGCTTGTAATAAGAGCGTGCACCGCCTCCTCGCGGGTGACAAACGGACAGATTACCCCCTGTTTCTGCAGTTCGGCGCGTAAACGGCGCTTAAAAACTTTAAACTGCGCGTCGTCCATACGGTTCAAAAGCCCTAAACAAGTTGCATTATCGTGAGTGCCTGTGTATGCAACGCTGTTTTCTTCCATATTATGCGGAAGATAGGGGTTTTCGGGTTTGCCGTCCAAAGCAAAGAGCACGATTTTCATTCCGGGGAAACCGGTTGCTTCCCTCAGTTTTTCCACGCCCTCGTCCATAACGCCTAAATCTTCGGCTATTACGGATAACTCGCCCAATTTTTCGTTAAGCGCATTAAAAAGACTTTCCTTTGGACCGTTTTCCCAATCGCCTTCTTCAGCCGTTTCGTTGCCGGAAGGAATTGCGTAATATCTGTCAAGCCCTCTGAAATGGTCAATACGGATAATATCGTAAAGCTCGCGCGCACGACTGATTCTGTTCACCCACCACTCGAAGCCGTTTGCCGCCATTACTTCCCAGTTGTATAAGGGATTACCCCAAAGCTGACCGGTTTTAGAGAAATAATCGGGAGGAACACCCGCCACTTTAACGGGTTTTAAATCCTCGTCCAGCTGAAACAGCTCGGGGTGCGCCCACACGTCGGCAGAATCGTACGCGACGTAAAGCGGTAAATCGCCGATTATTTTAATTCCGAGAGAATTAACGTAATTTTTTAACTTGAACCACTGCTTTTTAAAGGTATATTGCAAAAATACCCAAAACAGGTAATCGGACTTGTAGACGGATTTTTTGAATTCGTTTACCGCCAAATAATCGAAATATTTATAACTTTCGGGGAATTCGTCGAAAGTTACGTTATATCTGTCTTTCAGCGACATAAAAGTAGCGTATTCGTCAGCTTCTCCGCTTTCAACATAATCGCAAAAATCCTTGTCCTTTACGTTAAATCTGGCGTAAGCAAGCCTTAAAACCGCATATCTTTCGTTGTGAAGAGTTCCGTAATCAATATCCCCTTCGGGCATTTCGCAGGATAAAAGTTCGTCCTCGTCCAAAAGCCCTTCGTCTTTGAGCGCAACCAAATCTATAAAATAAGGGTTTACGGAATTACAGCTTACGGACTGATAGGGGCTGTCACCGAAACCAGTTTGCGTAAGCGGCAAAATCTGCCAGTATTTCACGTGCGATTTCTTTAAAAAATCCGCAAATTCATAAGCCTCTTTGCCAAGACTTCCTATACCGTATTTATTCGGCAAAGAAGAAATATGACATAAAACGCCCGCGCCGCGAACAAGTCTTTCACTCATTTTTCACCTTTGTAAAAGTTTTTTAATGCTTTCCACCGCCTGTGCGGTTACCTCTTTACTGCCGAACGCGGTAAGGCGGAAATACCCCTCGCCGTTGTTGCCGAATCCCGCGCCCGGGGTACCAACAACCTGAACCTCGTTTAAAAGCTTGTCGAAAAACTCCCAGCTCTTTAAACCGTAAGGACATTTTAACCAGATATAAGGCGAGTTTTTGCCGCCCGTGTACCATATACCCAGTTCGTCCATGCAATCGGCAATGAGTTTTGCGTTCTGCCTGTAATAATCAAGGTTTGCCTTAATCTGCGACATACCCTCTTTGGTGAACACAGCCGCCGCACCTTTTTGCACAATGTAAGGCACGCCGTTGAACTTGGTGGACTGCCTGCGTAACCAAAGCTTGTTTGCGTTCATACCGTCCTTTTCAAGAGCATGCGGAATAACCGTATAACCGCAACGCGTGCCGGTAAATCCCGCAATTTTCGAAAACGAGCAGAACTCGATTGCGCAGGTCTTTGCCCCCTCGATTTCAAATATCGAACGCGCGAGCGAGTTATCCGTAATAAAGCACTCATAAGCCGCATCAAATAAAATAACCGCGCCCTTTTTGTTTGCGTAATCCACCCACTCTTTAAGTTGAGACCTGGTATATGCCGCGCCAGTGGGATTGTTCGGCGAACATATGTAAATTACGTCGCAATTAATTTTGTAGTCTGGCATAGGCAAAAAGCCGTTTTGTTCGGTTGCGTCGGCGTAAATAACCTTGCGCCCAGCCATCACGTTGGTATCAACATAAACGGGATAAACCGGGTCGGGCACAAGAACGACGTTTTCCTTTGAGAAAATATCAAGGATATTGCCCAAATCTGATTTAGCGCCGTCCGAAACGAAAATTTCGGAAAGGGCGACTCTTACGCCGTTTTCTTTGTAATAGTTTTGTATGCTTTCCCTTAAAAAGCCATAGCCTTCGTAAGGACCGTAGCCCTTAAAAGTTTCGCTTTTCGACATATCGTCAACGGCGGAGTGAAGCGCGGAAATAACCGCGGGCGCAAGCGGTAGAGTTACGTCGCCTATGCCGAGCTTTAAAACCTTTTTATCGGGATGCGCCTTCGAATAAGCCGCAACCCTGTTTGCTACTTCGGCAAAAAGATAACTTTCGCCGATATTGTTAAAGTTAAGATTATAATTCATTTAATTTACCCTTAAAATTTAAGTCTTCCACGGTTTGATTTGTTTTCGGAAGCAGCTTTTTGTCCGGCACTGTAATCAACCGCGCTCTTTATAAACTCGCGGAATATGGGGTGCGCCGATTGCGGGCGCGATTTGAATTCAGGGTGGAACTGCACGCCGATGTAAAACTTGTTTTTGGGGATTTCAACCGCCTCAACAAGAGTGCCGTCAGGCGAGGTGCCCGCAATTACCATTCCCGCTTTTTCGATTTCTTCGCGGAAGTCGTTGTTGAATTCGTATCTGTGGCGGTGACGTTCCGAAACGCTGTCCTCGCCGTAGCTCGTTTTCATTATATTCCCCAAAACCTTGCAGGGATACGCACCCAAACGCATTGTTCCGCCCATCTTAACGCCGTGCTGGTCGGGCATCAAATCTATTACGCAGTGTTTTGAGTTGGGATTGAATTCCGAAGAATTAGCGTCGGCATATCCCAAAACGTTGCGGGCGTATTCTATTACCGCCGTCTGCATACCGAGGCAAATGCCGAAGTAAGGCACGTTATTCACACGCGCGTATTCCGCGCATAAAAGCATGCCCTCAACACCCCTGCCGCCAAAACCGCCGGGAACGATTATTCCGTCTACATCCTTTAGGGTCTTTTTATAATTTTCGCGGGTCATTTCTTCAGTGTCAACCCACTTAATTTCAACCTTCGCCGCGTTTTCATATCCCGCATGCGCCAAAGCTTCGGCAACGGATAAATACGCGTCGTGAAGTTGCACGTACTTTCCGCAAAGCGCTATTTTAACCGTTTTATTGCGCGCTTCTATGCGGCAAAGCATTTTGTTCCACTCGGTTAAGTCTATTACGCGCGGGTCAAGCTTAAGCCGCTTGCAAACTATTTCCGAAAAATGGCTGTCTTCCAGCATTATTGGGCATTGATACAAAACGGGCAAAGTCATATTCTCGATACAGCACTCGGGCTCTACGTTGCAGAACATTGCGATTTTCGCCTTTACGTCGGCGGGCATAGGCGCGTCTACGCGGGCGATTATTATGTCGGGATTAATTCCCATTCCCTGCAATTCCTTAACGGAGTGCTGGGTAGGTTTGGATTTAAATTCTTCCGAGCCCGAAATATAGGGCACAAGCGTTACGTGAATAAAGCAACAGTTGTCCCTGCCCACCTCGCGCGCAACCTGACGGATTGCCTCGATAAACGGTTGGCTTTCGATGTCGCCGATAGTTCCGCCGATTTCGGTAATAACCACGTCCGCGCCGTTGGTTTTGCCAACGTTGTAAATAAAAGTTTTAATCTCGTTGGTAACGTGGGGAATAACCTGCACCGTCTGCCCCAGATATTCGCCGTTGCGTTCCTTGTTTAAAACGTTCCAATAAACCTTGCCCGTGGTAAGGTTGGAGTATTTGTTTAAATTTTCGTCGATAAAGCGCTCGTAATGCCCCAAATCGAGGTCTGTTTCGGCACCGTCGTCGGTTACGAAAACTTCGCCGTGCTGATAAGGGCTCATTGTACCGGGGTCGATATTGATGTAAGGGTCAAGCTTTTGCGAAGCCACCTTATACCCCCTGCACTTTAAAAGCCTGCCCAAAGAAGCCGCCGTTATGCCCTTGCCAAGCCCCGAAACTACGCCGCCCGTAACGAAAATATATTTTGTCATAAAACTCTCCAAAAATTTTCCTTTGCTAACTTAAAAATCTTTTGCTATTATAACACAAAGGCGGCGCAATTGCAAGATTTCGCCGCCTTAATTTTATTTAATTTTAATCCGTTACGCCAAGCAGATAATCGGTTGTAACCGAAAAGAATTTCGCAAGCATAACTACTGCCTCCGCGTTTGGTGCGTGGGTTTCATTCTCCCATCTCATAATTGCCGAATGGTTTATATTTAACAGTTTAGCCAATTCCCTTTGGCTTAACCCCTTTTCAAGCCGCAAATCTTTCAATCTTTCCGCAAATTCTTTCATATGAAAATTAATCTGCCCTTTTGTCTTTTATGTACTTTCTTAAAATCAAATTGATATATTGCGAAAGCGAACGCTCGTCCTTTTCCTCCTCCGCCTTTAATTCGTTAAGTAAATCGGTGTCGATTGTTATGCTTATTTTCTCTTTCAACGGTTTCATAAATTGCTCCAAATTAATCCGTTACACCAAGCAGATAATCGGTTGTAACCGAAAAAAATTTCGCAAGCATAACTATTGCCTCAGCATTAGGTATTCGGGTTTCATTTTCCCACCTTGCTATTGCAACGTGACTTACATTTAACAGCTTTGCCAACTGCCTTTGGCTTAACCCCTTTTCAAGCCGCAAATCTCTCAATCTTTCCGCAAATTCTTTCATATGAAAATTATATCAAAAATAGTTTAAAAATACTTGACTGGTACCGTTCGGTACCATATAATAGAAATATCAATTACCGAATCAGAGGTTTTATATGGAAAAATCATTGTTGTACGAATTATTGATGCAATCGTATATTTACGATTACCGAAACGAGCTTGAAAAAGAAGAAAACGACAACCTTTCAAAATGGTTGCGCGAGGCGCGCGAAGTTCTCGAAAAAAATTTAACGGCAGAGCAGTTAAAGCTTGTACAAAGCTTTGAATACCGTTTGAACTCGCGCGAGGAATATATAGATTTTCAAACGGGCATAAGAATCTTGAATTACGGCGTTAAAATCGGAATGGAGCTTCAAAAAGCCTTTGACAACCTTGCCGAATCAGAATAAAAAAAGCGCGAACTGCAAATCCGCGTTTTTATTTAAGTTTTTTAATTAAATTTCTATATCGCCCGTAAAGGCAAGGGTCGCGCCGCCCGTCATATAAACGGTTTTATCCGTGTAAACAATTTTTAAGTCGCCGCCGAGAAGGGTTACGGTTATTTCTTCACCCTTGTCGCAAAGCCCGTTTAAGCAAGCCGCCACAGCTGAAGCGCACGCGCCGGTGCCGCAAGCCAAGGTTTCGCCGCTACCCCTTTCCCACACGCGCAATTTAAGGTGGTTTTTGCCGATTACCTTAATAAATTCGGTGTTAATCCTTTCGGGAAAGGCGGGATGATTTTCAAACAGCCTGCCAACTTTTTCTATTTCTAATTTATCGGGGTCATGAAAAACAACGCAATGCGGGTTGCCCATCGAAACGAGCGTTACTTTATATTCGTTGCCGCCCACGGTTAAAGGCTGCGAAATTACGCTTTCGTCCTTGAACGACGAGGGTATTTTTTTGCCGTTTAACACCGCCGCGCCCATATCGACTTTTGCCAAAGCTACCTTACCGTTTTCATCAAGCGTGAATTCAAGCGTTTTTATGCCAGAAAGCGTTTCAACACGGCATATATTGCCCTTAACGTAGTCCAAATCGTGCGCAAGCTTGCCAACACAGCGCACTCCGTTGCCGCACATTTTGCCCTCGGAACCGTCGGCGTTGAACATACGCATTTTGCAGTCGGCAACCGTTGACGGACAAAGTAAAATTACGCCGTCGCCGCCGATTGAAAAATGCCTGTCGGAAAGCCTTTTTGCAAGCTCTTCGGGGTTTTTTATTTCCTCTTTCATACAGTCGAAATAGATATAATCGTTACCTATTCCGTGCATTTTATAAAATTTCATAAAAATTATTCAACTTCACTTCGTTTCGCTCAGAATAACAAAAGGGAACAGTTTCAAAAAACGCAGAGAAGCAAGCAAGACAAGGAAAGCGAGCATTTTCAAGGGGAGTTTACTTAAAGGTAAATGACCCGAAGGAAAGCACAGCTTAACGCAGTATCGCGAAGCTTATATGCGTTTATTTTACATTTCGATGTATGCGTCGCGCTCCGCGCCGACCGATACATACTTAATTTTGCAGTCGCAAAGCTTTTCCAAAAGCTTTATATAATCGAGCGCAGCTTTGGGCAAATCGCTAGGTTTGCGGCATTTGGAAATGTCGCAGTTCCACCCCTTAACCTTTTCGAACACGGGCTTGCACTCGTCCAAAACGTCGGTAAACGGAAATTCGTCTATTACCTTTCCGTCAAGCGTGTAATGCGTGCAAATTTCTATCTCTTCGTAATCGCTTAAAACGTCGAGCTTGGTTAAAGCAATTTCGTCAGCGCCCTGACAGCGTATGCCGTAGCGCGAGGCAACCACGTCAAAGGGCCCCACCCTTCTCGGTCTGCCCGTAGCCGCGCCGTATTCGCCGCCGAGACTGCGGAGTTTTTCAGCCTGTTCGCCGAAGTATTCGCAGGTGAAAGGACCTGCGCCTACACAGCTTGAATAAGCTTTCATTATGCCGATTGAATTGTTAAGTTTTAAGTTGGGCACGCCCGCGCCTATGGGTGCGTAAGCCGCGATTGTGGACGACGACGAGGTGTAAGGCACTATGCCGAAGTCGATATCGCGAAGTGCTCCGAGCTGGGCTTCGAACATAATATTTTTACCCGCTTTATTTGCCTCGTTTAAATAAATGCCCACGTCGCAAACGTAATCGGCAAGGGGTTTGCCGTAAGTTTCGAAGTATTCCTTCATCTCTGCAACGGTTACAGGCTCGAAGCCGTAAGCTTTTATAGTTAAATTCTTCCAGTCTACTATGTCCGGAAGGCGCTTGTATAAAAGTTCGAGATTCAAAAGCTCACCCATGCGGAAAGCTTTTTTCATATATTTATCCGCATAAACGGGGGCAATTCCGCGGCGTGTGGAGCCGTAGGGCTTGCCCGTTGCCCTTGTCAGTCTGTCCTCTTCCATTACGTCCTGCAACACGTTGTAGGGCATCGTTATAATCGCCTTGTCCGAAATTTTAAGGTTTTTCGGAGAAATTTTAATCCCCGCTTCCCTCAGCTTTGCAATTTCGCCGCAAAGGTGCTTTATGTCGATTACCATTCCGGGACCCATAACATTGACAACTTCTTCACGGAGAATTCCCGAAGGCAACAGATTTAAGATAAACCTGCCTTTGTCGTTTATAACCGTGTGCCCTGCATTGTTGCCGCCCTGATAACGGCAGACAATATCAAACTTTTCCGAAAGCAAATCGACCATTCTGCCCTTGCCTTCGTCGCCCCAGTTGATTCCGCATATACTCGTCAACATATATGTACCTCGCAAAAGTTTATTTCCATACTATATTATAGTTTTTAACGGCTTTTAAGTCAAGCCATATTTAAGGTTACGGTATAAATAAAATGCCGCCCGCGGATTTTTCCGCGGGCGGCTGAAAATATTGATAATTTTACTTAACGCCGTACAATATGTCAAAGTACGTGGGATACGGCCAGTAGTCCGCCGAGGTGAGCGTTTCCATTTCGTCCACAATGGCGCGGACCGCCTCCATATCGGGGATAATCACGTGCGCCATTGCCTGCGAGGAGGTGTGTACGTTTTTCATATCCACCGCAGCCAGGTCGTTTTCAAGCTTGTGAACCGCCACGGTTGCACCGTCGTTAAGTTCGGAGAGCCTTGAAATAAGTTCTTTTTCGGTAACGTAAGGAATTTTGTCGCAAACGGAGAGCTTGGAAGAAACGTTCCGGCACAGCTCGGCAATAAAACCTGAAACCGCGGGGATTATATCGCGCTTTGCCATTTCAATCATGGTGAGCGCCTCGATATTGATTATTTTTACGTAATTTTCAAGCCTGATATCCGCACGGGCAACAGCTTCCGCTTTGGTAAAAACACCCTGTTTGACGAAAACTTCAACGTTTTTATCCTCGTATAAAACGGGCACCGCATCCGCCGTGTTCTTGTTGTTCAAAAGACCGCGCTTTGCCGCTTCCGGCT
This sequence comes from uncultured Christensenella sp., assembly GCA_910586065.1. Lineage (GTDB taxonomy): Bacteria > Bacillota > Clostridia > Christensenellales > Borkfalkiaceae > Coproplasma. Next base: position 84,215 of record CAJUGI010000006.1, on the reverse strand, counting down.
CCCATTCGGGACCGTAACCGTCGTGATTGAAAATTATGCGGTAATGCTTTTTAAGCTCGCGCGCGATAACCGCGTTCGCCGCCTTTTCTATATCCTTTTTACCCTCCAACTCGTCGGCGAACTGTTCGAAAGCTTCGGCAACGATAGTGTTTAAACAGATATTTGCGTCTGAAACGTTAGCCTGCGAGCCGAGCATGCGGAATTCGAACTTGTTGCCAGTGAATGCAAACGGCGAGGTTCTGTTTCTGTCGGTTGCGTCCTTGGGGAAAATGGGGCTTTCGGGCACGCCTATCCCGCCTGCCGCCGCCTTTGCCGCAACGTAATTTTCGCCCTTTACTATGCTGTCTACTATCGCGCCGAGCTGGTCGCCGAGATAGACTGAAATTATTGCGGGGGGAGCTTCGTCCGCACCCAAACGGTGGTCGTTGCCAGCAGACGCTACCGAAGCGCGTAAAACGCCCTGATAATCGTCCACCGCCTTAATAACCGCCGCAAGCACTAGCTTGAAAAGAGTGTTGTTTTCGGGTTCGTCGCCCGGATTTAAAAGGTTAAGTCCCGTGTCGGTGGACATAGACCAGTTGTTGTGCTTGCCGCTGCCGTTTATGCCGCGGAAGGGCTTTTCGTGCAAAAGGCACACAAGCTTGTGTTTATGCGCTACTTTTTTCATAGTTTCCATCGTCAGCATATTGCCGTCAACCGCAACGTTGGAGGTGGTAAAAACCGGCGCCATTTCGTGTTGGGCGGGCGCAACCTCATTGTGCTTGGTTTTGGAAAGTATGCCGTAAGACCAAAGTTCTTCGTCCAAATCGCGCATAAACTCGGCAATTGCAGGCTTAATTACGCCAAAATAATGGTCTTCAAGCTCCTGCCCCCTCGTTACGGGCGCACCGAAAAGCGTTCTGCCGCACAGCCTTAAATCCTTGCGGCGCATATATTCTTCTTCCGAAATGATAAAGTATTCCTGTTCGGGACCTACCGTTGTGCTGACCTTTTTGCAGTTTATTCCGAACAGCTTTAAAACACGCTTAGCCTGCTTGTCGAGCGCGGTCATCGAACGCAATAAAGGCGCTTTTTTATCAAGCGTTTCGCCAGTGTATGAAACGAAAATCGTGGGTATGTATAATGTGCCGTCCTTTACAAACGCAGGCGAAGTCGGGTCCCACGCGGTATAGCCGCGCGCCATATAAGTTGCGCGCGAACCGCCCGAAGGAAAACTCGAAGCGTCGGATTCTCCGATTATAAGACTCTTGCCCGTGAGGCGCATAATAACCTTGTCGCCCTCCGGCTCGATAAAACTGTCGTGTTTTTCGGCAGTTAAGCCCGTAAGCGGCTGAAACCAATGCGTGTAATGGGTTGCCCCCATCGAAACAGCCCACTTTTTCATTGCAGAAGCAACCGCCCCGGCAATAGAAACGTCAAGCTGTTTGCCCGCCTCTATCGTAGCCCTCAAAGCCTTATAAACTTCGCTGGGCAAAGTTTCCTTTTGCACCGAATCGTTAAAGACGTTTTTACCGAACATCTCAGGAAGATTCATCTCTTTCGCACTCCTGTAAAATTAATTCCGTTTAAATTATATGAAATTTACAACAAATAGTCAAATTAAATTAAAAAATAATTTAAACCGGTTAATTATGCAAACTATAAGCAAAAATTATATATTTTTATTCCTTAAATCAAAACTTTTAAATCCAACAGCATTAATTTGTCGCACTTATTACATCACCACAAACTGGAATAATCAAGCTTTTGTTCCTACTTGCGGAGATAATTATTAAAAACGGAGCTTGCATATGAACTATTCTATATTTGCCGAACGACTTTCGGAGTTACTTTTTGAATCACAACTCAACCCTCCCGCTTTTGCCGCAAAAATAGGTTGCGGAAGAAATACGATTAACCGATATCTAAGCGGCAACAATATGCCCGCTTTGAATCTGGTAATACGTATGGCGGACTATTTCAAATGTTCGGTTGATTTTCTTATGGGTGCCGCACAGGAAAACCAAAATGCAAGCTTCAAAGATTGTCCTAATTTTTCTGAGCAGTTAAAATTTTTGTGCGAACACTTTGGAAAAACAAAAGACCAACTCCAAAAAGCTACGCAAATTCCGGAGTCGGCGATTTACAGCTGGCAAAGCGGGAACACTACACCTACTATTGAAAGCATAGAAAAAATAGCTGATTTCTTTGACTGTTCAATGGATTTTATCCTCGGCAGAGAAACTTAATCGATATATAGAAAAAGCCGCCCGCGCAACACCTGCGCGGGCGGCTTTTTAAAACAAAAAAAATAGTGCGCTCACAGGGAACGCACATATTTACAGGTTATCTCTAATCGGTTACCACACCATTTTTATACAACATATGCCCTAAGCAAATTCAATTTATGTACAGAGATAAACGCTGTCGTAATGATATGCTTAAGGACTGTAATAAGTTGCTAAAATAATGTGGTACACATATATTAGCACAAAATTTTCGGCTTTGCAATAAAAAAACTAAAAATTTTTAAAAAAGTTGCAAAAAATACCTGTATGCGGAAAATTTGGGACAACATTAAATATTTTACCGATAAACGGTTTTCTACGATTGCGGGGACTCTGGTATATTTTCTTCTGATGAGTATTGCGCCGTTTACGCTTTGGCTGACTCTTGTTTTCGGCAGTGTGAACGTTAACCCCATTTTAAATCACAGGCTTTTGGAAAGCGTAAGTCCGTTTTTACGGACGTTGAAAAGTTCTGCAGAAAGCGCGGCGAGCGGCGCCGGAATAGTCTTTCTTGCAACGGCGCTGTATTCCTCCACCAACTTTTTTTATCATTTAAGACGGAGCGGTGAAATAATTTACGAAAGCGGCAGTCCGAAAGGCGGGCTTAAACTCAGGCTTGCTTCTCTCGGTCTTATAGGCGCTACAATCGTTTTGTTGGCGCTGATTGCCGCGGCGGCTGTTGCGGGAAGCGCGCTAGACAACGTATTATTTCCGCATATTGTTTACGAAATTCTGTTTTCAGCCTTTTTGCTTGCTCTGATTTTTTCCGTTGCACTTGTTCTCAACATATTCGCTTGTCCGTTCAGGTTAAAAGCAGGCGAAGCGTCAAAAGGAAGTTTTCTTACCACCTTACTATGGATTGTGTTTTTAGTGGGCTTCGGAATTTATGCTAAATTCGCCACTCCGGAAAGGCTTTACGGAAAAATTGCTTCGGTAATTATTTTTTTGATTTGGTGCTATGCTATGATGTGCTGTTTTGTTATCGGAATGATATTAAACAGCAAAATTTTAAAGGAAAGAAAAGGCTTGCCGCTAAAAATAAACGGCGCTTCGCAGCGCCGTTTAAGTAATTTGAACGATTAACCGAATTCAGTTATTGCAACATCTGTTGCAACCACAGCCGCATGAATTGCGTGAATTGCCGCAACCGCAATTATTGTTACAGCCGCAACCGTTCGTGTTACGGGTATTACCGCAACCGCAGTTATTGTTGCAACCGCAACCGTTATTGTTTAAAGTATAATAACCGTTTCCGCCGCTCCAGCCGTTGCACCAGTTAAACCAGTTATCATTGTTACAGCCGCAACCGTTTGTGCCGCGCGAATTGCCGTAACCGCAATTATTGTTGCTGCCGCAATTGTGATTGTGACAACCGCAACAGCGGTTTCCGAAAAGCAGACTGCACAAAGAGCAGCCGCAATTACAATTAAAACACATAGTAATTTTTCCTTTTCTTTAGTCAGACCAAAGGTTTTCCCCCTTGCTCTAATTTATTATATGAAAAAGCGCGGACGATTGTTTCGTCCGCGCTTTTTGTTTATGCCGATTTATATTTAATTATTTGCCGAAATATCTCTTCAAAAGTCCAGCAAAGCCCGCGCCGTGTCTTGCTTCGTCCTTTGCCATTTCGTGAACGGTGTCGTGAATGGCATCGTAACCGAGCTGTTTTGCACGTTTTGCAAGCGCAAACTTACCTTCGCATGCGCCCGTTTCGGCAGCCGCGCGAAGTTCGAGATTTTTCTTGGTTGAAGGGGTAACCACTTCGCCCAAAAGTTCAGCGAATTTGGATGCGTGTTCAGCCTCTTCAAACGCATAACGCTTGAAAGCTTCGGCAACTTCGGGATAGCCCTCTCTGTCGGCAACTCTTGCCATAGCAAGGTACATACCAACCTCGGTGCATTCACCAGCAAAGTTAGCGTGTAAGCCTTCCATAATTTCTTCGTCTTCCACTTTGCCGTCGCCTACCACATGCTCGCAAGCGTATTTTGTATCAGCCGCTACGGGGACGAATTTCTTCGCCTTGCATACGGGGCATACGTCTACGCCGTCTTCTACGATTTCACCGCAAACCGCACATTTTTTCATAAATTTATCACTCCTTGATTTTTTAAAATTTTTTATGGCTCAATTATAACACAAGCTATTTGCAATTACAATAATTTTAACAAATTTTTCCAAAAAATTTAACCGTCCAACACAAAGGCTTCAAGCTCTTTAAAACTGTTTACAAATACTTTTGCTCCCGCCGCTTTCAGCTTTTCTTTACTTCTGAATCCCCACAAAACAGAAACGCATTTTATGCCCGCATTCGCAGCGGTTTGCACGTCCGTTTCACCGTCGCCCACAAAAAGGCACTCTTCGGGTTTAACCCCTGAATCGCTTATTATTTTCAACGTTGATGCCGGATTCGGCTTTAAAGGGGTATTTTTTGTCTGACATAGTACTTCGCCAAACCCGAATTTTGCTAAAAATTCGTCATAAACGCGCATTGTTGCGGCTTTCGGCTTGTTGGTAACTATTGCAAGCGAGATACCGCACTCCTTAAAATTCTGCAAAGCTTCAGCCGCACCCTCGTATAAAAAGGAGAGCTTACCAGAGCAGTTTGCAAACCTTTCGGAATAGTCACAATACACCTTTTCAACAAGCTCCCCGTCCGCTTTACCGACGGCGCGTTCCACTAATTTTCTTGCGCCGTTACCCACAAACTCCTTTGTCTGTTCAACCGTTAACGGAGGCAGAGAAAACTTTTTTAAGCTTTCGTTTATTACGCTTTGAATCGTTAAGGATGTATTCAAAAGCGTTCCGTCCAAATCAAATATTATCAGCTTGTACATATTTTGATTTTTCCGCCTTACATCTTTTCGGGCACGCCTATACCAAGCAACGAAAGCGCATTTTTAAGCGTTTGCAAAGTGGCTTTCGTCAGGGCAAGGCGGAAGTTTTTTGCGTCCCCCTCCGCCGTCAGAATTTTGCAGTCGATATAAAATTTGTTAAACTTCTGGGCAAGGTCAACGGCATAACGCGCAATTATACTCGGCTCGTATTTTTCACCCGCTTCGGTTACTTCTTCGGGGAATGCGGCAAGCGATTTTATCACTTCGGCTTCCTGCTCGCAAGGCGCATAATTTTTAACCTCGGCAAATGCGTTTCCGCTCTTTAAAAGCACGGAGTTTGCGCGGGCGCAGGTATATTGAACGTATACGCTCGTTTCGCCTTCAAAGCTTAAAACCTTGTCGTACGAAAAAGTGATGTCCTTTATTTTATTGTTGTAAAGCGCGCCGAAAACGACCGCCCCCAAGCCTACGGTTTTTGCTATTTCTTCTTTATTTTCAAGCGCGGGATTTTTGTCGTTTATTACGGAATAGGCCTTTTGAACGCACTTTTCTATTACGTCCTCCAGCCAGACTACTTTACCCTTTCTTGTTGACATTGCGCCGTCTTCCAAAGATACCATACCGTAAGCTACGTGTACCAAATCCTTTGCCCACGGTTTGCCCATAAGTTCAAGAACTTTAAAAACCTGCTTAAAGTGCAGATTCTGCTGATAGGCGACTACATATAAACACTTGTAAAAATCGTAAGTGTTTTTGCGGTAGATTGCCGCGGCAAGGTCGCGCGTGGCGTAAAGCGAAGCCCCGTCCGAACGCAAAATCAAGCAGGGCGGCATTCCGTAAGGCTCCAAATCGACGATTTTAGCCCCGTCGCTTTCCTTTAAAAGTCCTTTTTGTTTAAGCTCGTCCACGACGGGCTGCATTTTGTCGGTATAAAACCTTTCGCCCGCGTAACTGTCGAAACGTACGTTAAGTTTATCGTAAATTCCTTTTACGTAGTCGAGCGTTAGCTTTTTAAACCACTCGAAAAGCTCGTTTGCGTCTTTGTCGCCGCTCTCGATTTTGCGGAAATATTCGCGCGCCTCCGCTTCCATATCCTCGGTCGCCTCTTCGTTGAACCGAACATAAAGCTCGTTTATGGCGTGTATTCCGCGCTTTTCAACGTCTTTTTTATCCCCCCAACGCTTATAAGCGGAAATTAATTTACCAAACTGCGTGCCGTAGTCGCCGAGGTGGTTTATCCCCACCACGTTATAACCCGAAAATTTAAAAATTTTGTAGAGCGCGCCGCCGATTACCGTCGTAGAAAGGTGTCCTATGTGAAAGGGCTTGGCGATATTAACCGAAGAATAATCAATACAAACGGTTTTACCTGCACCGTTATTCGACGAACCGTAGCTATCCCCCGCCTTTAAAACCGTTGATAAAACTTCATCCGCAAGCTTTTGCTTGTTCACCTTAAAGTTAAGGTAACCGTTTACCGCGGAAACTTCGCTTATTACTTCGTCGTTAACAAAAGAATTTTTGAGTTCTTCCGCTATCGTCTGCGGGCTTTTGCGCAGAATTTTTGCAAATTTAAAGCAGGGAAGCGCGTAATCACCCATATCCGAAGCGGGCGGAAGCGCAAGCGAAGAATAAATTTCACTTTTGTCCGTTCCTTCTATTTTCAGTTTTTCGGAAATATATGCCTTGTAATCCATAACGCTTTAAATTTTAGCATAAAAACAAAAATATATCAAGTTTACGCCGTAATTGTTTTGATTATTTTAAGCGATTATATTATAATTTAACTAAATTATAATTATATGCGCGCCTATTCTGCGCGAAAAGGATATTTTATGAAATTAGGTGTTGTGGGGCTGCCTAACGTTGGCAAATCTACGCTGTTTAATGCAATTACCCACGCGGGCGCGGAAGCCGCGAACTACCCTTTCTGCACGATTGAACCGAACGTGGGCGTTGTTGCGGTGCCCGACGAACGGCTTGATAAGCTTGCGGCTTTGTATTCAAGCAAAAAAATTACCCCCGCCATAGTGGAATTCGTTGACATTGCGGGGCTTGTAAAAGGCGCGTCCAAAGGCGAGGGTTTGGGAAACAAGTTCCTCTCCCACGTGCGCGAATGCGACGCGATTGTACACGTTGTAAGGTGTTTCGAGGACGAGAATATTACGCACGTATCGGGCAAAATAGACCCCGTTTCGGACATCCAGACTATAACGCTTGAACTTATTCTTGCTGATATCGAGGCGGTTAACAAGCGTCAGGACAGAATAAGGAACATTGCGCGCGGCGGTGCGAACAAGGAAGCTGCGGCGGAGTTTGCATTTTTGGAAAGGCTTGAAAAGTTTTTAAGCGAAGAAAAACCGGCAAGACTTTTTGAATGTTCAAAAGACGAAAAACCGCTTTTGGAAAATTTGTTCCTTTTAACGGACAAGCCCGTAATTTATGCGGCGAATATTTCTGAATTCGATATGGGCAAGCCCGAAGACGAAATTTCTCTTGTGCAAACGGTTAAAAATTACGCCGCCAAAGAAGGCAGCGAAGTACTTGTTATTTGCGCAAAAACCGAGGAAGAGCTTTCTTTAATGGAACCCGACGAATGCGCGGTGTTTTTGCAGGAACTGGGACTTGATGAGAGCGGACTGAACCGCTTAATCAAAAAAAGTTACGCGCTTTTGGGGCTTATCTCCTACCTCACCGCGGGCGAAAAGGAAACGCGCGCCTGGACTATTGTTAAGGGCACAAAGGCTCCGCAGGCGGCGGGAAAGATACATACCGACTTTGAAAAGGGCTTTATCCGCGCCGAAGTTGTTGAATGGGAAACGCTTTTGGAATGCGGCGGACTTGTTGGCGCGCGCGAAAAGGGCAAAGTTCGCTCGGAAGGCAAAGAGTACGTTATAAAAGACGGCGACGTAGTACTCTTCCGTTTTAACGTGTAAAATTATATGGACAAATCAGACCTTTTTATGTAATTTTCAGACATTTACACTTAAAAAAACAGGTGGTTTTCAGCTGTTTTTAACCCTGAAAACGAATTTTTTAATTTAACAACACTCAAAAAACACCGCCGATTCAACAAATTCGGCGGTGTTTTAAACGTTAATACTTGATTAAAAAACAGACGTAAAAGGTTAATTCTGCAAAATTTCCAAAGCGATTTTAAAACCGAGTTAAAAGCCCTCTTTAAAATACTCCTCTTCCGTTACGGTTTCAAGCTCGCATTGCATATTGCGGATTTTTCCAAACCCTAGAAATATATCGGCTATTACAGAATTCATACAATGCTCCTTAATTTCAGTTAATTAAATTATACTAGGTCTTTTGACCTAAGCGATAATATAATTATCATATGCAAGTTGAAGAAGTCATAAAAAATGTTATGATTGAAAAAAATCTTAGCCAGGAGCAATTTGCCGGAATTTTAGGAGTAAATCAAACCAACGTCAGCCAGTGGCTATCCGGCAAAAAGAAACCGAGCTACGAGAGTATTTTAATGTTATATAAAAAATTCGATATACAACCGAATCTTTTATTCGGTATAAAATAGCGGCTTGCGCAAATTGCGCAAGCCGCTTTAATTTTAATTTTAAATTATTTAAGTTCGGCGAAGTACTTAATTGTTCTTACCATCTGCGAGGTGTAAGAATTTTCGTTGTCGTACCAGCTTACTACCTTTACGAGCGTGGTGCCGTCGCCGAGGGGCATGCACTTTGTCTGGGTGGCGTCGAAGAGTGAACCGTAGCTCATACCGATTACGTCGGATGAAACGATTTCTTCTTCGGTATATCCGTAGGAAGCAGAAGCTGCAGCTTTCATTGCGCCGTTAACCGCGTTTGCGTCAACTTCGCCCTCGCAAACTGCGATAAGCTGAGTAAGCGAACCGGTGGGAACGGGTACGCGCTGTGCGCAACCATCCAAAACGCCGTTGAGTTCGGGAATAACAAGACCGATTGCTTTTGCCGCGCCCGTGGAATTGGGAACAATATTAACGGCAGCGGCTCTTGCTCTTCTTAAGTCGCCTTTGCGGTGAGGTCCGTCGAGAACCATCTGGTCGCCTGTGTAAGCGTGAATTGTCGTCATATAGCCCTTTTTGATTTTGCAGAGCTTGTTTAAGGTGTCCGCCATGGGTGCAAGGCAGTTGGTGGTGCAACTTGCAGCGGAAATAACGGTGTCGCTTGCCTTTAAGGTCTTTTCGTTTACGCTGTAAACCACGGTAGGCAAATCGTTGCCCGCAGGAGCGGAAATAACGCACTTTTTAGCGCCCGCTTTGATATGAGCGGAAGCTTTTTCTTTTGAGCAGTAGAAACCCGTGCATTCCAGAACTACGTCTACGTCGTATTCTTTCCAAGGAAGATTAGCCGCATCTTTTTCAGCAAAAATTTTAATTTTTTTGCCGTTTACGGTAATGGAATCTTCACCCGCAACAACGGAGTCACAGTACTTATATCTGCCCTGTGCCGAATCGTACTTTAAAAGGTGAGCAAGCATTTTGGGACTGGTTAAGTCGTTAATTGCCACTACTTCGTAACCTTCGGCGTCGAACATCTGTCTGAACGCAAGACGTCCGATACGACCGAAACCGTTGATTGCAACTTTTACATTTGCCATAAAATTAATTCCTCCGAATTAAAAAAATTATTTGTTTATCAAAATCGATATTATTATAACAAAAAGAACTTTTCAAGTCAAACGTTTTTTTAACGTTTGTTTTTAACGCGCGTTCATATACGTATTATATTAAATGCTTTTTTAAAGTAAAGTGTTTTTTGCTATTTTTTAAAAATTTGCGAAAATAGACTTGAAATTATAAACGGTTTCTATTATAATTAAAAAAGGTAATTTTTACCGTAAATTAAATTTTTGGAGATTTTAATATGGCATTAGTTTCGGCAAAAGAAATGCTTGAAAAGGCAAGGGACGGCAAATACGCCGTAGGACAGTTTAACATAAACAATCTGGAATGGACAAAGTCGATTTTGCAGACAGCGGAAGAACTTAAATCTCCCGTTATTTTAGGCGTTTCGGAAGGCGCGGGAAAATATATGACGGGCTTTAAAACGGTTGCGGCTATGGTTAAAGCGATGATTGAAGAAATGCATATCACCGTTCCCGTTGCCCTTCACCTTGACCACGGCACTTACGACTGTTGTTATAAGTGCGTCGAAGCGGGATTTTCTTCGATTATGTTCGACGGTTCGCACTTCCCCATAGAGGAAAACATTGAAAAGACGAAAGAGCTTGTTGCCGTTTGCAATCATCTGGGGCTCAGTATCGAAGCCGAAGTAGGCTCGATAGGCGGCGAAGAAGACGGCGTTATAGGCAAAGGCGAGTGCGCAAACCCCGAAGAATGCAAAAAGATTGCGGATTTGGGCGTAACTATGCTTGCGGCGGGAATAGGCAACATTCACGGCAAGTACCCCGCAAACTGGGAAGGGCTCAGCTTTGAAACGCTTGCCGCAGTTAAAAAGAAGGTCGGGAATATGCCCCTCGTACTCCACGGCGGTACCGGCATACCCACGGATATGATTAAAAAGGCGATTTCACTGGGCGTTGCTAAAATAAACGTAAATACCGAATGCCAGCTTGCATTTCAGGAAGCGACGAGAAAGTATGTTGAAGCCGGCAAAGATTTAGTTGGCAAAGGGTTTGACCCCCGCAAACTGCTTGCACCCGGCACGCAGGCCATTAAGGACACCGTTAAAGAAAAGATGGAAATTTTCGGCAGCATAGGCAAAGCGTAAAAATTGCCTGAACGAAAGATATACATATGATGAAGAAGCCCCCGCCGTAATGGCGGGGGCTTTGGCTTTTAGTTTAATAAATCGAGCTAATTTAAAAATTGTTGAATTAAGATGATATTATTTATCTGAACGCTAAAACAAACTATTCCAAAAAGCAAAACAACAATTTACTTGCCTTGAAACATAAAAGTGTGAAAAAATATAAAATTAATTCTGTATGATAAATTTAAATATGCAAAACGTTGGCTTTGAAGATTAAATCATTTATTTTTTGCGCATACTGGGGGTATGGGAAAGTTTAATAAATTAAAGACGAAAATTCTGGCGGCTGCGGTTATTTTTGCGGCTGCGGTTTTAAGCCTTGTGCCAGCCTGTACGGACGGGGCGGATAGTTCGGTCAAGTCGCTTACAAAGCCGTATATTGCCGAGTATACATGCGTTGAGGCAAAATTTGGCGAAGCCGACCTTTTGAAGGAATATGATTTTATTAAAATTACGCTGGTAAACGACGAAAAACTGGAAATCAGTTTTAAACCGAAAAACGGCGAAAAAAAGATTGTTGAAGGAACTTATTCCGTTGACGACGAAACGCGCGAAATTACGGGGAACGTCTGGATTTTCGGCGTAGAACACCGTGAGAAAATTAAAATTAAAAACGGCGGTTTTACGGTTGTTAAGACTTTGATGAACAAGCCGCTTATTTTTAAATTTGAAATCAAATAAAAAACTACGAAAAAAAGCCCTCCCTTCAACTGGAGGGTTATTTTTATTCCTGTTCGGATGATTATTCGTTTGACTTTTCGCCGGATTGTTCCGGCACGTGACCTTTGCGCTTTTGCAAGATAGGTTTAAATTTTTCTTCGTAAAGTTTTTTAAGCCCTATTGCCGCAAAGTGCCCCGCAACGCCGCAAGCAGAACCGATTAATACTCCCCCCAAAACGTCCGTAGGATAGTGCAGACAGAGATAAATTCTGGAAAGAGCAACCAACAAAGCTATTATTATTGCGGGCAGCGCCTTTAACCTATATCTAAACGTGAGCGCGACGGCTGTAGCGAAAAGCGCCGCGGAGTGCCCCGAAGGAAAGGATGAATCAGTAGGTTGACGGACGCCGAAAGCATTGTAAAAATCAACAAAAGTACCGCACTCCGTCCACGGTCTTGCCCGGTTGACGGTAAGTTTTAAAATTACGTTTACTATTAATACATCGAAGACAAGCGCACAGCCCACCGCCACGCCCGCCCAACGGGTTTTTTTGAAAATTAAAAGCACGAGCGCACAAATTATTGCGCCCGCACCGAATTCGCCTATATAAGTAATATATTTCATTATATAGTTGAGCCACGCCTGCGAGTGAAACGTGGCGTCAACCCACTGTAAAATCTGTATTTCCATAATGAGTTCAAAATTTATTCGGGTTTATAGTCGCCCGTAATTTCTTCCAGTCCCTCTATTACGAGCTGACTGAAAGAAGAATCGTCTGTTTCGGCTGTTTTGATTTCGCCGGACGCTCCGGCGTTTTTCATCAGTTCTTCAGTCTCTTTGTCGTATGCGGCAAAGTCATACTTCATTTTTACGAGATTCTTGTCGGAGTACATCTTTTCAAGCTCTTCGTAAACTGCCGCTTCCTTTTTGGCATTTAAAAAGTAAACTATTAAATTTGCTATAAATAAAATTAAAAATATTGAGCCGCAGATAATTGCGATTATATATTCGAATGGCATATTTTAATTTTACAACTCTCTCTTTATTATGTCAAGTTTTAATTTGATTTAATCGTCAAAACGTTGTATAATAGACGCACATATAATAATTGACGGAGAAAATTATGGCGACGGATAAACGGATTATTAAGACAAAAGCGGCAATTAAAAACGCATTTATGCAACTGATGACAGAAACCGAGGCAAATAAACTTACCGTTTCAGACATTGCGGCAAAAGCGCTTGTAAACCGTTCGACGTTTTATTTGCACTATGCTGACGTTGCCGCCGTTATGAAAGATATAGAAACGGAAATTGCAGCCAAAATCGAGGAGTGCATAAACGATTTTGATATTTCGGACGTTTACGGTTCGACTTATTCTATGCTGGCGAATATTTCAGCCGTGCTCGACGAAAAAACCACGTTTAAAAATTACCTTGTATTCTCGAAAGAGTCAACGGGCGTTATGACGAGACTTAAAGAAATCATAATCGAAAAAACGACTTCGGCGATTTTGAACGAACGGAGCGGACAGGATATAGGGGATATTATTTTCCCCGTTACTTTTATTGCGTCGGGCATTGTGGACAGTTATGAAACCTGGGTGCGCAACGGGCAAAAAATTAAAACGCAGGAAGAACTTATTAAGGAAATAAGCGATATAACCGAACACATAATAATAAAAAAAGTTATTAAACCGGAGTGAATTAAAACATTTAAGTTTTATAATGATTATAATACTTTTGCCCTTTCGGCTATATGCGGAAAGGGCTTTTAATTTTCATAAATTAAGGCAACAATAAATATATTATTGCTATGAAAAGAATTATGTTTTGCGGCGGCGGAAGCGCCGGACACGTTATACCGAACATCGCCATCATCGAAGCTCTTAAAGGAATTACGGACAACCTGTACATCGGTACGGACGGAATAGAAAAAAGCATTTGCCAAAGCAACGGAGTAAGCTTTTTTGAATGCCCGGCAGTGAAATTGGTGCGCGGTAAAATTTTTTACAACCTTGCACTACCCTTTAAACTGTTTAAATGCATCGGCGCGGCGGGAAAGATTTTGGACGACGTAAAACCCGACCTTGTTTTTTGCAAAGGCGGTTACGCCTGCGTGCCGGCCGCGGTTGCGGCGAAAAAGCGGGGTATTCCCGTTATCACGCACGAATCGGACCTTACCGCGGGACTTGCCAACAGATTTATCGCCGGAAAGTGTAAAAAAGTTTTAACCTCTTTTCCCTCCACTGCCAGAACTTTCGGAAACGGCATTTTTACCGGTTCTCCAATGAGAAAAAATCTCTTTAACCGGAATTCGGCCGAAGCGCGCGCGGCGTTGGGGTTGGATATGCGCCCCACCATTCTTGTTCTTGGCGGCGGAAGCGGTTCGGAAATTATTAACAGACACGTTGCAAACGTTGCCCCGATACTATGCAAAAATTATAATATTCTGCACATCTGCGGCAAAGGCAGAAAGACCGGCGCGGAAATATACGGTTATAAACAGATAGAATTTGCCAACGATATGGGACTTTGTTACGCCTGCGCGGACGCCGCCGTTTCGAGGTGCGGCTCGAATGCGGCACACGAGTTGATTGCATTGAAAATTCCGACTCTTTTTATTCCGCTTGAAAACAAGCGGAGCCGCGGCGACCAGGTTAAAAACGCGGAATATTTTACAGATTCGGGATTATGCCGCGTTTTGCATGAAAACGATTTAACCGACGCGGCGCTAATTGACGGCGCTACGGCGTTGTTCAGCGATAAAAAATTAAAATCCGCACTTGCGGAAAGCACCGTAAAATGCGGAAATGAAAGAATAGTAAAAGAAATATTATCGACTTTAAAAGCCAAATGACCGTTAAAAGTTTATTATACCGAGACCGTTCAAAAGTATTTTAACGCCTAAAAGTATCAATACTACTCCGCCTACTATAGTTGCTACGCTGGCTCTCTTTTTAAAGAGTTTCCCCACATTTACGCCTATAAGTACGCCGATAAGAGATATTACGAAAGTTGTTACTCCAATTATTGCAACGCTTATCCATGCCCATAATTGAATGTTCTGAACTACGCCTTCTAGCATTACGCTGAGCCCGAAACCTACAAAGAGCGCGTCTATACTGGTTGCCACGCCCTGAACAAGAACACTTGCCATTGAAAAGTTTTTGGGCTTTAACTCTTCATCTTCCTTTTTACGCAAATCCTTGGCGCCGTCAAAAATCATTTTGCCGCCTATTATTAAAAGAAGCGCAAAGGCAATCCAATGGTCGATGGAATCGAAAACTTCTATCTGACGGAAAGCCATTGAAATGTAAAAACCGATTATCGGCATTACAGCCTGAAAAATGCCGAACGTAAGCGGAATAAGTACGGCTTTGCGTTTTGTTACGTTACGGTAAACCATTCCGTCGCATACGGATACGGCAAAGGCGTCCATAGAAAGGGAAACACCCGATAAAAATACCGAAAGTATTAAAGTCCACAACATAATATATTTATTCTATCATATGCGTGAAATGTTGTAAATAAAATTATTAATTATTTTTTTAAAAGCAATTAAAAGCATTTGCTTTTTTTTTTATTATATGTATAATAATATTGCTGTTGGAATTGACGGCAAACGTATTTTGAGGCGTAGCGCAGTTTGGTAGCGCGTCTGGTTAGGGACCAGAAGGTCGTGGGTTCAAGTCCCGTCGCCTCAACCAAAATACCCGTTCTCGGGCGAAAAATGCCCGAGAACGGGCTTTTTTATGCAAAATTTTGGCCGCCGACTTCGGTTTTCGGCTACTTTCTCAATTTTTTTGGGTAGTAAACATGTTTAAAATTTTTATAAAAACTCCCCCTGTCGCCAAAAATGCGACAGGGGGCAAATTAAAAATCACCAGTAAACCGGAACATCGTAAGCGTTTGCCGCATACGGCATCGTATCGGTATCGAACATTGTGCCAAGTCGGTTCATCATATGATTCTGATGTTCCATAAAAGTATGAACGTACCTGTTTAACGTTACCGTGGAATTTTTGTGTCCTAAGATTTTTGAAAGGGATTTAACGTCCATTCCGCTCTCTATCGCTCTGGTGGCGAACGTATGCCTGAGCGCATGAAAGCCACGGTGCGGTATTTTAAGTCCGTTTAAAATCAGCTCAAAAGTGCGCTGATACGAACGGACTGAAATTTCTTTACCGCCGCTGCCGCATACCACGAAATTATTTTCGCTATGTTTTTTTAAATCACGCAAATACGGCAACAGCTGCACGGGTATAGGAATTTTACGGCGGGAATTTTCAGTTTTCGGAGTGTCGAAAAGTTTTACGTAACCGTTCTTATTCCAACTGTCCCGACAGGATTTTATTACGGATATCGTACCGTTAGACAAATCGACGTCACTCCATTCAAGCGCAATAAGTTCGCCCACTCTAAGTCCGGTATAAAGACTTAATACTATACCGAAAAGTTTCGGTTTTTTACTTGCCAGAACGTAACGTTCGATGCGCTTTTGTTCCGCGCAGGTAAAACAGCCGATATCCCGTTCCTGCGCGCGCGGAGTTTTGATGCAGTCGGAAAACTGCCGTGAAATTACCCCCGCGCTTTGCGCGCATAGAAGAGAACTTTTTACAACCGCAATTATTCCGGTAACAGTGTTCGGCGCGTAACGCGTTACAAGTTCCGCCGTAAACTTTTGAAGCGTCGGCGCCGTGAGTTCTTCAAGCGCGCAACTGCCGAGTTGCGGGGAGATTTGCAGACGCACCGTGTTTTTGTACTTTTCAAAAGTGCGGTCTTTTACCATAGGTTTTACCCATATGATGAGCCATTCGTTTAACCATTCATTGTAGTTCATATGTGCCTCCAAACAGATTTTTGACAAATAATAGCGCCCTTTATACATACGTACATAAGACGAGTTGTTTTTTCTGTTATTCCGTAACATATTTCTTTTGTAATAAAAGCGTATACGGCGGGTTAAACTTACGGCAGAAACGTGTACATTTATAAAAATAAGCAAAAACCCATATTAGATTAACAAATCCTTATAGATAAAAATGTTACTTTTTGTTGTGTGCTTTTTGTTAGTTTTTATTACATTTATGGTATAAAAAAGGCGGACTTTAAAAGTCCGCCTTTAACTTGAGTAAAAATAAAAGTTTATTTTAACATACTTTAATATTAATCATCCGCATAAACGCAACCGGATTTTTAACCGAGATTAGAAATTTCACGGAGTTTTGGAAGTTTCGCCGGAAACTTCGCCGGATAAACTTGCGTTTACGGATGAGTCTGACTTAGTTTCAGATGATGAAACACTATTTTGTGAACCGGCAATGCCTACCACCTCGTCTACGGCAAGAGAGAATGCGATTCCCTGACCTGCCGATTTTAAGCCAGCCTGCCTGTAAACGGCACGCAAAACCTCGTCTTTGATTTTGGAGGGAACCAATATCATTACAATTTCCTTATCCGGCTGAATGGTTATACTGAAAAACTTTTCGGCCTCTTTATTTGCAGTACCGCGCGCGTGAATTACGGTTCCGCCTCTGGCGCCAACTTCCTTTGCCGCATCCATAACGAGTTCGGAATATCCGGCGTTAACCACACAAAAGACAACTTCGTAATCAGACATTATTTTACCTCCTTGACAACCGTTTTATTATTGCTTAAAAAACCGAATATGAGCTTGCCGATGACGCTGGTTAACGGCACCGTGAAAGCTATGCCTTTGCCGTCCTTTATGGTTTTGAACTTTTCACCCAAGACGTGTGTTGCGTCTGAAATTTTACTTTCCTGAATCACGCTGAATATAACGCTTTTATCCGTATCGGAAAGTCCCAGAAAACTAAGCGTTTTTGCGTCGGCCGTGCCCTGCGCAAGAGCGACGATTTGCATATTTACGTCGAACGACTGTATTAAGTCGAGAAAATACTCAGTTTTGTTTCTTCCCACCACCGTTATAAGCAGCTTTAATTTATTGGAAGTAACTGTGTTAGCCGCAGTATTTTTTCTGCGGACGGATATATTTTTGTTTACTTTTTGAGTTGCTTTTTTTGCGGCAGCCGCTATTTTGCCTGCGGATTTCCGCTCCTTGTTTTCAGCCATAGAAACTCCTATTTAAAGTAAATAATTTGTTCGTCGTCCGCGGAAATGATGCGTTTGAGCATTGCTTTGTTGCGGACTTTTCTGGACATAACCGCTTTGAAACCAAGCGCCTGAATCGTTATCAGCGGCGTCATTGCAACCATCGCGACGACGCCGAAAGCATCGGTTAAAATATTTGCCGTTGAACTGCCGCCGAGAGCGTAGCATGCGCCTATTGCAAGCGGCAGAATGAAACTGGACGTAAGAGGTCCGCTGGCTACTCCGCCCGAGTCGAACGCAATTGCCGTATAAATTTTGGGGACAAAGAACGAAAGCCCCAAAGAAATAATATAGCCCGGTATAAGATAATACAAAAGCGAGAATTTAAAGATTATGCGTATTAAAGAAAGCGCAATAGAAATACCGACCGCCGCGGAAAGAGCGATTACCATTTCAATCTTTTTAACTCCGCCGCCCGTAATTTGTTCAACCTGTTTGTTCAGCACGTGAACCGCCGGTTCCGCCAGTACGACTACCATACCGAGAACGAGTCCGAAAACGACAAGTACGGGTTGATTGAATTCCGCAATCTGTTTCCCGAGTTTAAAGCCTATGGGCATAAAACCGACTTCTACGGCGATAAGGAAAATTACAAGCCCGAAAAATGTGTAGCCTATGCCTATGCCGATTTTAAGCAGATTTCTTTTGGGAAGTTTTAAAACCGTGAACTGTAAAATTAAAAAGAATACGACGACAAGCCCCAACGCTTTTGCCACATCCAACACGACGCGTAAAGTTACGTGACCGAAAGAGCCGAGAGTGGCTTCAACAGAGTAATCCGCAAGCTCATAAACAGGCGAACCGCCGGAAGAGAACGCAAGCACCATAACTGCAAGCATAGGACCTATTGAACAGAGAGCAATCAAGCCAAAGCTGTTTTCGTTGGCGTTTCTGCCGCCTATCGTAGAGGAAATGCCCACGCCCAAAGCCATTATAAAGGGAACCGTTATAGGACCTGTCGTTACGCCGCCAGAATCAAATGCAAGCGCCAGAAAATCTGCGTGTTCTTCCATTAAAATTGCGCAGAGAGCAAACAGAAGCATATAAAAGAACATCAACAGCGTTGATAAATCCTTATGAAAGATTATTTTAATAATCGCCAACACAAGGAAAATCCCCACGCCCGCTCCTACGGTTGCAATTAAGACGGTGCTGTTGATAACTGCGGAAACCTGACCGGCAAGGACGGATAAATCGGGTTCTGCAACGGTGATTAACACACCCATTATAAAACAAACTATTAAGAGTACTGAAACCTTTTTCGACTTAGTAAGTCCCGTACCGACGTGTTCGCCCATGGGCGTCATAGCAAGGTCTGCGCCGAGATTAAAAAGACCGATGCCCAAAATCAGAAAAACCGCGGATACGGCGAACGCGACGGTTTCGGTTACCGATAAATCCACGAGCGGAGTGAAAGATATTATTAAGACTATCGCCGTAACGGGCAACACCGAAATTAACGCTTCTTTTAGTTTTGAAAATAATATTTTTGCCATTTATATTACGCCCTACTCTTAGCCGTTTGCCGAAATTTTGACCTAATATAATTATAATATCATAAATTGAAATCATTTTCAATAATTGTCGGCACAAAAATTTGACTTCGGCTTTAAAATATGGTATATTTTGTGTGAAATTTTTTGCAGGTGTCGCCTATCGGTATGGCGCCAGCTTCCCAAGCTGGTTTCGGCGGGTCCGACTCCCGTCACCTGCTCCACTTTGTCACCCCGCGAATAGCGGGGTGCTTTTTTTGCGGATAACCGGCAGGGTTCGCGCGAACGCAGGACGCTTTGCATTTAGACGCGCAGAATGACGAAACGGTAAATTTTTGCGGAGCTGTGATTAAATTCTTTGCAAAAGGGAAAAAACCTTTGCGGAGGACTTTTTATGAACCCGATTAAAGAAAAATGCAAATCTCTTGAAAACAACTTTTTACCGCTGAAAAAAATGTATCCGAAAAGCTATAACAAGGAAAAGACTTCCCCCTACACCAAAACGCGCGTTATTCTTATGAACGGCACGGAATTCGAGTCTGCATGGTTCATGCACCAGTTTGCAAGGCACTGCAACGAACCGGAAATTTGCGCGGCGCTTGCCGTTGTGCGCCGCCAGGAACAACAACAGCAAAAGCGCATAAGCTGTCTTAAACCCATTAACGAAAGTATTCTGGAAACGACCGTTGCTTATGAACAGCTTGCAATCGATTTGACCGCTGTGCTTGCAAGGCATGAAACGGACGAAACGAATATCAAGGCGTTGAATTTTGCGCTTTTGGAGGACTTCGACCACCTTTACCGCTTTGCTAACCTTTTAATGATGGACAAAGGCGAAGATGCGGCAAAACTTGTGGGCAAATACACCGAAATTATGCCCGGCAGACCCACCGTCGCCGAACACCGCTACCCTGCGGACGACGTTAAAAAACCCATGAACGCAGAAAAGGCGAGTCTTTATTCAAAGCTGGTTGCAAGCACAATAACCGCCGCCGAACAACAGACGATGAATTATTATATGAACATCGCTCAATGGTATAAAAACGACCTGGGCAGAAAGCTTTACGCTGAAATCGCTATGATTGAAGAGGCGCATGTTTCGCAATACGAAAGCCTTAAAGACCCCAATATGACCTGGCTGGAGATGTGGGTTATGCACGAATATTGCGAGTGCTGGCTGTATTATTCCGCTATGCAGGACGAAAGCGACGAAAGTATTAAAAAGATTTGGAGCGAGCACTATAAAATGGAAGTTTCGCACCTTAAAACGGCGGCGAAGCTCTTGAAAAAATACGAAAACAAGACTTTTGAACAGGTTTGCGGTTCGGGAGAATTCCCGCAGCTTTTAAAGCTTGGCGGCAACAAGGATTATATACGCAAAGTCCTGGCGGAAACGATTAATTTAACCGCCGATAACACGGTTAAGATTGACAGTTACAAAGATATTAAAAAGATACCGGACGACCACAGGTATTTCGATTATCAGAAGTATATGGGAACGCCGGACAGAAATCCTTCGCACCTCGTTATCGAAAAGGCGATTGAAAGGCTGGGCGAGGATTACCGCTATCAGGACAGCGAACACCCCGTAAAGGAGCTGAGAAACAGAAAGCAGGACAACGTTAAGGTTGCAAGAACGAAGTAAGAATTTTAGGCTTAGCTCAAAATGACAGATGCCGTCCGCGGAAAATTTCCGCGGACGGCACTTTTTTATTCTATCCATGCAAATTCGATATAATCGGCGGTGATATCCAACAAAATGCAGCCATTTTGCCATAATTTTATGATTAAAGAGCCGCAGCCGACGTAGTTATAGAGATATTCAAAGCCGTGCTTCGATAAGACTTTTAATTCGGAGCTTTTAATTGCAACGTATTTATCTTTTCCGTTTAACCTGTTGAATTTATGTTTATATGTAAAAAACAGCGGGTCGGAAAGGTGAATACGGATAACGAGTGATTTTGCGTTCGGGTGAAGAAATTTAACCGAATCGCGACGAAAGATTTCGTCTTAAAAGTAAAAGGTCAAAAAATCTTCGTTTATTTCTATGTTGCTTATTACGCAGTCGTGCGGGGAGGGAATTGCGGGCGGGGTTGCCGCTGTTAAATCAAAAAATTCAGTCATAATTTTGTTTTGCGCGCTTTTTTGTTGCGGTTTTTGTTTTCTTCAACGAAATTTTTCAGCTGTTTAAACATTTCGTCTTCGCCGTCTTCTTTTAATATTGTTAAGAAACGGCGGAGAGAGTTTAACGTTTCGGGATTCATTCCTTCCTTATCGGTTCGTTCTTCAAGGTATTTTAAGGGGAAAGATTTGTCGTATTTATCCTTTAAATACGTTTTTGAGGCGGCAATTCTGTCGCAAATCATTTCGGCAAGGTATTTTGCGGGCATTTCTATATATACCTTTTCACCGTTTATATAATCCGTCCAGTATTCGAAATGATGCTTGTTTTTGCCTTTATGGTGAAGCCATGCGGCGGAATAACCGATTACCTCCCTTTCCTTTGCCTGAGGACTGCGGTTGCCCTGATAATATTTTACACCCGCCCAAAATTCAGCCGGGCTGAATTTTGATAAGTCGTGAGCTAATCCCTGCCTTATTAAACCGCACTTAAAACACAATTTGCGCACGGTACGACGGTGGCGGGTTACAGTTGACAAATGTTTGAAAAAATTCATTATATTTCCGTTTCGTATCCGTCATAAGCGGCGGTAACGTTATATTTTTGCGCTATCTGTTGCGTATGGGCGCGCGTGGGGTTGCCGTTGTGGGAAAAGTGAGTAATTACAATTTGCGTTGTTTTATCGATTACACCCGCATTTAAAAGCTTTTCTTTCATCGTCATATCGTCCTCTATACCCATATGCCGCGACTTTTCACCCGCTGTATACTCCAAAAAAGTGCAGTCGATTGCAACCAGATTTGCTTTTGCTCCGTTTTTGGCGAGGAATTCAAAAGCTTTATCTTCCACTCTGCCCGTATCGTACAAATGAAGATAGCCCCTGCCGTTACGCTCAATGTAAAACAGCAGGCACGTTTCCTCTTGGGAATGTTGGGCTGCGACTGTCATCACTTTGTACTCGCCGACGTTAAACACCCGATACGGCGCAATTTTGTGCAGCACTACGTTTGGGGCGACGGTTGGTTTCATTTCTCTTCTCGTACACTCGGAAAAGACTTTTAAAACTTCCCCATTGCCGTAAATTTCAAGCACTGGCGTTTTGACTTCGGCATATTTGTAGCCGCGCAGAATGAAGTCGTGCGCGTAAAAATGGTCCATATGCGAATGGGTAACGAGCAGATATTTTAAATCAGTAAAGTTATAATTGTGTTTAAGCGAATGCGCGTAAGCTTCGGGAGGGAAATCTACCGATAAAATCCCGTCGATTAACACTTGCGAGCGGGTGCGGAACTCGCTTTCTCCCAGTTCCCTTATCTTTTTGCAATATTCACAGTTGCAAAACATTGCCGGCACGCCCTCAGCCGCGCCGGTTCCTAAAAAACTTATTTTCATATAATTAACGAAACAGGGCGAGGTTGCCCGCCCTGTAAAATTAAATTTCGTATATAATGGTTACCGGTCCGTCGTTGTATTGCTCTATTTTCATATCCGCGCCGAAGACTCCGCATTTTACTGTTATGCCAGACGCAGAAATAAGTCCGCGTACATATTCGTAAAGAGGCCGAGCCTTTTCGGGGCGTTCTGCAAGCGTAAAGCTAGGGCGGTTGCCGTGCGAGCAATCGCCGTAGAGCGTAAACTGGGATATTAAAAGAATTTCGCCGCCGACTTCATCAACGGACAAATTCATTTTGCCGTCGTTATCTTCGAAAACGCGGAGGGCGCAAACCTTTTTGGCGATTTGTTCCGCCTGTTTTTTATCGTCGCCGACTTTTATGCCGAGAAAAACTACAAGACCGTAAGGAATTTCGGAAATTAATTTTCCGTCAACGGAAAGGCAAGTGCGCCCAACCCGCTGAATTACGGCTTTCATTATTTGCCTACGCGCGACATATACTGGCCGGTTCTAGTGTCGATACGGATAATTTCACCCTCTTCAACGAACATAGGCACCTGAATTGTTGCGCCCGTTTCGACAACCGCATTTTTCATTGCGTTTGTGGCGGTGTTGCCTTTAACGCCCGGTTCGCATTCGGTAATTTTGAGTTCGACAAAGTTTTCGGGTTCAACCGAGAAAGCCACGCCGTTTAACGACTTGATGGTAACGGTGTCGTTTTCTTTAATGTATTTTAACGCTTCCTCTACCTGTCCGTGATTTAACGTTATCTGCTCATAGCTGTCGGGGTCCATAAAAGTGTAGAACTCGCCGTCGAAATACAGGTATTCCATCTTTCTCGTTTCAACCTGCGCAGTTTCAAGCTTTGCCGTGGGGTTGAAAGTTATATCCGAAAGCACCTGTCCGGTTACTACGTTTTTAAGCGTAGTTCTTACAAAAGCCGCGCCTTTGCCGGGTTTAACGTGCTGGAATTCGGTTACGGTGTAAACACCCTTTCCGTTATATTCGAAAGTGCTGCCCTTTCTGATGTCGCCTGCTAATATTGATGCCATAAAAATTCTCCTTTTTGCGGATTGTTTATTTTTTATTTAAAGTATTAAAAGATTTTTGTCCGTGTTTGTCAGGCTTTCGATTTTGCCGTTTAAAAGCGCAATCGTGTCCTCTATTCTTATTCCGTAATTGCCTTCAAAATATACGCCCGGTTCGTCCGAAAAGACCATACCGTTCTTAAGAACGTCGGCACTTTTGGGGGAAATCATAGGAAGTTCGTGAACGTTAACGCCTATTCCGTGCCCCAGAGAGTGGGTAAAAAATTTATCTAAGCCACGCTCCTTTAAGTAATCGCGGGCGATTGCGTCGCTTTGAGCGCCGGTCATACCGCAAACGGTCTTTTCCTTGACAAGCATATGCGCATTTAAAACGCTTTGATAAGTTTTTTTGAACTCTTCGTGTTTTTTATCGTCTCCGAAAAGGAACGTGCGGGTGCAGTCAGAGCAATACCCGCCGAATTTGCAACCGAAATCAACGAGAATTATATCTCCGAACCTGAGCTTGTCCGTTCCGGTTTCGTGATGGGGAACGCTGGAATTTTTTCCGAACGCCGCAATCGTGGAAAAGCTTGTGCCGCTCGCGCCGAATTTGCGCATTAAATATTCAAGCTCGGCGGCGAGGTCGTTTTCGCTCATACCCTCTTTTATGCGGGGAAGTAGCGCCGTGAACGCATCATCCGCTATTTTGCATGCCTGCCTGATATAGTCAAGCTCATAATCTTGCTTTATTATCATTGCGTTCTGAAACGCGTTGGCACTGTCTATAATTTTAAGCCCCGCTTCCTTAAGGCGCTCGTATTGCGGATAATACGTCTGCGAAAGCGGAATAGCCACTTCTTTTAAGTTTTTTAAAATATTTTCAAGCGGCGGAACGAATTGCTTTACGGTTATATCACTACCCTTTAATGCCGCCGAAGCCGCCTCTAAATAACGGGAGTCGGTATAAAAAACGGTTCCTTTTTCCGTCGTTAAAACGTAGCCGAAAGAAGTTTCTATACCCGTAATATATTTGCGGAGGTCGGGCTGTTCTGTTAAAACCGCCTGCGCTCCGGCCGATTTGAAAATTTTTTGTGCGTTGGTGTGTGCCATAGTTAAAATGCCGTATTTATTTTAACAAAGTATTCTTTATATGTCAATAGAATTGTAAATGCGTTTCATCTCGCACGCGTCGGCGGACTGGGTGCCCGCAGATTCGCTTACGATATAGGGTTCCAGCTTTAATTTTTTGAGTGCATAAGCGAGAGGTCCGAATTCCGGTCCATAAACCGTATCTTCGAACGTGAGATGTTTTATTTCACCTTTTCCTCCGTACATTATCTTTGAAAAGTGCACGTGGAAATGTTTTACACGTTCGTAACCAAGCTCGTCAATCATATACGAAAGCCTGTCTAAATAATCCTTTTCGGTCTTTAAACTGCCTTGTTCCCGCGCGTTTATATGTCCGAAATCGATTGCAGGAAGAAAACAATTATCTATTTTGCAAAAACCGACTATTTCTTCCAAAGTGCCTATTTGCGCCGTTTTACCCATAGTTTCGGGACAGAACTTTAAATTCTGATAGCCGTTTTCGTAAATTAAATCCCTTAGAATTTTCAATCTGTCGGCGCACTTTGCAACCGCTTCTTCCCTTGTAGCTTTGCCTTGCGCTGCTGGGTGGAAGACTATTCTTTCGCCGCCCATAAGCGTCACGAATCTGGCGCTGTCCAAAACGTAACCGTATGATTTTTGTGCAGACTCGTCGGAAGGATTGGCAAAATTGATGAAATACGGCGCGTGTACGCTGATTTCAACGCCTGCTTCTTTAAAGGCGTTGCCTATCGAGCGAGCCTTGCCCTCCGACATCATTACGCCGCGGCCGAAAGAATATTCAAAACAGTCTAACCCCTTGTCTTTGCAATATTTTGCGGATTGCTCTGAATGTTTGAAACCTTGAGCATAAAATTTTTCGTCGTTGCCGCTGGGCCCGAATTTAATCAATGTGTTCCTCGTTTTCCGTTGTTGAATTTATATCGTCCGTTTCAGGTTCTTCGCTTGTCTGTTCGTCCGCCTCGGCAGTTATATCAATTTCAGTTTCGGCAGACTCCTCCGCAGGCTGTTCAAATGCGGGTTCTTCCGTTATGCCGTCTGGCTGCTCTTCGGTTATTTCCTTCTCTTCAACGTAATCGCCTTCTTCAATATAATCGTCGTAAAAGCCGTCGTCATCGGTCAAAGTTTCTCCAGCAGGCTCATTTTTCTTTGGTTCTTCGTCGGTCTCCGTTGCGGATACAACCTTTTCTTCGGTAATTTCTTCAACTTGAACCTCTGCCGCCTCTTCAATCACCTCTTCAGGCTGTGCGCCCATTACCTCTTCAACGGGCAACTGCGCCGATTCTGCCGAAGTTTCTTCAATACGTGCGTCAACCTGTTCGGAATCTTGCGCCTCGGTTACAGCCATTTCTTCAACGGCTTCGTCCGTCGCCTCTGCAGAAACCGTTTCAAGCTGGAGTCCGTTTAATTCTTCATTTAATTCTCCGGTTGATTCTTCAGCGCCGACGCGTTCCGCAAAGCAAACGGTTATTTTGCCGCCTTCGGCTGTACCGCTGAAGTTTGCAACGCGCAATTCAACGTTTGCGCCGCAACTTGCAACTCCTTCAAACTCCGCGCCTTCAAAAGCGCATTTAACTTTGTATTCGCCTTGCGCGGGTTTAACTTTGCCAGCGGGATATGCGAGAATTAATACGGTTTCATCACCGTTTTCATTAACCGACACAACGTCGGCGGACAGCGAATAATCTCTGCCCAAAAGCTCGTTAGCCGACTTAATGTCGCCGGTTTCCAAAAGTTCTTTTATTTGTGTGGTGCTGATTTTTTCGCCGTTTTCGGCGGTAACGTCTTTAACTGGCATATACCACACGCCGTTATCTTCGTCTTCGCCGTAATTTTTCAATGTTGACGATTTACCTTTTGCGCCCGCGCCGAACCGGAAATCCTTGCCGCTCATATACGCTTTTACGTTGAGTTTATCTTCGATGTTCTGAAGAAAATCGAGAGGCTTCGTCTTTTTAAACTCATCGTTAAAGTCCACGCTGAGCACAAACTTTACGTTATATTGTTCGAGCAATCCGAGTTTTTCTTCGAACGTGCATATCTGACTGCCGCCCTTGCCGTTAGCAAAAACCATTACGCCTAAATCCAGTCCGTTTATTTTTGCCTGAAGTTTGGCCTTTTTGAGAAGTTCCGCGTGTCCCTTATGAATCGCATCGAAACAGCCCAGCACCAACAGACAGGGAAATTCGTATTCGTCCTCATTGTACTTAACGTTCGTCAACATAATTTTTTCCTCACCTTTAAAATAGTTCGATTTACCTCTGCAAGTCCGTAAAACGTGCCGTCCGGCATAAAGATTTTATAAGTCCCGTCCGGACGGTCCGTTTGTACGGTTAAACCGTTAAACAGCCTTTTTGCGTCGTCCGCCGAGGTATATATGCCGTCGAACGGCAAAACGCTCTCGGTAGGAATTATGAATTCTTTAATATTTTCAACAGTAAGACTACTTGTTTGAACGGCTCTTTCAATCGAAAAAACTCCGCTTTCGGTTCTTTTTAAAGCGCTCATTACGGCGCAGGTGGTAAGCCTTTTACCTAAATCCCTTGCAAGCGAACGAATGTAAGTTCCGCCGCCGCACTCGATTTTGAAGGAAAAGCTGTCCGTATCTTTTTGCTCCAAAAGATTAAGAGAATATATTGTTACCTTTTTTGGGGGAAGTTCAAATTCAACGCCCTTGCGGGCAAGTTCGTAACTGCGCATACCCGAAACGTTTTTAGCAGAATAGCGCGGCGGAACCTGATTAATTTCGCCCACAAAGTCGTTTAAAACCTTGGAAATTTGTTCTTTAGTGGGCACATATCCCGCGTTTAAACGCATTTGTCCGGTTGTATCCAAAGTGTCGCTATCTACTCCGAAACGGAAAACGGCGACATATGTTTTGCGCTTTTCAAGAAAATAATCGAAGAGCCTTGCGGCGTTGCCTATTGCAACCGGAAGCACTCCCGACGCCATAGGGTCGAGCGTGCCCATATGTCCGCACGGCTTTTTTGTAAGTTTTTTTATTACGTTTACTTCGGCGGCGGAACTGACTCCCTCCGCTTTATCAACGCAGATAAATCCGGTCATAAATTCTGATACACCGCATAAGTAAGTTTATCTATTACATGTTCAAGTGTGCCGAAAAGCATACATCCGCTTGCAAGAACATGCCCGCCGCCGCCGAACGTTGCCGCAACGGCGTTTACGTTTACTTTACCTTTGCTCCTGAGCGAAGCTTTATATTGCTCTTTTTTGAATTCGAGAAGGGAAATAGAAACTTCTACCCCGTCGATAGTGAGCGGAAAATCGACAAAACCTTCGGTTAAACTTTTATCGGCTCCGCACTCTTCCATATCCTTCATGGGGATTACAATAAATGTAAGTTTATCTTCGAGAGCGAAACGAATTTTGTTCATTACTCTGCCGCTTAACAGCGCACGTTCCTTGGGCTGGCGGGAGAACAAATTGTAGTTTAGGGTATTTACGTCGGCACCGCAACCTCTTAAATGTGCCGCGGTTTCAAACGTTTGAGCGGTGACGTCCTGATGAGTGAAGTTGCCGCTGTCGGTTATCAAACCGAGCATAAGAAGATTTGCGATTTCTTCGGAGATTTTCCACCCTGCCGCACGAAATATGCGCGTTACGATTTCGCAACTGGCGGGGCAGACGTCAACATAGTTATACGCCGCAAACCCGCTGTTTGAAATGTGATGGTCGATATTAATCGTTGTCTTTTTAAATTTGGTAAAACGCTTTGCAAATATACCCAGACGGGTTACGTCGGCGCAATCCACACAGACAAAAGCGTCGTAATCTCCGTCCGGCAAAGTTGTTTTTACCAGTTCCGTTGCGGAAATAAACGAAAACTTTTCGGGCGGAACGTCTTCGCAACACATACACACGGTTTTGCCGAGAGTTTTTAGAGCAAGCGTTAAAGCAAGTCCGCTGCCGAGAGCGTCGCCGTCGGGACGGGCATGACAGAAAACCGCCAGTTTCGAAGATTTATTGAGTTGTTTAACAATTTCTTCAATCTTTACGTTCATCTTTATTTTCGAGATTGTAAATGAGCTTGTCTATCTTCTGACCGTATTCCATACTCTCGTCGCGTATAAAGCGAAGCTCGGGCACGGTTCTTAAAGTCATTATATGCGAAAGCTCTCTTCTTATAAAACCGGCGTTTTCTTTTATTATTTCAAAACTTCCGTCGGCTCTCTCTTTATTTGTATCGTAAACGCTTATAAAAATTTTTGCGCTTTTTAAATCGGGAGCAACGTCGGCGCCGGTTACGCTTATAACTACCGATAACGACGATTCCTTTGCCCTGAGCTTATTAGTTATTATATTATAAATTTCCTTTTGAAATTCCCCTGCTAAGCGTTCGCCGCGCACACCTTTCATTTACGCCTTTACCTCTTCGATAAGATAACACTCTATTATATCGCCTATTTTTATGTCGTTGAAACCTTCAATAGCACATCCGCACTCAAAACCTGCGGCAACTTCCTTAACGTCGTCTTTGAAACGCTTAAGCTGTTTTACGCCGCCTTCCACAATGAGAATGTTGTCGCGGTAAATTCTGAGCTTGCCGCCGCGGATAATTTTGCCGTCGAGCACGTAACAACCTGCAATGTTGCCGACGCCCGTAATTTTGAAGGTTTGGCGGACTTCGCACTTACCGAGAAAAATATCCTGATATTTGGGAGTGCGCATACCTTTCATTGCAAGTTCCATTTCGTCGAGAAGGTCGTAAATTATGCGGTACGTGCGTACGTCCACTTTGCTTCTTTCGGCAAGAGCTTTCGCCTTAGGGTCGGGGCGGACGTTGAACGCCAGTATTATCGCCTTGGAGGATTCCGCAAGCATTACGTCACTTTCATTTACAGCTCCCGCCGCGCTATGAATTACTTTAATCTGTACCTCGTCGTTGGTGAGCTTTAACACCGACTGTTTAACCGCTTCAACCGAACCCTGCACGTCGCCCTTAATGATAACGTTGAGATTTTTAAGTTCGCCGACCTCGCCCCAGTCGTCACCGACGGGAAGTTTGGGCGTGCCCTTCAGTTTTTCGGCGCTGAGCTTATCGGCTCTTTCCGCCTGAACCTGTTTCATCAGTTCTTTGGAAACGGCGTTGATGGTATCGCCGGAATTGGGAACGGATTCAAGCCCCAAAACGTTGACCGCCATAGACGGACCCGCTTCCTTTACGATTTTACCCTTATCGTCTATCATTGCGCGAACTTTGCCGGTTACTGTACCCGTAACAAGGTTGTCGCCAGTGTGGAGCGTACCGTTCTGGACGAGAACGGTTGCAACGGGACCCTGCCCCTTATCGAGACGAGCTTCGATTACCACGCCTCTGGCTTCCCTTTCGGGGTTGGCGAGAAGTTCTTTCATTTCCGCCGTTAAAATAAGCGTTTCCAGAAGATTATTTATACCCTCGCCCGTCTTGCACGAGATAGGGCAGATAACCGTGTCGCCGCCCCATTCTTCGGGAGTAAGCCCATAGTTGGTGAGGTCGGTCTTAATCTTATCGGGATTGGCGCCCGCTTTATCCATTTTGTTGACGGCAACGATTATGCTTACGTTTGCCGCCTTTGCGTGGTTGATTGCTTCAACCGTCTGAGGCATTACACCGTCGTCCGCCGCGACTACGAGAATTACTATATCGGTAACTTGAGCACCGCGCGCGCGCATTGCCGTAAACGCTTCGTGTCCGGGGGTATCAATAAAAGTTATACCCTTGCCGTTTACCGATACCGTATATGCTCCTATATGCTGAGTTATGCCGCCCGCTTCGCCCGCGGTTACGTTTGCTTTTCTTATATAATCCAGAAGCGACGTTTTGCCGTGGTCAACGTGCCCCATAACCGTTACGACAGGCGCGCGGGGAACGAGACTTTCGATTTCTTCGACAGTGTCCTCCTGCAATTCGCTAAGGACTTCCTCCGCCGTTTTTTCGGGTTTGTATTCAAGCTCTATTCCAAGCCCCGCCGCAAGCAGAGCCGCAGTGTCGTAGTCTATAGAGCCGTTTACCGTTACCATTATGCCCTCTTTGAAGAGCCTCTTGGTTATTTCGGCGGCGGTAATGCCAAGCTTTTCAGATAAAACTTTTAAGGGAATTTCGTTCGTTGTTACTACCGCATGTTCGATTTTGATAGTCTGTGCGGATTTCTGCTTATCCTTTTTAACCCTTAACTTTCTGTAACCGCTCTTGTTTTCGTCGAAATCATCTATGCTGGCGCCCTGTTGTTTTTGAAGAGCGCGCTTTGACATGGGTGCGTGAGCCTTTTCGACGTAGGTTTTATCAAAACTCTGTTTCTTTTTATCGGGACCGAAGTTCTTTCCCTTGTTTGCCGCTGTTGCGGGTGCTGGTACGGGGTTATTAAAACGACCGCCGCCCATTGCCGGACGATTGCCCTGTCCCATTCCGGGACGGGATTGGAACGAAGCACCGGTACGCTGATTATTGGGACGATACCCGCCTGTCTGAGTACCCTGCTGGGGACGGGGCGGACGATTGTCGCGGTTGATAAACGTTTTATTATCCTGACGGACGGGAGGTCTCGGCTGCGCGGGTCTTTGCTGTTGCGCGGCAGAATTGGACTGAACGGGTTTCTGCGCTTGTACCGGAGCGGATTTTTCATCCGTTTTTGCTGGAGTTTCCGCCGGCTTTTCAACAGGTTTTGCAAGTTCGGCAGCTTTCTCAGCCTGAGCTTTTGCTTCCTGTTCCCTACGCTCTTTTTCAGCCTTTTCCGCAGCAATGCGCGCAGCTTCTTCCTGAGCCGCACGGGCAGCCGCTTCGGCTTCCTCTATCTTTCTGCGTTTAGCCGCCTCATCCAAATCGTTGAGTTTTTTGAGAATGTCGGACGCAACTTTTTCGGCCGCCGATACTTTTTGCGAAAGTTCGGTTACCGCACCGCCTGTGACGAGTTTGTTTATATTTTCAATATTCTCATACCTTTTTGCCATATTTAAATTGTGCCTCCGGCATATAATTCGTAATTATCGTCCAAATTGTTTAAAATCGCTTTTGCCAGCTCTTTGTTTAATACTGCGGCAATTTTTGCGCCGCACTTGTTTACAACATCCTCAAAGCCTGACTTACATATTATTAACGGACAAGTAAATCTGTTTTTGAATTTCAAGGCGAGCCGCCAGGAATTTTTTGCCGAGGTCCCGTCAAGAATTATTAAACGGACTCCGCCGTGCAATGTTGATACCGCGCCGCTTCCAATTGCGATTTCACGCGATTTTACACAAAAACCTATATATGTTTCAATTTTGCTTTTTGCCAAAATATTCCTCTTCTATCGCAGTATAGATTCCGTCTTCAACCGCGCAGGAAAAATTTTTGTTTAAAAGTTTTTGCCTTTTAAGTTTTTTGATACATTCGGGGTTGTCGCAAACGTATGCGCCGCGTCCTGAAGCCTTTGAGGAAAAATCAATAAATATTTTACCTTCGGAGTTTTTTACAACTCTCAACAAATCGCGTTTGTCCTTCAACTCCCTGCAGGCTATACATAACCTTAAAGGTTGTTTCTTTTCCTTGGGCATCTCTCACCTTATTCTTCTTCGGGTCTTTCCTCGCCTGCGGACATACCGAGTTTTTCGGCTGCAGATTTGCTCTTTACGTCAATCTTCCAGCCCGTAAGTCTTACTGCAAGGCGGGCGTTCTGTCCGTCTTTACCTATAGCAAGCGAAAGCTTGTCGTCGGGAACGACTGCCATTGCAGTTTTTTCGCCCTCTAATTGCGTTACCGAAATGACCTGTGCGGGAGAAAGAGCTTTTGCAATAAACTCAAGCGGATTATCGCTCCAGGGAATTATATCTATTTTTTCGCCTTTGAGTTCTTCAACAATTGCGTTTACTCTTGCGCCCTTGTTGCCGACGCACGCGCCGATTGCATCCACCCTTTCGTCTTCGGAAAAGATTGCTATTTTGCTTCTTGCTCCGGCCTCGCGGCTGATTGCCTTAATTGAAACGGTGCCCTGTTTTATTTCGGGGACTTCTTCTTCGAATAATTTTCTTACAAGCCCGGGAGCGGAACGGCTGACCATAACCTGCGCGCCGCGGAAACCGCTTTTTACACGCTTAACAAATACTTTGATTTTGTCGTTTACGTTATACTTTTCGCCTGGAACCTGATCGGAAGGCAACATTAACCCCTCGATTTGTCCTTTGCCGATTTCAACGTAAACGTTTTTGGCGTCGATTTTTCTGACAACGCCCATCAAAAGCTCGCCTTCCTTATCCGAAAACTCGCTCATTGCCGCTTCACGTTCGGTTTCGTGAATTTTTTGAAGGATAACCTGTTTTGCGGTCTGTGCGGCAATACGGCTGAAATCTTTGGGAACAAATTTTTCATACGCCCTGTCGCCGAGTTTGTAACTCTTCTTTATTTTCTGCGCGTCTTCGAGAGTAATCTCGTTTTCGCGGTCGGTAACTTCCTCGACTACGGTTTTGACGGTAAAAAAGTCAAACGTGCCCTTTTCGGGGTTGAGTTTAATTTCAACCGTGCCTACGGTACCGGCATACTGTTTTTTGCATGCGGAGACAAGAGCGTTTTCAAGTGCTTCCAAAAACACTTCGCGGGATATTCCCTTTTCTTTTTCCAAATCTTCGAGCGCTGCAAAAAAGTCTTTATTAGTCATTTTTATTCTCCAACTTGATTTTGTTTTTTGTGTTTAATCGAATTTGATAGCTTTGTTTATTTTTGCAATTTTGTTACGGTTTATTTTTAACTCTTCTTTACCCGAATTAATCGTTACCGTGTTTTCATCAAAGGCAACAAGCCTTCCTTCCAAAAACTTTTTGCCTTTTAAAGGCGCGTAAAGTTTTAATTCAACGTCGCCGTTTAAATTACGTTCGAAATCGCGTTCGGTTTTAAAAGGTCTGTCCAGTCCCGGACTGGATACGTTCAACGTATACGGCTTGTCGTAAGTAGGGTCGAACCCGTCGATTGGTTCCATAATAGCGTTATGAAATTTTTCGCACGTGTCCAGGTCCACGCCAGAAGGCGTTTCTATAAAAACGGTTAAAGAAGCAGTCTTGTCGTTCCACTCGACGTCAACTATTTCAATACCCATCGGTTCCGCAATATTTTCAAAAAACGAACGGATTTCCGGAAGCGGTTTAATCTGCATAATCCCTCTTATACAAGTATTGAGTGCCTTTGCAGGCACTCAATCAAACATTTCGATTAAGATACTTAAATTTTAGCACATTAAATTTTAAAATGCAAGTTTTATTTTAAGTTTATTGAATTTTAGGCAAAGATTTTTTAATTTTGACGAGTTCTAAAAATATCTTTGCAGTAGTGAGCGCGTCGTCTATGGCCCTGTGGTGATTGAAAACTATGCCGAATCTGTCTGCGATTGTGTTCAGCTTGTAATTGGAAAGATATAAAAGTTCCTGCGAAAGCGGGATTGTATCGATTAATTTTCGCGGAATCGTGTAACCTAGGCGCTGCCAGTAATAGTCAACGAACTTAAAGTCAAACCCCGCAATATTATGCCCTACGAGTATGCTGCCGTAACAGAATTTATAAAAATCGGGCATCACCTGCTCGTAAGACGGAGCGGACGCCACCATTTCCTCGGTTATACCCGTCAAGGCTATAATCTCGTCCGACAGCTTTCTGCCGGGATTTATAAAAGTAGTAAAACTTTCGGATATTTCACCGTCGGTTATTTTAAACGCGCCGATTTCTATTATCTTATCCATATTGCCTGTGACAGGCGAAGAATTAAGCCCAGTCGTCTCCAAATCGAACACGACGAAAGTTTGCCCTTTTAAACAGACGGGAATTTCACGCGGGGTGAACAAATCCGTTTGCTCAATATCAGAATAGGGCTGCGGGCGCACGAAATGATAGTGCGCCGGCACGGGCTTGGACTCCCTCTTTTCAGGAACGAAATTCTGCGGAATTTTGCCGTAATCGATAAACTTTGCCGTAAAACGCAGATTGCCGTTATAAACCTCGTTGGTGCCGGTGCAGACTATACTGTCGCCCACCTGCAGAGCTTTTATTTTGTCGGCGGATTTTTGACGGATAAAATACGTTATATAAGCTGTTGCGGTTGTGTCGTTCAGCGCAATGGAAAGATAATTTTTTTCAACGCCCTTTTTATTCGTATAGTTGCGTTCCTTTATACTTTCTATAGTGCCGCAGATAACCGCCTCCTCGCCAGCGATGTTCAAATCGGCGAGATACACTGCGTATTTTTGAATTTTTTCGCCCTCTATCACGTTAAAATCCGCAATATCGAAAGTACGCGCGGGAATAATAAATTCTTCTTCGTAAGTATCTTCTTCCTCGACGTCCTCTATTTCCCTTTGGGATTTGGTTAATTCGCCGTAAAACCCGCCGCAATAAACGCATTTTAATTTAGCCGTTATCTTTTCGCACAAATCCGCAGGTGCAAGAGACGCGGGTACCGAAATTTTGTAATTAAAGCCGTTTTCCGTTTTTTCTACGGTTATATCGTTTTCCGAAGTCGTTGCGGCAACGGTTCTGGAACAGTCGCCCAAGACTTCGAAAATTTTGCTCTTTACCATTTCGCAGTCAGGCGTGAGCTTGGAAACTCTCAATTCAAGCGTAAAATAGGCAGGAACGTATTTTTTTAAAACCTCGGTCACTTTTGATTTATCTTGCGCAGTAAAAGCTTTGTCCGTAACAATACCAACGGTTACGAGATTCAGAGCTTTCGTAACCGTTATCGAAGTTAATATGCAATTTTGAAACGAAGCCGCTGACGCGCGCACTTCCGCAAGGATTTTATCGGTCATTTAAAAGTGAGTCTATCTCCTTAAAAAACTCTTCTTCCGCGGCGGCGGCGGGAATGCGGCGGATAATTTCGCCGTTTTTGAAAATTACGCAATAATCCTGCGAACCGGCAATACCAATATCACAGTCCTTTGCTTCTCCCGGACCGTTAACAACACAGCCCATAACCGCAATTTTTAGGCGCTTTTTACTATTTTCAACGTGTTTTGCCACCTTTTGGGCAAGCCCCATCGAATTCCAGAGGCATCTGCCGCAAGTAGGACAGGAAATCACGTTTACATAATCGTTATCAAGTTCCATAGCCCGTAAAATTCCGCGGGCGGCGGCAATTTCCTTTTCCGGCTCGTCCGTGATTGAAACGCGGATTGTATCTCCGATTCCGTCGGCAAGCAACGCTCCGATTGCAACGGAAGATTTTACAATTGCCATTTGACCGGTTCCCGCTTCGGTTACGCCCAGATGCAACGGATATTGTGTCTTTTTCGCAAGCAGTCTGTACGCCTTTACAGTAAGCGGCACTGACGATGCCTTTACGGAAATAACTATATCGTTTACTCCGAATTTTTCAAGCGATGAAACGCTTTTTAATGCGCTTTCAACAAGAGAAAATTCGTTTTTGCCGTATTTTTGAAGAAATTCTTTTTCAATGCTGCCCGTGTTAGAGCCGACTCTGACCGCCGTTTTATGCGCCCTTACACAGTCGGCAACTTTTTTAATTTCCGTCTCGCCGCCTATGTTCCCCGGATTTATGCGTATTTTATCCGCGCCGTTTTCGATTGCTAGAACGGCAAGCTTAGAAGAAAAGTGAATATCCGCGACGAGCGGGATTCCGATTGAATTTTTTATTGCGCCTATGGCTTTGGCATCGTCTTCGTCAAGTACCGAAACGCGGATAATTTCACAGCCGACGCGTTCGAGGTTGGAAATCTGCGAAGTCGTGCGCGCTATATCGGACGTCTTTGTCGTGCACATCGACTGAATTTTGACGCTTGCGCCGCCGCCTACGGCAACATTACCGATATTGATTTTTTTGGTTGCGTAATTTAGCATAATTAAAGCTTTTTGTTATCGATAAGACGTTGCAATTCCTGCATAAAGCTTTCGATATCCTTGAACGAACGGTATACGCTGGCGTAACGCACATAGGCGACTTCGTCGTAATTTTTCAGTTCTTCCATTACCATTTCTCCGATAGATTTCGACGAGACTTCCTGCTCCATAGAGTTGTAAATCTGCTTTGTAACGGAATTCACCATATTGTCGATTTCGCTCATGGAAACCGGCCGTTTTTCACACGACTTAATAATACCGTTTTTTATTTTCTGCGCGTCGAAAGCCTGACGGAGTCCGCTTGATTTGACAACCAGAACAGGCGTATCCTCAATAGTTTCATACGTTGTGAAACGCTTGCCGCAATTTACGCACTCGCGGCGGCGGCGGATTGTTCTGCCTTCGTCGGCGGAACGGCTGTCTATTACTTTGCTGTCTTCACAGCCGCAATATAAACATTTCATCTTTGTCTACCCATCATGAAAAATTTTATTTAAAATATTTTACGCCGCTTTCGAAAATTTTCATATCGAAATTGCCGCTGAAATTTTTGTAAAGGTTTTCACCCTTTCTTTCCGCATGCCCCATTTTACCGAAAACTCTGCCGTCGGGAGAGGTTATGCCCTCTATGGCCCACATACTGCCGTTAGGATTGAACGGACTTTCCATTGTGGGGACGCCGTTTAAATCAACGTACTGAGTTGCTATCTGTCCGCCCCTCTTCATTTTAATCAGTTCGCTTTCGGGAGCAACGATTTTGCCCTCGCCGTGAGAAACCGGAACGGAATACACTTCGCCCACCCTGCAAGCCGAAAGCCAGGGACTGATTGCGGACGCTACGCGTATGTTTACCATTGTGGAAACGTGACGCGAAATGTTGTTATACGTAAGCGTAGGCGAATTTTCGGTAAGCGGGCACACCTTTCCGTAAGGCACCAAGCCGAGTTTTATAAGCGCCTGAAAACCGTTGCAGATACCCAACGCTAAGCCGTCGCGATGAGTTAAGAGCTCGTGTATGCGTTCGGAGACGGCAGGATTTTTAAAAGTGGTTGCAATAAATTTACCCGAACCGTCGGGTTCGTCGCCGCCCGAAAAGCCGCCGGGGAACGCGATTATGTTAGCTTTGTCTATTGCCTTTATAATTGCCTGAACGCTTTCTTCTATGTCCTGAGGGGTACGGTTTTTGATTACCAGAATCTCCGTTTCGGCGCCTGCCTGTTGGAAAGCGCGGGCGGTATCGAGTTCGCAGTTGGTGCCGGGGAACGCAGGAATAAACACCCGCGGACGGACGGTTTTAACCGCTATATTGGTATATTTCAACCTTACGGGACAATCGCAGTCGGGAACTTTTCCTTCGGCGGGCGCCGTTGCGGGGAACACGCCGTCAAGCTTTTTGGTATAAGCGTTTACGGCATCGCCGCCGTCCACCCATTCGCCGCCGAGAGTAAAGCCTCCCTGAGCGCTTTTGCCGAGATAAGCAAAGTTTAAATCCTGCAAAACGTCCTCGGTTTCCGCATCGACTATTAAAGAACCGTACCGCTCTCTGAACAACGTTTCGTATTCGCAGTCGAAGTCAAAACCAAGCCCGTTTCCGAAACATGATTTTGCTACGGCGACCGCCGCGCCGCCCTTTTCCACTACGGTTGCAAATTTAATTTGCCCCGCGGATATGCCTGAGTTAACGACGTTGTAAAGCTTTTTAAGGTACTCGAAATCGGGAATATAATTTTCGTCGGACTTTATTGGCAGAAGATATAATTTCGTGTCCTTTTCAGTCAGCACGTTAGTGATGAGTTTTGAAGCCTTTGCAGGCGCGAGCGCAAACGAAATCAGTGTGGGCGGAACATCGATATCTTCGAAAGTGCCGCTCATGGAATCTTTGCCGCCGATAGCGCCCAAACCCAGATTAATCTGGGCGTATAATGCGCCCAATAATGCGGAAAGAGGCACGCCCCAACGTTTTTTATCGTCCCTGAGACGCATAAAAAATTCCTGCAAGGTTAAGCGGATATCTTCACATTTTGCGCCCGCCGCCACCACCTTTGAAACGGAAGTTACTATCGAATAAATAGCGCCCGTGAAAGGAGACGACGACATAAGTTCGGGATTGTATCCGTAAGCCGAAACGGTGCAGTCGTCGGTTTCTCCGCCAGTTAGTTTTGCCGCCATTGCGATTACGGGCGTAAGCTGGTTTTTGCCGCCGAACGGCATATAAACAGACTTTGCACCGATAGTCGAATCAAACGTTTCCGCAAGCCCTTTTTTGGAACATACATTTAACTGCGAAAGTGTGCTAAGAAAACTTTCTTTAAAGTCAGCCTTTTCGGGAATATTGAAAAACGGAGTAATATTTTCGTTAATTTCCGCATCCGTCTGCTGTTTTACGCCGTTTGTGTTGAGAAAATCGCGCGAGATATCCACGATTGCCTTGCCGCGGTGATACATCTTTATTCGGTTAAAGTCCGTTACAAATGCAACTACCGTTGCCGAAAGGTTTTCTTCTGCCGCAAGCGCGGTGAATTTTTCCACGTTGTCGGGAGAGATTACCACAGCCATTCGCTCCTGCGACTCGGAAATGGCAAGTTCGGTACCGCTTAGCCCCTCGTACTTTTTGGGAACGCGGTCAAGATAAATATCGAGTCCGTCGGCAAGCTCGCCAATGGCGACCGAAACGCCGCCGGCGCCGAAATCGTTGCATTTTTTAATCATTGTGGTTGCGGCCTTGTTCATAAACAGGCGCTGCAATTTTCTTTCTGTAAGCGCGTTACCCTTCTGAACTTCGGCTCCGCAGGTTTGGACGGATTTTTTGTCGTGGGCTTTTGAGGAACCGGTTGCGCCGCCGCAACCGTCTCTGCCGGTTTCGCCGCCGAGTAATATTATCACGTCCCCCTTTTCGGGTTTCGCCCGGTATATCATATCCGACTTTGCGCCGCCTACAACAAATCCCGTTTCAAGCCTTTTAGCCTTATATCCGGAATGGTAAACTTCCTCTACCTGTCCCGTTGCAAGTCCTATCTGGTTTCCGTAAGAAGAGAAACCGGCAGCCGCGGTTTTTGTAATTACCCTTTGAGGGAGCTTTCCGGAAAGAGTGTTTTCGACAGGCTCGGTGGGGTCGGCGCAGCCTGTAAC
The DNA here is from genome assembly GCA_910586065.1 of uncultured Christensenella sp. Taxonomy (GTDB): domain Bacteria; phylum Bacillota; class Clostridia; order Christensenellales; family Borkfalkiaceae; genus Coproplasma. The sequence goes on along the minus strand of CAJUGI010000006.1, from coordinate 44,452 downwards.
ACGCATAGACTGCAACACGTACGTTCTGCCCGAAAGTGGGTCGCGTATCGCGCCGCCGAGGCAGGTTGCCGCGCCGCCGAACGGCTCGATTTCCGTGGGATGGTTGTGCGTTTCGTTTTTAAACATTACGGTGTAATCGGTAGGTTCGCCGTCGATTTCCGCTTTTATTTTAATCGAACACGCGTTAATTTCGTCGCTTTCGTCCAGATTGTTTAAAATTCCGTCCGCCTTTAATTTCTTTGCGCCTATTGTGGCTATATCCATAAGGCAGGGATATTTATCGGAACGCTTTGCGTAAAGTTCGTTAAAAAGACCTTTATAGAGGTCCAAAGCCTTTTGAACATGCGCGTTATTGCCGTTTATTTCGATGTTTTTAATTTCCGTTGCAAAAGTAGTGTGACGGCAATGGTCAGACCAATAAGTATCGATAACTTTGATTTCCGTTTCGGTAGGGTTGCGCTTTTCGCTCTTGAAATAGTCGCGGACGAATTTTAAATCCTCAGCCGACATCGCAAGCCCCATATTTTTATGGTATTCCGCTATTTTTTTATCAGAGTACCCGATAAAACCTTCTACTTCCTTAACGTCCTCAGCCGCAACCGTTTGGTGTTTAAGCGAAACGGGTTTTTTCAAAGAAACCTCCTCGCTTTCAACAGGGTTGATGAGGTGTTTTTTGATTTTTTGAAGGTCCTCTTCAACCGCACCCTTAACAGCGTAAACCTTTGCGCACTTTACCTGCGGGCGTTCCTTCTGTGTTAAAAGCTGAACGCACTGCGCCGCGCTGTCCGCGCGCTGGTCGTACTGCCCCGTTAAATAAGCGATTGCAAACACGCTGTAATCTTCGGGAAAGTTTACGTAATCGAAGTAAACGTTGTCTACGGGAGGTTCGGAAAATACGCAAGGGACTGCGGCTTTGAATTCTTCTTCCGAAAGCCCTTCGACGTCGTAGCGAATAAGTTCGCGCACGTCTTCCACTTCGATTTTGAGGAGGTTTTTAACGTCCTCCTTAACTTTTTTTGCCTGTAAATTGTCTTTTTTTTCAACGAAAATTCTGTAAATCATAATTTATACTCCAACTTAACGTAGAAACGCAACCAGAACGGGGTCGCCAACATCACCGAATGAGCGTACTCAGGCGTACGCGATTGAGGCGGCGCGGAACCCAACATAGTTATGCGACGATACCGTTAAAGATTAACCCTCGCGGTACTTAACACCTATATCAGTGCGAAGATGCTTGTTTTCGAATTTAATATTTCCTGCGGCTTTATAAGCCTTTTTGCGGGCTTCTTCCACCGTTTTTCCTTTAGCTACAACGCCTAAAACCCTGCCGCCCGAAGTGACGAGTTTGCCGTCCTTAACCGCCGTGCCGGCGTGGACTATTTCGCATCCGCAGGTATCGCCGATTTCAATTTCAAGTCCCTTGCGGTATCCCAAAGGATAGCCGCCGCTGGCGAGAACCACGCAAACGCACGCACCGGTCTCCCATTCTATTTTAATATCACCTAATCTTTCGTCGGTTACCGCTTCGAATATATCCAAAAGGTCGGTTTTGAGCATTGGCAGAATCACCTGCGTTTCGGGGTCGCCGAAACGGGAATTGTATTCAACCACTTTCATTCCCTTATCAGTACGCATAAGTCCGAAATAGAGACAACCTTTAAAAGTTCTGCCCTCAGCGTTCATTGCGTTCATTGTAGGGAGCATAATTTTTTCGTAAACTTCGGTTTCAAGCTCCTTCGTCCAGAAAGGGCAGGGCGAAAACGTACCCATTCCTCCGGTGTTTAAGCCCTTGTCGCCGTCGTTGGCGCGCTTGTGGTCGCAGGCGGTTATCATAGGAACTATAGTTTTGCCGTCGCAAAAAGCGAGAACTGAAACCTCTTCCCCGGGGGTATACTTTAAGCCGCGCATACATTCTTCGATTAAAATTACGTTCCCTGCCGAACCGAAAGTCTTGTCGAGCATTATTTCCTTTAAGCCCTCTTCAGCCTGCTTTAAGTCGTTGCAGACGAGAACGCCTTTGCCAAGCGCAAGCCCGTCGGCTTTTAGTACAATCGGAGCGCCTTTTCTGCGGACATATTCCAAAGCTTTGTCATAATCTGTGAACGTTTCGGCTTCCGCAGTGGGTATGCCGTACTTTTTCATAAGATTTTTTGAAAAAGCCTTGCTGGCTTCGATTACCGCCGCGTTTTTGCGGGGACCGAAACAGCGCTTTCCCATAGCTTCCAGCTCGTCAACAAGCCCTAATGCGAGCGGGTCGTCGGGAGCGACGACTATGTAGTCGATTTCGGGATGAGCGGATACGTAGGCTTTGACGGCCCCGACGTTCATATAATCGACGTTTACGTTTTCGGCAATCTGCGCGGTGCCCGCGTTGCCTTTCATACAGTAAAGCTTTTCTACGCGTTTACTTTTTTTCAGGGCAAGAAGAATTGCGTGTTCTCTTCCGCCGTTACCTATAACGAGTACGTTCATAAGACCTCTTTTTCAAATGTATAATGTTTGCGCGTGAAATTGCGTTTAATGCTTGAAGTGCCTATCGCCGACGAACACCATTGCAATACCGGCCGAGTTGCATGCTTCGACCGAGGCTTTATCCTGAATAGACCCGCCTGGCTGTATTATCGCGGTTATGCCCGCCTTTACACACTCTTCAACGCAATCCGGAAAAGGGAAAAACGCATCGGACGCCATTACAGAACCTTTCGCCTCTTTACCGGCGTGGGCTATTGCCTGTTGAGCCGCCCATATACGGTTTGTTTGCCCCATACCGATTCCTGTTGTTCTGCCTTGTTTCCCTATTACTATTGCGTTGGATTTTGTATGCTTTACTACTTTCCAGTTGAAGAGCATTGCCGCGATTTCTTCTTCCGTCGGCGCGCGGTTAGTAACCACTCCGCAACCGTAAACAGTTTTTTGCTTGCCGTTTGCAAGCGTGCTCGTTTCAACCTGTGCTCTGGTTTTGAAAACGGACAAATCTTCGCCTTTGATTAAACTTTCGTCATACTGCTGAACGAGCAGTCCGCCGTAAACCTTTTTCATATCGAAAGCGGTGCTTTCTCTGCGGGCGGTGATTTCGTCTATTTGCAAAAGGCGGATATTTTTCTTTTGTTCCAAAATTTCAAGCGCCTTTTCGGTGTAGGCGGGCGCCATAACTATTTCAATGAAAATTTTGTTTATTTCGGTTGCGGTATCTTCGTCAACAGTACCGTTGATTGCGAGTATTCCGCCGAAAACGGAAACGGGGTCGCTTTCATACGCCCGCATATATGCTTGATATACGCTGTCTCCAGTGCCTACTCCGCAAGGATTCGCATGCTTGCACGCAACTACCGCGGGCGTGCTGCCGAATTCTTTTAAAAGCTCTAAAGCTCCGTTCGCGTCGTTGATGTTGTTGTAAGAAAGCTCCTTGCCCCAAAGCTGTTTTGCCGTTGAAAGCGAGCCCTTGCGCGGAAACTGTTCCCTGTAAAATACCGCCTGTTGCTGAGGATTTTCGCCATAACGCATATCCTGGGCTTTTTCGTATGCAAAGGTTACATCGTCGGGGAAAGTTATGCCGAGCTGAGAAGCAAGATAGTTTGAAATAAGGCTGTCGTAAACCGCGGTATGGGCGAAAACTTTATACTGCAAATACTTTTTGGTTTCAAGCGTTACGCCACCTTCGGCAAGTTCGGTTAAAACCTTTTGATAATCGTTCGGGTCAACGATTACGGCTACGTCCTGATAGTTTTTTGCCGCCGCCCTAATCATTGTAGGCCCGCCTATATCTATGTTTTCGATACATTCCGCAAAGTCGGCGCCCTTAGCGAGCGTTGCCTTGAAAGGATATAAATTTACGCAGACGATATCTATAGTATTGATTTTAAGCTTTTCAAGCTGAGCCATATGCTCGGAATTGGAGCGCATTGCCAAAAGTCCCGCATGAACGTTGGGATGAAGTGTTTTTACCCTGCCGTCGAGACATTCGGGAAAGCCCGTAATTTCGGATATTCCTATAACGTTTAAGCCCGCTTCCTTTAAGGCCTTTGCCGTACCGCCCGTGGAGATAATTTCAAACCCGTTTTTTACAAGGCCTTTGCAAAAATCAACCACTCCAGTTTTATCGGAAACGCTGACAAGCGCTCTCTTTTTCATTTTCATTATTTTTTCTCCGTAAATTTATTATTCGGTTACGGCAAAACAGTAACTTTTCTGCCGTCTTTTTTGATTTTACCCTCGCAAAGCTTTTTAACGCAATAAGGTAAAAGTTTGTGTTCTTCTTCAAGTATGCGGTTTTGCAGACTTTCGGGGGTATCGTCCTCCTTAACTGCCACCGCCGTTTGCGCTATAATCGCGCCGCCGTCGGGAATTTCGTTTACGAAGTGAACCGTACACCCCGAAACCTTTGCGCCGTACTCCAAAGCCGCTTTATGAACTTTTAGTCCGTAATATCCCGCGCCGCAGAAGGCGGGAATGAGCGATGGATGAATGTTTATTATTCTGTCCGCAAATTTCTTTATAAAACTTTCGGGAATGATTTTAAGCCAACCCGCAAGAATTATATAATCTACTCTGTTTACGTTTAAAAGATAGGTTAATTCCGTGTAAAGCGTATCCAAATCGGGATAGGCGTTTTTTGAAAATACAGCCGTGGATATGCCGTGCTTTTGCGCCCTATCGATTGCGCCGATACCCTCTTTCGAAGCAATTAAATAAGCTATTTCGCAAAACCTTTCACTTTCGTTGGCGTCGATTATCGACTGAAAATCGGTTCCGCCGCCGCTGGCAAACACGGCTATGCGCTTCATTTGAGAATAACCCCTTTGCCCCTTACGGTTTTGCCGATAACAACACAGCTTTCGCCGGTAAGCTCAAGCTGTCTTACGGTTGCCTTTACGTCGCGTTTGTCAACGCATACTACCATACCTATACCCATATTAAAGGTATTGTACATTTGCTCTTTGGTAATTTGCGCGCGGTTTTGCATAACCTTGAAAACCCTGGGGAGCTCGTAAGATGACGTGTCGATTTCGCAACCGATACCTTCGGGGAAAATGCGGGGAATATTTTCGATAAAGCCGCCGCCCGTGATATGCGCAATCCCCTTTACTTTTACTTTTTTAATTAATTCCAAAATGCTGTTTACGTAAATTTTCGTGGGGGTTAACAGCACGTTTATGGGCTTTGCGTCAAGCTCTTCGTCATACTTGTTCAATGTTTCCCAATCTTCGCCGAAAAGCTTTCTTACAAGCGAATAACCGTTGGAATGAATTCCGCTGGATTTTAAGCCGATGAGCACGTCGCCCTTTTTAATTTTACTGCCGTTGATTACCTTTTTTCTGTCAACCGCGCCAACCGCGAAACCCGCTATGTCGTAGTCCCCGTCGGGATAAAACCCGGGCATTTCGGCGGTTTCGCCGCCTATTAATGCCGCGCCCGACTGGCGACAACCTTCGGCAACGCCGGAAACGACGGTTGCCACCTTTTCGGGGCTCAATGCGCCTGTCGCAAAGTAATCGAGGAAAAATAAAGGTCTTGCGCCCTGACAAACAATATCGTTGACGCACATTGCAACGGCGTCTATACCGATAGTGTCGTGCTTATCCGCAATAATTGCGTATTTTAATTTGGTGCCGACTCCGTCTGTGCCCGCAACGAGCACGGGGCGCCTTATATCTTTTGGCATTTGGAAAAAGCCGCCAAACGAACCGATGTCACCCAAAACGCCCGCAGTGTAAGTGGACTTAACGTGTTCGCGCATAAGCTTTACCGCTTGGTAACCTCTTTCAACGTCTACGCCGCTGTCTTTATATGAAATAGCCATAATAACTCTCCTTATTACAAAAATATTCGCCTGTTCCGCGGCTCATATTTTTCGTGACTCAAGGGCTCCCGCCCTCTTTGCGTGATTTTAAGAGCACACAGATATATAACCGCGCAAATTCACCCCTGCGTGCCGCAGGTATGCGCAAATTGAGTGCGCTGGCAAAAATGTGATTTTTGCGCACGCGCCAATTACTTTACTAATCTGATTTTAATTTGTCTGCTTCGCACCCGCCGATAGGATAAGGATATTTTCCGTTGAAACACCCCAGACAGAAACCCGTATGCGCTCCCTCGCATGTTGAAAGGAGCTGATTTACGGTTAAATATCTTACGCTGTCAGCACCCAGACTTTCGCAAATTTCGTCCTCGTTTTTATAAGCGCCGATAAGTTGCGAATAGGTTTGAATGTCTATCCCCAAATGGCAAGGATGCTTTATTACCGGCGAGCATATGCGGATATGCACTTCGGTTGCGCCCGCTTCCCTGAGCATTTTTATAATTTTTCTCATAGTAGTGCCGCGGACTATGCTGTCGTCTATGAGGATTACTCTTTTGCCGCGAACGTTGCCGCGGAGTGCGTTCATTTTAACGCTTAAACTGCTTTCGCGCTGACGCTGGTCGGGCTGAATGAAAGTTCTGCCGACGTAGCGGTTTTTTGCAAGCGCTTCCACGAACGGTATACCGCTCTCTTCCGCATAACCGCGGGCGGCAACGTTGCCTGAATCGGGAACGCCCGAAACAAGGTCGGCTTCGACCGGAAAGTTTTTTGCAAGCAGTTTTCCCGCCAGTTTTCTTGCCTCGTATACGCTGTAACCGTCCAACACGGAATCGTGACGGGCAAAATAGACGTATTCGAATATACACATATTGCCGCTTTTTGAAACGCCGTCCATCATATAAGAATGGATGCCTTCGCTGTCCGCCACTACTATTTCACCGCGTTTTACGTCGCGAATGAAATTAGCGCCGACTGCGTCGAGCGCGCATGTTTCGCTGGCAATGATAACGTCGCCGTCCTTGGTTCCGATACATAACGGACGAATACCGTAAGGGTCGCGGACGGCAATCAGCTTGTTAGTGGTCATTATCGTCAGCGCGTAGGAGCCCTGCAATTTTGCGCAAGCCCTTTTTACACCCTTTATAACGTCGCCGTCTGAAAGACTGTTGATGAGAACAGCGATTACTTCGGAATCAATTGAAGTCTGAAAAACGGCGTTGTCCGCGATTAATTCATTGCGCAGTTGTTTTGTATTTGTTATATTTCCGTTGTGGGCTACCGCCAATTTTCCGCACTTGCCCGAAAAAACTACGGGCTGAGCGTTTAAAAGCTGGCTTGCGCCCGTTGTGGAATAGCGCACATGCCCTATGGCGATGTCGCCTTCGGGGAGTTCGTCCAAGGCGCCGTTTGCAAACACCTCAGGCACAAGCCCCATCCCTTTATAATAGGCGATTTTATCGGCGTATGCAACAGCAATACCAGCCGATTCCTGCCCCCTGTGCTGAAGAGCGTATAAACCGTAATAAACAGTGTACGCAACGTTTCGGTTTTCGTGTGAATAAACGCCGAAAACGCCGCATTCTTCGTGTTTTTCGTCCATAAATTACCTTGATAACACCGGTTTTGAAAGTCGGAAAAGCGAGTCCGTTCAGAAGCGCGGCGGAACTTGAATGAGTTTACTTTAAGTAAACAACTGAAAGTTGCCACAGCGCGGCAAAACATGACGAAGCTTAAACAACTTTAAACTATTCTTTGCCAGTCCAGCAATAAGTGCACAGTTTGCACGGTTCAAGACCTATCGCCTCGATTAAGCCTTCGATAGACTGAAATTCAAGCGATTCAAACTGAAATTTGTCGCAGATTGCCTTGCGCATCGCCTTGCCGCGTGCGGTTGCCGCATTGCTGTATTCTTCCATATGCCCGACCGCCTTTTCACCCTCTAATTCCATCATCGTGCGGCGGGTAATTAAATCCATATCGCCCGACGAACGCGAGAAGTTGAGATATTTGCAACCGTACATAATGGGCGGACAAGCCGAACGCATATGCACTGCCTTTGCACCGTGGGAATACAAAAATTCAACCGTTTCTTTAAGCTGTGTTCCGCGTACGATACTGTCGTCGACAAGCAAAAGACGTTTACCTTCGATAAACTCGTGAACGGGAATTAACTTCATTTTCGCAATTTTATTGCGCTCAGTCTGATTTACCGGCATAAAACTGCGCGCCCACGTGGGAGTGTATTTTATGTAAGGGCGGGCAAACGGAATTTTACCAGCGTTTGCATAACCTATCGCGTGGGGCGTACCGGAATCGGGAACGCCGCCAACGTAGTCTATTTGGTGTAAATCGTGCGTTTTAGCGTCATTTCTTGCAAAGATTTCGCCGTTCCTGCAACGCATCATTTCAACGTTTACGCCCTCGTAAGTGGACGTGGGATAACCGTAATACGACCATAAAAACGCACATATGCGCATCTTTTTACCCGCGGGAGCAAGCTGAGTTATGCCGTCCGCCGAAATTTCGACAATTTCCGCCGGACCGAGTTCGCGCTCGTCTGCATAACCGAGTTTTTTATATGCAAAACTCTCAAACGAAACGCAATAGCCCTCATTGCATTTACCCACAAGTACGGGGAGCCTGCCGACTTTGTCCCTTGCGGCTATAATCGTTCCCCTGTCGGTTAAAAGAAGTATAGAAGCCGTTCCGTCTATTTTATCCTGAGCGTAACGTATTCCGTCCACATAACTTTCTTTGCTGTTTATGAGCGCGGCAATGAGTTCGTTAGAGTTTACTCTGCCGCCCGTCATTGCGTCGAAGTATCCGCCGCCCTGCGAAATCACTTCACGCATAAGCGCGTCGGCGTTGTTTATTAAACCTATAGTACAAATTGCATAAGTACCAAGGCGCGAAACGGTTAAAAGCGGCTGCGGGTCGGTGTCGCTAATACAACCGATAGCCGCATTGCCCTTCATTTCGTTGAGCACGCGCTCGAATTTTGTTCTGAAAGGTGCGTTTTCTATATTGTGAATTTCGCGTTGCAAGCCAACTTCCTTATCGTAAGCCGCCATACCCCCGCGTTTTGTGCCGAGGTGCGAATGATAATCGGTGCCGAGGAAAACGTCGAACACGGCACTGCTCTTTTTAACGGAGCCGAAAAAACCGCCCATATGATATTATTCTCCGGTTAAGCGTTTGAAAATTTCTTTGTATGCGTCCTCAACTCCGCCCAAATCGCGGCGGAATCTGTCCTTATCGAGGCTAACATGTTTGGTTGTATCCCAGCTGCCCGCCTCCCAGAAACGGCACGTATCGGGAGAAATTTCGTCCGCAAGAACGATTTGCCCCTTAAATCTGCCGAATTCGAGCTTGAAGTCTATTAAATCGATATTCAGCTTTTTAAAGAACTCTATCATTGCGTCGTTCACGGCAAAAGCCATTTTCTTAATCGTGTCGATTTCTTCCGCGGTTGCAAGGTTCAGCGCAAGTGCGTGATAATCGTTAATCAAGGGGTCGCCAAGGTCGTCGTTTTTATAGGAAAACTCTATAGTGGGAGCCGAAAACTTCGTGCCTTCGGCAACGCCGTATCTCTTTGAAAAGCTGCCGGCGGCAACGTTTCTTATAATTACTTCCAAAGGAACTATCCGTACTTTTTTAACAACGGTGTTGCGCTCGTCGATTTCTTTTTCGAAATGAGTGGGAATCCCTTTCTTTTCAAGCATCTGCATCATCAGATTGCTCATTTTGTTATTGATTACACCCTTACCGGCTATAGTACCCTTCTTTAAACCGTTGAACGCGGTTGCATCGTCCTTATACGAAACGATTACATAGTCCTGATTGTCTGTGGCAAAAACTTTTTTTGCCTTACCTTCGTAAAGCTGTTCCTTCTTTTCCATAAAAATTTTCTCCTTAAAAAACTTTTAACCGCCCCGCGCCCGATTTAAGCACGGTAAACGGACGTTAATAAAATAGTAAATACCCGCAAAGGTTTGCGGGTACGGTTTTAAAACTGCCCAAGCTCTGTTTGCAGGGCGTCATCGTCGGAATTTATTTTATCCCTCATTTTCTTTTTGTAATCGAAAAGCTTTTTTGCTATTTCCGGATATTTTACGCCCAAAATCTGCAAGGCCAAAAGCCCTGCATTTTCACCGGCGTTTACGCCCACGGTTGCAACCGGTATGCCCGATGGCATCTGAACTATCGATAAAAGGCTGTCAAGCCCTCCCATCATATCCGTTTTTACGGGCAGACCTATAACGGGGAGCGTGGTATTTGCCGCGATTACCCCGCCGAGGTGCGCCGCCTTGCCCGCTGCGCATATTATAACTTCCGTTCCGTTTTTAATTGCGTTTAAAGAAAAATCATGCGCCTCTTCAGGCGTGCGGTGTGCGGATATTACTCTTACTTCGGTTTTTACGCCGAAGTTTTTTAAAATTTCCACCGCGGGTTTAACCACTGCCAAATCGGACTTACTGCCCATTAAAATTGCAACCTGAGCCATTTAATTCTCCGTATTGAATTGTTATTTTTCGACATACTTAAAGTATGGTGCTTTTGTATATTATCTTCGCCGTATATATTCTTGCGGTGAATTTTTACGCGGTGATGCTCGTCAAGTCGCAACGCGACGAATCCGTTGACGGCGAAGGAAAAGGAAAGACCGGCGACGGCAAGCTGATTTTAACCGCTATCCTCGGCGGGGCAATCTCAATTTACGTGAGTATGTTCATAATGAAATACAGAATAAAAAACCTGCTTTTAATGGTTCTTATGCCCGTTATCGCCGTTCTGAACATTTATCTCTGCGTAGTGGCTTTCCGTTCGGGGTTCACATTTTTCGTCGTGGGATAATTACACTATATATCAGTGCCGTTTAAATTATAGCACAATATATTGATAAATAAAAATGTTTGAGTGAACTTTTTTTAAATTTAGTTTTAAAAATTTTTAATTTTCCCGCCTCAAACGGTTGACAATCGGCAAAAAATATTCAAGCCCGCAGGTTTTACCTGCGGGCTTTGTCTATTTCAATCAGTTTTTGATATTTTCTTCGTTTTTCTCTTCGGTTTCACGCGCTTTTAAAAGGTCGCGGATTTCCGCAAGAAGCTCTTCCGCAGTCGGTGCCACAGGCGCGGTTACGGCGGGAACTTCTTCCTTTGCCGTTTCAAGCTCGGCGGTTGCAATTGCCGCCTCTTCCTCGGTTATTTCACCTTTTTTAAGTTTCTTTTCTATTGCCTTTCTCTGCTTTTCGGCAACCTTTTTACCGCCGGCGCGGACGGAGTTGATTATCTTTACCACACAGAAAAGAATGAACGCAACCAGAATAAAGTTGATAATAGCAGTTATGAACGCGCCCCAGTTGATATAAATAGAATTGGCCAAATCAAGTGCTCCGGCAGGGTCGTAAGCGGGTTTCAAAACAGTAACCGCCGCTTCGAGTCCGGTATCCGAACCGCCCGAAATAAGCGCTATCAACCAGTTTATTAAAGGTTGGAGAATCTGGTTTGTGAGCGCGGTAATTATGGCCGTGAACGCACCGCCGACGATGACGCCGACAGCCATATCCAACACGTTGCCGCGCGAAATAAAATCCTTGAATTCCTTGAAAAACTTTTTCATATTTTACCTCTTATATTTAAGGATAGTTTACGGTTTAAATTATATTTCAGGCTTGTCCGCGTGTCAAGCAAATTTTCAGTCGGATATAAGCGCGTTTATTAAAGCCCTACGCAAAGCGCCGCCGCTATCAGCCTGCGGCGGACGCGTATAATCGAAAACCGTTTTCCCGCCCTTCAAAACTATTATCCTGTCGGCGACGTTAATGGCTTCGTCGATATCGTGAGTGACGAACAGCGCCGTACGGTTATCCGCTTTACGGATTTCAAAAAACAGCCTTTCCATTTCGGTTTTAAGTTTTAAATCGAGCGATGCAAAGGGTTCGTCTAACAATATAATATCGCTTACCGCCAAAAAAGCACGGGCAAGCCCCGCTCTTTGCGCCTGTCCGCCCGAAAGGTTGCGGGGATATTCGTTTGCTTTTTCCGACAGGCGGACTTTTTGTAAAATAGCATTTATTTTTTCGCTGTCGTTCAAAACGAGCGAAAGGTTTTTGTAAACCGTTAAATTCGGCACTAAGCGCGGCGACTGAAAAACGTAAGAACATTTCAGTTCGGGTATTTCTCCCGAAAAATCCGTCAAGCGTGCTATGCAATTTAACAGCGTGGTTTTGCCGCTACCGCTTTCGCCCAGAATGCAGGTTACTTTTCCCTCTTCGATTTCAAGATTAAAATTATCGTAAACGGTTAAATTGCCGTAGGTTTTACAAAGATTTCTTATACTTATATCACTCAAAATTCAACGCTCCCCTGCCATTTACTATTAACGCGCTTCAACTGCGAAAACGCAACATCCAGAATAAACCCCAGAACGACCGCGGCTATCGTGAGCGCGGCAAGGCGGGGGATTTCGACGAATGCGCTCGATGTTTGCATAAGTCCGCCCAAGCTGTTGTAAGTGGCGGCGAGAACCTCTGCCGAAATTGTGAGCTTTAAACCGAGCGAAACGTTCGCGCCGGTCTGCGACAAAATATTCGGCGAAATCTGCGGAAGATAAATTTTAAAAAGTATGTCCTTTTTGCTTACGCCGTAAACCTTTGCCATCTGAATCAAACCGCCGTCAACGCCGCATATTGCCGCGTTAAACTGTGCCAGCATCATAGGAAACAGCACAAGACAGGTCACTATCACGGGCGCGGTTACGGCGGACGACCAAACCAGAATCAAAAGCATCACGGCGAGCGTGGGAAGCGTTCTTAAAATAATAGTAACCGGTTTTAGAAACGCGGAGAAAATTTTGCTTACGGCAGAAAGCGCCGCACAAGCAGCCGCAAGAATTAAAGATATTGCAAACGCTTCCAAAGTCCGCAAAAAAGTCATACCGAACGAACTCCAGAATTCCGCACTACCCAAAAGCTTCCAAAACTCGGCAAAAGTACTTTGAAAAGACGGAATAAGATAATCGTTTTTTACGGAGTAATAAGCGATAATCCACGCCGCCCACATCAAAGCGACGGATGCAAAACCGCATAAAATATTGATTTTTCTTCCGGATAAAAATTTTTTAATCATTTATATAAAAGAACGACTCCGAAACGACTTTTGCAGAAGAAGGGTTTACCGCTATGAGCTTATCAAGAAAAGAGTTTACCTCTTCTTTACACTCTGACGACGGCACGAATCTGACGGCGCAATTTTCAATTACTTGCGCGTTGAGGTTATCCGAATTTATAGAACTTGTCTTCCCCTCGGGGCGATGCGCATTGATTGCCCCCGTAATATCATTGAAATAAGCCTCTATGCCGTCCGATTTTAGCCAGTTTGCATTTTCCGTCATTGAAGTTTTGAATTCTTCGATGAACTGCGGGTCGCTTTCGATAAGCGAACGTTTTGCAACCAGAACCGCCTGCGGATATCCGTTTCCTCCGCCGTAAAGTTTTTGCAAATCACCGGCAAATTCCAGAGGGGTTTTATTTACCTTTGTAGTAGCCGCAGGCTCGGGAACCACAAAATAATCGCAGTCTAACGACGGACTTACGGCGGTTGCATCCGCCAAAGCCTTTAAATTGACTTTATCGCTTGCGCCTTCGCCGATTGCATAAGGAACGCCGTTATCCTTTAAAATAAGCTGGAAAGTGAGCCCGGGAACTGCGGCAAGCTGTACCACGCCAACCGTTTTACCGACAAGCGAAGAGAGGTTTTGAATAGTTATATCTTCGTTGCCGCTCTTTTTTAAAAGATAGAGATTGCCGTGCGTAACCGTGCCCAACATCTGATATTTTGCGCCGTCGCCGATTACGCTGCTTGCCGTATTAAGAGGCAAAACGCATATATCCGCCAAAGGCGACTCTCCGCCGATTGCGGAAGGAATTGCAGAAGCGTCAACCACGTGATACTTAACGTCTTTTCCGAAATCTTTGTTCTCCGTCATTTGGGCAGCCATTGAAAGCGCAGTTGCACCGTCGGGCATATAAACGGATATACTTTCGCTATCCCCTCCGCACGCGGTCAACCCGAACGCCGAAACGGCAAGCGTGAGCGCGCCTAAAAGCGCACAAAAAAATTTTTTCATATTTACTCCTTTTCGGTATCAGGGTTATTCCCTTTTACCTCAAATTTTATTTACTTTTTCGACGTCAGAGTTTTTGCTGTAACCCCGCCAAGCATCCCTATTTTTCCGGTCAAAGTATTTAAAACCTCTGCGGGGGCATCAATCGCCACGCAGAGAACCGAAACGCCTTTTTCTTTATACGGTATACCCATTCTGCCTATTATAAAGTTGCCGTATTCGGATAACAGCGCGTTAATTTTAGAACTTTGCGTTCTGTCCTCCACAATAATACTGATTACCGCAAGCCTGTTTTCAGACATAAAAAAATCCTCCTAAAAAGAAGGAAAAGGCGAATTGCACCGCACATATATGCGGATAAATACGTTAAACGTAACTATTCAGCCCTTTGCCCTCAGGTTATCCTTTAAGTTCAGGTAGCCTTATTTTAACATAAAACTTTTCTGCAGGCAAGCGGATGAATAAAATATTTTTTTTATTGCATACTTCTTGTATGAAGAAAAAAATCATCGCGGTTCTATTTGCAATTACCGCAGTTGCGTGCATTTTTGCAGGTTGCGGCGCAAAGAAAAATATGACGTATGAAAAAGTAACCGAGCCCGGAAAGGTAATAAAACGGGAAATACCAGATATCAGGCGCCGCGAATTCGACGGAATTATGCCCGTGCCTCCCGAATACGGAACGGCAAAACCTATGCCATTACCGGCGCCTCACAAGCATAACAAATTCAACCTTAAATAAACGCATAAATACTATACCCCCGCATATTGCGGCTTAAAAACACAACGCACCGTATTCGCTTATGAAAACGGCGCGTTGTTTATTTGCAATACGAACGTATATATTACAGAAAAAATTTTATTTATTGCGGTTGTAATTTATCAGGCAGCCCGCAAGCATTATCTTTTTTTCCTCATCGGTAAAGGGCAACATTTCAAGCATTACATTTTTGACTTTTCCTTCCGAAACGTGCTTTGCCGGTATTGCCGTACAATTTTCTTTGATAAGACCGGTTATGTTTTCGATATAAATATAATCGCCCGTTTTAAAGTCGTATTTTCTGCATTGGAGCGGTAATATGCCCCAGTTAATCACATTCGAACGGTACCGCTTAGTTGCATATTCGGTTACGATATTCGCCATTCCGCCCAGCACCTTCTGGCAGGAAGCCGCCTGTTCCCTCGCGGAGCCGTCACCGGCTTTTTTTGCCGCAATAAAACTGCCGTAAGCCGTGTCCGGAGCAATTTTGATACCCGTTTCACTTAATAAATCCTGAGGAAGTTCACCGCTTTGAATGCGCGCCGCCTCCGTCGCCTTAATCTCCTTTGCGCGGGAAACATATTCGGGAACCTTTCTCGAAAGCGTAAATTCCGCAAGCCTTTCGGGATTTGAACGGTAAGCGGAAGTTTCGCCCGAAGGTATCAGTTCATCGGTTGTGGTAACTTCGTCCTCTATAACGGCCGCCGCCTTTAACAAAATATTTTTTGCGAGCGGCGGAAATTCGGGCCAATCTGTAATATTGGCTCCGTAAACAAGCTCGGTATCTTTATCGGGTTTGCCTGCGCCCGAATAAACGCGGTTTTCATATATCGAACCGTCGAAGAAATATTTTTTAATTTTTTTAACGTACACGGTCTCGGTTGCCGGCGTAAGTTTTCCGCCGTTTGCCGCGGTTGCCGCAATCGAGCGGGCGTCCATTAAAGCGACTGCGGAAAGCTGACCTTCGGAAGGTTTGCTGCCTTCGCGGTTTTCGAAGTTACGCGTTACGTGCCGAATTGAAAGTCTGCCGGTTGCCGGAGTATCTCCCGCCCCGAAACAGGGACCGCAGAAAGCGGGTTTGACTACCGCACCCGAACTTATAAGCTGTGAAATATATCCGCCGTCGACCAAAGCTTTAAACACGGGCTGACTCTGCGGATAAACGCTTAATGAAAAACCGCCCGTACCGGCACCGCGAAGAATTTCGGCGGCTTCGGCAATATTTTCGTAACTGCCGCCCGCGCATCCGGCTATTACCCCCTGACAAAGCGTTACGCTGCCGTTTTTGATTTCGTCGGCAAATTTAAAGTTATTTAAAAGTTTACCGCCCGCACTTTCGGCTTCGGCAATTACGTCCCCTGCGTTTTTAATAAATTCTTTTATAGGGAGCGCGTTCGAAGGATGGAACGGAAGGGCAATCATCGGCTCAACACGGGCAAGGTCTATTATCACCGCGCCGTCGTAATAGGCTGGGTCGGCGGGATGAAGCTCCTTAAAATCTCCCTCCCTGCCATGAATTTTATAAAAATCACGCGTAATTTCATCCGTTTCCCAAACGGTGGAAAGACAGCCCGTTTCGGTAGTCATAACGTCTACGCCGCAACGGAAATCCATCGAAAGATTTTTAATTCCGGAACCGACGAATTCGAGAATTTTATTTTTTAAAAAACCTTTTTTAAAAGTTGCCGCAATCAGCTCAAGCGCAACGTCGTGCGGACCGACTCCCTTTTTAGGTTTACCCTTCAAACAAACCGCGATAATCTGCGGACGGACGACGGCATAGGGCTGTCCGAGAAGTTGTTTAACAAGCTCCCCTCCGCCTTCGCCCACCGCCATAGTACCCAAAGCGCCGTAGCGCGTGTGGCTGTCCGAACCGAGAATCATCCCTCCGCACTTGGTCTGAACTTCACGAACGTACTGATGAATCACCGCAAGATTGGGGGGGACAAAATTTCCGCCGTATTTTTTTGCGGCGGACAATCCGAAAACGTGGTCGTCCTCGTTCACCGTGCCGCCGACCGCACACAGCGAATTGTGGCAGTTCGTAAGCGTATACTCCACGGGAAACTCTTTAAGTCCCGAAGCTTTTGCAGTTTGTATTATCCCCACGTAGGTAATATCGTGGGAAACGAGAGAATCGAATTTGATTTTTAAATCGTTGTCCGAACCGCTGTTGTGCGAATTTAAAATTCCGTACGATATCGTGCCCTTTATAGCCGCCTGCTTTTTGCTTTCGACCATAAAAGCGACATTTTCCTTTATAACGGTGCCTTCGGTATAATAAGCGCCGCCTCGAATTAATTTAATCATCTGATACTTCTCCCGCTGTCGTTTTTGATATTGTAACCGAAAAACGCTTTTTTTTCAATTATTTAAACGGCATATTTGCAAATTGTTGCAATTTTAAAAATTAAAAGATATAATACGGATATGAAAAAATTTAACTTTCGTTTTACTAAACTTACCAAAATATTTATTTGTCTGGGACTTGCTCTTGCGGCGGGAGCGGCTATCGTCAACACTTATATGCTCGTTACAAACGGAATCTCTTCGGCCGCTAATCCGACCATAAAAATAATTCAGTACGCGGCAATGTATTTTGCGGCGGCGCTTTTAACCGTTGTGCTTATAAGCCTGTTGGTTTCTTCCTACTATGCCGTAAACGACAAAAAACTGATAACATGTTTCGGAATAATAAAGACAAAATACGATATAGAAAAAATAGAATCAGTTCTGCTGGACAGAAACACAAAAAAACTGAGCGTATTCTTCAGCGAAAGCCACTTTATAGTAATTGTGGTTAAAGAAGAATGGTACGAAGATTTTGTTGCCGAACTTTTAAAAGTAAAACC
Source organism: uncultured Christensenella sp. (assembly GCA_910586065.1). GTDB lineage: Bacteria > Bacillota > Clostridia > Christensenellales > Borkfalkiaceae > Coproplasma. The sequence continues at coordinate 26,910 of CAJUGI010000006.1, read as the reverse complement.
TGACATTGAATTTTCCATCAACTCAAAGGAAAACACACCCGACGACGAAACGAAAAAGAAGTAAAATAAATCCCCGATTATGCGGGGATTTATTTATTTGCGCTTTATTTTATTCTTGTGCTTTATTACTGCCGTGCGGTGTTCCTCGCCTGCAAGGAGCTTATAAATATTCCAGTTATGCCGTATCCAGGTAAATAAGTTTATTCCCAAAAGCATTATGAGCATTGAAATTACATAACCGTTTAAAAGCTCGTTTTCATATTTCGATACGAATACCGCCGCCTGCCAGATTGTAAGCCCGGCAACGCCTATCAGCGAACCCATACTTCCCCATTCGGTCAAAGCAATATAACCTAAGATGCCGAATAAAAATACAACTACTATAGGGAAAAACCACCATTCGTCGCACGCGAGCGAGAATGCGAACATACCCATTGAAGACGCAATGCCCTTGCCGCCTTTGAATTTTAACGTTACCGGAAAAACGTGCCCGGCAATTACGCAAAAGCCGCACAGACAACGCACAAAGTCCGAAACGACTATGTTTGTACCCGCAAACACGTAATCCTTAAAAATTATCCAACCGATTAAAGTAGGCAAGCCGCCTTTTACCACGTCGAAAAAGAAGTTGATTACTCCAACTTTAAGCCCGAAAGTACGCGTCATATTCATCGTACCCGGGTTGCCGCTTCCGTATCTGCGTATGTCGCTGTTTTTACGGTGAGAAATGATTACCGCAAAGTTTATGCAACCGATAAGATAGCTGACGACTGCAACTATTAAAAACCAGTACCAGCTATCCGCAAAAGCTAACTCAGTCATTGTTCACCGTTCTCCCTTACAAGAATTTTAATCGGCGTTCCGGAAAAATCAAAATTTTTCCTTATTACGTTTTCTAAAAATCTTTCGTAGGAAAAGTGCATTAAATCGGCAGAATTCACCTTTAAAACAAACGTCGGCGGAGCAACGCTTACCTGAGATGAGTAATAAACCTTTAAACGCCTGCCGTTGTATGAAGGCGGTTCGTTTCTTCTCACCGTGTCGGAAATCAAATCGTTGAAAACACCTGTTGCAATGCGTAAAACCGAATGAGCGTAGACCTCGTCGATTAAAGTCATTATCTTTTCGGTGCGCTGTCCTGTTTTAGCCGATATGTAAACCGACTTGAAATAATCCATAAACTTTAAATCTTCTTTTAATTTATCCTCGAATTTGTTTATGGTGTTAGTGTCCTTTTCAATAAGGTCCCACTTGTTCATTACTATAAGCGACGGCTTGCCCTGCTCGTGAACATAGCCTATTATTTTAGTATCCTGTTCGGTTAAACCCTCGGTTGAATCAACAACCAAAAGGCACACGTCCGCACGGCGCACGGCGTCAAACGCGCGCATAACGGAATAATACTCCACGTCGTCCTCAACCTTACTTTTTTTACGTATACCCGCGGTATCTATTATTGTATAATTTTTACCGTTATAGGCAAACTTCGTATCTATCGCGTCACGCGTGGTGCCGGCAATATTTGTAACAATCGAGCGCTCGAACCCCAGAAGTTTGTTGACAAGGCTGCTCTTACCCGCGTTGGGCTTGCCCACAACGGCAATTTTAAGGCTGTCGTCTTCTGTTAACGCGCCTTTTTCAAACCAGCTTACGGCTTCGTCCAGAACGTCGCCTATTCCGGTTGAATGTTCCGACGACACGGGGTAAGGTTCGCCAAGCCCCAGCGAATAAAATTCGAAAATTTTATCTTCGGAATACTCGTCGATTTTGTTGACGACCAAAATTACGGGTTTTTTACTGCGGCGAAGCATATCCGCCACGTCGTAATCGGAAGTGGTTAACCCCTCTCTGCCGTCCACGAAAAACAAAATTACCTGTGCCGTTTCGATTGCAACTTCGGCCTGTTTTTTGATTTCGCGCCACATAGTGTCCTCAGACCGCATTTCTATGCCGCCCGTATCTACTATAGTAAAAGATTTGCCGCGCCATTCGCCGTCGGCGTAAAGTCTGTCACGCGTGACGCCGGGTCTGTCCTCTGTTATTGAAATTTTTCTTCCGGCAACCTTATTGAAAAACGTGCTTTTACCAACGTTAGGTCTGCCGACGATTGCTATTAAAGGATTAGCCATAATTATTTTTATTATAGCCTAAATTAAATTTTTTGTAAAGAAAAAAGCATAATAAAAACACCCCGATTATATTCGGGGTGTTTTTGCTTATTTAAAATTATTAAAAACCGCCGATAAAGCCCAGCACTACGCCCAAAGCAAAAATAACGAGGAAAATCCAGTAAAGAATCTTTCCGTTCTTTCCTTTGGTAACCGCATATTTATAAGCGGGAAGAGCTATTGCGATTATCATTGCTATGTTGCCGAGAAATCTGACTATATTTAATATAGTGGAAAAAATCCCCGCAACGTCGGCGTATCTGATAACAAGTGCGATTATCCCGCTGAAAATATATAAAATAGCGGCAATAGCCATTGCCCAGAATGCGCAAAATTTTTCAACGTCCCGCTCCGTTGTTGAACGGCGAGTGGTTTTTGTGGTCTTTGTTGTTTTCTTTGCCATAAATTACTCCTTGAAATTTTTTATTATATTATAATATTGCAAATCCGATTTGGCAAGCGCTTAAAATAATTTTTTAAATTTCGGTAAGTTTGTTCAAAACCGCTATAAAGTACTCGGGAAGCGGCGCCTCGAAACTTACTTCTTCATTTGTCGCAGGATGGATAAACTGTAATTTCCAGGCATGCAGAAGCTGTCCGTTTAAGTTGAATTTCTGTTTTTTAACGCCATAGACGGGGTCGCCCACAACAGGGTGCGAAAGGTAGCGAGCATGCACTCTTATCTGGTGCGTTCTGCCCGTATGCAAATCAAAACGGCACAGAGTGTAACCTTCTTTATAACGTTTCAACACAGTATAATCCGTTATAGCAAGCTTTCCGCGGTTCGGCTCCACCACCGCCATTTTTACTCTGTCCTTTGAATCGCGCCCTATATAGGTTGTAACCGTACCGCAGTCGTTCTTTAAGTTCCCCTCCAGCAAGGCAATGTACGTGCGGCGGCAGGTTTTTTCTTCGATTTGTTTTGCAAGGCTTAAATGCGCCGCGTCGTTTTTCGCCACAACCAGAAGCCCAGAAGTGTCTTTATCTATGCGGTGCACAATACCGGGACGGATTACGCCGTTTATGCCGCTTAAACTGTCCAGATGAAACAAAAGTGCATTAACCAGAGTACCCTCTGTATTGCCGTTACCCGCGTGAACCGTCATACCCTGCGGTTTGTTTATAACCGCCAAAAAATTATCCTCGTAAACGATATCGATTTTTATATCTTCGGGCTTAGCCTCGCAACTTACCGCGTCCGGCAGAGTTACTTCGGCGCGGGCGCCGGCCGAAACGCTTTGCGACGGCTTGGCCGGTTTGCCGTCTATTAAAACAAAACAGCTCTCAAACAGTTTTTTAACGGAGGAACGCGTTCCCCCAAGCATTTCACTTAAAAAAACGTCCGCACGGGCGTAACTTTCCTGTGCGGTTAAAATTTCCTTTTTCATTCGTCCTTGTTGCCGTTGCCTTCAGGTGGCTGCTCCTGCGTTTTGTTATTCTCGGTCTCCGCGGCGTCTTCACGCGCAGAATTAACTTCCGCGTTATTTTTATCTTCTTCGGCCTTTCTTGCCGTCTGCGCCGCTTTTGCGGATTTTGTAAGCGGAAAAACCGCCCACTCATCAAAAAACAAGAGCGAAGCCGCAACGAGCGCAACGCCGATTACTATGTAAAAGTCGGCAAAGTTGCAATAAAGTATACCCACAAATATCCACAGACCGAACCAGTCGCGCACGTAGCCCGCGCCGCCGTTTATTGCGCTGAACCAAATTCTGTCAACCAAGTTGCCTATGGCGCCCGCTATTACTATCGCGATTGCGGTTTTTAAGATTACGCGCTTTTCGGGCAGGCATACGAATGCGAAAACGAGAAACGCGAGCAAAATAAAAGTTAATACGATAAGCGCCGGCTGGCCGATATCGAATCCGCCGAACGCCGCCGCCGTGTTGTGATGCCCGCCCTGTATTTCTGCAAATCCGGGAATTATAATATGTTCCCAACGGTAAATATCCGCAAAATGCTTGGTCAGCAAATCGGCCACGATTAAGACCGCGGCGACAACAATCAATATTATACTTACTTTTCCGAAGTGAGGTTTTAATTTAAATTTCTTTTTCGGCATAGCTTTATTATAATAATCCAAAACGCCGCGTTTGTCAATGAAAGCGGTGTGAAATTTGGCCGGTTGCAGAATTAAAGACGCCGCGCTTTGAGCGCGGCGCCGGAAGTCATTTCGTAAAACCAAGACTTATTAAAATTGCTTTATCAACACGGCTCATAGTCGCGTCGCTCAGTTCGCCTATGCGCTCTTTTAAACGGCGCTTGTCAAGCGTGCGTATCTGTTCAAGCAAAATTACCGAATCGCGCTGAAGCCCGAAAACGGACGAAGGCAGCTCGATATGCGTAGGCAATTTTGCCTTGTTTATTTTGCTGGTTACCGCCGCCGCTATTACCGTTGGGGAGTATTTGTTGCCGACGTCGTTCTGCACGACGAGGACAGGCCGTACGCCGCCCTGTTCGCTCCCTACTACCGGCGATAAATCGGCGTAATATAACTCTCCGCGTTTTATATTCATATCAACCTCATCTTCGGCAGGGTATATTTTATTATATGTACTGCCTTACGATTATTGTTGACAAGTATTCACCCGTTTATACGGGCAAACCGGGGAGATAAAGGAAAAATACGTATTTGTTCAAGAAAATAAAGCCGTAATAAGTTACAAAACTTACTAGCATAACAATACCTGCAACCCTGCCCAAGGTTTTAGACTTGCTACCGACCGAAAACCCGAAAATGAGAAGCGCGGCGAACAGCGAAATTATGCCGCCGACAAGCCCTTCCATAGTGAAAGCTACCCCGCGCGAGCCTGTGCAGAGCGCACCGACGCCGCCTATGAGCAACAAATTAGCAACGTTACTGCCGATTATATTGCCCGTGGCGATACCAACGTCTCCTTTTTTAGCGGCGGAAACGGAAGTAATAAGTTCGGGCAAAGAAGTACCGAACGCGACTACGGTTAAAGCAACGATTTCAGGGTCGATTCCGATTAAGTTTACGGAAATCGTTCTTGCGGAGTTTACAACCAACGTTGCGCCGCCCACAACCATTAAAAGACCGACTATAGCGATTATTATCAAAAACCAGACTTTTGCGAGCATTCCTTCATAGCCCGCTTTTATTTTTGCCGTAATACCTTTGCCTTCTGCGGAATTGGGCTCGCCTGTAAACGGGTCGGCAACCGAAACCGCCGTAGCTTGTTCCAGACAGGCTTTCGACTGCTTGCGGGCGAGAACAATATTATAAGCCATAAAGCCGAAATAAAGCAGCAAAAGAATAAGACCGCAATACCAGGGCATCGTTGCGTCAAGATAAGCTTCGCCGCCCGCCGTCGCACCGAACACATAAGGGCCCACAAAAATTCCGAAGATTAAAAACAGTCCGCTTGCGAAAACAAGAAAAGGCATATCTATCATTCGCGTAGTTTTTTCCGTCGGCAGTTTGCAAATAACAGCTGAAACGCCTAAAATCAGCAAAATATTCAAAGCGTTACTGCCCAGAATGTTCCCCATAATGAGCTCGCCCGTACCCGAAGCGGCGTCAACAATCGTTACCGCGAGTTCGGGAGCACTCGTACCAATCGCCACAACGGTCACGCCGATTATAAAAGTGGAAACGCGTAATTTTTTAGCAATTCCCGCCGAACCGTCAACAAAGAAATCGGCGCCCTTTATAAGTAGTACGAACCCAATGACCAATAAAATTAAATTTACTATCCAGGTTCCGGCAACGCTGTCCAAAATCAGGTCGTAATTCATTTTTTACCTCTTTATCTCTGCTTTTTATTTTCTTAAACTTTTTTATAAGTTGAGCTATTTTATTGTTGACTTTTAAAGCAAAAAAAATAAGACCTCAACTTAAAATTTCTTTTAAGCTGAAAGTCTTGTTCCTTTATATAAAGGGGTTACGACACGATTAAATCGGGGTTTGTTGCCGCAACCTGATAACTACTCCCTCTCAACATATTATATTCTAACAGACGGGTTTTGCGTTGTCAAGCGCTTGACGGCTAAATGAATTTTTTTGAGAATATCCTCAGCCGTGGCGCAGTAATCGGTTTTCTGCTTCGAGGCAAGCTCAGCGGCAAGCCCCATTGTGTAGGTTGCGCAAACGCACGCGTCAAAGGGATTAAGCCCTCGCGCCGAGCTTCCGCACAGATAGCCCGAAAGCATATCTCCGCTGCCGGCCCTTGCAAGAGCCGACGAACCGCGGACGTTGAGCGCGGTTTTAATTTCTTTTTGGGAACCGTCGCATATAACGGTTGCCGCGCCCTTTAATAAAAGCACAACTTTATATTCGCTTGCAAAATCCCGCGCAGTTTCTATAGGCGAAGCGGTAATTTGTTCAACTGTTAATCCGGTCAGACGCGAAAATTCTTTTGCATGCGGGGTTAAAATAACCTTACAACTTTTTTGTTTTAAAATGTCCTTGCCGAATTTTGAAAGCGCATTGAGACCGTCCGCATCGATTATCAGCGTGCCGTTGTAATTTTCAAGCAGATTTTTAACGGTTTCGTAAAGCTCTTCCGTGGCACCGCACCCCATTCCGACGGCAATTGCGTTGCTGGTTAAATCGGGCGTTCGCAAAAATATAGTTTGGGGGTAATGCGCAACAAGCGCGTTTTTTACTTCGGGCGCGGTCGTCAGTTTTACGTAACCGCAACCCGATTTCAAAGCGGCGGAAACGGAAAGCGCAGCGGCGCCCGCATAGCTATCAGAACCAGCTATTATATTTGCCGAACCGAACGTGCCCTTGTGCGAATTTCGCGGACGCACCGGATAAAACTCCGCTATATCACGGGGGCAATAGATTTTCACATTGTCGTCGAGCGGGCGGTTTATACCAAGTTCTTCAAGTTGCTTTCGGGATAGATTTCTTTTCATTAAAGTCTTAAAGATACCTCTGCCGAACTGATTTTTTTTATTTCGCCGTTTATTTTTACAATTAATCTGCCGTCCTCCGCAATATCGAGGGCGGTTGCGGTTATGCTCTCTTCGTTTGTTTTAAGCGTAACTTCGCTACCGAGCCAGTTTATATACTTTTTGTAATCCGTTACGGAATAGTCCTTTTTCAAATTTTCAAAAAGCGACGTCTTAACGGCGGAAATATTTATTTCCTTTTTTAACTCCTCGCTTAAAGAGGTTGCAATTTCTTTTAGTCCGGCAGGAATTTTATTGTTGACGTTTATGCCAGTACCAACGATTGAACGCGAGATATATGCGCCCGAAAATGTGTTTTCGATTAAAGTTCCGCAAATTTTTTTGCCGTTTACAAGAACGTCGTTCGCCCAGCGGATTACGGGATTTACTCCAAAGCTTTCAAGCGTTTCACACACGGCGGCGCACGTGTTCAGCATAATTTTAAAAGCGTTTCCGGCGTAAAAATTTTTATAATTTTTCATCAACGAAACGTATAGTCCGCCTTCGTCCGAAGAAAAGCTGCGCCCCTTGGTGCCCCTGCCTCCGCTTTGTCGCGCGGCTATTACAGTTATATCCTCCGTCCCTTTATATCTTTTGCAAAAATTATTTGTGGAATCGACTTCTTCAAGCTCAATAATCTTCATCTTCGCCCCCGAATTTCAAAAGCGCGGACTTTGCCGTTTCGTATTCAAAGCCTCTTGCAATAAGATATTTTAAGCCCTTTAACGTGTTTTCCTTAGTGGGCTGTTTGCCTCGCATATATTTTTCGAGCACGGCAAGCGCCTCGCCGTCGTCCTCTTCCACCTCGTCAAGGGCTTGCCCTATCGCGCTTTTATCGGCGCCGCGCTTAATTAAATCGGCGTAAAGCGCGCGCTTGCCCTTGCCCTTTACGCTTTGAACGTAGGCGCGGCAATAGGAGTAATCGTCAACCAAATTATGATATTTGAGTTTTTCGAGAACGTAATCGCACACCGCCTCGGTATATCCCTTTTTAGTAAGAAAATCCTTAATCTGCCTTTCGGTTTTCATTGTCGCGGAAAGATGAGTAATCGCCTTATCGAGCGCCTGACTTTTTTCGGTTTCGAGCTGAATTTCGTCAAGGCGGGCTTTATCTACGGGCATACCCGATTTTAAATGATATTTAACAGCGACTTCCAGTTTTATTCCGCAATAAAAAACTCCGTCAACATAAACGTTACAACGGGTTTTATCCTTTTTTTGGGGTTCGACTAAAGTTATTTCCGACATAAAAATTTACCTTTACGCGGTTATTTTAACACCCGCGCAAGCCTTTGTCAATTAACCATTTGACAAATGAAAACCGCGCGGCTATAATTTAATTATTATGGTAGGAATTTATTTCAGCGGCACGGGCAACACCCGCCGCTGTGTAAAAAAACTCGCCGAACTGCTTGAAAGCGGTGCCGAATGTTATTCCATTGAGGATGAACACGCGATTGAAGCTATTAAAAACAGCGATAAAATAATTTTCGGGTATCCCGTTTATTTTTCAAACGTGCCCAGAATCGTGCGGGATTTTATTGATAAAAACGGAGAAATTTTCCACGGAAAAAAAGTTTTTATCGTTTGCACGATGGGGCTTTTCAGCGGCGACGGCGCAGGTTGCGGAGCGCGGCTTTTAAAGAAACGCGGCGCGGAAATTTTTGGCGGACTGCACTTAAAAATGCCCGACTGCATAGGCGACAACCCGCTTTTGAAAAGGACGAAAGAAAAGAACCGCGCTTTAATCCGCGCGGCGGACGAAAAGATTTTTAAAGCTGCCGAAAATATAAAAGCGGGAAAAATCCCCAAAAACGGTTTAGGGATTTTTGCGGAAATTGCGGGACTTTTAGGGCAGCGGCTGTATTTTTACAACAAGCCCCGCCGCTATTGCAAAACCGTTAAAGCTGATACGCAAAAGTGCGTTAAATGCGGCATATGTGCGGGTGTATGCCCGATGAGTAATATTTCGGTTTGTGAAAACGGCATAATTTTTTCAGGCAGATGTACGGCTTGTTACAGGTGCTTATCAATGTGCCCGAAAGGCGCGATTACCGTTATGGGGAAGCGCGTTTACGAACAATATAAAATTGAAGATTACGATTAAAATAAGCGGCGGACGAAAAACGTCCGCCGCTTTTAAAGTTCCGTCAAATATTTATTTAACTTTTTCCGTGATTTAAATACCAAAATTTCGCCCTTGCAGGTACGTAAATTGTTTTTAAAAAGAAGTCGTTGCCGGCGGGTTCTGCCCTTAAATAAAATCCAAAAAGCAAATTCAAAATCAAACTTTTCTTCGCACGGGCAATCGGCGCGGACGGCGCCCTTAAACATTTTATAGCGTTTCAGCGCCGAGTTAAAGCAGAAAAAGCGGTTATAATTTAAAAAGTATGCTCTGTCACATTCTTCAAAACGTTCAAGACTAATGTGAAAGTAATTGCCGTCTATTACCCAGCCTTGCGAATTTTCTTTCATAAAAGAACGCACAATATTTGCCTGCTCTTCCCGCGTGCGGTGCTGCCAGTTGCCAAACCAGAACGTTGCGTCAAGGTGCAAAACAGGCAGATTATATTTTTTGCCTAAAATTTTTGCAAGCGTGGATTTTCCCGCGCCGCTGTAACCGGTTACGCAGATTTTCATAGCTTGAACGGAAAGAAATATTCCCTTATTTTTCGTATTTTGATTTTTCCGTTTAATCGGTTTATTAAATTTGAATTGAACTGCTCCTCCTCGCACTTTTTTACGGCGACGGTGAAGGTTACTTCGTTTTGATAATCGGTGTTTAAAACGTTTGCTCCCGTTTCGGAAAAGTAGCGCAAAGTGGCGTCAACCGCGGGATATTCCACGGTGTAACTGCTTTCTGCGCACGTTTCGTAAAGTACTTTTTGTGCGTCGGAAAGATTTTCGGCAACCGCCCCGGAATAGGCGCGCACAAGTCCGCCTGCGCCGAGCTTTACGCCGCCGAAGTAACGCGTCACCACCACCGCCGCCTCGAAAAGACGGTTGCTTTTTAAAACCTCCAACATTGGCATTCCTGCGGTACCCTGCGGTTCCCCGTCGTCGGAAAAGCGCAAAAAATTGCCGAGGTTGTCCGCGATATAGGCAAAGCAGTTGTGGGTTGCGTCCTTATATTTTGCGGAAATCTCATTAATAAAATCCCGCGCCTCGTCTTCGCCGCAGACGTGCGCCGAGGTTGCGATAAAGCGGGATTTTTCAATTATTTTTTGTGTTTCGGTCATACCCGAAACGGAAAGATAAGATTGCATTTTTTACGAATTGCAAAACGCGGAGAAGCAAGCAAGACAAGGCAAACGAGCATTTTCGAGGAGAGTTTACTAAATCGTAAATGACCCGAAGAAAAGCGCAGTTCAACGCAGTATTGCGTAGCTTAAATGCGTTTTAAATGAGTTTAATCTTGATATGCACTTTTTTGCCCTTGTGGATTACGTCGCCGCTTTTTACCGGCGCATTGATGTCGGTTACTTTACCGTCGTTCAAAGAAACGCCGCCCTGCTGAATGAGCCTTCTCGCCTCGCCGTTACTTGCGCAAATGCCCGCCGCAACGAGCACGGAAATTACGGTTGCGCTTTCAACCTTTACTTCCTTTTCGGGCAGTTCGCCGCTGCCGCCGAAAGCTGCGCGCGCCTGCGACTGAGCCAAAACCGCTTTTTCTTCGCCGTGAACGAGTTTGGTCAGCTCAAAAGCTAAAACTTCTTTCTTTTCGTTTATGCGGCTTGCCTCCCAGTTCTCCATTTCGTCGATTTTTTCAAGCGGAATGAAGGTTAGCATTTTTATGCATTTCATAACGTCGCTATCGTCCACATTGCGCCAGTATTGATAAAAATCGTAGACGGACGTTTTATTTTCGTCAAGCCAGACCGCGCCCTTTGCCGTTTTGCCCATTTTTTTGCCCTCGCTGTTTAAAAGCAGGGTTATGGTCATAGCGTATGCGTCCTTACCCGTCTTTTTGCGGATTAATTCGGTACCCGCAAGCATATTGCTCCACTGGTCGTCGCCGCCGAACTGCATATTGCAACCGTATTTTTCGTTAAGATGATAAAAGTCGTAAGCCTGCATTATCATATAGTTGAATTCAAGGAAAGACAGCCCCTTTTCCATACGCTGTTTATAGCACTCTGCGCGGAGCATATTATTTACGGTAAAACACGCGCCCACTTCGCGCAAAAGCTCAACGTAATTTAAATTCAAAAGCCAGTCGGCGTTGTTTACGATAACCGCCTTATCCTCGCCGAACTCGATAAAGCGCTCCATTTGTTTTTTAAAGCATTCGCAGTTTTGATTTATCGTTTCGGCAGTCATCATAGAACGCATATCCGTTCTGCCAGTGGGGTCGCCCACGTGCCCCGTACCTCCGCCCAGCAAAACTACCGGTTTATTGCCCGCCATCTGCAACCTTTTCATAAGGCAAAGCGCCATAAAGTGCCCCACGTGCAAGCTGTCCGCAGTAGGGTCGAATCCGATATAAAAACGCGCGCCGCCGCCGTTAATCAAATCCTTGATTTCCTTTTCATCGGTTACCTGTGCAATCAGTCCGCGCCTTTGTAATTCTTCGTAAATCTTCATAACATTCTCCTGAACGTTTCAATTATACCAAACGAAAGGCGCGTTGGCAATTATTTATTCCGTAAAAAAATCGTCGCGGCTCAAGTTTTCACGCGCTTTTTCAATGGCGCGCTTTTCTATGCGTGATATGTAAGAACGCGAAATGCCGAGTTTTTTCGCTACTTCCCTCTGCGGCATTGCACAGCCGTCCTCCAGCCCGTACCGCATATTTATAATGGAGTATTCGCGCTCGGACAAAATTTTTTTCAGAACTGCAACAAATTTTTCGCGCTGAATACTCTTTTCCACCTGCGAAAATACGCTATCCTCTTTTTCAGACAGCAAATCGATTAAAGTCAGCTCGTTGCCATCCTTGTCGGTACCTACGGGGTCGGTCAGCGAAACGTTATTTTTGTGTTTTTTACCGGAGCGCAACAGCATTAAAATTTCGTTTTCGATACAGCGTGCTGTATATGTTGCAAGCTGGGTGCCCTTTCCGTAGCGGTAAGTGTTTATTGCCTTAATCAGTCCTATCGAACCTACTGAAATCAAGTCGTCCGTTTCGGCGGCGCCGGTGTACTTTTTTACCACGTGCGCTACAAGACGCATATTGTGGTTTATTAAAATTTCTTTAGCCTCTTTATCGCCTGCGTGTGCCAAATCGAGATATTTTTTTTCGTCTTCGGGCGATAGCGGCTTAGGGAAAGTTCCCTTGTTTTGCACCATACCCGTAAAAAAGAAAATTTTGCCGAAAAGTACGCTTAATAAATCAAAAATCATATGCCTTACTCCGTTTTCGGGGATTATCCCTCGGATTATTAGCATATGATTTTGACAGTTTGTACTATTCGACAAATTTTTTGTTTAACCGGTTTTCCCGATGTTTTCACAATTACTTTAAAATGCGGAGACGCGAGCAGAATAATGCGGCGCATATACGCATCTTACTCCAATTCGAACGCGCCTGTGTAGAGCTGATAATATTTACCTTTTTGCGCTATTAACTGCTCATGGTCGCCGCGTTCGATTATTTCGCCGTGCTCAAGAACCATTATCGCCTGACTGTCGCGCACGGTTGAAAGCCTGTGAGCAATTACGAATACAGTTCTGCCTTCCATAAGTTTATCCATTCCACGCTCAATAAGTTTTTCCGTGCGGGTATCTATCGAAGAAGTAGCTTCGTCAAGAATGAGCACGGGGCACTCAGAAACCATTGCGCGGGCTATGGCGAGAAGCTGACGCTGCCCCTGCGAAAGATTTGCACCGTCGCCCTTTAGCATTGTTTCGTAACCTTCCGGAAGATGCGTTATAAAAAAGTCAGCGTTTGCAAGTTTTGCCGCTTTTATGCACTCTTCGTCAGTGGCGTCAAGCCTGCCGTAACGTATGTTATCCATTACTGTGCCGGTAAAAAGGTGCGTATCCTGCAACACCACGCCCAGGCTTCTTCTTAAATCGTCCTTGTTTATAAGCTTAATATCTATGCCGTCGTAAGTTATTTCACCAGACTGTATATCGTAAAACCGGTTAATAAGATTGGTAATCGTAGTTTTTCCGGCTCCGGTAGAGCCGACAAAAGCAATTTTCTGCCCGGGTTTTGCATAAAGCGAAATATTCTTTAAAATCACCTTTTCGTCCGTATACCCGAAAACCACGTTATTGAACCGGATATCTCCCATAAGCGGAACGTATTCGGCGGCACCGTCTGAAAGCGGTTTTTTCCACGCCCACTTCCCTTCTTCGTGTTCGCCGTAAGTCAGGGTAATTTCCCCGCCTTTATCTTCGGGAAGGGTATCTACCATTTCGAAAATCCTTTCTGCGCCGGCAAGCGCCATTACTATTGCATTGAACTGCTGGGAAACCTGCATAACCGGCATATTGAACTGACGCGAATACATTAAAAACGCAATCAAAAGCCCCGCCATACATGCAAACCTGTTCGTTTTTTCAGCGTCTATTACCGAAAGCTGAATAGACAAAAGTCCCGTTTCACCGCCGAACGACATAATAAGCACGCCCACGAATGCAACGAGAACATACTGGAGATAACCCAGATTGTTGTTAATGGGTCCCAGAATGAACGCGTATGAATTGGCTTTTTTGCCCGCTTCGTTTAGCTCGTCGTTTACAACTTTAAACTGTTCGCGCGCTTTCTGTTCGTGGCAGAAAACTTTTATAACTTTTTGACCTTCCGTCATTTCTTCAACGTAACCGTTCAAATTTCCAAGCGCCTTCTGGTGCACCAGATAATTCTTTGCGGAGCGTCCTCCCACATATTTAGTGGCAAAGGTGATTGCAATAAGAACCGCTACCACCACCAAAAGAAGCGTTACGCTGAAAATCACCATCGAAACAAACACGGTTACAATGGTTATTGCCGAAGAAATTATCTGCGGAATGGTCTGCGTTAAAAGCTGACGCATTGTGTCCACGTCGTTGGTGTAAAGGCTCATTAAATCGCCGTGAGTGTGGGTATCGAAATACTTTAAAGGCAGGCTCTGCATTTTTGCAAACATTTCGTCGCGCATTTTTTTAAGCGTACCCTGAGCAATATACATCATAATGACGTTGTAGGCAAACGACGCTGCAGAACCGGCAAGATAAAGACACGCTATCGTTATAATGTTGGGATAAATTATTCCCCACATATCTGCATTTGCAGAATGCGCCATTAATTCTTCGGTTATAGCTTTCACCAGAGGCGCGGCCAGTACGTGCGCCGTTGACGAAAAGCAGACGAAAATGAACACTAACACAGTTGCAAGTTTATTTTGCGAAAACGTATACGCAAGCAGACGCTTTAATGTTTTTGCCGGCATTTTCGCTTTTTTACCGCTCTTTTGGGCTTTTTCCGCATTTTTACTCACCGTCGTCACCTCCATTTAAAGAACTTTCGGCGGATTCGTCTCCGCCCTTCATTTGCGAGATATAAACTTCTTTATAAATTTCGTTTTCGGCTAAAAGCTGTTCGTGCTTGCCTATTCCCACTATTTTTCCCTCGTCGAGAACTATTATCTTATCCGCGTCCTGCACGGAAGCTATTCTCTGGGCAATAATTATTTTCGTTGTCTGCGGAGCATATTTTGCAAGAGACGAACGTATTTGCGCGTCCGTTTTTGTATCGACCGCAGAAGTCGAATCGTCGAAAATTATTACGTTCGGCTTTTTCAAAAGAGCGCGGGCTATGCAAAGCCGCTGTTTCTGACCGCCCGAAACATTCACGCCGCCCTGTCCCAAATCGTAATTAAATCCGCCGGGGAGCGCGTCGATAAACTCTTCCGCACAAGCCTGTTTCGCTGCAAAACGCAATTCCTCATCAGTGGCGTTTTCATCTCCCCATCTCAGGTTTTCCGCAACCGTCCCCGAAAAAAGCACGTTTTTTTGCAGAACCATTGCAACTTTATTGCGCAAAGTGTCCAGATTATAATTTCTCACGTCCACTCCCCCGACTTTAACCGAACCGTCCGTAACGTCGTAAAGTCTTGGAATGAGCGAAACAAGCGAAGTTTTCCCCGAACCGGTGGCGCCGATTATCCCTACCGTTTCCCCCTCGGATATATGTAAGTTAATACCGTAAAGAACAGATTTATCCGCCTTTTGCGAATAAGAAAAATTTACGTTTTCAAAATCTATCGAACCGTTTTTAACTTCAAAAACGGGCGTTTCGGGTTTGGGAAGCGTGGTTTTTTCGTTTAAAACCTCGCATATTCTGTCCATACTGCCCTTTGAAAGCGAAATGAAGTTCAGGCACATAGCAACCATCATTACGCCCGAAAGTATCTGGGCGGAATATTGGATTAACGTCTGAATCTGCGAAGGACTTACGTTGCCGGCAATATTGCCCACTTCCATATTCGCGCCTATTGTAAGAATCAACAAATTGACCGCAAACATAGCAAGCGTTACGCAGGGCATCATTACCGTTAAAATTCTTTCGGCTTTGACTGAATACTTATATACCTCTCCCGAAGCGTTTTTCATTTTACCTATTTCGCGTTCCTCGCGGACGTACGACTTAACTACGCGGATTGCGGTCAAATCCTCCTGCACGACGGAGTTCAGCACGTCGTATTTTTTGAACATAGTTCTGAAATACGGAACAACTTTAAACATACAGATTGCAACCACAACGCCGAGAAAAATCGCCGCGCAGCCGAAAATGAGCGCCATTAAGGGCTCTATAAACAACGTCATTATAATCGATGCCAAAAACAAAACGGGCGCGCGCACCAGCATTCTTATCGACAACTGATAAGCGTTCTGCACGTTGGTTACGTCGGTTGTTATTCTTGTTATCAGGCTGGCTGTAGAATAGTTATCTATGTTTGCGAAAGAATACGACTGAATGTTGTTATACATATCCTCTCTCAGGTTATGGGCAAAGCCGCAACTTGCCTTTGCCGCCAGCTTACCGCCCCAAACGCCGCAGGCAAGCGCGAATACCGCACAAAGAATCATAAGCGAAGCGTTTAAAACGATTTGCCCTATGTCTAAACTTGCTATTTCTGCTTTCGCGAGCATTTCAAGCTGTCCTACTATGCGCGTCATTAAAAAGGGAATAATTATCTCCATAACCGCCTCGCCTACCATAACTATCGGACAGAGTACGGAAGGAACTTTGTATTCCCTTATGCTCTTTAAAAGCGTTTTAATCATATTTACCTCCTTTCAATCTTATCTATTATTTTATCGAGTAAACAGGCGAATTGCCGTTGTTCTTCTTCACTCAGCGCCGACTGTATTATTCCGTCGCATTCGTCCATCATTTGCTTGTCTTCCTTGCAGGCTTCTTTGCCTTTTAAGGTTAGTTCGATGTATTTTTTCCTTGCGTTCTCCTCGTCGGTGCCGCGTACCAAAAAGCCGTCGTTTTCCAGATTGGAAATTAACGAAGAGACGGACGACGGACGAAGATTCAGATGGTTTTCAATATCTTTCTGGCACACTCTTGCTCCGTTTAAATTTCTGATGTGAATAAATACAAGTGTGCGCAAGTGCACAGGCGTCACGCCGTATTCGGAAAGTATCTTATTATTTTCCCTCAACATCTGCCTGTGAACGTAACAGATTTTGCCGAAAAGCCTTTTGTTTTCCATTTTTTTCCTTTTTAAACGAAATTATTATTGTTCGATATCGAACTGTTCGAACTCGAACTATTATAATTTAACAAAAAATTATTGTCAAACGGATAAACCGAAAAATTCAACAAATTTTTTAATTGTTAACTTACAACAAATGTTAAAAAAATCAACAAAAAACCGCCCTTTTTCAAGAGCGGAATATTTTTTATTTTTTAATTTTTTCAAGATTTATAAGCGGCTTATATGGTTTCTTTTTTAACCCCAGACGAAAGCCGTTTTCGTTATCCGAACATTCTATTATTTCAAACTTTCTCTTAAAGAGCTTCGCCTCTTCCTCCGCGCTTAAAAGCGCTTTTGAAATGTCTTTTGCACCGCCCGAATGATAGCCGTTTATCTTTTCCTTACACTCGTCGAAGAAAATCCACAGTGCGCCGCCGTCTTTTAAAAGCGAATATGCTTTTTCCGCAAAGGATATCTTGTCCTTAAAATGCGGATAGGCGTCGAACAAAAGAATAAAATCGTATTTTTCCGCCGAAGTATATTCATAAAAATCCGCAACTGAATAGTTTACGTTTGCATTGCGCGGATTTGCCTGAGCCTTTAAAATCATTTGCCGCGAAATATCTATTGCGTCAACCTTACAGCCCTTATCGCTTAAATAGCCGTCTAAAACTCCGTTTCCACAGGCGACGTCAAGAACAAAGCTCCCTTCTACTATGCCCGCGTCGCCGATAAGAGAATCTATCTGCCCGTCCGAAAGCGTTTCCTTAACGCGCCAATCGGCGGCTAAATTATCAAAAAAAACACTCTGTTTGGCAATCTGTTTTTTGTGGTAATTCGGGTCGAGATGGCGGTCGGCTTCCGTAAAAAATCTTACTTTACGCGCAATGCCCACAACCGTAGGCACGGTTGCAAGCTGAATTATAAGCGCGGGCCAACAGGTCACGAAATAGGTTGTAAAAAAAATCGTCCAGCTGTAACTGTCTCTTCTTCCGCCCAAAAAGAGCATATAAGCTACAAAACCGCCCATAATCCTACCTATTAGCAAGCTGACTATTAACGAGAGAAAAATATCCAGAACCAAAAATCTTGTCTTTATTAATCTGAAAAACAGCCCCGTGCAACCGCCGTAAAAAAACAATTCCACCATCATATTCGGCAGGTAAGCGGCGTTCGGCATTCCCGTCATTATGAACGACAGAAGCGGGCAAATCAGCCCGACGAGAATTCCGTAAAGCGGTCCGCAAATAAAGCCCGCGACAAGCACCGGAAGATGCATCGGTGCAAATATGGCGCCCGCGTTGGGAATTGCATGAAACACCAACGGAAGCAAAATTCCTACGGATACCATTATTGCAGAAAACACTGTCTTTTTTGTATGGCTCATTATTAAATCACCTCCGTACGGTAATTATATACGAAATTAAAAATGTTTTCAATTATTTTTAAGGTTTTAAAAATAAAATACGTACAACGCCGCAAGCTTCGGCATTATCCGTAAATTAAAACTGTATTTAAAACTCCGTAATTCTTGCGGTGCCGCAACTTAGATTACAGGCGAACTGTTTTCGTTGCGATTTTTTCGCGGAAGGCTTTATCGTGTTCTACAAAAATCATAGTAAGTTTAAATTCCGTCAACAACTCCTCTATCTGCAAACGCGAATAAATATCAATGTAATTCAACGGCTCGTCCCAGATATACAGATGCGCCCGTTCGCAAAGACTTTTTGCTATCAAGGTTTTTTTCTTCTGACCTTCGGAAAAACACGATAAATCCCTTTCAAACTGGTCTTTATTGAACCCCATTTTATGCAAAATTGCATTAAATAAGCTCTGTTCTATATGATGTTCGGCAGCAAACTCGGTGAGAGTCCCCCTCAATTGCGACGTATCCTGTGGAACGTAGGAAATTTTAAGACCGGAACCGATATTTACGGTACCCGAGTAATCTATCCCCTTTCCGCATATAAGTTTTAACAAACTGCTTTTGCCGCTGCCGTTTTGACCGTCCAGTGCTATCCTGTCTCCTCTGTTAATTTCAAAACTTACCGGTTTACAAACTTTCTTGCCGCCGTAAACAGGCGCAACCGAACATAACGCGGCAAGCCGTTCACCGCGATATTCGAGCGGAAAAATTTTCAAATTGTCGGCAATCTCCGTATTTTTCAGCAATTCGGATTTTTCGTCCGCTTCTTTCTGCCGTCTCTCTTCCAACACTTTTGCGCGTTTCATCATTTTTGCGGATTTGTGTCCTATATAACCTTTATCCGGTCTTAATCCCGAATTTCTCGTTCCGTTTTTCGTTGATTCCACTCGCTCCGCCCATAAGGCGGTTCTGTTCGCCGCGTTGTTCAATCGTTTTATATCAGCTTTAAGCCTGTCGTTTTGTTTGTTTTCAAATTCCTGTTGACGGCTGAAGTTTGTCCAGAACGAAGAAAAATTTCCGCTTTGAACTTCGATATCCGCTTTGTTCAGCGAGAGAATATGG
Source organism: uncultured Christensenella sp. (assembly GCA_910586065.1). Classification (GTDB taxonomy): domain Bacteria; phylum Bacillota; class Clostridia; order Christensenellales; family Borkfalkiaceae; genus Coproplasma. The sequence goes on along the minus strand of CAJUGI010000006.1, from coordinate 7,699 downwards.
TCTACACAACCGTCAAGAAAATTCCTGTCGTGAGATACAAGTATAAAACTTTTCTTTCTACGCAGGTACTCCGACAACAATTCTCTCGCCTGCATATCCAAATGGTTGGTCGGCTCGTCAATAAGCAAAAAGCGCCCTTCATTCAAAAACAACGCCGCAAGCAAAACTTTGGTCTGCTCGCCGTTCGATAGCGAGTTAAACTCTCTTTGCAAAACGTCGGGCGCCACTTTCAAAAAATTCAGTTCACGCATAAGTTCCCACTCCTGCGCGGCGGGACAGACGCTCTGCAAAATTTCCGACGTAAGCCTGTTCTTATCGCTAACCGTATAAGGGAAATAATCAAATTCCACCGACGATATTATTCTTCCGCCAAATTCGTATTTACCGCGCAACAAATTTAGAAACGTTGTTTTGCCCCTGCCGTTTCTGCCGACGAAGCCGAGTTTCCAATCGGTATCTATCTGAAAGTTAACGTTTTCAAATATAATATCACCGCTTCCCTGATAAGAAAATTTAAGATTTTCAACCTTTATAACAGACATTTTGCATATTCTCCTTAAACAAATTAAAAAGAGCTATGAGAAAGCAATCTCATAGCTCAATAATTTTAGTTTTTGAAATAACGGATAAACTTTCTTGCAAATTATTTTAAATTAACAAGAAATTCTCCATTTAACGTTTTTACCCCCGAAAGTTAACTGCTGTCAGTATATCATATATTTTTAAAATTTGCAAGAACTATAATCAGTTTATTTTGCATAATGCTTTTTTAACAAATTTCAACAACTTGTTTTTTTCGCTTTTCGGTATCCATTCAATAAGTCTTGCCGCGGCTATCTGTAAAAGCCATTTTTTTATTTCTGCGTCGGTAACGCCCGTTAATTTTTTGTATTGACGCAAATATACTCGCCCTATATGCTTTTCAACAACACACTGAAAACTTTCGGTGCAAACGCCAATTCTGACGATATGCTTTTTATAACGTCAAATTCAGTTGCAATTATTTCAAGAGGAAAATCCCTTCTGAAATCACCGTGGGTTTTCTTTTGATGAACAATAATTTTTTTATATCTTCCGATATCGAATAATCTGTTATATTGAGCATAACCCATTTCCCGTCGTGAAATGTTTGCGCGTCGTCGTAAGTTTTGAGTACGTCGGATAAAAGTTCGTTTCTTATTTCTTCAACTTTAATTCTTTCATCTTTACCGAAGATAATCATAAAACCTAATGTGTTTTCCTTAAAATAAAAAGCACATAGAGTTTTTCCGCTTTTTCTGAACTTATATTCATAGGTCCATTTTTTGCCGCCGTTATTCCAGATTTGCTCTGTTTCGTATAACGAAGTTATTACGTCGGTGATATGATAAAATATATTGACTTTATTGATTCCGACTAATCTTTCCAGTTCTTCTCTTCCTATCTTTTCCATTTAAACTTCCCTTTCGGCTTAGTTTTTCTTCGTTCGCTCAACCGTAATTGTCCGAAAGTCTTGCAATACAAAAAACTTCTAAGTTGTCATTTACAGGTGACCGACATAATAACTAAACCGAAACGCCCCTATAACTTGAAATTTTCCAAGCCCGCAATTTTTGCAGCCTCTTCCAAATACCATACCCAAAAGTGCTTTTCGCGTATAGCGCATTTATCGTCGTCTTCGTCGGTGTAAGTATACGCGACGCACGCTTCTTTTGCCGCGTCCCTTTCGTATGAGTCTATATCGTCATCCGTCAAGTCGCTGTCCCACGGTTCCAAATATTGCTCGTCTTCCAAAGCTACTACCATCGCCGACCAAGCGGCGACAGCGGCGGAACCGACACTACCCCGCGAATCGACAGCGTTCATAAAAGCGTCAATAGTGGATTGTTTCCGTTCTGCCCGCAATTCTTTAACCTTAATTTTGCCGTCTAAGTAAGCAAGGCTCTTTTCAATTAAATTTTGCGGACTATTGTTGTCGTGGTAGACAGAACACCACATAGGCATTACTTTTTGCGCACATGCAAGCGCAAGGTACGCACGCTTTTTAAGCGGTTCCGTCAGCGACCGAGGCTTTAACGAGTCGCGTTTACGCGGTTCGATTTCACCCATAGTTTGCCAAATTTTTCGTCGTGCGGTTAAACTGAGTTTCCCGCTTTCCGCAATTTCTTGTTCAGCTTGTTTGAATACTTCAATACAATTCATTTAAAGCTCCTAATATAAATTACTGTTTATCGTTCAATTTAAGCAAAATCATTATAGCACAAACAAACGCAATTTTCAACATAAAACGTTGTCAAATTAAAATGGCGCTGTGGCGTGCTTGATAAAACGAGCGCGCGGCGGCGATTATTTAAATCGCCGCCGCATCCAATAAAAACAAAAAAAATCAGCCTAACCGAATACTTTTGTGAAATATTCGAATCAGGCTGAGATTGGTGACCGACCTAATGACTAAACCGAAACACCCCGATAAATTGAAAATTATATTACTGTTTATTGTAACGCTCAACAAGTTCAAGGAACTTCTTCTCATTCAGAACTTCATTTGACACGTATTGCCCATTATAAAATACGGCGTAATTTGTCCAAGCCATAGGTGCGTTTTGAGCTTTATCCTTGCTGTCTATAAATATGCTTTCAAACGGTATTTCTTTTTCTCTTGCTACTTGCTCGACTATCGGAACGTATTTTGCAGTAAACGGGCAACCGTGCGTATAACACACGACAAAACCTTGCTTTTCTATATGAGGCAATTTGGCGGTTTCCTTAAATTTCGGAACGGGTGCATTGTTATCGAACGGTAAATACATTAAAGTAAAATTAGGTTCGGCTTTGTCTGCAACCTTAAACCCTTTATAAGCAAGATATTTCGGGTCGGACAAAAAGGGCATTTTCTTCGGCGAAGATATAACGGTAATTCCGTGCTTGCCTTGCACTTTCGCGTCGGCAATACAAGCATTTAATAAATCGTTCGCATATCCGTGGCCTTTGAAAGAACCCGATACCCAAAAACAATTTATGTGAATATAGCCATCTGCTTTAATAGGACACCAAGCATTTTCGGCAGGTATGTATTCAATAAAGCATTTACCGCGTTCAACAGATTTCAAAAATACCAATCCGTCTTTTATTCTTTCTTTGAGCCACGCTTTCTTGCTTGCAACTTGTATGTCCTTATTGTTAGAAATAGCGCAACATATATGCTCTGTTTCCAAGTTTTCAAGTGTGAGTTTTATATATTCCATTTCTCGTTTTCTCCGCTAAATTACTGTTTATCGTTCAATTTAAGCAAAATCATTATAGCACAAACAATATTATTTTTCAACAATAAAACACCGTTAAAAGTGAAATGGCGCTGTGGCGGGTGCTTGAATAAACGAGCGCGCGGCGGCGATTATTTAAATCGCCGCCGCATCCAATAAAAACAAAAAAATCAGTCTAACCGAATATCTTTGTGAAATATTCGAATCAGACTGAGAGTGGTGAAGCGGATTATTGCAAATAAGAACATAACAATATTCAAGGTGAACAATACGGAATTATTCTGCCAAGTGGAATTGCCGTTGTCGGATTACCCGCTTTACGGCAAGCAAATAGCCGCAAGTTAATCTTGCGGCTTGTCGGCTGTCTTTTTGGTGCTAATGGCTGTCATTGCCTCGCGGTAAACGAGCCTTGACAGCTTTTTTGCCTGCTCTTTGTCGGGCGGTAATTCTGCATATATGTTTTTGTCTTTATCGTCGAAATAAATGACGGTTAAGCCGCTCGGTATTTTATTCATAAAAAATGCTCCTTGATTTTCCCACCCATTCCCACCCTAAATGGTACAACAAGGCAAAAAGGGTATTTTGTCATTTTTTATTGAATAATAGCCGATTTTACATTAAATTCCTTAAATTATGTTACACGTTACGGGGTGGCGTGGTAATACTATACGCCACAGTGCGGGCGGCTGTTGCCGCCCACACTCATTGCCGTTTATGTTCCTTGCGACGCAGTGCCAATAAGGTAATAGTAACTTATTGACACTGCGTCGCGGTTTAATGTCAAAAGTGTGACAGTGTTACATAGTGGCGTATAAAAGTAATACTAATGATTATTTGTTATCGGGCGCTTTTTGCACGATAACTTTTCCGTCCTTTACGGCGATAAACATTTTGCCCTTGCATTTCGGGCAATAAATTTCTATCGTAGAGCCGTCGCCCGCTTTTAATAATTTATACCCACATTCGGGACATACAACGTAGTAGGTCATTGATTTGCTCCTTGCGCTTTTAATCTCGTTGTAACTAACCCGTGGCGTATAACGATATGTACATACTCGCCGCATTTCGCGCATTTCGTATAGCCGTCTAAACCGTTTTGCGCTTGTATGAGTACGGCTTTACAATTCGGACAGCAAGCGTAAAAATACGGTACTTTTATTGTTTTTGTTTCTTCCATATAATCGCCTATTCAAATTCACTCAATAAGTGACCCGCTTGCAGTATGTGATTTTGTGCTTTTTTAAGAAAGGCTTTTTTGCTTTTATTTGCACTTAATTCGATTGTGCAGTCAAGCGAATAAACAGTAAAACGATAGATATGCATTTTTCCTTTGGGCGGTTTTGGTCCCGCATAGCGGTGCAAACCGTAAGCAAACCCTTGTATGGCGTTTCCTAATGACGGCACAGTTTTCCCTTTTGGAATACCTTTTTCAATTCTATTATTAGCCGCAATATTCCAAATACACCAATGTGTAAAGTCTTTAATTATATGTGTGGTGTCCTCTAATGTTATGGCTATTGTTTTTGCTTTTGGCGATAAATTATGTATTACAATTTCAGGCGAAATATCTTTTCCGCGCCCCGTATATTCAATAGGGAATTTGCCGCCGTTTTCTAACCCTACAATACTAAATTCCAGAAGTGAATAGTTTTGTATAGCGATATTTTTCATTTTTGCTCCTTGTCGTTTATCGTTTAAGTATTCGCAACTTTATTCTTTCGAGATAGCGCCTGTTCTTTTTCAAGAGAGCAATATCAAAAGGTTTACCGTGCGCGGGGTAGATTGCTTTTATCTTTTCATTGTCGATTAACTTGTCCCAAGTGTGTTTATAATCGTCAAGATTTTCAACAAAAATAATGATTTTATGTTTGCTCGGAAAACCGTTCATCGCCGCATCGCCGCAAAATAAAGTTCCGTCGTCAAACAATAAACCCATTTGGTCGTCCGTATGACCTTGTAAAAAAACTATTTCGGCGTTTATTCCGTAAGTGCGTAAATTATCAATATTTTCACAATCAATAGTTTTATGACTTTGTAAATTCACAATCGGAAAGGTGTGTTCGCCTTTCCCCATTAAGCGCATAAATTTACAAAACAAGTATGCCCGCAGAGTAGTACACCCGCCTACAAAGCGATTGTGCCCCTCTGAAAACCTATTTTTACTTAACAAATTAGTTATTAAAGTTATGTGCGGAAAATTATTTAACAGTTCGGCTAAAAAGCCTATATGGTCGTCGTGGGCGTGTGTAATAAATACATATTTTATTTGTTCCTTTTGAATACGGTGTTTAGATAGATTTTTAATAAAACGTTTATATCCGTTTGAATAGCCCGTGTCGATTAACAAAAATCCGTCGTTTAATTCGACCAAATATTGATTTACAACTCTATTTCCCAAGTTTAATATTTTCATTTTCTTTAAGTCCTTTAAGAAGTATGCCAACACCGACATTAAAACTGTCTCTTATAGACACAGAATTACCAAAACTATCGTGCTGAACTAAATAAACATAACCTTGTAAAAAACTGCGGAATACTCGTATAGTATGAACTTCGTATTTTTCACTTAAATTATAGGCGGATAACACTTGCCGTATAGTTTCTATTAAGCCGCTTGTAGCCGCTATTGTTTCTTGCGATATATGCTGGTTATAAGATTGCATAATGTTGAACAGCCCTAAATGTTCCAATGTAAAATTCAAATATGCGGCACACATAGATTTAATAGCGTCGTCTTTTGATTTGCCGATTGCTGCTTGCATTACTCTATATTCAAGTTGTTTCCAACCGTAAAGCATAAGCGCAGTATGCAAATCAAATAAACTGTTAAAATGGTTATATAGAGAGGGTGAACGTACTCCCAATTTATCTGCCAATACTTTTAGAGTTAAATTTTCTGCGCCTATCTTATCAACTATTTCCATAGCCGATTGCAAAATTATGTCTTTGGTTAATCCTATTCTTGACATTGTTTGCTCCTTATGATATATTATAAACTAATTCTAATTATATTTTACCTAATCAGATTAGTTTTGTCAAGTAAAAACATAGTTTTATTGTTATTCGCTTGTGCTTACCGTCTGAGGACGGAATACGCCGCCTTGACAAATTGTAAAGGGCGACGATTTTCTCAAAACCGTCGTTTGCTTCGCAAATAAACCCTTGACAATTTGCCTACGGCGGCATTTTTTGCCGGTTAAGACGGTAAGCACCAAAGCGAACAACAAAATTTTTAAGCCGCAGTCCGCACATACGCAGACAGCGCAAAGGAGCAACACGCAATGAAAAACGCAGTTATATACGCCCGTTTCAGCTCACACGCACAGAACGAGCAAAGCATTGAGGGGCAACTTGCCGAGTGCTATAATTTTGCTCAGCGCAACGATTTACGCATTACGCACGAATACATAGACCGCGCCCTAACGGGAACGACGGACAAGCGCCCCGAATTTCTGCAAATGATTGAGGACAGTAAGCGCAAAGGCTTTCAGTTTGTCGTTGTCTATCAATTAGACCGTTTCGCCCGCAATAGGTACGACAGCGCAACGTACAAGGCAAAACTGAAAAAGAACGGAGTGCGCGTGTTATCGGCAAAAGAGAACATAACCGACGACGCGAGCGGTATTTTAATTGAGGGCGTTTTAGAGAGTATGGCGGAATATTACAGCGCGGAGCTGTCGCAAAAGGTTAAGCGCGGTATGGCTATAACCGCGTCAAAGTGCAAGTTTTTCGGCGGCGTTATTCCGCTCGGCTACAAAGTAAACAGCGAGAAAAATTTTGTGCTTGACGAGGAGCTTGCGCCCGTCGTCAAGACGGTTTTTGAAATGTTTGTCGCGGGGAGCAATTACGCCGAGCTTATCCGCTATCTGAACGGGCGGGGCGTTAAGACCACCAAAGGCGGCGAGTTCAACAAAAACAGCTTTCAGCGCATTTTGAGCAACCGCCGCTATTTGGGTAAGTACATTTATCAAGGCAACGAGATTGACGGCGGTATGCCGCGCATTATCGACGACGAGCTATTCGGGCAAGCGCAACAAAAACTTGCGTTATACGCCGCCGCGCCCGCAAGGGGCAAGGCAAAAGTCGAGTACATATTATCGGAAAAATTGATATGTGGCAAGTGCGGCAGTAAAATGACGGGCGTAAGCGCAATGAGCAAAAACAAAACGCTACACAACTATTACAAGTGTGTAGGCGTTACAAAGCATACTTGCGACAAGCGGACAGTGCGCAAACAGTTTATCGAGGACGAAATTATAACCGCTATAACGGGCGACGGCACGGAGCGGAACAAGTACGGCGTTTTAACGGACGAATTTATAGATATGGTTGCCGCCGAAACCTACACGCTTATTCAAGCGGCACGAAACGACAGCGAGATAAAGCGGCTTGAAAATATAATCGAGGACAACAAAAAGGCTATTGACAACCTAATGCAAGCCCTAATGCACGGCAAG
>CAJUGI010000005.1:73624-120309 GCA_910586065.1 uncultured Christensenella sp. | reverse complement strand
AACAGAGCGCAAAAGAAAAAGAAGCCGATAAATCGACTTCTCTTTCGGGGTGTTCGTATACCCCTCGTCTGGTGACCCGTATTCAGTCTTATTCGAATAAGAAAAATTAATCGTTAGCTTGTTTGTGTTTCAAAAAAATCTGAAATTAGATTTACGGCAAACCACGCATCTCTAATAAGTAAATCATCTATGACTATTGATGAGTCTAACATTCGTTTCGTTAAGCTACGTTTATTTAAGCCAACATGAAAATGAGTATATGAATTTCTAATTCTTCTTAACTCATCTAATTTTTCTGCAAAATCGTCAGAAATAATTTTGTTTGTCTTGCATTCATCAAGAATTTTTGCAAAACTTGCCTCCGCTATTTCATCTTCACCTTGCATACAAAAAGCCGAAGATAACGTATGTTCAAAAAATATCTGGACTAAACATATACAGGACAAAAAATTACCATTTATATAGGCATTAGGAATTTCCGATATTGCAAAAGACGCGGAAAAACCGCCAAATAATAATAAATCTACGTCTCGTTTCCAAAGGTAAAGTGATTTTATTTCTTTCAGCCTTTCTAATCTAAATTTGAACGATTCCTTATCTGCTATTAGCAAATCTTTTGCAATACTCATTTTTACCTCTTATTTCTTTTAATCAAGTTTAACATAAGATTATCCAGAAATCAATTTAACTTAAATATAAAAAATAGTTGGTTAAAACAATCGGATGATAAGATAAAGAAATAATTTAAAGATGTTTCTAACATATACTTTACTGATTTAAAAAGAAATGGTATTATATATATGAGTAACAATTTTAGGTTATTTTTATGAATTATATCGGGTCAAAATATTCTTTAATAGAGTTTTTAAAATCGTCCATTGCTAAAACGCTTGTAGGTAATGGCGAAACTCGCACCCCCAATGAAATGGTATTTGCTGATTTAATGGCAGGTACGGGCGTTGTCGGTGGTTCATTTAAGCAGAACGGGTATTCTATTATAGCAAACGATATTCAATATTACAGTTATGTCATATCCAAACACATGATAGAGAATAACGGCAATCTTGATGAAAATAGGTGTGCGCAACTTATTAAAGATTTAAATAACCTTGAAGGCGTTGAAGGCTTTATCTATAAAAATTATTGTTTTGAAGGCACGAAAGGACAAGAATTCAGACGCATGTATTTCACGGAATACAACGCAAAAAAGTGCGATGCGATAAGAATTGCTATCGAAGAAAAACGTACCGAAAAACTTATAAACGAAAACGAATATTATTTTTTACTTGGCTCACTTATCAACAGTATTGATAAATATGCGAATACGGCTTCCGTGTACGGAGCTTATTTAAAGAGTTTTAAAAAGTCTGCACTTAAAGATATGATACTTGAACCTTTACCCATTATGCATGGGCAGGTTGAGTGTAAAGTTTATAATGAAGATATAAACGAACTTATAAAAAATATTTCGGGTGATATCCTTTATTTAGACCCCCCTTATAACGCAAGACAATACTGTACGAATTATCATTTGCTCGAAACGATTGCAAGATATGATAACCCTGTAATACACGGCAAAACGGGGCTTAGGGAATATTCGGAGCAAAAGAGTGATTTTTGCATAAAGTCAAAAGTGGAAAAATCTTTTGCGGAAATTATAAAAAACGCAAACTTTAAATATATATTTTTAAGCTATAATAACGAAGGTCTTATGTCTTCTCAAACGATAGAAAAAATAATGAAAAAATATGGTAAATATAGATACGAAATACAAGAACATAAACGCTATAAAGCAGATAATGCAAGGGAAGCAAAAGCCGATAAAACGTTTGAATGTCTACATTGTTTAATTAAAAAGTAATGGGCAAGATAAACGATTTAGATTTAAAAAATTGGAAAGAATTGACCGATATTTGGACGGACAGCCTTTGGATAATCCAAAACAGAGATAATTCGGGCGCCCATAGCGGACATTATCATGGTAATTTCGTTCCGCAAATCCCACACCAACTTTTATCACGTTATACGAAAACAGGCGATTTTATACTAGACCCTTTTGCCGGTAGCGGCACAACTCTTATTGAAGCTCAACGAATGAACCGAAATTCAATAGGGATAGAATTGCAACCGCAAGTTGCTATGGAAGCGATAGGAAGAATTCATTCCGAGCAAAAGGACGGAATTGTTGCCGATACGTTTGTTGACGATAGTCGAACGTTTGATATAAACAGAATAAAGACTACTTACAACATAGATACTGTTCAGTTTATTATCTATCATCCGCCATATTGGGATATAATAAAATTTAGTGAAGACAGTAACGATTTATCAAACTCACCTACGCTTGAAGATTTTATAGAGAACTTTAAAAAAGTTGTTAGCAATACTTCGACAATTTTAGAAAAAGGTAGATATTGCGCCGTTGTAATTGGCGACAAATACGCTAACGGTCAAATAATACCTTTGGGTTTTTACTGTATGCAGGCAATGCAACAAGACGGTTTGACATTGAAGGCAACGATTGTAAAAAATTTTGAAGAAACGAAAGGCAAAGCAAATCAAAAAGCGTTGTGGCGGCGCAGAGCGTTAGAAAACGGCTTATATATTTTTAAACACGAATATATTTTTGTATTCAAAAAGGAGAAGTGAAAAACTTCTCCTTTTGCATCATATTAATTTTGAATCTAATAGTTTCATAATACCTTTCATTATAAAGCGAAATTTTAAGCAATTTCTATGATTATGTACTTGAAACTCTCCAATACTCTCACCATTATATTTTAATGTATTAGATTCATTCCATTGATTAAATTGACGGGTAAACGAAAACAATTCTTTATTCCATGTTGGTAAGTTACCATACTTACCAAATAATCTATAATTATTAATAGGACAAGCGTGATTTTCTAGATTGTAAATCAGAAGTAAATAATCACATTCAAAAATGTTTTTCCAATACATATTAATTAACACATCTATATGGTCAATTGATATCTTTTTAAATACGTATTTCCTATTTTCTTCTGTATCATACAAACTATTTTTAGCTAAATAATCACTCAACTTAAATCCTGAGATTATATTTTGCGCTTCAATAAAGTTAAAATAAGTTTGATTTGTTGGTTGACCAATGTTTTGAGGAGCGGCTTTCCCTATTTGATTTTGGTTGGATTTTACCGAAAGCGTTTTATTGTTCTCTAAAATAAAATCAACAGGATTTTGCCCTTCTGCAATATGCTTAATAGGAACAGGGATATTTTCTTTTTCAAATATTTTTCGGATATAATCTCCTTCTAATAAAAAATCCGATATTCCAGACTCAGCCCTTAATTCATAATTAGGATTGATTTGAACATTATATGTTTTTGCTATTGCTACTTCTGTTGCAATACCGATTGATTCATTGTTAATTGGCATATACTTTCTCCTTTGTAATTAAAACTCAAAAAATTCTTTTAGCGTTACGTTTAAAGCGTTAGCCAATTTTTCGATATTTACAATAGAAATGTTACGTTTTCCGCACTCAACGCTTGTAATATAGGTTCTATCGAGTTGTGCTGTATCGGCAAGTTCTTCCTGACTTATGCCAATTTTATTACGCAATTCTTTTACACGTTTGCCTACTGTCTGTTTAATATCCATTTAAAAACACCCCACAACAAAAAACATTTTAACATTTTGTGACTTTTCTAACAACGGACTTTAAGTCACATATTATAGTATAATTAATTGAAATGGCAGATAGGCGTGAGCTTGTCAAGACAAGCTCACGCCATAACTGAAAGAAAGCAAAATAAAAAAGAAATTTGAAACGCCGAGCGGAAAGGGCGTTCGCCGCTAAACCGCTTGGCGAATCGCCCTTTTCCACGCTCGGCGGTGTTAATCAAATTGTTACTTATTTTTGCCTTTTGCTTTGCCCCTTTTCAGTCGTTGGTGGTGGCGGCTTTTCCCTTTTCGGCAAGCCTTGTCATAATTCCGCATATATTGTCATAATTTTTGTTTTGCCGTATTGTAAACTGTTTTCTGCAAGTGCATAACTAAAAAATTTTTTAAAAAATCTTAAAAATAATATAAACATATGTTTGACTGTATAAATCTTTGGTTATATAATACTTGCACGCACAAAAAAAGTGCGGTTACAATTTAATATCGGGACTGTATCAATAGGAAATCTATTGTAACAGCTAAAACAGCATACCAGTGTTTAGATTAAAGGTGCGAAGTAGCGATTGAGTGAAAAGCCGGCTCACCCCCAACACAAAGAAAAGGTGCAGAGTTGCGTTTTGATAAGAGAGAAGATATCACACTCTTATCCTATAAGGGAAAATAATATTCTCTTATTCTAAACGGGCGAGAATTTTCAAAAGGTATTTGCGTAAGAGAAATTATTGCAAGACTTACGGCGCAAGGAATTTATAGAAACGGTAAACCGCTTGCTATGAATACAGTTTATAATATCCTGCGTTGCGAGCGTTACACAGGCATTTACAGAAAGGGCGAAGAAGTCATTGACAATATGTACCCTGCGATTATACCGCAAGATTTGTTTGACAGCGTTCAAGCAATATTGAAAACTTATCAGCACGGAAAAAACAGTATTGAAGTTACATATCTTTTGCGCAACAAATTGAAATGCGGTTACTGCGGACAGTCTATTATAGGCGAGTGTGGAACGGCTAAAAACGGCGAAAGAAAATACTACTACAAATGCCGTGGGCGCAAAATGAAGTTGAACGATTGCAAAAAGTCGGCTATGTCAAAAGACGACCTTGAACACTTGATAATTGATACCGTTATATCTGAATTAAAGAATACACAAGCGATAGAAAACGCCGTTAAGTATTTATTTGAATTGCAGAATAAAAACGGCAACGAAAACCGATTACTAAACGCTTATATAAAAGAGCAAAAAGACAATGAACGGGCAATAATCAATATTGTTGCCAATATGGAACGTGGCATTGTGGCGAAAGCAACAAGCAACCGTTTATGCGAACTTGAAACACGGCAAGAAGAGCTTGAACGTCTTATACTCATAGAGCAAAGCAAGCAGACTGTTAAGATAACCGAAACGCAAATCAGAACATTTTACGAACAAGCGTTAAAGTACGAACCGCATATGCTCATTAACTACATAGTAAAAGAAATTATAATGTATGACGACAGAATTGATATAATTTACAATAGCCCTATAATAGAAAGTCCTGATGATGAAAATCGTCAGGGCTTTGTTTTTAATATGAAGAGTGTCAGACTTGATAAACGCTTAATTTTAATACATTTTATAGTAGTGTAACGCATACGGCAATTTATTCCACAGTCCGCTTGACACGAGCCTCTTAGGGGCGTGTTGGTTAGGCAAAGAGCCAAGCCACCAGCCCCAGAGGGGCTTTTTGTTTGCCGTTGGCAGGACAGCCTAACACGCCCCTTTCTCATATCAAGCGGCTTTTGCGGCATAAAGTTGCCGTTTTAATAATTCCCAAAAGGTATTGTCAGTATGCCGTTTGCTACCAATATGCTTAAAATGATATTTCTTAAATCATTTTGAGTTTCAATAGGTAAACTTTGAGCAATTTTTGTAGCCCCGTCAACTTTATCAAAAAACTCCATAATTTTTCCGCTATGGTCGTTATGGCTTTTCACATATTCGATTAGGGCATTTTTAATAAGTCCAATTGTATCATTCTGCATAATATAAAACCTCCTTATGAGTATAAAAAATCAGTCTAACCGAATACTTTTGTGAAATATTCGAATTAGACTGAGAATGGTGACCCGTGCGGGAATCGAACCCACGATACCACCGTGAAAGGGTGATGTCTTAACCTCTTGACCAACGGGCCTTATTTATTGCGCACACAGGTGCGCTGAGTTCCGCATTTCTGCGATGTTGTTGTTTTGGTAGCGACGGGTGGATTCGAACCGCCGACCTGCCGGGTATGAACCGGCCGCTATAGACCAACTAAGCTACGTCGCCATTTTTGAAAAGCACATATGCTTCGCAATACGGCGTCAAGCTTGTGTTTTGTTTTGGTCGTGTACGTTCGTGTACACTCCCTGCAACAAATCCTCGCTTTACTTATCTTGCTTGCATCTCTGCATTTCAAGCAGGGGAACGGCGGGAGCCGTAACCCTTAGAATTTTTGGTTGCGGGGGCGGGATTCGAACCTCGCGACCTTCGGGTTATGAGCCCGACGAGCTACCTAGCTGCTCCACCCCGCGATGAGGGCTTCTTACAAAGCTTTATCATTTTATTAAATAAATCTATTTTTGTCAACCGTTTTTCTGCTGTTTATAAATATTTTTAATTTAATTATTTCAACCGTTGCAACTTGAGTTTTATTGTGTTATAATTTTGGGCATGAATATCGATTTAACCGCATATAAAGGCATGCGTATCTGCGTTGCGGTTTCGGGCGGAAGGGATTCGGTTGCTCTTTTGCATTATTTAACCGTGAACGCCGCGGATTACGGAATTACGCTCTGCGCCCTAAACTGCGACCACAAAATAAGGGGCGAAGCTTCGGCGGCGGACAGCCGTTTCGTGAGAGAGTTTTGCTCCTCGTTAAGCGTTCCTTTGCTGTTTTTCGAACGGGAAGGGGAGGCGTTAAAATCAGAGCTTGCGGCGCGTTTGTGGCGGTTAAAATGTTATAAGACCGCGGCGAAACCTCAGAATCTGCGCGGAGAATCCGATGAAAACTGCACTGCTTACGGCTGCGGATTTTGGCCGGGTGCGGACGCGGTTGCAACGGCGCACCACGCGGACGACAATGCGGAAACGGTTATTTTCAACCTTGCGCGCGGCAGTGCGCTTGCAGGTCTTACGGGGATAACCGATACCGATATGGGCGGGTGGAGAATAATTCATCCTATGGTTTCCGTAACGCGCAAAGAAATTGACGAGTACATAAAAAACAACGGTTTGCGGTTTGCGGACGACGAAAGCAATTTTGAGTGCGAATACACGCGCAATAAAATCAGGCACAACATTTTGCCTGCTTTGGAGGACGCCGTTCACGGCGCGGCCGGTGCGATTTTTCGCTTTTCACGTCTTGCCGCAGAGGAAGAGGGATATTTTGAAAGAATTATAAAAGAGCGCAGACTTGTTGAAAGGACGGCGCTTGGGGCGAAGATTTATTTTTGCGGTGAGCGTGTTGTTTTTCGTCGCGCGGCGCTTGCGGCTTTGCGTGGTTGGAACGACGTGAAGGACTATACTTCGGAGCACCTGGAAAGACTTTTCGGTTTGCAATTTGCCGATAAGGGCAAGCGGTTCGAGTTTTTGAGGTTCGTCGCTTTTAAGGAAGAGGGGTGTATTAGTATCTGCGAAAAGTTGCATTTAAACGAAAGCGAAACAGAGCGCGATTTTGAAGAGTTTAAACGTTTAAATTCCAACATATACGGGGGTCAACACGTTTGGATTGTAACTTCGGACGAGCTTGAATGGGCGAAAAACGAGCTTAAAGCCTGCGGAATAAGCCAAATTAAAACGCTTAAATTCGATTCGGACGCGGTGCCTGCCGGCGCAGTGATAAGATTTGCGCAGACGGGAGATAAATTTGAAAAATTCGGCGGGGGAACGAAGAGTCTTGGCGATTATTTTACCGATAAAAAGATACCCGTAAGGGTGAGAGCAAAAATCCCCGTTGTTGCGGTTGGGACCGATATATATTGCGTTTGCGGCGTTGAAATAAGCGAAAAAATAAAAATTTGCGGTAAAACGGAAAACGTTTTATATCTGCTTTCGGCGGATTATATAAATTTAAAATAGTATGTGTTAAACAAGGAGTAATGTTATGCCTTTTATCGATTGCAAATTTTCGATGAAACTTGCCGAAGAAAAAAAGGAATCTGTAAAGAAAAAGCTTGGGGAGTGTATTTCGATTATGCACAAGCCCGAAAGTTATCTTATGGTGGGCATAGAGGACGGTTACTCGCTGTATTTTGCAGGTGAAGCACTGGAAAAGGGCGCGTATGTTTCGGTAAGTCTTTTTGGTAAACCTGCGGCGGGAGACTGCGAAAAGTTTACATCGGCGCTTTGCGCGCTGTTGAAAGACGAACTGGGAATAGACGGCGGCTGCGTTTACATTACGTATCACGGCGTTTCCGACTGGGGTTGGAACGGCGGAAATTTTTAAAACGACATAATTTTTTACATAAGGAGAAAAATAATGACAATGCATCCCGATTGCGAGCGCGTTATGCTCACGGAAGAACAGTTGAGACAAAGAGTTAAAGAAGTGGCTTTGGCTGTGGACAAGGCTTACGACGGTAAAAGACCGCTTGTCGTGGGAATATTGAAGGGGAGTATAATCTTCTATTCCGACTTTATACGTTTTTTATCAATGCCCGTTGAACTTGACTTTATGGCGGTTTCGAGTTACGGCTCGGGTGCGGTCTCTTCAGGTAAACTTAAAATAAAAAAAGATTTGGACAGAGACGTTAAAGGTCGCGACGTGATTATCGTTGAGGATATTATAGACAGCGGATTTACTCTGGCGAATCTTAAGGCGTTGCTTTCGGAACGCGGCGCGGCTTCGGTGAAAATAGTTACTCTTCTGAATAAAGCCGAAAGACGCGAATACGACGTTGCTCCTGATTATAATTGCTTTGATATCGAAAACGAGTTTGTGGTAGGGTACGGACTCGATTACGACGAGCAATACAGACATCTTCCTTACATAGGTATATTAAAACGCAGTGTTTATGAAAAATAAGTGGCGATAAGAGTTTGACTTATTTTGTCGGCTAATGTAAAATGCTGTATATACGATTGTATGGAGGAACTGATGGAAGAAGAAAAAAACGGAATATCTTTGAGGGATATTTTCCGCATAATATTTTCGCAGAAATGGTTGGCTTTGATACTTGCGGCGGCAATAACTTTGTTGTGCGCCGTATGTATAGTATATGTTTATAATCCGTCTAAAATAGATTATTCGGTTTCTTTTAAACTGGATTTGCTGGGCAGGAACGGCTCGGCGGAGACTTATCGCTACCCGGACGGCACAACTTTTCATTATCTGTCGCTTGTGTCGTCGGCTACTTTAAATGAAATTAAAACGGAAGGCGGCGAAGAGTTTGCAAATTTGGACGTTGACAATATGGTAAAAAGCGGCGCTATAAGCATCAGCGAGGATGTCAATACTGTTTCCGGCATAGTGGACAGAACGTATACCGTTAAAGTTAAGGCTAATTATTTTGCAAACACCGACGCGGCCCGCAAATTTATTACGAGCATTGCAGAATACCCTTGCAAGTATCTTTCCAAAATCAACATTGAGTATAACGCCGCAATTAAGCTTTACGAAACATCGGACGATTACGCCCGCCAGATAGATTACCTTAACAACCAGCTTTCGTTTCTGGAGCAGAAATACGATTCGCTTATTTCAGAGTACGGTAACGAATTCGTAGTGGAAAACGGAAAAACGCTTAAGGCTTATCTTGCCGAGATAAAGGCGTACGGTGAAAGTTCCGAATTCGTAAATCTTAAACCCAAGTTGTTGGACGGCAAACACGTTAAAAGCAACAATTGTTTAAATAACTATATACTCGAATATAAACAGGTTTGTAAAGACGTTGAAGATGCGACGTTTGTGTTGGGCGAAATGACTAAAGGACAGTCGGACGCTCTTGCTTCCGCCGAGGCGGTGAGAATACAAGCGGAGAAAGTATCTTCTCTTAAAAGGAAGCAATCAGACCTTGAACACTTTGTAAAAAAAGTCGGCGAAAATATCGAACCGATGGACGACGTGAATCTGGACGGCACTTTTGCGGCAGATTTAAAAACGGTTGCGGATAAACTTTCCGCGTTTACCGATAGCCTTAAGAACGTAACCGACAAGGTTTATAAAAACGTTTCGAGAGTGTTTTACGTTTACTCTAACGTGGTTAACACAACCGGCGGAATGGGGATGGCTACCACCGCGGTTCTGAGCATTGTCGTCGGTGTGCTTGTTGCGGCGGTTACGGCGTATGCGGTGGGCTATAATAAAAACAAGAAAACTTTAACGGTTGCGGCAAATACGGAAAACGCCGTTGAAGAACCGGCTGAAAAAGAGAGTGCGCCTGAGGCGCCTGACGTTGACGAAGTAAAATAAAACCGCGACGGCAAAAACTGAATTTATAAACAGGCAAATATGCGCCGCCGCCCGAAAAATACGGGCGGCGGCTTTTAAATTGTTTGACAATATATACGTGCGGTTTTATAATATAAACATAACTGCGCGGCACGGATTTGTATTTAACAAGTTATGTATGCCACGTTATTATTTTGAAATTTTAACCGGAACGAAAAATGATTAGCAAATTCAAAGTGAAAATTGTTGCCGCCGATATTGCGGAATGCGCTTTGTTTGTGGCGCTTATGGCTGCCGCGGCGTTTATTAAGATACCTGCGCCGCTGGTACCGCTTACTTTTCAGACGGTGGTAAGCGTTCTTGCCGGATTGTTGCTGGGACCCGTTAAGGGAACGGTTAGTATGGCGGTTTACTGCTTGGGCGGACTTGCAGGTATACCTATGTTTTCTGCCGGCGGCGGAATATTTTACGTTTTAAAGCCTTCGTTCGGCTATATTTTAGGGTTTATCGCTTCGGCGGCGGTTGCCGGGTTTATTTCAAGCAAACCTAAATTACCGTTCTGGAGATACGTATTGGGCGCGTTCGCCGCGTTTTTAACCGATTATATTATCGGTATTCCTTACTGCATAGTTGCGGCGCATCTTCTTGGCGTTGAGGACTTGATTAAGCTGCTTATCACTGGCAATCTGATATATATGCCTAAGGATGCGATTCTGACATTTGTTGCGGCAATAATAGCGCGTCAGGTGTTGCCGGTTATTTACAGGGGAAGGAAGAAAATTAAAAAGCCCCGCGAAGACGAAGACGGAAAAACTTGTAATTAACTGATTTTTATCGCCCGCTGCTATGCGGGCGGTTTTTTTAAAAATGTGTTGCAAACTTTACCCGATTATGGTAGAATTTTTATTATAAGGTTTGTGAACGGTTATTTTTTGCGCGGCATATAATTTTGGTATGCAGAAAACTTTGTCGGTTGTGGATTTGCGGGCAATAAGAGAAAACGCGCTTAAAATAAAGCGCGGATTGGGCGGCAGAAAATTTTTTGCCGTGGTAAAGGCGGACGCTTACGGGCACGGCGCGGCGGAAGTGGCGCGTTATATTGAGGATATTGCAGACTGTTTTTGTGTTGCGATAACCGATGAGGGTGTGGATTTGCGCGTGGCGGGAATTACAAAACCCGTATTGGTGTTTACTCCGCCGCTAGGCAAAGACGATATTAAGAGAGCTGAATTTTACGGGCTTTCGGTTACCGTTAATTCCGTAGAATGTGCAGAGATTTGTGAAAATTTAAATTGCCATATTAAGGTAAATACGGGTATGAACCGCCTGGGGTGCAATTTGGGCGAACTACCGGCTGTTTTAAAAAGACTGAATCCCGAAAAGATAAAGGGAATTTATTCGCATTTATACGCGCCCGAAAACATTGAAAGAAGCAAAAAACAGCTTGCGGTATTTAACAGGGCGGAGACGCTTGTCCGCGCGAAAGTTCCGTATGTATGCGCACATATAGCAGCGAGCGGCGGTTTTTTGCGCGGGGGTGAATTTTTAAAGGACGGGGCTAGGTGCGGTATACTGCTTTATGGTTATGCGCCTGCCGGATTTTTGGTTTACGGTTATAGCGGTGCGCTTAAAGTGTATGCGCGCAGAACACAGGAAACCGTGTTTATGGGCGGCGGCGTCGGCTATTCGCCCGCAACCGAAATGTATAAGACGTTGTGTTCGTACCGCCTTGGTTACGCGGACGGTTTCCGACGCACTATTCCCTTGGGTGAGAAAAATTTGTGCATGGACGCTTTTATTAAAAACGGCGGCGGTGAATTTGAGTGCGTTTTCGATAATGCGGACGCTTACGCAAAACGTTGCGGAACCATTTCTTACGAAGCGCTCACGTCGGTAACGAAACGCTCGGAAATAATTTATGAAAGATGAACTGCGGCAAAAACTTAAAATAAAGAGAAAGTATTTCGGTAGCGTACAGCGCGAGGTTGCAGACGCGAATATACGTGATAATTTTTTTGCCGCGTTCGGCAATTACGACAGCTTTTTTATTTATAACAGTTTCGGAACCGAGGCGGACACCCGCAGATTGATTGCCGAACTGTTGAAATTCGGCAAAAAAGTTTATTTGCCGAGAGTTGAGGGCGAATTAATCGTACCCGTGCCTTTCGGCGAGACGAAAAAGGGCGCTTTTGGGATAGAAGAGCCGGCGGGACAAGCTTTTTGCGGTGAAATACAGGTTACGGTAGCGCCGTTGCTTGCCGTAAATGAAAAGGGAATCAGGATTGGTTACGGCAAGGGGTATTACGACAAATATTTTAAAACCGCAAAAACTTTAAAAGTCGGGTTGGGATATTATTTTCAGTTTGAGGAATTTTGCGGTGACAGTTGGGACGAGCCGTTGGATTTGTTTTTATGCGAAAGGGGGATTTTTAACTTTGGAAAATGAATTGACTTCGGAAGAAAAGCGCAAAAAAATTTTTGCCGAAATTAAGGACGTTTTTGCGGGGGCGGCGTTTCCCTTAATGCTTATGCTCATTTTCGGCGCGTCTATTTTCGCTTTTGCGGATTCGGTGGAAGAAATTGCGCTGAAAGCCGTAATCGTGGTTGCGGGTGAAATTTTCCTCGTTGCGGCGTACGTTGTTTTCGGCAGACAGAACGGCGTTACGGCAATGCGTAAAACAGTGCAGCACCGCAAAAAGCGCGAGCTTGGCACAGACGATTTTAAGGTGCGTGCGCATACGGGCGAGTATGCGGTTTATAAGGGTGTTATAATTGCCGCGATTAGTTGCATACCCTATATTCTGGTTCAGATAATAGGAGGGGCAGCCCCCAACACGGTTTGTGATTTTTTGCTTAAATACGTGTTCGGTTGGGCATATTTTCCCTTTACAATCGGCGGACTTACAAGTTGGTTCGGGCTGATTTTAATAATACCGCTTGTCGGCGTTCATACGGCGGCCTATGTTTGGGGCGGTACGGTTGAACTGAAAAAACAAAATAAAGTAACCGAATTGCAGAATTCGGACGGTAAAAATAAGAAAAAATGAGAATAATAAGCGGTAGATACCGCGGAATGAAACTGTTGGAATTCGAAACCGAAGGTATCCGTCCGACTGCGGACAGAGTTAAGGAAAGCCTTTTTAATATCCTTTACGGCAAGATTGCGGGCGCAAAAGTATTGGATTTGTTTTGCGGGAGCGGCAACCTTGGCATAGAGTGTCTTTCGCGCGGGGCGGATGAAGTGCGGTTCAACGATAAATCGGCGGAGAGTTGCGCGGTGTTGAAGAAAAATCTTGCAAAATTAAAGGACGGCAATTTTAAGGTTACATGCCTCGATTTTACGGCGTGCCTTGACCTGCTTGCGGGCAAGGAAAAGTTTGATTTGATTTTTTTAGACCCTCCGTACAGGCTGGAAGCGGGGCGCGAGGCGCTTGAAATTATAGCAAAACGCGGGCTTTTAAAGGACGACGGGGTTGCGGTTCTGGAACGTGACAGAAACTTTGAGGGCGAAATTGCGGGTTTGGAAAAATTTGACGAGCGAAAGTACGGAAAGACTTTTATTACTTTTTTTAAGGCGGCAAAATAATGAAAAAATGCGTTTACGCGGGCACTTTCGACCCGCTTACTTCGGGGCATAAGAGCGTCATCGAAAAATGCCTTAAAATTTTCGATAAAGTTGTTGTGGCGGTTATGGTTAACCCCCAAAAGGAACCTTTTTTAACGGTGGACGAAAGGGTTGAGCTTTTGAAAAAACTTTTTTCTGACAACGAAAATGTAAAAATTTGTGCGTTTGAAGGCGCGGCGGTTGACCTTTTGGAAAGGGAAAATACGCCGTTTTACGTGCGCGGCGTGCGCGACGGAATAGACCTTGATTACGAAAACCGCGACCGTTATGCAAATGAAAAGCTGAAAAGCGATTTGATAACCGTTTATATCCCAGCCGAAAAGAGTGAATTGCACGTTAGTTCGTCGCTGGTTAAAAATTCGGTTAAGTTTAAAAAGGATTTTACGGAATACATTCCTGTGGAAATTCTGGCGGATTTTGAGGAAATGTTACGCAAAAAAGGATTTAATTATGTTTGAGAAGCAAGTAAAAATTCCCGACCCCGAGGTTTTGGTGGCGCAAATGCCGTTGCCCGAAAGCCTTAAAAAAGTAAAGGCTGAACGCGACAGGCTGGTGGCGGAAGTTATTCGCGGCGAAAGCAACAAGCTTTTAGTTATAGTCGGGCCGTGTTCGGCGCACGAGGAAAAGCCCGTTTTGGATTACGTTGAAAGGTTGGGCAAGCTCAACGAAAAAGTAAAGGACAAGCTCGTTTTGGTGCCGAGAATTTATACTAACAAGCCGCGCACAAAGGGAGTAGGGTATAAAGGTATGTTTTCACAGCCCGACCCGACAAAGAGCGAAGATATTTTAAAGGGAATTTGCGCAATACGCGAGTTAAACATAAAGTCAATTGAGGCAAGCGGGCTTGCCGCGGCGGACGAAATGCTTTATCCCGAGAATCTGCATTACGTTGAGGATTTGTTGAGTTATATAGCCGTTGGCGCAAGGAGCAGTGAAAATCAGCTTCATCGCCTTGTTGCCAGCGGAATAGACGTTTCGGTAGGCGTAAAAAACCCTATGAGCGGTTCCGTGCTGGTGCTTTTGAATTCCATTTTTGCGGCGCAGAGCGGGCAGGTGTTTATGCTTAACGGTTGGCAGGTTAAAACGGACGGCAACCCTTTGTCGCACGCAATACTTCGCGGAGCGGTTGACGGAAACGGAAACGACATTCCGAACTTCCACTATGAAACGGTTATGCAGGTTGCCGACGGTTACGCAAAGTCCGGCTTGAAAAACCCCGCGATAATAATCGATTCAAACCATTCTAACAGCGGCAAAAAGTTTAAGCAGCAAATAAGAATTTGTGAAGAGGTTATGCAGAACCGCCTTTACGACAAGGACTTTAAAAATATAGTAAAGGGTTTTATGATTGAAAGCTTTTTGGTTGAAGGCAATCAGACTGAGGACAAGGTTTACGGCAAATCTATAACCGACGCGTGCCTTGGCTGGGCGGACACGGAAAGGCTGATTTTAGACGTTGCGGAGAAGGTGTGATATGACTTTGGGTTACCTCGGCCCCGAGGGCAGTTACAGCGGGCTTGCCGCAAGAACGTTTGCGGCGGAAGCGGAACTGAAGGCTTACGCGTCGTTTCCGCTCGTTGTTTCGGCGTTGGTTGCGGGCGAGTGCGATTATATAGTTCTGCCCGTGGAAAACAGCCTGAACGGCGGTGTTTATCAAAATCTTGATTTGTTGCAGGCTACGGACGGCGTAGTGGCGTTTAAAGAATGCGCGCTCAAACTTTTTCACAGACTGGCAACGTTGGAAGGTGCGAAAATAGAGGATATAAAACGCGTTTATTCGCACGAGCAGTCGTTGGGGCAATGCCGTAAGTTTTTGACGGAAAATCTTTCCCGTGCAGAGCTTATTGCAACCCCGTCAACTGCGGCTAGTTTGAAAATGCTTAAAAAAAAGACGGACGCCTGCATTGTGGGGGCGCACGTTAATAAAGAGGGCGTAAAACTGTGGGATGAAGATATTGCCGACGAGGACTGCAACGTAACGCACTTTCTGCTCGTTAAAAGAGGGCGTATTAAAGAGGGAACGCATTCGCAAAAGGTTTTCTTTTCGGCCACTTGTCTGCACGAGGCAGGCGGGCTTTTCGGGCTTTTGGAGCCGATTAAAGACGGCGGCTTTAATATGACGAGAATTAATTCCCGTCCGATAAAGGATAAGTTCGGCGAGTACAGATTTTTTATAGAAGTGGAAGGCGACTTTGCCGGCGAAAAACTGCAAGCCGTGTTAAACAATATAAAAAAGGTTGCCAATTCCTTTAAAATTCTGGGTGTCTATTAGGCGGATATTAAGCGATTAAAAGTAGAAAACTAAAGCATATTGCCGCCTGTACGAACTTTACGGCAATAAATTTAAAGGGCTTTACGCCGCAGTTTAAAAGATAGCTTAACTGCTGTAAAATGATTGAAACGCCGCCAAACGTTATTAAAAAACCCGCAAATGCAACTGCAATCTTGCCGTTTGAAAGGGCGGCAACGGCGCGGCACCCTGTGGTGGGTTCTATTAGCCCTGTGCATACGGCGGACGATAGTTTTTCGTCTGTAAACAGATTTAATAAAAGTTCAAGCGGGCGCAAAATATTGAAATCGGAAAAAATTTGTGCGGTCACACAGAAAAATGCGATAAAACCGCCTGCAACGGCGACCGCCGTAACCGCGCCGTAGAAACAGTTATATAAAACGTTTTTATCGGGAGCTTTGCGTACGTACGCATTGTTTTTGCCGCTTTTGGAAATAAGCGCAAGCACGAGAGAGGTTATTATAACCGACAAAAGGTGCGCCGCCAAAATTTTTAAACCGATTATTTTGTCGCTGAACATTTTAAAACCCACGCTGCCTATAATGAACAGGGGTCCCGAAGTGGAGCAAAGGTAAGAAAGCTTTTGGCAGTCGGATTTCGTAAGCGAACCGTTGTCGTAAAACTCGTTTAAAACGCGGCTGCCCGCGGGGTATCCAGAAAGTATGCTCAATAAAAAGCATGCGGCGGAGGAGGGGGGAAGGCGAAAAAAACCTGTTACCCGTCTGAGAGGCAGAGAGGCTTTTTCGGCGAGTCCGGTTTTTACCAGAATAAGAGTTATTACCATAAACGGAAACAGAGATGGTAAAACGCATTCCGCCCACATGGCAAAACCTGTGAAACAGGTTAAAACGTAACGTTCAGGGAATATTATTATTGCCGCGGCAAGCGAAGCAAGCGTAAAAAACAGCGCGGCGTATTTTAAAACGTGTTTAAAACGGGATTTTGTCATTACGTAATAAAACTATTTTGAAGGAAAGAAAAATATGAGTAAAACTTTGGGGCTTGCCTTGGGCAGTGGCGGTGCGCGCGGCGTTGCCCACATCGGGTTTTTGCAGGCTTTGGAAGAAGCGGGGATAAAGCCCGACTATATTTCCGGGTGCTCTATGGGCGCCGTTATAGGCGGTTGCTATGCAAGCGGCATTTCCGCAATGGAAATAAAGGACGTCGTTTTAAAGCTTAGACCCCGTGATATAGTGGATTTAAGCCCCGCCGTCATTACAAAAATGGCGCTGTTGCGCAGTAAAAAAATCGAAGAACTTTTAACGACTTATCTCGGCGGCAAAAAGATTGAGGAGCTTGAAATTCCCTTCCGCTGCGTGGCGACCGAATTACATTCTGGCAAGCTGCACGTCTTTAAAAAGGGAAACGCGGCTAAGGCGGTTCAGGCGTCGAGCAGTATTCCCGTGGTTTTCAGACCGGTTAAAGACAGCGGCAAAATGTTTGTCGACGGCGGATGTATATGCCGCGTGCCTGTTAAAGTTGTAAAGGAAATGGGCGCTGACGTTGTCGTTGCCGTGGACGTTTTAAAAAATACCGAAGAGCACGTCGGCGAGATAAAAAATATAATTGCGATGGCGTTGAGAGTGTTTGATATAATGGACGCGAACCAGACGAAGATAACCCGTAATCTTGAAGACGGATTGTGCGACTTGTATCTTGAACCGGAAATGAAAGGACACAGCCAATATGCAATAAAAGATTTGGATACTATTTATAATTACGGCTATGAACTGGGTAAGGAAAACGCGGAAAAAATAAGAGAGCTTTTAAATTAGTTATGGATTTATTTGATTTAAACGGCAATGAAAACGGCGCAAAACCGCTTGCCGAGCGCATGCGCGCAAACAACTTAAACGACTTTATCGGGCAAAAGCACATAGTTGCCGAAAGCTCGCTCCTACGACGTGCGATATCATTGGACAGGCTTGGAAGCTGTATTTTTTGGGGACCTCCGGGGACGGGTAAGACCACGCTTGCGCACATAATTTCGCAGACGACGCACGGTGAGTTTATAAAACTGAACGCGGTTCAGGCGGGCGTGGCAGACGTTAAAAGAGCGGTTGAGGAGGCGCGCAACAACCTTAAAATGTACGGCAAACGTACATATCTTATGCTTGACGAGTGTCACCGCTTTAACAAAACGCAGTCCGATAGTTTGCTTCCCGCAATAGAGCAGGGAACGATTATTTTTATAGGCTCCACTACGGAAAACCCGTATGCTTCGATGACTCCCGCAATAGTTTCCAGATGCAGAATTTTTGAATTTAAACGGCTTTCGGAAGAGGATATCAGGGGGGCAATGGAAAAAGCGCTTAAAGATAAGCGCAAAGGCTTGGGCGGATATGCCGTTGAAATGGCGCCCGAAGCCCTGGAGCATATAGCCCGTGTTTCAGGCGGTGATTTGCGTACGGCTTATAACGCCTTGGAACTTGCCGTTTTGACTACTCCGCCCGCCGCGGACGGGAGCATAAAGGTTACCCTTGCCGACGCGGAGCAGTCGATTCAGAAAAAGGCGCTTTCATATAATGAAGACGCGTATTACGATTATTTATCAGCGTTTTGCAAATCGCTACGCGGGAGCGACTCGAACGCCGCGCTCTACTACGCGATGCGGCTTGTAGAGGGCGGTTGCGACCCTATGATGATAGCCCGCAGACTTTCGATTCACGCCGCCGAGGACATTGGAATGGCTGACCCGAATGCGTTGAACGTGGCGGCTTCGGCTATGTACATATTTGAGAAAACCGGCTATCCCGAGGGGCTTGAACCGCTGTGCGAGGCGATTATTTACGTTTGCGAGGCGCCGAAAAGCAATACCGTTGAAATTGCAATGAACGCGGCGAAGAAGGACGCGCGCGAGGTGCGCGACGACGAGGGCGTGCCGCCCTATTTAAAGGACAACGCGTTCGGCGACAAACAGACGAAAGCGCAGAGCGCCGGGTATAAATATCCGCACAACTATGCTGGCGGTTACGTTGAACAGCAGTATCTGCCTGATAAATTAAAGGACGCAATTTATTACACTCCAACAGACTACGGTTTTGAAAAGACGGTTAAGGAAATCCGCAGAAATAAAGGCAAGTTGAAATAAAATTAACAGAACGGCGGCGGGCGCAATTTTGCGCCCGCTGTTTTTTTTATTTATTTTTTCTACTTTATCATATTTCATGGGGGGTTGAAATAAAAATATCTTAAAGCGGGCGGACAAAGTTACCTTAAGAGCAAAAAAGCCGTTTTCGCTTAAAAAACAAGTTATTCGACAGGCAATCCCAAAAAAATTTAGTCTTTACCTGTTATTATCGGAGTTAAGTTTGGTTCGCGTTTTTAATTTTAAATTGAAAAGCGTTATTCTCGGTTTCGTTACGGCTGTGTTGTTGGCCGTGTTGAGCGTTTCTGCATATCACACCGGCGCTTACGCCGTATATTTCGGCAATACGCCGCGGTTGATACCCATTTACAGCGTGGAAAGAGAGGATAAAACGGTTGCCATTTCATTCGACTGCGCCTGGGGAACTGAATACACCGACGCGATTTTAAACGCGTTAAAGGTTTCGGAAGTGCGCGCAACCTTTTTTATGGTTGAATTCTGGACGAAGAAATATCCCGACTTTGTTAAAAAGATTGACGACGCCGGTTGCGAAATAGGTACGCATTCATCCACGCACAGTTATATGAGCAGACAGAACGCCGAGGAAATCAAAGCGGAGCTGACAACTTCTTCGGAAGCCATTGAAGCTGTTACCGGAAAAAAGGTGGAGTTGTTCCGTCCGCCATACGGCGATTACGACGACGAACTCGTTTCGACGGCGACAAGCCTCGGTTATTACACCATACAGTGGGACGTAGACAGTTTGGACTGGCGCGATTTGAGCGCTTCGGACATATCGATGAGGGTTATAAACAGCGTTAAGAGTGGTTCAATAATATTGATGCACAACAACGGTTTGCATACGGCCGAAGCCGTGCCGATAATTTTGGAAACGCTTAAAAACAGAGGTTACACGTTCGTGCCGATAGGCGAACTTATATATAGAGAGAACTACACTATCGATAACACCGGCCGCCAAAAGCCGGCGCAATAAATTTCACAAAGAAATACTTTTTTGGAGGCATATATGAATTACAACACGGAAAAGAACAACAAGGTTTACGTTTACGGTGAAATTGTTTCGGATGCGCAGTTTTCGCACGAGGTGTACGGCGAGGGGTTTTACGAATTTCAGGTAAAGGTGATGAGGCTTTCGGGGCAGGCGGATATTTTACCGGTAACCGTTTCGGAACGCATTATGACTGAGGATATGAAACCGGGCGGGTATATCTGCGCGCTTGGGCAGTTCCGCTCGTATAACAAGCTTGAAGGAGGGCGTTCCAGACTTATGCTGACGGTTTTTGTAAGGGAGCTTCTTGAAACTCAGCCCGGCAAAAATCCGAATTCGATAGTGCTTTCGGGCTATATCTGCAAGCCGCCTGTTTACCGCACGACTCCTTTTAACCGTGAAATTGCCGACCTCTTGATTGCAGTTAACCGCAGTTACAACAAGTCGGACTATATACCGGCGATTGCCTGGGGCAGAAACGCAAGATTTGTACGCAGTCTTTCCGTGGGTGATAAGGTGGCGCTTTCGGGCAGAATACAGAGCCGAGAGTATCAGAAAAAACAGCCGGACGAAAGCTTTGTTACAATGACGGCGTACGAAGTTTCCATTTCAAAGCTTGCAGCGTTTGACGATGATTCGGAATTCGATATAGACGAGGAGTTCGATTTGTATTCGGCACCGCATATGTTTGAGAGAAACGAACAATAATTTTTATGTGTTTACACCCTGCGCGCATTTTTGCGGCAGGGTGATTTTTTATTTTTAAAACCTTTGAAAACCCCTGTAAAATTAATTGCAAATTGAAAAAAGCGGACTATAATAAAAGCCGCAATGAAAACTATGACGGAAGAAAAACCTGAAAAACGCAATACGACTGTAAATATGACGCGCGGCAACGTATGGAAAGTGCTGTTTTTATATTCTATGCCGCTTTTGGGCAGTGCGCTGGTGCAACAGCTTTATTCGCTCGTCGATTTGGTGGTTGTAGGCAACTTTGCAAAGGAAGGCGCGCTTGCGGTGGACGCTATCGGCAACGCGACGGTAGTTATAAATATTCTGTTGGCGTTTGCTTTGGGCGCGAACGGCGGATGTTCGGTTACCGTGGCAAAACATTTCGGCGCGGACGACGGCAAAAAAGTTTGCGAAACGGTTAACACTTCGCTTATTGCGTTCGCGGCGCTGTGCGCCTTGCTTATGGCGCTTGGTTTCGGGCTCGGACGGGTTTCGTTAGTCGGGCTGGACGTGCACGGAGCGTATTTTGACGACTGTTTAACCTATCTTTATATTTACTTGGGTTCGCTGCCGTTTGTATTTTTGTACAACCTTGCGTGCGGAATATGTTCGGCTTTGGGCGACAGTAAAACGCCTTTTATATTTCTCGTCGTTTCCTCTGTTTTGAACGTGGGTCTGGATTTGCTCTTTGTATGGGGGCTTAAACTCGACGTTGCGGGTGCGGCTTGGGCAACGCTTATTTCGCAGGCGGTTTCGTGCGTGTTGACGGTTATTGTACTCCTCAAAAAACTGCGTGCTTTCAGGACGGCGGAAAAGCCGAAAAGTTTCGATAAAGTGATTTTAAAGGAATTGGTAATAACTTCCGTACCGGTTATTTTGCAACAGAGCTTTGTTTCGGTGGGTAACTTTTTCGTAAACCGTTGCATTAACGGATTGGATTCGACCGGCGACGCGACAACCGGATTCACTACGGCGTTTAAGCTTGTATGTATGGCGAATATGGGCGTTGTTGCAATGACAAACGGACTTGCGAATTTTGCTTCCCAGAATAAAGCGGCGGGTGAATACGTCCGTATAAGAAAAGGGTTTGTTGCCGTTTTGTGTTATGCGCTTGCGGTCAGCCTAATATTTTTGACGGTGTTCGTAAGCTGTCCCGAATTTTTAACAAGGCTTTTCGTGCAAAAGGACAAACTTACCGGCGACGCGATGAAATGTTCCGTGCAGTTTTTAACGATAGTTTCGTGCTTTTTGCCAGTGGTATGCGTTAAAATCGTGGCGGACGGCGCGGTTCGAGGCTGCGGGGGAAACTTGGGCTTTACCATAAGTACGTTTACCGATTTGATTTTGCGCGTGGCGCTGGTATACATTTTAACCGCAGCTGACTGGGGCTTTTCCGGCGTTTGCTGGGCGTGGGCGATAGGGTGGAGCATAAGTATGTTTATTGCGCTATTTTTCTATATCCGTATCAAATGTCTGCGGAGCGTGGGAATTTTCGGCAACGCGAAATTATTGACTAATAATAATGAAAGTGATAGAATTAAATAAAAAATAATCGGGGAGGGAGAAAAATGTATCCTCAGCCTCTGTTTTCGATAGGAGCGTTAAGTGTTTATGCTTACGGCGTATGTATGGCGGTGGGCATTCTGGCTTGTTTCGGATTTTTGTTGTTTACTATGTGGAAAAAAAAGTTTAATGAAGAATCTTCCACAAAAATACTCGTTATAGGCGTATTTGCAACTGCTTTCGGCATTTTTATGGCAATGGTGGTTCAGTCATTTTATAATTATCTTGCAAATCCCTCGGGCGGGTTCCACCTCGGCGGCATGACTTTTATCGGCGGGCTTATAGGCGGTGTAGCGGGTTTTTTAACTGTTTATCTTTTGTATATTTACATTATCGCTCCGCATTGCGACAAGGTTGATTTAACCGCGTTGGAAAGCAATAATAACGGTAATGCGTTTGTAAAAACCGGTAGAAAAATAAGAATAACTCTTGTTAAAAGCTTAAAAAACAATATGAATGCAACTTTAACCGATGCCATGCCTTTTATTCCCATAGGAATCTGCATTGCGCACGCGTTCGGACGGTTGGGATGCTTTTTCGGCGGTTGCTGTTATGGAAAGCCTGCGGATTGGGGAATTCCATGTGCGAGCGGTTGGAACAGTACTCTTCATATGTCTATGGACGGAGTTAACGTTGTGCCCACCCAGCTCTTTGAAATGATTTTCCTTTTCGCTCTCGCCGCGGTTATGGCGCTGTTGTATTTCAGGTTTAAACTCAATTACAACTTCGGCATATACGCAGCCGCATACGGGGTGTGGAGATTTGTTATAGAATTTTTCAGAATAGACGACAGGGGCGGCGTTGAAGGTCTTGCGCTTACACCGTCGCAGATATTAAGCATAGTTATGGTTGTACTGGGAATAGCGTTCTTCTTTTTGCAGTATTACGTGTTGTCGAAACATATGAAGCATCCCGAATTGCAAAAAACCGAGGTTAAAGAAGAAGTTTCCGCAGAGCCTTCACAGAGTGAAAATTAAGAGGATTAAAAAGAGATATGAAAAGTCAAAGCGTAGTTACGGAATTAAGAAGAAAGGTATTTAAAGAAGTTGCGCGTGTTGCGTACGAGTCGGATGACCCTGCAAGCGATTTGGAAGAAATTCCGTTTTTGATAACTCCCGACGAGGACCCCAAATACCGCGAGAGTATTTACCGCGAAAGGCAGATAGCTTCGGAGCGCGTACGCCTTGCAATGGGGCTTTCGCTACGTCCTGCAAATAAACCCGTGCACATTACGGCTGGCGTGGACAAGAGCACGATTGCCGAAAAATATTACGAGCCGCCTTTGATGCAGGTTATTCCCTCGGCGTGCGACAAGTGCCCCGACAACGAATATTACGTTTCGGACCAGTGCCGCAACTGTGTGGCGCACTATTGCGTTAAGGCTTGCCCCAAGGGTGCCGTTTCGATAGTGAACGGTAAATCGCACATAGACCAGTCCAAATGTATTAAGTGCGGAAAATGCAAGCAGGCTTGCCCTTACGACGCGATTGCGCATCATAAACGCCCTTGTGCTTCGGCTTGCGGAGTTAAAGCAATTTCTTCGGACGAATACGGCAGAGCGCGCATCGATACGGAAAAGTGCGTTGCGTGCGGACAGTGTATGTCGGCTTGTCCTTTCGGTGCGATTGCGGATAAATCTCAGATATTCCAGCTTATTCAGGCTATTAAAAAGGGTGACGAGGTAGTCGCCGCGGTTGCCCCCGCAATAATCGGGCAGTTCGGTCCGAAAGTTACGCCCGGCAGGATGAAATCGGCGCTTTTGGCGCTTGGGTTTAAAGACGTTTACGAGGTTGCAATCGGTGCGGATATGGGATGTATTGCAGAAGCGCACCACTATGTAAACGAAGTTTCAGACGGTAAATTGCCGTTCCTTTTCACAAGCTGTTGCCCCGCATGGGCTGTGCTTGTTAAAAAGCAGTTTCCCGACCTTGCTTCCGAAGTTTCGCAGGAGCTTACGCCAATGGTTGCCACGGCGCGTTCTATTAAAGTAAAGCGCCCCGATGCGCGCGTGGTGTTTATCGGACCCTGTGCGGCTAAAAAACTTGAGGCTTCCAGAAGAACGATTCGCAGTTACGTTGATTTCGTAATTACATTTGAAGAACTTGCGGGTATGTTCGATGCAAAGGGGCTCAACTTAGAGGAGCTTGAAGAATTGCCTGTGCATATCGAAGCGACGGGCGCCGGAAGAGGTTACGCATGCTCCGGAGGAGTTGCAAGCGCAATAGAAAGTTGCATTAGAGAGTATTATCCGGGGACAGAAGTTAAAATTCAACACGCCGAAGGTCTTGCGGATTGCCGTAAAATTTTAACGCTTGCAAAGGCGGGCAAACTGAACGGTTATATGATAGAGGGTATGGGATGCCCCGGAGGATGTGTTGCCGGCGTGGGAACGATTATCCCCCCCGAACGCGCAAAAGTGGTTGTTGAACAGACGGTTAAAGACAGCGATAAACGTATTCCCGACAAAGAGATAGAAGATTTGGCGGAAAAACTGACAAAAATGGACTAAAAAGCGCCTCCGCGCTTGCGGAGGCTTTAATTTTATTTTATTCGGCAATAATTTGTTTATGGAATTTGATATAGCTATAATCGGCGGCGGTGCGGCGGGGGTTTCCGCGGTAATCAACGCTAAAATTTTACAGAAAAAATTTATCTGGTTTGCAAGCGGAGAGCTTTCGAAAAAGTTGTCACAGGCGGAGCTTGTAAAGAATTATCCCGGACTGCCCGACGTGACCGGCGGCGAACTTGCATGGACGCTGAAAAATCACTGTGAGAGTATGAATATAGAGCCGTGTGAAGAAGTTGTAACGGGCGTTTATCAGGTAGAGGACGGTTTTTCGCTTTTGGCGGGTAACAATTCCTACGAGGCAAAGACGGTAATACTGTGCCTCGGCGTGGAAGCGGCAAAGCCTGTTAACGGCGAAGAGGATTTTGTCGGGCGAGGAATAAGTTATTGTGCGACGTGCGACGGATTTCTGTATAAAGGCAAAACCATTGCCGTAATTTGTACGGACAAACGGTTTGAGCACGAAATCGAATACTTATGTTCGCTTGCAGAAAAGGTTTATGCGGTTCCGTTGTACCGCGGGTACGAAATAAAGGCTGAAAATGCAGAAATCGTTTTGAAGGCTCCCGTAAAATTCGAGGGCGGTAAAAGGCTGGAAAGAGTTGTTTTTAAGGACGGATTTAAAGAGGTTGACGGCGCTTTTTTGCTGAAAGGCGCGTTGTCTCCCGCAATTTTAGTACACGGATTAAAAACCGAAAGCGGACACATTTTTGTGAACAGGGATTGTTCCACTAACATTGCCGGAGTTTTTGCCGCGGGCGACTGCACCGGCAGGCCGTATCAATATGTAAAAGCTGCGGGGGAAGGCAACGTTGCGGTGCATTCCGCGGTTGAATATTTGAGTAAGAATAAATAATTTCAATAAGCGATTGAACCGGCGGGCGCAAGTTTGCGCCCGCCGGTTTTTGTTAAATTTGTTATTTGTTTTTGGATTTCAATTTATCTTTTTTGTGATTATAACTTAATATTTTTTCGTCAATGGAAAATATAGCGCCGTCGGAAATAAAAGCGGGTTGTTTGCTTGCCGTTGTTGCCGGCTTTGCCGAGGGGGTGAAATAACTTGGTTTTTCATTTGCTTCAGATAACGTTGACGCGTAATCGTCGTTTCTGCCCAAAAGAAAATCGGTAGAACATTCGAAAAAGTCGGCAAGCTGAAGAATATAGGAAACTTTAGGCTCTGCAATGCCGTTTTCCCATTTGCAGACGGCTGCGTCGCTTACTCCGATTTTTTTGCCAAGCTCTTTCATTGAAAGCCCGCGCTCTTCCCTCAACTCCCTGAGACGGTCTTTAAAATTCTGCATATCTTTCCTTTTTTTATTCACATTTTACTAACTATTGTTAATTTTTTGCTTGACATTAACGAAAGTTAATGATAATATTAAAATTGTTAACTTTAATTAATAAAGATATCCACAATTGGGGGATTTATGAAAGAAAAGATAAAGAGCTTGTTGGCAACTTTTATAGCCGTTGCAATGTTTGCTATTACGTTGTCGGGGTGTTTTGGAGGAGACGGTAAACCGAAAAATTATACTTTGCAGTACACCGACGACGAGGGAACGCATCAGATTACGGTTACCGACGGCGAGCCGTATTCGTTGGAAAACGTGCCGCAGAGAACGGGCTATGAATTTTTAGGGCTTTTCGATGCCGAAACCGGCGGCAAACAATACGTGTCGGCGCAGGGGGCTTCGCTTTCCGTTTATGAAGACAAGAAAAATACTGTTTTGTTTCCGCAGTGGAAAGCGAAGCAGTATAATCTGATTTTAGATTTTCAGGGCGCCGAGGTGACTTCCTCGCGTTCGTTTACCGTGGATTACGGTTCGAGTCTGCCGCAGTTGCCGATTGATTTACAGCTTGAGCATAAGGAATTTTGCGGCTGGTACACAAAAGAAAACTGCGGTGGAACACAGATTGCGGATAAATTCGGGTTGTTGCCCGTCGTTTCTGTTGTAAACGGCGATAATTTCGATTTGTCGCAGGATAACGCGCGTATAAATCTTTATGCGGGCTTTACTACGGCTAATTATTCGGTCACACTTGATTTCGGTTCGGGACTTGGCACCGAAACTTTAAAAGTGCCTTACGGAACGGACGTAAAAAACATAATTTACAATACCCGAACCGCCAGCGGCGAGGCGGTTTTGAGCTGGTCGAGAACGGCGGGCGACACAAATAATCTGTTTACAGGAACAATTGTGCAGAACACCACTCTTTATGCGGTGGAGTGGGCGCCTACAATAGAATTCGATTGCGCCGGCGGCGAAAGGATTGCGCCGGTAGTTGCGCGTGCGGGGGCGGCAATTACATTGCCTGTGCCTGCAAGAAACTTATACAAATTTTTACAGTGGGAGGACGGAAACGGTTATGCTTCGAACCTTACCGTTATGCCCTCTTCAAACGTTACGTTAAAAGCCGTCTGGCAGGCAAAAATCGTGTTTGATTCTAACGGCGGCGAAAGCATAAACGACATAAGCGAGAAGAG
Organism: uncultured Christensenella sp.; assembly: GCA_910586065.1. GTDB lineage: Bacteria > Bacillota > Clostridia > Christensenellales > Borkfalkiaceae > Coproplasma. Next base: position 92,872 of record CAJUGI010000005.1, on the reverse strand, counting down.
CGGCGTTTTAATAACGTTGCCCTCGCCCGAGCGTGAGGGGTATATCTTTGCCGGTTGGTATACGGAGGATAGACAACTTTATACATCGCAGAAGATGCCTTCATCGGGGACGCTCTTAAAAGCGGGTTGGTATAGAGAAAAGACAAAATTAAAAACATTTTTGAGCGGAAGCTCTGAAAGTGCAGTTATATGGCATAAAACACCTAATTTGTATTCTTCGTTTAATATAGATTTTACGGAAGAGTGTTCGGAAATTGATTGGACGAAAACCGTAAACGTGATAATAGATTTTCATGCGAACATTAAACACGGACGGGACAGTAAATATGCCCCCGAACCTTATTATACGAAAGAGCACTTCTATTTTTATTCCCAGCCGAATATCAGTGACGCTTATATTATGGAACATATAATAGTAGACCACGGAAACGGTAGTTTAAACGAGAGCTATGTGACTTGTAATTTTACGGCAAAATTACCTGTAAGCGGAGGAAAAATTTATACTGCGTTGGGTTCTGATAAGGATGCAAAAAATTGGAATGCCGCAGCTAATTTTTATACGGGTTGGCGTATGACGAACTTCTGGGCGGAAATTCATTATCCCGATACAAGTAATTTATATCTGTAAAATAATGTAAGGCGGCACGAAGAAATTCGCGCCGCTTTTTTCTTGCAATAAAATATTTCAGGTGTTAAAATTAAATTATGAAATTTACGGAACTTACTATACATACCACTTCGGAAGGCAGTGAAGTTATTGCCGACGTTTTGTGGGGTTACACAAATTACGGCGTGGCGATTTCCGACGTTAAAGACGTTATTGCTCTGCAACAGAACAAGGCAATGTATTGGGATTATATCGACGAGAGCCTTACAAACGATAGATGCGACGTGCTTGTAAAAGCTTTTATTCCGCTTGAGGAGACCGAAACCACCGCGCCCAAAATACGTGCCGATATTGAAAATGCTGCGATAAACGGCAAAGAATATATCGATTTCGGTTCATTGGAAATTACGCGAAGAATAGTGGAAGGCGACGACTGGCTGGAAATATGGCGCAAGCACTTCCGCCCCTTACACATAGGCGCGAGCGTGGTGATAGTGCCGGAGTGGATTGATTATGATAAAGAGGACGGCGAAGTTATCATAAAGCTTGACAGCAATATGGCTTTCGGCACGGGTGAGCACGAAACTACTTCTATGTGCCTTAAGCTGTTGCAGGATTATTTAAAAGAGGGCGACGTTTGCATAGACGTCGGGTGCGGCAGCGGGATTTTGGGCATTGCCGCTGTAAAACTTGGGGCTAAGCTTGCTTATCTTACTGACATAGACGACATTGCGGTTAAAAGCGCAAAGCATAATTGCTTGAATAACGGTGTTTCCGCAAAAGCGGTTGTGGCGCACTCCGACCTTTTGAATGATGCGGAAATAAAGGGCGATATAATGCTTGCAAACATAACAGGCGAAATTTTGTGCCGGCTTGCGCCGTCTATTCCCAAAAATTTAAAGAATGGCGGAACGCTTATTTTAAGCGGGATTATAGAAAGCCGTTTGGATATGGTGATAAAGGCTTTCACCGCGCAGAATCTTAAACTTGAAAAAAAGGTAAAAGAGGGCGAATGGTTTGCTCTTTCGTTTAAATTATGAGTACTCCGCGCAGATTTTTTGTTGAATACGAATTGAATGGACGGACCGAAGTCTTTTTGGAGGGTGAAGAATTTACCCACGCGAAAACCGTGCTCAGATTAGAAGAGGGTGCGGAAATCGTACTGTTGGACGGTAGCGGCAAAGAGTTTTCGGCGATTGTTGCGAATATAGAAAAGCACCGTTTGCTGGCGCATATTACGGGGGCAAAAGTAAGCGATAAAGAGCCGGAAACCGAAATCTGTCTGTTATGCGGAGTGTTGAAAGGCGACAAAACCGAACTTGTTGTGCAAAAAGCTACCGAACTCGGAGTGACTGAAATTTTTGTGTTTTCTTCGGAATACTGTTCCGCTTATATGAACGAAAATAAACTTGAAAGGCTTAATAAAGTTGCCAGAGAAGCCGCTAAGCAATGTCTCAGAGCGTGCGCGCCTAAAGTGAAATATTTCGATAATTTAAACGGCGCGCTTTCGTGTGCAAAAAACTACGTCAACAAACTTTTTGCCTGCGAGTTTCTTTCCGGCGGCAACGGTATGCCGAACGTGTTGAACGGCTCCGCCGCGGTCGTCGTCGGGAGCGAGGGGGGATTTTCCGACAGGGAATTCGAACTTGCAAAGTCTCTCGGATATATTGGGGTTTCGCTTGGTAAGCGCATATTACGCGCCGAAACCGCGGCTATTTCAATGTGCACGCTTGCGGCTTACGCATTGGGAGAACTTGAATGAAAGCAGTTGTCTTTACGTTAGGCTGTAAAGTGAACGAGGCGGAATCCGGTTCGATAATGGCTGCGCTCGAAAAGTTGGGCTTTGAAGTAACCGATTCGCTTTGCCCCGCGGATATATACGTTTTAAATACCTGTGCAGTCACGTGTGAGGCGGAAAAAAAGAGCAGACAGCTTATTGCAAGGGTAAGAAAGTTTAACGGTAACGCCGATATTTTCGTGTGCGGGTGTGCTTCTGAAAAAGATAAAAAGTCTTTTGAAGCTCGCGGCGTAACATTTGTTTGCGGCGCAAGGGACAAGGGTAAAATCGTTGAAGCCGTTGCGCTTAAATTCAACCTTTTTAATTGCGGTTTGCAACAGCCCAAACAGACCGGCACGCGGGCTTTTATTAAGGTGCAGGACGGATGCAATAATTTTTGTTCATATTGCATAATTCCGTACCTGCGCGGACGAGAGATATCGCGTTCGATAGAGGATATATTGGGGGAAATAGCCAAAACAGACTGCCCCGAAATAGTTTTAAACGGCATTAACATATCTTCCTACGGTTATGGGGATAAAACTCTTACCGATTTGATTTCGGCGCTTTCCAAAGAAAAAAAACGCATAAGACTGGGTTCTTTGGAATGTAATATTATTACCGAAGAATTTTTGGAAGCATTGAAGAAACTGCCGGATTTTGCCGAACAATTTCATTTATCCCTTCAAAGCGGAAGTAACGCCGTGCTTAAAGCAATGAACAGGCGCTATACGCGCGAAGAATACCTTGAAAAGTGTGCGCTTATATATAAATATTTCCCTGATGCGGCGATTACCACAGACATAATCGCAGGATTTGCAACCGAAACGGAAGAGGATTTTGAAAAAAGTCTTTCCATAATAGAAGAGGCGAAGTTTGCGCGGGTGCACGCGTTTGCTTTTTCCCCGCGCGAGGGCACGGTTGCATTTAAAATGAAAGATTTGTCTCCGCAGGTAAAAAGCGAAAGACTACACAGACTTTTAAAGGCGGCCGAACGTGCGCAATCGCGGTATATAGAGGGGTTTATCGGGCGCAGTCTTGATTTTATTGCCGAAGAAATTCAAAACGGATACACTTGCGGCTATACCGGTAATTATATAAAAGGTTATCTTGCCGGCGAAGTTTGCACAGGAAAAAAATATAAAGTTATACTCAAAGAAAAATTTGCGGACGGTGCTTATGTTTATAATATTTCCCAGGATTGACGGCTTAAAGCTGATGCGGATAAAGGGGTGGTTTAAGGAAACTTTCAGACACCACTCCCTTGACGAGTACAGAGAATTTTTTACGCGCGGAATGGGTGACGAAAGCGGAGAAAACCGCGTTTATCCGTGGATATATATGCGTCTTTTGTTTCTCTGTCTTGTTATGTTCGGATTTACCGCTTTTATTATCAGGTTGACGAGCAACGGAATATCGGTACCTACGCTTATGGTTTTAGGCGCCGTTTTAATAACTGCGCCGTTTTTTGTGATGCTGTATGAACTGAATCCAAAAAAAGATTTAAGTTTTTTAAAAGCCGTTGCGGTGCTTGTTATATGTTCGATGATAGGCGATTTGATAATTTTTTTGGGATATTTTGCGTGGATTCCCGAAAACGAGTGGATGAGTGTTGCATGGACGGCGATTTTGGAGGAGTTCGGTAAAGCGTTGCCCGCAATTCTTGCGGTTTTGCTTTTAAAAAAGCGCGGCAGTCCGATGGCGTGCTTAATCCTTGCTGCGGCTGTCGGTGCCGGCGTTTCTATTTCCGAGGATTTGGGATACATATTTTACGGTTCGGGAACATTCGGAATCGATTTGACCGAAGTTTTGTCAACTTCGATATTGCGTGCGGTTACTTCCGTGTGTACGCATGTGGTGTGGTCGGCGTTTATTGGCTGGGCTTTCGGCACGTTTAAGCGGCCTTTAATAGATATCCGTTTCTGGGGGATTTGCATATTCAGCATAGCGTTGCACTTTGCGTGGGACGCTACAGGTATTGACATTGTGCCCGTTGGCTGGGCTATGCTCACTTTGTTTATATGTTTTGTTATGGCGGTAGTCGTGACGAAAATAATTATTACAAGGGAAAGAATGAAAGTGCTGGGAGGCCGGCTTTTGGAAATGCCTCCGGCAATTTCAGCGGGAGTAATTGACCCTACGCTGGCGGTGAACCCTGTTGCAATGCCGGTTACTGCGGACAGCGAAATAAGCGGCGAAGACAAAATGTCGGAAACGGCGGCTGCCGCGGAGGCGGAGCGCGATTTCGGATTTGCTTCGGGTATTACCGTTTCCGCGCCCGTTGCCGTAAAAAAGGCGAACGTTGTTAAAGCGGGGCTTTATCATACGGCAAACGTGGCTCTGGCGGTTATGCTCACAGTGCTTGCCGTTTTGGGTATCGCTTTTTGTTATCTCCAAATAGGCAATTATCAAAAGATAAAGACCTTTAAAAGGATTTCCGAATTTAAAGAATTTGTGCAGGACGGTTATGAATTCGACATACAAGCCGGCAGGGCATATGACGAAAACTGGGCGAATGGAAATTATTATGAAGAACTGAAAGAGGGGAAACTTTTGCGGGCGACGCAAAAAGCGACGTTCGGAGATATTTCTTACTATTATAATTACGAATTCAGCACGGATAAAAACGGAAATGAATCAGAAAAACTTGCAAGCGTTTCGGTAGGAATAGGAAAATATATTTACGAGAGCAGGAGCGTTCCAGCCTATAACGGCTACGACGATATAGCTGCGTATTATTTTGACAGTGTTTATATGGTAAATTCAGATGTCGAATCGTGCTATTTTGACGACTATGAAAATATTTTCGTAGTGTATTTAACCGAAACTGAATTTTGCGGTACGGAATACATAATAGCGCTTTCGGTGATTGCGGGGTTAGCCCTTATTTCGTGCGGAACGGTGTGCATAATAAATTACGTTAAGGCGGGTAAAGAACATGATTGAAAACAACTGCGTTTTTTGCAAAATTTTGAAGGGTGAAATTCCTTCTGTTAAGGTTTTCGAGGACGATAAGATGCTCGTTTTCAAGGATATAGAGCCTAAGGCCAAAGTTCATCTTCTGGCTGTTGCTAAAGACCATTTTAAGCTTTTGGAGGAAGCCGATGAAAAGGGGCGGGGTCTTGTTAGTTATATGCTTTTTAAAATTCCGCAGATAGCAAAGGAAAACGGACTTGAAAACGGTTATCGGCTTGTTATAAATCAGGGCGACGACGCGGGGCAGACGGTTTTTCATCTGCACATTCATATATTGGGCGGCGAAACACTGCCTTGGTAAATTAATCTATAAAAAAATGACGGCAAAAGCTCTCGGACAATTATTGTCCGAGAGCTTTTAAGTATACGGGAAAGAGTACGTTAAGCTGAAAAGAAATTTATCTTACAGCCCTGATTTGGGAGTATCCGTTCCAGGCAAAAACAGCCTTCTCTTGTTCGTCGGCGTAAACTTTCTCAACATTGCAGATATAAAGATAATGGTCGCCTGTTTCAATATATTCCTTCAATTTACAAACGATTGCCAGCGCACTGTATTCGGGTACGGAAATATTGCAGTCGGGGAGCACTTTCATTTTTACACCAAACTTCGTGATTTTATCCGTGTTTCTACCCGTAGAACTTCCGCATTCCATTACGACGTCGGCAATCTTATCGCTCGGTATTGTAAAAATAACCTTTTTATTTTGCCGTACCATTTCGCCGCTGTACGAAGTTTTTGCCATAGCATAAGCTATCATATTAGGGTTATACGACAAATAAGTCCACCACGATACGGCAGCAAGATTAGTACTGCCGTCAGGCTTTTGCGTGCATACAATGGTAACGGGATTCGGAGAGCTTATTTTAGCCGCTCCCGCCAAGGTGATTTCTTTCATAACATTTACTCCTTTATTTTATGGATTTTCCGAGTTCATAGGCGTAGGAAAGTTCTTTTCTTTCTGCAATATCGCCGATTGCCATAACGTCCCCGCAAAGCACTTTGTCGAGCGTTTTCCATTTTAGGTGTTTCATAAGATTATCATACCAGTACACGCTTTCCTTGAATCCGTTACCTTCCGCAGCCATAAGCAATACACATTCCTTTTTGGGATTAATATAATCTTTATTACATTCCGCAACTGCAAACAGCCTGTCGAACGCCGTTTTCAGTTGTCCGCTTACCGTCCAATAATATAGCGGGCTTGCAAGCACTACAACATCGGCGGCCTGATATTCGGGGTAGATTTTGAGCATATCGTCTTTTTGCACGCAGGGACTTTCGGGGTTTTTTCCGCCGCCAAAGCAACCTAAACAACCGTGAATATCCATTTCGTTCAGGAAAAATTCCGCAACGGTGTTACCCGCTTCCAGCGCGCCCTTTATAAACGATTTTATCAGTTCCGCCGTATTTCCGTTTTTTCTCGGACTGCCGTTAAGAATTATGATGCGTTTTGCCATTTTATCAACCGTTTTTAATTGTATTTGAATTCTGATTGTACGCTTTTGCAACGCATTTCCATTCGCCGCTTATTTTCAAAAGCAAAAGATAGTCGGTAAAATCTATACGGTTGCCCCAACCTTCTTCGAGAACACGCACGACGGCGAGCGTTTCTTCCAACGCGATAACGTCTATGCGTGCTTTGAAATTCTTGCCGCCGCCGACGGTATCTACGTTATGGTAAAACTGCTGTATTGAACCGTGTTCAAGCTCGCCGTCCAAATAACCGAATAATACCGCCTCGTCAATAAATAACTTTTTGGCGTGCGCGCTGTTGCCTTCAGCAACGCTCTTTACAAAATTCATTGCGGCTTGTTCTACCGCCTGATACTCTTTTAGTTCAGCTCTCATAAAAAACTCCTTTTGACTGTTTTATTCGTATTTTTTGCGTCCGACAGTCTTGACGATATATAATATATTGTGGTATTATAATTTTGTCAAGTACGCACAATAAAGTGCGATACTAACAAAAAGTAGAGTGTAGGGACGGTAGCTATGGAAAACGAAAAAAAACGGTGTATTGCTTCCGAGAAATTAGGCGATACGGGATTTAGTTATACTTTATCGCTTATAAGCGGTAAGTATAAAATGACGATACTGTATACCTTAATGGAATTTACGGTAGTCAGGTATAATGAGTTACAGCGATATATAAAAGGTATCTCGTATAAGACATTGAGTTTATCGCTCAGAGAATTGGAAAACGACGGACTTGTTATTCGCAAGGAATATCCGCAGATACCGCCCAAAGTCGAATACAGTCTATCCGAACGCGGTAAATCCCTAATGCCTATTCTTGACGGTATGTGTGAATGGGGCGACAAAAATAGAATATAATTAGTCAATCCAATAAGAAAAGAAGTAAGGCTATAAAATGTTATTGCCTTACTTCTTTTTTCTGTTAAATTGCTGTTTATCGTACAGTTAGTACATCATTTCAGGAGGAGAAAGCCAAGCTGTTGCAAGGGCGTCATTATCTAACCAGACTACAAGCAGCCTGGTGCGTACACGAAAAAGCACGGAAAAGGCATAATTTAACGCTAGCTTAATTATCTTTTATTTGCGTCATACTAAATTTCCTTATAGTAATAACTATGTTAAGCATGCCCCGCTTTTTATTTTTACGGGTAAAAAACTTCGGTTCCCCACACGCCGTATTTTTTTTCGTCGTCGGGGGATATTTTTTTGCGTATGAGTTTAGCAATTTGCTCTATTTTCAATTTTGGAGCAAGCCCGAGTTCTTCTGATAAATCTTTCCAGTCCGGAATATTTTTTTGCATCATATCTAGAATTTCTTCAACGGATTGCGCGGAATAAATATTTATTACAAAAGCTTCGCTCATTATCGACTCGCCGTTTTCTTCATCGATAAAATCAATAAAATTCCCGCGTTCGATTTCTTTATGTTCTTCCGACAATACATTAATAAAAAGCGACTTTTCGCACAAATATCGTTTATCGGTAAATTCTTTGTCTTTAAGCGGTAGTTTATGTGTTGTTTTGTTTTCGACAAGCAAAAAATTTATACCTTTTTTAGGGTAATTTACCGTTTTTGGCTTATAAAATATATCGGTATTATTTGTGTTTGCAGTATCTGATTGCCATGCGTCAGCCATAACGCCGCGCCATCCGCGCAATGATAATCTTGCGGCTGTACAGTCGTTGAACACCGGAACGCAGTCGGGCGCGTCGTCTTTGAAGTAATAGCCGTTTTTACGGACGCATTCAATCAGTGACTCGTATGCTTCTTTTGAATGGTTATAATCGGGGAAGCGTCGGTCGGCGTATCCGGTCCAGCCAATAACTTTATATTCGAAATTTTTATGCATAAAAACGTTTTACAGCTCCGCAATTTTTTCTGCGGCTTTTTTTACGCGCGCTTTAAGTTCTTTTGGTTCCAAAACTTTAACGGCGCCGCCGTAACTTAAAATTTTGTTTACAAGTACGCTGTCGTCAGGCAGTTGCATGTTTGCTATAAAACTTTCGCCGCGCGGTTCTATGTTGTCGACTCCAAGCCATTCTTCGGCGTCGGCAAGCGAATTCTTTTCTATTTCAAGCGTAACGCTTATCATTTGTTTATCGGTATACGAAAAACCGAAATCGAGTTCGTCACGGGAAATTTTCTGCTTTTTGAATTGTGCACCGGTAAAAGTTGCCGAACGTATTCTGCCGATTTTAAATGTTCGGAATTCCTGCTTTGTATGGCAGAACGCATAAACGTACCAAACGTTTTGTTTCAAAATCATGACGTGCGGGTCGATTACTCGTTTCGAGTGTTCGCCTTCGCGTGAGATATAGTCTATTAATATTGATTTGCTTTCGTTAACCGCCTGTTCGCAGACAAACATTTTATCGGAAAATTTTGTGCTGTCGCCCCAGGTGCCTCCGTCCACGATTATATTTCCGCAAACTGAAAGGTCGCGCCGCTCGCTCTTTTGCGTACTTTGCAGCTTTTCTATCGCGGAAATGATGTTTGCGTCTGAAATTTGCGAGGACATAGCGGTTAAAGCGTTTACCGTTGCGGAGTATTCGTCCTTCGTAAAATATCCCACGGGTAGCCTGAAAGTATCGGCTATTGTTATTCCGCCGTATCTTCCGCGCTCAACGTCGATGGGGACTCCGCATACAATAAGTTCTTCTATATAGCGGTAAACGCTGCGTATCGAAACTTCGTATTTCTCTGAAATTTCTCTTGCGGTTATTTTGCGTTTTTGAAGAAGCCGCATCATTATTCTGAACATAATTTCGTATTTCATCGGAATATAACACCTTGTTTCGGCATAGTATAAACCACGCTGAAAAAATTTTTAAATTTTCAGAAATATTTTAATATATATGACAATATATGTCAAGTATTATTAGTAAAATTTGAAGTGTAAATAAACGGAGGGCAGGAAAATGAATTTTGCAGCTTATATTGAAAGACAAAAAAGTTTAATAAGGCACCGTCACGACGGTGAGATTTATCTTGTCCGCAAGGACGAGACTCTGCCTCTCGATAAGTGCGACGAGCTTTTGAGTGAGCTTGACGGGTTGAGGGGATTTAATAAATACGAACGGATGAATTACGGGAGGGAAACGGTATGATAAGATACGCAAAAAGAGCAATACTTGTTTTAATTGCTGTCACAGCCGCGCTTATAATTGCGGTTTTAATTTGATTTTTTTAAATGTTGCAATTAAAAAAGAAAGCGGAGCGCTTTGGCGCTCCGCTTTATAAATTGTATTAAATTATATATTTCTATTGACGACTTTTTTTTCGATTAAAGCTATTATTCCGTACATTCCGCCGGCAAGCACGCACAAAATAAACGTAGCCGTCATTACAAGGTCAAGCTTAAACACCTGCCCGCCGTAAACGATTAAGTAGCCCAGCCCCGCTTTTGAAACGATATATTCACCCATTATAGAGCCTATCCAGGCAAGACCGACTGCAACTTTTAAAGTATTCATTAGGGCGGGGAGAGACGCTGGTATTATTAATTTCCGCAAAGTAGTGGCTCTGCCTGCGCCCATAGACTTCATAAGCAGCAGTTTTGTTTTATCAACGGCAATAAATCCGGCAAGCATATTCATTATGCATACTATTATCGAAACGATTACCGTCATAAAGATAATCGCGTCGTAGCCGGTGCCAATCCAGATTATAATAAGCGGTCCGAGCGCGATTTTCGGCAAAGAATTCAAAACGACTATATAAGGTTCTAAAATCTTACGTGCGGAATCGCTTGCCCAAAGCGCAACTGCAATGGCGTAGCCTACAATTACTGCGATTATAAATCCTGCCATAGTTTCCATAAGCGTAACGCCTATATGGTAGAAAAGCGTGTTGTTCGAGTATAAATCGCCAATCGTTTTACACACGCGCGAAGGTGAGCTGGTAATAAACGGGTCAATTATTTTAAGCTGTGCGAATAATTCCCAAAGTCCGAGCAGAAGTCCGAGTATCAGCCAGCGGGAAATATGGATAATAACGTTCTTTTTCTTTTGTTTCTTCAGGTACGCGAGATGTTCGCGCGAGTAGTTGGGTTTTTCTTTTTTCATATGTTTATCCTTGATTAACCGCGGTATATCCTGCGGTTAAATGCCGAGCTCTCTTCTTAAAATTTCGAACATTGCGGAAAATTCAGCGCATTCCCTGCGCGTTTTCGGCACGTTGCCGCCAAAGCTTATTTCATGCTCTGCAACAACCTTTGCGGGACGCGCCGAAAGTACTACGACTTTATCCGAAAGCGCAATAGCTTCTGATATGTCGTGGGTAACGAGGAGCGCCGTCTTTTTTTCGCTTTTTATTATTCCCTGAACATCGTCGCAGACTTCAAGCCTGGTCTGGTAATCGAGCGCGGAAAACGGTTCGTCCAGTAAAAGCATTTCCGGTTCCGCCGCAAGCGTTCTTATTAGCGCAACTCTTTGGCGCATGCCGCCGGAAAGTTGTGAGGGGGTTTTGTTTAAAAAGTCCTTAAGTCCGTATTTTTCGGCAAGTGCAATTGCTTTTTTACGCATTTCGGGTGTGTTGCGTTTTTTTACTTCCAGGGGCAGAAATATGTTCTGTTCAACGGTGCGCCACGAAAAGAGCGCATCGCGCTGTAGCATATATCCGAATTCGCCCTGTCCGCGGACAACTTCACCGGAAGAGGGTTTTAATATTCCCGCCGCAAGCGATAATATGGTGGTTTTTCCGCATCCGGAAGGCCCGATTACCGAAACGAACTGACCCTCTTCCACGGAAAAATTCATATCGCGGACGGCGGTGGTTTCACCTGTTTTAGTGTGGTACGTATAGGATACGTCTTTAAATTCAAGTATCATATTTTTCGATTGCCCCGTTATTATGTCGGGGTTATTTGCATTTTAAGCGTAAATTTCCCTGTAAACTCTTTCCGCCGCTTCGGTTAACACCACTTTGTGGAAGTCTAAGCGCCGTTCAAGTTCTCCTGCAAGTTCGATAACGTCCAAAAGCCTTGTAAAGGAGGTTTCTTCCATAGCCATATTCGTTACCCAGGCGTCTATATTTTTGTAGCTCTCAACCGAAGTTTTTATGCTGTCCTCGCTGGTTGCGTCAAAGTATCTGGTAATTTGTTTTGCCACGTCTGCACTGCTGTGCTCGTTAATATATTTAGTTGCTTTTGTTATTGCGCGCAAAAGTCCGCGAATCTTGTCGCCGTTTTTATCGATATAACTTTGCTTTGCCATAAAGCAGGTGTAGGGGATTTCGCCCGATTCCTGACCTACGGAAGCAACAATGTAGCCGTTGCCTTCTGCAACGTAGGAAGAGGCAGTGGGTTCGAACATTGTGCAGTAATCGCCTGTGCCGCCTTCAAAAGCTGCGGTAGTCATATTGAAATCAATATTTTTTACAAGGTTTGCGTTAACTCCGGCGTTTTTTAAAACGTATTCAAACGTCATATAAGGCACGCCGCCCGGTCTGCCGGCAATAATCGTCTTGCCTTCGAGGTTTTTCCAGTCGAAGTCGGGTTCGGGGTTTCTGCCGACCAAAAAACTTCCGTCTCGTTTTGTCATCTGTCCGAAAACCATGGGAGCGTCGCTCGTGCCGCCTATTTGGGTGTAAACGACTGCCTCGGGGCCGCAGAAACCGATATCCGCCTCGCCTGCAAGCACGGCGGCCATAGTTTTGTCGGCGCCGCCGCCGTTGGTGAGCTCTATTTCATAGCCTTCTTCTTTAAAATAACCGAGCGAGTCCGCAAGGTATAAAGGTGCGTAAAAAACCGAGTGGGTGACCTCGTTTATTCTGATTACTTTGTCGTTCCCGCCGCATCCGGCAATAGTGCCCGAAAGCATTACGGAGCAAACCGCGGCGAGAATAAAAGTTATAATTTTTTTCACGGTAAGTATTTTTTAACTCCTTAAAATTTAATAATACATTTTATGCGTATGCCTTTACCGTTTGACAACCGCGGGCGTTTTGATTTATAATGAAACGGAATATATTTAAAATGCAGTTAATATATTAAAGGTTAATTTTATGTTAGAAAAAACTTACAACCCCAAGGACTTTGAAAACAGACTTTATAAAGAATGGGAGGAAAACGGCTGTTTCAGGGCGGAACGCGACGATAATAAGGTTCCGTTTACCGTTATGATGCCGCCGCCCAACATTACCGGCCAGCTCCATATGGGGCACGCAATGGATGAAACGTTGCAGGATACGATTATCCGTTTTAAGCGTATGCAGGGTTATTGCACGCTTTGGTTGCCCGGTACGGACCACGCCTCTATAGCAACCGAAGTCAAGGTGTTGGAACAGGTTAAAGCCGAGGGCGAAAGCAAGGAAAGTCTTGGCCGCGAAGGTTTTTTAAAGCGCGTCTGGGCGTGGAAAGACAAGTATAACGCAAGAATAGTGGAACAGCTTAAAAAGTTAGGCTCTTCCTGCGATTGGTCGCGACTTACCTTTACCATGGATGAAAAATGTTCTAAGGCGGTAAGAGAGGTTTTCGTTAACCTTTACAACAAGAAACTTATTTACAGGGGCAGCCGTATAATAAACTGGTGCCCGTGCTGTAAAACCGCTCTTTCAGACGCGGAAGTGGAATACGCAGACGAGGACGGTTTTTTCTGGCATATAAAGTATTTAACAGAGGACGGCTCCGCCGCTCTGGAGGTTGCCACCACCCGCCCCGAAACGATGTTCGGCGATACGGCGGTTGCTGTTAACCCCGACGACAAAAGATATAAGCATTTAATTGGCAAAAATGTAATTCTGCCGATAGTAAATAAACCCATTCCGGTTGTCGGCGACGAGCACGCGGATATGGAGTTCGGCACGGGCGTGGTTAAAATAACCCCCGCCCACGACCCCAACGACTTCGAGGTCGGTTTAAGGCACAACCTGCCCGTCGTAAAAGTCATGAACGATGACGGCACAATGAACGGACTTGCCGGCAAATACGCGGGGCTTGACAGGTACGAATGCAGAAAACGGCTTGTCGAGGACTTAAAAGCGGGCGGATATCTGGTTAAAATCGTTCCGCACGCGCACAGCGTGGGGCATTGCTACCGTTGCGGCGCCACCGTAGAGCCTATAGTTTCAAAGCAATGGTTCGTTAAAATGGAATCGCTCGCCCGCCCCGCAATCAACGCGGTTACGGATAAAAAAATAACATTCGTACCCGAAAGATTTGCAAAGACTTATTACAACTGGATGGAAAACGTAAAGGACTGGTGCATTTCTCGTCAGCTCTGGTGGGGACACAGAATACCTGTTTGGTACTGCGAAGACTGCGGAAAAGAAATAGCTTCAAAAACGGACATAACCGTTTGCCCGAATTGCGGCGGAACGCATGTAAAGCAGGACGAGGACGTTCTGGATACGTGGTTTTCGGCGGCGCTTTGGCCTTTTTCAACTTTGGGCTTTCCCGACGATACCTCCGATTTGGAATATTTCTATCCCGGCGACGTGCTTGTAACCGGTTACGATATAATTTTCTTCTGGGTTGCGAGAATGATTTTCTCCGGACTGGAACATATGAGAAAGGTGCCTTTCCGCGACGTTTTGATTCACGGACTTGTTCGTGACGAAAAGGGCAGAAAGATGTCAAAATCGCTGGGTAACGGTGTTGACCCGCTTGTGGTAATAGATAAATACGGCGCCGACAGCTTGCGCTTTTCATTGTTACAGGGCGTCGCTCCCGGTAACGACACGCGTTATTCCGACGCGAAAGTGGAAGCGTGCCGCAACTTTATGAATAAAATCTGGAATGCAAGCCGTTTCGTTATTTCAAACTGTGAGGGCAGAAAGGTTAAACCGCTTTCTGAAATCAGGTTATCACATGCGGATAAGTGGATAATAGCGCGTTTGCAGTCGTCAATCCGCGACGTAACTCTTGCTCTCAACAAGTTTGAATTTGGTATTGCGTGCCAGATTATGTATGACTTTATGTGGTCGGATTTTTGTGACTGGTATATTGAACTTGTTAAACCGGTTCTGTATTCAGACGACGATGTAAAAAAGGACGGCGCGGCGTCCGTGCTTGTTTTTGTTCTTGAAAACGCTTTAAAACTTCTTCATCCGTTCATTCCGTTTATTACCGATGAAATATACCGTAATTTGCCCAATACCGAGGGTACGATTATGACAAAGGATTTTCCGAGATATAATTCAAAACTTGCTTACAAAAAGGACGCGCAGTCGTTTGCGGGGGTTATGGAGATTATAACGGCGGTGCGCGCGGCTAAAACCGAGCTTGACTGTCCTCCTTCGAGAAAGGTTTCGTTATATATTGCAACCGACAGTAAACGAATGATATCTATGGGGCAAGACAGTATTTTAAAGCTTGCGGGCGCAAAGGAAATAAAATTCGTTCAGTCGGCTGAAGAGGCCGGGACAAACGCCGTGACAAAGGTGCTGGCAATAGGAACGGTTTACATCCCTATGGGTGAGCTCGTGGATATTGAAAAGGAAAAAGTGCGTTTACAGGGTGAGCTTGAAAGGGTTACGGGTGAAATCCGCCGTGCGGACGGAAAACTCAACAATCAGGGGTTTGTTGCTAAGGCTCCCAAAAAACTCGTTGACGATGAACGCGCAAAGTTAAATAAATTCATTGAAATGCGCGAAAAGATTATACATCAGCTGAAATCGCTTTAATTACAGTATATAGCGGGGGTAACTTGCCGCCGGAAGGGTTAATATATGCCTAGATATTCAAAAGGCGGGTCAACGAAATCCCGTCGGAATAAGAGGTACGGAAAAGGAATAATAATTTTAATAGCCGTATTAATAGTGATTATAGCGGCGGTGCTTATTACGCTATGGTTTGTGAAGCCGGAACTATATCATAAATTTCTCGGCGTGGGCGAGCATAGCTGGAGCAACTCCGAAATTACGGCGGCAACGTGTACTGAAGACGGCTCCGTTATGAAATATTGTCTTGTCTGCGGGGATGTGGATATACGTGTACTGCCTGCGGACGGACATAAGTGGGGCGCCGAAAGAGAGATTGAAAAAGCTACCTGCGGAAAGGCGGGCAAAGGCGAAAAGAAGTGTGATGTGTGCGGGGATACGCTTGAAACTGTTATTCGCGCAACGGGGAACCACAACTTTGGCGGCAACGGAATCTGCCTTGTTTGCGGGTTTGATAAAAACGAAAACGTTTCAATTCATTTTTTGGAACTCGGCAATAAGTATACCGGCGACTGTACTCTTATAAAATACGGCAATACAGAGGTTCTGATTGATGCGGGTTCACGTCAGAACAGCGCGGCGACGATTAAAAATTACGTTGACGAATATTGCACGGACGGTATTTTGGAATATGTAATAGCGACACACGCTCATCAGGACCATATTGCCGGATTTGTGGGCAACAAAAGCGGCGATACCAGGACGGGAATTTTGTATCAGTATCAAGTGGGTACTTTAATTCAGTTTGCCCGCTCGGACGCCTCGACGCAGATTTACCGCGATTATTGCACTGCCGTTGAATATGTTAAATCCCGTGGTACTGAGGTTTATACTGCTCTTGAATGTTGGAACAATGACGGCGGCGCGCAAAGACAGTATTATCTGGACGGAGCACAGACTGTTTCCATGAATATTCTTTATAATTATTTTTACGAAAATAAAGCCGACGCCGACGGCGGTGAAAACGAATATTCGGTGTGTATGCTTTTAACGCAGGAATTGCAGAACGTAAATTATAACTATCTGTTTACCGGAGATTTGGAAGAAAAGGGAGAAGAGTATCTCGTACAATTCAATTCTCTTCCGGAAGTGGATTTGTTTAAGGGCGGGCATCACGGCAGTTACACGGCGTCTACTGAAACATTGCTTAGCGTTATCAAGCCAAAAAACGTTGCGGTGTGCTGTTGTTGCGGTACAACCGAATATAAACCCAGCGTCGGAAACGAATTTCCTGCACAGGCGTTTATCGACCGCGTTGCACGGTATACCGCCAACATATATTGCACAACTTTATGGGATGAAAGTCTTGAAAACGGTTATACGTCTATGAATGGCAATATTGTCTTTTATACGGAGGCGGGGGAATTGAAATTAAGGTGTTCTAACAATACTGTAATTCTGAAGAATACGGAATGGTTCAGAGACAACCGCGTATGGCCGGAATACGGCAAATAATTAAGGCTATAAGGACTGTTTGGGGACGCCCTTCGGTAAAAAATAGTGTGGTAAGAGCGCGCCGTTCGCATTTTGCGAACGGCGCGCTTTTTATTTTATTTTGTCGAAGCATTAAAATTATTGACAGTAGTTCGAAAAATTTGGTATAATAAACAGGCTGAATACTTCAACAAATTACCACACCCGCAACTTAAAACCCTGCGATGATTGAAAATTCGTTCGACGAGCTTTTCACTTACGAATCTTTATATCAGGCTCATATGCGAGGAAGGGTCGGCAAGCGAGACAAAAAACCGCTTGTAAGATTTGAAATGTCGATGCTGGAGAACTTGTATAATGTATATTCTCAGTTGCAATCGGGCAAGTTCAAACTTAAAGGATATTCCAATTTTTCGGTATATGAACCTAAAAAGCGTGAGATTCAGACGTTGCATTATTGCGACCGCGTAGTCCAGCACGTATTGTGTGACGGCGCGCTCGCTCCTTATTTTACAAAACATGCCATATTAGATAACGCCGTTTGCCAAAAGGGTAAAGGCACGCTTTTCGCGTTGCAAAGGTTCGAAGCCATGCTGCGGAAGTTCGTGCATACCCACGGGGTAAACGGCTATATTTTAAAATGCGATATTTTAAAATACTTTCCGACAATGCCGCATGCACAGCTAAAACGGATAATCTGTTCGGAAATCCGCGATAAAAGGCTTAAAAAGCTTGTCGAAGATATAGTAGACAGTTATTGCACCAAAGCCGAGTATCTTAAAAATTGCGGTGTTGAACCGATTGGCAATAACCCTGACGATACGGGGCGCGGCATACCGATAGGCAACCAGACAAGTCAGGTATTCGGTATGTATTACCTTAACGAGGTTGACCGTCTTATTAAAGAAAAACTGCGTGTAAAAGTGTATTCGCGCTATATGGACGATTTTGTACTCGTCCACGAAGACAGGCGGTTTTTACAGCGGGCGCTTGAGGAAATACAAAAAACAGTAACGGAACTCGGCTTGAAATTCAATTCCAAAACGCAGATATTTCCTTTAAAAAACGGCGTGACTTATCTCGGTTTCAGATACTTTTTTACTCCCGACGGCAAACTGATAAAAACGGTAAAAAAGAAAACAAAACGCAGACTCAGGTGGCGGGCGCGGTTATTAAAAAAAGCACGGCTCGACGGTATAATCGACGGGGAGCGTGTCCGTCAGTCGCTGGCGGCTTTTCACGGACATCTTAAGTTTTCGCAAAGTTATAAAATTGAAACCGAACTTTCCAAAAAGCTTGCACCGTATGCAACGGACGGCGCGGGGATAAGGAGAAAAAATGCAGCAAGCCGATGAACAGATAACTCTTTTGGAGCTTGAAAGGGAAATACGCGCCGAGCTTAAAGATTCAACGCCGTTGAATGAGGGGGAAGCCTCAATCGAAGACCCTGCAAGTTTGCAGCAACACGCCTCTCGCAAAGCCTTTCGCATAAACGATTTCGACAGCCCGCGCGACAAGGAAATGGCGGTATTCACACATGCTAAAAAACTGAGCGAATACATTTTTGTAATAACCGAAAAATCTCCCAAAAATTTGCGCTGGAGCATTGTAACCCGTTTGCAGAACGCGTCGGTTGACGTGGTGGAAAATCTTTACCGTGCAAATTTTGAGCGTGATGAAGAGAAACGGATAAAATATCAGAAATCCGCCGCCGTAAGTTTAAGCCTTTTGGATTTTTACACGGACACGGCGCGGCGAAAACGTGCGATAACGATTCACCACACCGCGGTAATTGCAAAACAGCTTGCCGAAACAAAAAAACTTTTAAGCGGCTGGATAAAAAGTACGAAACGACGATGAAATAGTTTTAATTTCGGGCGAAGACTTTTATATTACGAACTGCGCTCCGGCCTCTATTCGCTTGCATGGGCGGCGTACGGTCTGTCGTCTACGGGCGTAGGTGCTCTTGTCGGCGGTACTTACGAGTGGCTGTCGGTGCGTCCCGCGATTCACTCACAAAAAACTTGCTTACAATTTGAGGGCGGAAGCTTTTTATATTTCGGAACTGCGCTCCGGCTACCTTGCTTATACGTATGTTGATTACTGTCTGACGTCTTCGGGCGTTGGCAACACCTCCGGTGTTAACGAGTGGCTGTCGGTGCGTCCCGCGCTTCACTCGCAAAGATTTGTTTACCATTTCGGGCGAACGCTTTTTATATTTCGGAACTGCGCTCCGGCGGCGCCGCTGACACGTGGAGTGCGCACGGTCTGTCGCCTTCGGGCGCAAATTCGTGGGGCGGTGTTAACAACTGGCTGTC
>CAJUGI010000005.1:0-73524 GCA_910586065.1 uncultured Christensenella sp. | reverse complement strand
GGTGCGTCCCGCGATTCACTCACAAAAAACTTGCTTACAATTTAAGGGCGAAAGCTTTGTATCAACCTGGCTGCGCTCCGGCAACAACAATAACACGTGGAATGCGAACGGTCTGTCGCCTTCGGGCGCAAATTCATGGGGCAATGTTAACAACTGGCTGTCGGTGCGTCCCGCGATTCACTCACAAAAAACTTGCTTACAATTTAAGGGCGAAAGCCTTGTATTTCCTGGCTGCGCTCCGGCGACCGCAGTAGTACGCACGATACCCAAGGTCTGTCGGTTTCGGGCGGCTACTACTGGGGCTCTGTCAACGGCTGGCTGTCGGTGCGTCCCGCGATTCACTCGAAAAACGCTTATAATTTAAGGGCGAAAGCTTGGTATCACCTGGCTGCGCTCCGGCAACAATGCTAACACGAACAATGCAAACGGTCTGGCGCCTTCGGGCGGCAATAGCAACAATGGCGTTAACGGCTGGCTGTCGGTGCGTCCCGCGCTTCACTCGATAAAAACGCTTACAATTCAGGGCGAACGTCTTGTATCATCCTGGCTGCGCTCCGGCAATGCTGAAAACGCTAACAATGCCAACGGACTGACGCCTTCGGGCGGCAATAGTAACAATTGGGTTAACGGCTGGCTGTCGGTGCGTCCCGCGCTTTCTCTCGCTTGTAAGTACAAATGAAAAGCAAGTCTTCCCGTATCCGCACGTTTTAAGGAACTGCGGACAGTTGAAAAGAGATGAAGGGGGCTTTCGTCCTGCCTCGGCGCATATTAACCGAGGCGAAACAGACTCAACCTTGCCCCGACGGTGCGCAAGCCGCACTTTCGGCGCATGAGCTTTTAAAGCGGTTGAGTCATATTTTTTTGCTTTAATTTTTTAACGCAACCCGAAATTTGCGTAAAAAAGAAAATTTTTTTTAAAGGATATATGGGGGGTAAATTAAATTGCCCCCCGAATATCCCTTAAATAACGGTAATTTCGACAAAAAACGACAAAAATCACGCAAAAATAAAGATTTGAAAAATTTGTCAAAAGTACTTGCATTACTATTTTTAGTGTGCTAAAATGCATAGTACCACATCTATATGTGCGTGTCTTTGCGCGCGCAAAAATACAATAATATGCTTGAGGCTAACCTGAAAAACCCGCGGGTTTTAGGTTTTTGTCTGCAAGTAGTTGTTTAATACGCTTTTAACAGTGTGCAACTCTTACAGTTGCACACTGTTTTTATTTTTATCAGTAACGCGGCGCGCAATCGGGCGGCTTGCAACCTAAAATTCCGCAACAACGGCGCGTACGGAAAGACGCGCCTGCGGAGGAAAGTAAAAAAATTTTTCTCCGTAGGAGAACGGCGTAACCGCCTTAAAATCCGCCAACAAAACGTGCGGAAAAACAATTTATTAAAGTAAAAATATCGGCATCCTCTCAACCGAATCGAATGGTACAAACGCAGGCACGGCGCCTGACCACGGCTAAGTGCGGCAAAAAGCGTTTGTTCAATCAAAGGGGGATAAGGGTAAAAATAATTACAAGGAGTATAAAAAGGAGTTTTATTATGGTAGGGAAAAAACTTTTTGAAAAACTTAGAACAAAGCGTTTGGGCTTGTTAACTGCGTTTTTTGCCATATTGCTTTCGTGCGTAATTGCTGTTGCAACCACGCTCGGCGGCGGTATATCGGCAAACGCAATGACTACCTCCAACGCAAAAGCGAACGCGATTTTCCTTATGTCGGGAGAATCGTCGTCTACGACGACGTCGAGTGCGACTTCCGTTACGTTTAACGGAACAAGCTTAACGAATCTGTACACGCAGATTCTGCCTTCGACCGGCTACAACAAAACGTACGAAGGTTTGCAGCAGTACGTTCAGGCGCAGGCGAGCGGCGGCGTTAAAGCAAGCACCATAAAGGCTAACAACAGTTCCAAGGACGTAATTGTAGCGATTGGCGGTTTGTACTTTACGGTGGCGTACGTTTCCGAAACTAAAACCGGCGACGTAATCGCAACCCTGTGGCTTACGGATTCTTCGCAGATGGGTACTCACAGATATTCGCAGTTTTCGGCAAACGGCTGGTACAACGATTACTGGATTACCAATATGAAAAAGCAGAGCAACCTTTACGGTTCCAGCTATATCCGTTCGGTTGTTCTTAATAACGGCACAACCTATACAAAGGCGGCTTCAAGCCCTGCAAACGCGGATAGCAGCGTTTCGTGGGAGGTGGGCATACAGACGACGGCAAACCCGCTCGCCCGCTTTACCATGGAAAACAACAACGTTGCCAGCGGCACTTCCAAAATGACCACGAGCTTGACGAAATTCATTGAAAAGCCTCAGAACGTGGCATGGCAGGAAGATGAAAACTGGTATGTAACAGGCGATAAAAACTTTACTCTCGGTTCCGAAGCTTACGGCACGCCCAAAGGCACGCAGAACTGGTGGGTGGGTGGTAGCGGCACTTCGGTTAACCCTACCGAACAATACCGTAATATGAAAGACGCTTACGACAGCACCAAGCCCCAGTACAACGCATGGGCGGGCGACTATGTTTGGTTGCCTTCCCTGTCGGAAACCGGTTACGGTTCGGGCGACGCGCCCTCTAACTCGATTTGGGGCACAACGCTTTCACAGCGTCAGAATGCAGACGGTTCAACCGACAGCCTAACCGCGTCTTCGTCTCTTGGACTGAAAAACGAGGCGGGCACCGCATACACGTCAACCGTGTACAACCGTTCCTGGCTGCGCTCCGGCTTTGCTGTTCTCGCTAACCGTGCCTACGGACTGACGCCTTCGGGCGGCCTTAGTAACCATTGGGTTAACGGCTGGCTGTCGGTGCGTCCCGCGCTTCACCTCAATCTCAAATCTGCCGCGCTGAGCGCGGCGGACGCCGGTACCGCGTCGGTTTCGGTCCCCACGTTCGACGGCGGGACAACGGCAAAAACCGTGGAATACAACGGCGCCGCACAAACCTTCGGGGTGTCGGGGTGGAACCCCGACTTTATGACTGTAACCGTAGAATCGGGTCTTACCTTTAACGAAACCACCAAACAGCTTTCGGCAACCAACGTAAAGCTGACTTCGGGCTCGGTTGCGGCATATACGGCTACTTTCAAACTGAAAAAGACTACCAACAAATGGTTGGACGGCACTGCCGGAACAACTTCCAAAACTCTTAAAATTACCATAAACCAAAAACCGCTTTCGGTTTTGTGGGATAAAACCACGTTTACGTATACGGGCACGGGGCAGGCTCCAAAACCGACTATATACGACGCTTCGGGCACCGCAATTGCGGCTGCCAATATAACGTTGCAATATAAATCAGGCACGGGCGCTTACGGTTCGGCGGTTGCAAGCACTGCAACGGCTACTACGGTAAACGCTGGGTCGTATACCGTAAAGGCAATACTTGCAAGTTCGCTTTCTAACTACAAAATTTCTAAAGCCGAACAGACCTATACCATAGATAAAAAGAATATTGCGGTTACGGGCGGAATTGCGGACGTAAGCGTTGCTTACGGCGACACGGTAACCACTTCGACAATAAACACGGCGAGCGCCGTTTTAGACGGAGTTATAACTGCCGATAAAGCAAACGTAAAGCTTGCATATACGGGTATTTCAGCGCTTGCGGACAAAAACGTGGGCACCAAATTTGTTGATATGACGGGGCTTTCGATAACGGGCACCGCTGCGGGCAACTACAACCTTACCACAACAAAGTGGCCCATCGCAGTTAAAATTACGCCCAGAAAAGTCACCGTTACGGGCATCACCGCAGACGGAAAAACTTATGACGGTACTTCGGTTGCAACTCTTAAATATACGGGCGCCGTTATTAATAATATTGTAAGCGGCGAAAGTCTTGAAATCGAGGCGGAGGGCGTGTTTGTTAACGCAACCGCCGGCACCGGAAAAACGGTTAACATCAAAAACATCACATTAAAGGATAAGGATACTTTTAAGGCTTCGAACTACGAAGTTGTAAGCACGGTTTCCGTGGGCGGAACGGCTTATCCTTTGCAGACTACGGCCACCGCAAACATTGCCAAAAAGCAGATTTCGGTTGCCATTACGGCGGAAACCGGCGTTATTTACGGCGCGGTTCCTTCGGTTAATTACACTGTAACGCAGGACGGCACGGCAACGGGCGAAAACGTTCTTGTTACGCTTACTTATAAAAACGGCGCCGACAGCACCACCGTTTTAAAGACTGCCGGCACTTACGCCATAACCGCAACGGTTTCTTCGGCTTTTTCAGCTAACTACGAAATCAAGGCATCGGGCGTTACGGGCAACACCGTAACCATTGCCAAAGCGCCTTTGAATATCGTTGTTGCCGACAAGGAAATGGAGTACGGCGGCGCGGTTCCTTCGCTTGCGTTTACGGCTGAAGGCTTTAAATACGGCGACACTCAGGCTACGGTGCTTGCCGGCTGGGCGGCTAAAACGGCTTATACCTCGGCCAACGGCGTAGGGGACTTTGTAATAAGACTTTACGACAACGCAACAACCCCCGTGGAAGTTACAAACGCTTACAGCGGGCTTCAAAATTACACTCTAACGGTTACCAACGGACAGTTGACGGTAAACGGCAAAAAAATCGTCGTTACCATCACAAACACCAGCGGAATAACTTACGGCGATACGTTTAATTATTCCGCTCTCGCATTCACGGTTCCTGCAGGCGCTCTCGAAGCGGGCGATACCGAATCGATTCTCGGCATCACCCTTTCGGTTGACGGCGTTGCAAACGGCGCGCGCCCTGCTGCCGGAACTTACACGATAAAAGGAACGGCTTCCGGCACGAAATATGCCGTTGAGTTTGTCGAAGGCGAACTCACCGTTTCTCCCAAGTCGATTACTTTAAGCGTAGCGGACAAAACTCTTGAATACGGCGCGGCTCCTTCAACCCTGACAAACGGTTTTGCAACCGTTGCGGCAGGCACGTTTGTAGGAAGCGAAACGGTTGACGTTTTAGGTGTTCCGCAGTATTTCGTTGCTTACGCGCAGTACGGCGCGGCAGGCGAGTATACGGGCGCAATCACGGTTACCGGCTTTGTTACAAGCTCTTCCGACAGCACCCCTTACATAAACCCCAACTATAACGTAACTGTCAACGCGGGCAAACTTACCGTAACCCCCAAAGAGGTTGAAGTAAGCATTGCAAGCAGTTTCTCAAGCGTTTACGGCGACGTTGAAAAGAACGTAACTTACACCGTTAACGGACTTGCTCGCGCAAGCGACGATTTGGGTATCGTGCTTTCGCGCGGTCAAACGGGTACGGTTATCGGCGGCAGTGCTGCCGTAACGGGCAACGCGGCGGGCGAATACCCTGTTATTCTCGACGCCAGCGGAATGAACGACAACTATAAGATTGTTAAACTCAACACCACAACGGTTTCAATCGATTCTTCAAACAAAGCTTCGAACGACGCGCGTACCGTTTCGGGCGTTAAGTACACAATCGAAAAGGCTAAACTCACCGTAACCCCCATAAACGCAACCATTTCCACTGGTGAATCGCTCCCCGAAAACTCTGCAACCCAGGGCTTCGGCGACGCGACTAACCTCGGCGTAACGGTAACGGGACTTAAAAACAGCGATACAATTGCGGCGGTGCTCGGCGGTAAACTTGCGTTTACGTTCACAAAGGACGGCGTTGCGTATACGCCTTCTTCCGCGGCGGGCGCATACGACATCAATCTTATTGTTTCCACGCTCGATAACTACGACGTGGTAACCCCTGTTGCAAAGGGAGTGCTCACCGTAAACGGCGCGGCGGTTGTTCTTACTATCAATCTTACCGGCGCAAACGGCGCAACAAGCGCTTACGGCGAACCCGTGCTTACAGGCACGCAGCTTGCGGCTCTTTCGGGTGCGCTCAGCGTAAGCGGCGTTTCAAGTTTGGCCGATTTGGGTACGATAACCCTTTCAATCGAACCTAAAACTGCCGGCGGTACGGTTAAGGACGCAGGTGAATACGTCATTAACGCGGACTGGTCCAACAAAATCTATAACGTAACCGTTAAAACGGGTACTTACGTAATTACCCCGCGTGAAATTACCGTTGCCGCTAAAAATCAGACGCTTGTTTACGGCTCTGCGGTTTCCACGCTTACTAACGACATCGAAATTGCCGCAACCAGCGCAAACCAGCTTGTAACCGGCGATACTCTCGCATCTTTGGGAACTCCCGTATATTCGGTTGGTTACACCCAGTACGGTGCGGTAGGCAACGGCTATAAAATTTCCGTAAGCGGACTTACGGCAAATTCGAACTATGCGGTTAAATACGCCGAAGGCACTTTAACCGTTACCCCCAAAGCGATTACCGACATCACGGTTAACAACCAGTCGAGCGTTTACGGCGACGATTTCAAGGCTGTAACTTATACTTCTGCAGACCTTGTAAACGGCGACAGCTTAGGACTCGTATTAAAGAAGTCGGATACTTTAAAGAGCGGTACGGTTGCGGCTAACGCGAAGAATGCCGGCGAATATGCAATCGAAGCGGACGGCTTAACGGCTGTCAGCGGAGTTTACGAACTCGGCAACTACACCTTGGCGGTGTCTGTACTTAACACCGCGCTCACAAATGCAAAATATACCGTTGATAAAGCCGTTCTTACGGTTACCGCAAGGAGCGGAAGCATAACCGTAGGTTCCGCGCTTCCTTCAACGTTTGCAACCGAAGGTTTCGGCGTTATTGCGGACGGTTTTAAAAACAGCGACTCGGCGACTATTCTCAACAATTTGCTCGTATATGCGGCAACGGGTTACACAACTTCTTCCGCGGCGGGTACCGAAATTGCAATTACGGTTGCTTTCACTTCCGGCAGCGACCTTGCAAACTATTCGGTAACGTTTAAAGACGGTTCGCTCTACGTTGTAAATGCGGCGGCGATTGTCGTTACGTTAAAGGATATTGCGGCTTCTGGCGTTTACGGCGACAGCGGCGTTGCAATAAGCAAGTCCGGCATCAACGGCGACAAGAGCGCTTACATTGACAATATCAGCGACGCGGCTATAACCGCAGCAGATATTTCGCTTAAAATTATGCAGAACGGCGTTGAAGTTTCCGACGCCAAGAATGCGGGTAAATACGTGATAACCGCCGAACTCACGGGTGATAAAGCAGGGTTTTACACGGTTGTGTTCCGCGACGGTTCTTACACGATTAACCCCAGAAATATAACGGTAAGCGTTAAAAATCAGGAAATTACTTACGGTGATAATCCTGCAAATATTTACTCTTCGCTCGATAATTATTCTTCTTTGAGCGACCAGGATAAACTTGCGGCGCTTAACGGCGTTATCGAGCTTGCAACGGGCAGCACGCTTCCCACGGGAGATACTCTCGTAATGCTCGGCGAGCCGAAGTTCTCGGTTGGTTATGCACAGTACGGCGCTGTTGGTAATTCGTATGTAATTAAACTCAGCGGACTTGAAAATCCCAATTATAATATCACTTTTGCAGACGGAACTCTTAACGTTAAGCAGAAGAACGTAAGCATTACCATTAACAATGCTTCCAGTGTTTACGGCGATGCGATAAGCGACGTTGAGTACACGGTTACGGGGCTTGTTGCAAACGACAAACTCGGGCTTGTTCTCGAAAAGACTGCAACCCTTGCGGACAACAGTACGGCAACAAACGCACTTGCTGCAGGCGTTTATAAGATTGCACAGAGCACTTCTTCGGCGCTCAATGCAAACTATAACGTTGAAAATCTTACGGTTGCAATCAACGGCGCAACTTATACGATAGAAAAGGCGGAACTTGTTGTAACTCCTAAAGACGGTACGATTAACGTAGGCGGAACGTTTGACACTGTAAACGGCTTCGGTGTAACCGTAAGCGGATGGAAGAACGGTGATACTGACGCGCTTTTAAGCGGTATGATTTCCTACGCTACAAACTACAACGGCGGCGCGGCGGGAACATATGAAATTACCGTTACCGTCAGTGGAACGCTTGATAACTATAATATCAATTCTTCTTCTAACGTAAAAGGCAGCCTGTACGTAGGCGCGGCGATAATCGTCGTAACTATTAACGTGCCTTCCACGGTATACGGCGACGCTGTTCTTACCGACAGCATACTCAACGGAAGCATAGCAAGCTATGTAACTTTAAGCGACTCAAGCGTAACCGCAGCTTCGCTCGGTTTAACTCTCGCTATCGGTAAGCCCGACGGTTACAGCGATATTAAAAACGTTGGTAAATATCCTGTAACCTGCACAAGCACAAATAACAGCTATACTATTAAGGTTACCGAAGCATATTACGAAATTACGCCCCGCGCTATAACGGTTAAGGCGAACGACGTAAACAGCTTTACATACGGTGACGACCCTGATAAGGTAACTTACGGTTATACGGACGTTGACAATAAGTTGGTTATCGGCGATTCTCTCGGAACTGCGGTTTACTCCGTGGGTTATATGAGATACGGCAAGGTAGGTACGTACGGAATAAAACTCAGCGGACTTGCTAACCCCAACTACGATATAACTTTTGTTGACGGAACTTTAACCGTAAAACCGAAGGCGATAACAGTAACAATCGACAGTCATACTGTTAAATACGGCGACAAATTTGAAGCTTTGACTTCCAATATCAATACGTTTGCAGTCGGCGGCGAAAATCTTGAACAGTTCCTTGAACTTTCCTTAACGCTGAACGCAGGCGACAATATTAACAAACTCGGCGTGGCTACTTACGCTATTACAGGCAAATGGAAAGAAGATACGGACGGAAATCCTTTAAACGGAAATTATACCGTAACTTTAAATACAAACGCAACTTATAAAGTCGAGAAAGCTAAGTTAACCGTTACGGCAAACAACGGAACGGTTGTTTACGGCGACGAGCTCCCCGCAAACGGTTACGGTTATATGGCAGTCGGTTTTGCTTACGGCGAAGATGAAACCGTATTTACAAGCGGTACGCTGTCTTATACTTATAACTATAACAGATACGACCCGATAGGCGGCGGTAGCTATACTATAACTCCTTCAGGCTACGGTGCAACGCAGGGCAACTACGACATAACCTACGTTGACGGCGTTCTTACCGTTGCACAACGTGAAGTTACTCTTACAATAAAGAGCGACGGAACAAAAGAATATGACGGCACCGTGATTGCGCTCGCAGGAGATTATTACACGGTTACGTCGGGAAGTCTCGCAAGAACAACCGACGACTTGCAGGTTAAGCTCATTGTTGAAAACAATGCGGCTGACGCAGGATATTATGCGGTTAAACCGGACGGAGCGGGTTATAACAATGCTAACTATAAGGTTACGTTTGTAAACGGTTCTTACACCGTTACTCCTAAACTCGTTACGGTTGAATGGCTTGGCAAAGACGGTACGGCAAACGAAACCGTAAGCGGCGCAAGCAACTTTGTCTGGGAATACAACGGTACGGCTCAGGGACCTGCGGTAAAACTTTACGGCAGCGACAATAACCAGCTTTCCTTAACAGTTACGGTAAACGGCAAGCAGACTAACGCCGGCAGTAATTACACCGCGTTCGTACAGCTTCCCGATACTGACAATTATGCTTTTGCTAGCGGCACTTCTGCTACAAAGAACTTTGAAATAAGCACGGCTAAAATAACCGTCGGCTGGAAAAAGACGTCTTTGGACGGTAGCGAAGTAGGAGCAAGCGATGAAATCGTTTACGAATACCGCGCGGATACCATTCAGTCGCCCGTACCCGTATTCAAACTTTTAAGCGATTCTTCCATAGTAACCGGAATAAACTTCTCGGTTAGCGGTGCAACCGCTGTCGGCAACCACACGGCTACAGTAACGATTTACAGCCAGAACTATGAAATTACCGGTTCCGCAACACGCGCGTTTACAATTAAGAGCAAGGATAACGTTACGTTTACCTGGTACTTTAACGGCATTGCTATTTCCGAAACCGAAGTTACGGGACACACTGTGCAGAAGTATGAATATAACGGCAACGTTCAAGCTCCCAACGCGGTAATGAACGGTAATCCTAATATTTACTACGTAATTACTAATGCTGACGGTTCATCCTGCGGCAATGCGGCAATCAATGCGGGCAGCTATAAAATTACGGCTTACTCTGCAGACCCCGGTTACGGTGTTCCCGAAGAACTTTCGTATGTTCTCTTCGATATTACTAAGATAAAAGTACAGCTTCATTGGAGCAGCGAAAGAAGTTTCGAGTATAACGGTGCTCATCAGGCGCCCGAAGCTTGGTACGAGGATAAACTCCATAATAATGAGAAAGTTTATCTTGTTGTAACGTATACTGACGGACGCGGTGTCGCACAGACAGAAACAAAGCTCGTTCATGCAAATTACAAAGCGACGGCGGCTAATCCCTCAAACGCAAATTATGTGTTTGCAGACAGCGTAATTAATTATGTTGAATATGCAATTACGGCAAAAAACATAAAAGTTGAATGGGATACGGCGTCAGGCGATTGGACGGCGGTAAACGGCAGCTTTGAAACGCTTTACGACGGTACGGAACAGACGAGAGGATACAAAGCTTCTATGTTTGAATCCGATGCCGACCCTTCCGACCTTGCTCTTGAATATGTTATTACCAAGGACGGTACTCGCGTAAATGCAATAAGAGACGTAGGCAACTACACCGTCAGCGTAAAGCTGAAGAACTATACCACAAACTACAAGGTAACGGACGGTTCCTATAGTTTAAGAATTAAACCCGTTCCTCTTGCAATAACGATAAAAGCAAACGACGTGGCGTATAAGGCGGAAAAAGCCGATTATACGGTAAACATTGTAGGTTCGTTTGTTTCCGGCGAAAGTCTTGCTTCGCTTGGGCTCGGTCCCGATTCGGACGGCAATTATTTTTGGATTACTACCGGTTATACTGCTTCGGCTAACCCCGGTACAACCTGGACCGTAGGTCTTACAAATAATACAAACGACCTTCAAAGATACAATGATGCGCTTGCAAACTATGACGTAACTTTCGCATCCGATACTTTCTCGGTAGCGGCAGTCAACGGCACGGTTTCGGTGCAGGGTTGGAAGTCAGACGTAAATTACTTTATTTACGACGGAAAAGAACACACGCCCGAAGCGTATTACTTCTCGCAGGCAACGGGCAAGTGGACGGCGCTTGACGTAGTTGTTACCGACGGACCTGCAAAGGAACCCGGTATATACCACGTAAAAGTTGCAAAGCCTCTTGCTACTGCAAACGACGGAATTACGCTCGTTGATGAAAACGGCAATCCGACGGACGAATTTACGTTCGAAATAAAGAAGATTGTAATAGTTATCGAAATAACCGATTATACGGCAACCTACGGCGAAGTTACCAAGTCGAACCTCGAATCAAAATATACCCAGCTTACGTATAACTATGTTGCTTATACCGAGTATGGTAAAAAGTGCCTGCCTCTTCCCGAGGACGTTGAAAACCTTGCAATAAACGTAAGAGTAAACGTAACCGACAGCGATTTCGACGGCGGCGATTTCCTCAACAGCAGAGTAACGGGCTACACTGTAACCGGCAGTTGGAACAACACTGATATACTGTTAAACAGCAGATACGAAGTTAAATTCGAAGGACAGCACGGAAACGGTCAAAGCGGCGTGTTCTATGTGAACAAGGCTGAAATTTCCGTTCCCTCGCGCGGACAGGAATTGTTTGATGAGGAATTGCCCCGCGAGACGACAGGCGTAGTAATCAGCCTTTCGAATAAAGATTCCGACGGTAAGTATACAAAGATTATGTATGAAGGCTGGGGCGATGCTCCCGTAACCCTGCTTTATGAAGACAGGATTTACGACCTCACCGACCAGGATGACCTCGATGATATGGAAAAGGTTGCAAACTATTCCAAGTCTGCGCCTCCCAAGATTCTTGCGGCAGGCAGATGGGGTATCAGATACAGAATCGAAGTTCCTAACCACGAACCTCTTGAAGGCGTATGGCGCGTACTCGTTTACAGAAACGACGAAGCGATAATAGTTCTCTTCCAGAATTCTTTCGAAGTCAGCTACGGCGACGGTATACCTTCGGATTTGCTTGATAAGCTTTTCGGTGTAAACGAAAAAGGCGAAGAGTACTTTACTCTCGACCCTGCAGGCGCTGTGACCGATAAGAACGAATTCAAAAACATGCTTGACGGCGTAACCGTGCTTGGCGTAAATTCAAGAACGAGAGTCGGCGAATATAATATTTACTTCGAACTCAAACCCGGTAGCGGCAGTGCGTTTGCAGAGTACGGAATTATGTACAGAGGCCACGGCAGCACCGACGCTACTAACGAGGGCAGATATGTTATCAATCCCAGAAAACTTACGGTAGACTGGGGACTTGACACTGACACGTTCGTTTACGACGGTGAAAATCATGCTCCCGTTCCCACTATAAGCGGCTGGGCAAACGGTAAAACGCTTGTTTTAAGCGGTGCAAGCAACGGTCAGAATTATTTCTATAACGATAACGGTATGCGCGTAACCGTAACGGTTCGTACAAGCGGCTCTAACGGCGGCGGCGACTTTACAAGTATCGGCGACCACCAGATGACCATATCGCTTGACAATATCAACTACGAGATTGCAGAGCCTTCGGTACCCATATCCATTAAGGGTGACACTACGGACGACCCGCTCAATCCCGATAAACTCGGCTCCATTCCCCAGTGGATATGGTATGTAGCTATTGCGGCAGGAGTACTTCTTCTTCTGATTATAATTATACTTGCAGTCAAGTTGAAGAAGCGTAAGCCGGCGGGCGGCTATGACGACGAGGACGGATTCAGTGACCCTTACATCGAATAATTTAATCACACTTAACGCGTAAAAACCGCGTTTAACCATTCCAAACAAGCGGGGCAACATATAAAATGTTGCCCCGTATTTTTTGTAAAATAAGATAATAATAGTGGGCAAAACCGCGCAATACGGCGCGGTTTTTTCATTTTTCCGCATATATCGACAATTTTTCGAATAATAATATAATACATAATTTTCGGGGGCGGATATGTGGGATTATAAGACCGAAAGAGTTGTCAGGGAAGCAGAATACATAATTGCGGAGGGGTGTACTGTACGCGCCGCGGCCGTGCATTTTTCAATCAGCAAATCAACAGTACATAAAGACGTGACGGAGAGACTAACCTCTATTGATAAAAATCTTGCGGACAGCGTGCGTAAAGTTTTAAATAAAAATCTTTCCGAAAGACACATACGCGGCGGGCAGGCTACGAAGGAAAAATATCTTAAAGGCGAATGTTGAGCATTAATATGAAATAATTTTTACCGAACTTTTAAATTTTTAACAAAATTTGCATATTCAATAATTTGTAAAATTGCAAATTTTTATGCTATAATCAAATATGAAATAACACAGTTTAAATTTTCGGTTAACCTCATGACAAAACTATTGGGAATAGACGTCGGCTCAACAACAGTAAAAGCGGCGGTAATCGACGAAAACAATAATTTAATTTACAAATCCTACGTTAGGCACTTTGCCAAAGTTAAGGAAACTGTTTTAAGCGAACTTAAAATCATAAAAGAAAAGTTCAACGGCGATTTTCGTGTTTCTATAACAGGCAGTGCGGGGCTTGGGCTTTCTCAGCGCAGCGGTATGAATTTCGTTCAGGAAGTTCAGGCTGCGTTTATTGCTATACGAAAATTTTATTCCGATACAGACGTTGCTGTGGAGCTCGGCGGCGAGGATGCAAAAATAATTTTTGTAACAGGCGGAACGGAGCAGAGGATGAACGGCAGCTGTGCCGGTGGCACAGGCGCGTTTATCGACCAAATGGCAACCCTTTTGAATATTTCCGTGCAGGAAATGGATGAACTCGCTTTAAACGCTAAAAAGACTTATCCTATTGCCTCTCGCTGCGGCGTTTTTGCAAAATCCGACATTCAGCCTCTTTTAAATCAAGGCGCAAAAAAGGAAGATATTTCGGCGTCAATCTTTCAGGCGGTGGTTGACCAAACTGTTTCAGGACTGGCGCAAGGGCGGCGCATTAAGGGCAAGGTGCTGTTCTTAGGCGGACCTCTATACTTTTTAAAGGGACTCAGAAATGCGTTTGTCAGAACGTTAAAGCTCAATGATGAAAATGCGGTTTTTCCGGAAAACGCTCCCAACTTTATGGCTATCGGAGCGGCGCTCTATGCTGTTAATACCGATTCGTTTACAATTGACGAAATCATTGAAAGGATTTCTTCCGCGGCGGCAAGCGATGAAATTGTAACCGGTAAACCGTTGTTTGAAAACAAACAGGAGTATGCGGATTTCGTTAAAAGACATCGGGCAACCGATTTGAAATTTGCCGATATCGAAAGTTATATAGGAGACTGCTATCTCGGAATAGATTCTGGTTCCACAACCACGAAACTTATGTTGATAACTTCGGACTGCCGGATATTGTGGTCTCATTATCAGCCTAATAACGGACAACCGCTCGATATAGTAACTTCAAAACTAAAAGAAGTTTACTCAATGTGCGGCGGTCGCTTTAAAATTCGCGCAAGCGCCGTTACCGGTTATGGAGAAGATTTAATTAAAAGCGCCATTAAAGCCGATTTCGGGATAGTTGAAACGGTTGCGCATTTTAAGGCCGCGCTTCATTTTAATCCGAAAGTCGATTTTATTATCGATATAGGCGGGCAGGACATCAAGTGTTTTAAAATCAAAAACGGAGCAATCGACAGTATAATGCTCAACGAAGCATGTTCGTCGGGTTGCGGTTCGTTTATACAGACGTTTGCAAAGGCTATGGGTATGGAGATTGACAAATTCTCCGAAAAAGGGCTTTATGCAAAGCATCCCGTAGAGCTTGGTTCTCGTTGCACCGTGTTTATGAACAGCGCGGTTAAGCAGGCTCAGAAAGAGGGCGCTACGGTAGAGGATATCTCCGCAGGGTTGTCGTCCTCGATAGTCAAGAACGCAATTTATAAGGTTATAAGGGCGTCAAGCGCGGACGAGTTGGGCAAAAATATAGTAGTTCAGGGCGGAACTTTTTTAAACGATGCTGTACTTCGTTCGTTTGAACTTGAAACCGGTAAAGAAGTTATACGTCCTGGTATAGCCGGTCTTATGGGTGCGTTCGGTGCGGCGCTTTACGCAAAGGAAAACATTCATGGCGAAAGCACGACGGCAAGCGCTGAAGAAATAGCAAACTTTACATATACAACGCAGTCGGCAAATTGCCGCGGATGTACTTCTAATTGCAGTGTAAACTTTATTAAATTCTGCGACGGTAGAAAGTACGTTTCAGGCAACAAGTGCGAACGCGGCGCGGGCAGAAAGCCAGCCTCGGACGAGTTGGACATTTATGCATACAAACAAAAGCGATTGATAGACAGCGTTGTCGGCTTGGGGCACGTTAAACCTCGCGGAAAAGTCGGGTTGCCTTTACAGCTCGGAATGTACGAACAGTTGCCTTTATGGGCGGGATTCTTTGAAAAACTGGGTTTCGAGGTTATTCTTTCGGATAAGTCCTCGCGTGAGCTGTATTTTAAGGGACAACATACAGTGGCTTCGGATACGGCTTGCTATCCGGCAAAACTTATGCACGGTCACATAGAAAGTCTTTTGGACGATAAAGTGGACTTCATTTTTATGCCCTGCGAGAGCTATAATCTGGACGAACACTGTTCTACTAACCACTATAACTGTCCCGTTGTCGCATATTATCCCGAACTTTTAAAAGCGAATAATGAAAGACTGACGGACGAAAACTTCATAATGCCGTATGTTGACTTAAATATGCGCAAATCTGCGGTTAAAACGCTTTGCAAGGCGCTTGACAGATATAAACTGAAAAAACGCGACGTGTCGCGGGCGCTGGACGAAGGGTTTGACAGACTTTTAAGTTATCATAGCGACGTGAAAGCAAAGGCTGACGAAATTATCTGGAAAGCCGAACAGCAGAATAAGCAGGCGGTTGTACTTGCGGGGAGACCTTATCATCTCGACAGCGAAATAAATCACGGTATCAACAAACTTCTGACGTCGCTCGGGCTTGCCGTGCTTTCGGAAGACGCAATTTTTGAAAAAGGTTCTTCTGTTAAGGTGGATGTTTTAAATCAGTGGACGTATCACGCGCGGCTTTATAGAGCGGCGGACTTTGTGTCTGAAAGAAAGAATATGAATCTTGTTCAACTGGTATCTTTCGGGTGCGGATTAGACGCGATAACTACAGACCAGGTGCGCGCAATATTAGAACGCAACGGAAAACTTTACACCCAGATTAAGATTGATGAAATTAACAACCTCGGCGTTGTGAAAATAAGACTGAGAAGTATGCTTGCAGCTATTGACGAAGCGGCAAAAATTGATAATAATGGAAAGTAATAATCAAAAGAACTATACGAGCGAATATCCCAAATGGGACGCTCGAATGAAATCCACCCATAAAATTTTAGTGCCAAATATGTTGCCGTGGCATTTCGGCATAATCGAAGAGGTTTTAAAGCTTGAAGGCTATGATGTCGAAATTCTTCAAAACGGCGGCAGGGCTGTAATCGACGAGGGGCTTAAACATGTTCATAACGATACGTGTTACCCCTGTCTTTGCGTTGTCGGGCAGTATATTAACGCACTTAAAAGCGGTAATTACGATTTAAAACATACCGCAGTTTTGATTACGCAGACAGGTGGCGGTTGCCGCGCTTCAAATTATATGCCGCTTATCCGAAAGGCGCTCAAGGCTGAATTCCCCGAAGTTCCAGTGGTTTCCGTAAACTTTTCGGGGCTTGAAAGGGACAGTTCGTTCAATATTTCCGCTAAGCTGTTTTTAAAGCTTGCGCTGTCGATTTTTTACGGCGACAGTATAATGTGGTGCTATAATCAGACCAAACCTTACGAACGTAATGCCGGCGATGCGGACGCGGCAAGGGAAAAGACGGTTAAATATGTTGTGGACAAGTTTCGCAAGGGCGGTTATATGAAATATAAAAAAATAACCGCGGACATAATAAAAACTTTCGCCGCGGTCGATAAAACGGATGAAAAGAAAGTTAAGGTTGGTATCGTCGGGGAAATTTATGTA
This sequence comes from uncultured Christensenella sp., assembly GCA_910586065.1. GTDB lineage: Bacteria > Bacillota > Clostridia > Christensenellales > Borkfalkiaceae > Coproplasma. The sequence goes on along the minus strand of CAJUGI010000005.1, from coordinate 56,480 downwards.
AAGTATTCCACCCTCGGCAATAACGATTTGGAAAAATTTTTGCTTTCCGAAAACTGCGAACCGGTAGTTCCGGCGCTGTTGGACTTTATTTTATATTGTATAATTAACGTTGTGAACGACGGAAAACTTTACGGTCACAGCCGCAATACCTCTTTTATATATGATTTGGTATATAAATTCGTCCACGGAATGCAGAAAAAAGTTATAAAACTGTTTAAAAAGGAAGGAACTTTCGAGCCGCCGCACGACTTTGCACATTTGCGCGAATGTGCAGACAAGGTAATTAATCAGGGCGTAAAAATGGGGGAAGGCTGGCTCATTCCCGCTGAAATGGCGGCGTTGGCAGAAACCGGCGTGGCAAACATCGTATGCGCCCAACCGTTCGGGTGTCTTCCGAATCATATAGCCGGTAAGGGAGTTATCCGTGCTCTTAAAAATCTTTATAAGGATGAAAATATCGTCGCGGTCGATTACGACCCGTCTGCCACAAAAGTAAATCAGGAAAACAGAATTAAACTTATGCTTGCCACTGCAAGGGAAAATCTCAATAATTGAATTCAGTCAATAAAAAACCGCGAGCGGAAAATTTCGCTCGCGGTTTTTTATTTGTTCTTTTTAATATGTTCTGATTTAGGCGTTAAATCCAAAGTGTATTTATTGAATATCTGCGGATATTTCAAAAAAAGTTCTTTTAAAATGTCTTTCAGCGGTTTGCCAAGTTCTTTATACGAAATTCCGTTTCGCGACAGCGCTCCTCCCAGATTGGCAACGTAACAAATATTGTTGTTGTTGAATTTAAAACAATTTTTAACTTTTTGTGCGTATTCTTGTGAAAGGATATCGTATTTTGGCGGATTGTTAGATTTGTTTGCGTGTTTTGCCGAATATTTTTTATCATCGGAAACAACAGCGCTGGTATTTATTTTTTCGTGCGAGCAAAAAGCCGATAAAAGTGTAGAATCTTTATCCTTTATATAAAAACAGACGGCTTTTTTGTTATGCTGACGGATTTCGATTGCAAGGGGCATATAGTCGTGGTCGCCGGCGACTACGATTATGTAAGTATCTAAACTGCCGTCAGTATAAAGTTTTTCTGTCGCGCGGATTGCAAGACTGATATCGGTAGAATTTTTCTTTATCGGTAAAACGTGCAGATGAAGAGCGTATTTTGTTACCATCTCCAACAGCATTTCGTTCTTTTTATCGCCTTTAATACTTTGACCGTTCACAAAAATATGCGCTTCGGCAAGATGTCCGTACTTTTTTGCCGCCGCAAATACTGCGTCGAATGCAGTTTCGTCAAATTTGTTGGCGTTGTCGCCGTCTATCAGAAGTATAACTTTTTTATTTGTGTTTTCCATAAATATCCTTATTTTATTATTTTAAGTGTTTCTGCGGCAGGTCTGCGCTTTTTTTCGCGGACGGGGTAACCGTCTTTTTTATAGCCTACGGCAATGATGAGCGGAAAGTTGGTTCCGTGCGGTAAATCCAGAAAATCCGCAATCCCGTCTTCGTCGCGCAAACCTATAATGCACGTCTGCAGCCCTGCATTTTCGGCCGCAAGAACAATGTATGCGCTGAGAATGCCTACGTCGTTCTGAATAAATTCCTCATTGGATATGCGTCTTTCTCCGCGTTCGATAACCGTCGGTTTACGCGCTTCTATTATAATATAAGCGGGAACGCTGTCCGCCCAGGAGTTCGCGCCGTCTTTTTGTATGTACTTTGTAAACGATTTTGCTTTTTCTCCGTTTATAGCATACAAATTGTAAGGTTGTTGATTTATTGCGGAGGGTGCAAACGCCGCAAGCCGGCAGATTTCTTTTAAATCCTCGTCGTTGACTTTTTTTTCGGAGTAATCGCGTGTGCTTTGCCTAAGTAAAAACAGATTTTCCAAATCCATAAGTTCACCTCAAAAAACGGCGGCATAATTTTGCCGCCGTATAATAATTATTTTTTGGAGTTTTCCAAAGAAAGTTTTGCTTTTTCGGCAACGTTTTCTTTTGTGAATCCGAAGTGAGCAAACAGCTCTTTTGCAGGACCGGAAATGCCGAAAGTGTGCATAGCTATAACTTCGCCGTAATCGCGTGAATATTTGTACCAGGCAAAGTGTGAAGCCGCTTCAACACAAACACGCGCCTTGACTGATTTGGGTAAAACGTGTTCCTGATATTCTTTCGTCTGTTTCTCAAACAACTCCATACAAGGCATCGAAACGACGCGCGTTTTGATTTTTTGCGATTCGAGCAGTTCCTTTGCGCCGGTGCAAAGGTCTATTTCGGAACCCGTGCCTATAAGTATGACGTCCGGTTTGCCCTTGCAGTCCGAAAGAATGTAACCGCCTGCAAGTGCATGGATACCCGAATTTTTGTTTTGCTGCAAGTTCTGGCGCGAAAGTATCAAAACGGTGGGAGCGTTTTCGGTAAACGCTGAAATGTAAGCCGCCAGAGTCTCCTTTCCGTCGCAGGGGCGGAAAACTTTTATATTGGGAATGGAGCGGAGCGCAATAAGCTGTTCAACGGGCTGGTGCGTGGGACCGTCTTCGCCGACGCCTATCGAATCGTGCGTCATTACGTATACGACGGGGATATTCATCAAAGCGCTCATTCTTATGCCGCCTTTCATATAATCGGAAAATGCAAAGAAAGTGGAGCAGAGAACTCTGAGTCCGCCGTGCAGCTGTATTCCGTTGCATATTGCCGCCATTGCGTGTTCGCGTATGCCGAAGTGTATGTTGTGTCCCTCGCGGTTGTCGGGGGTAAAATAACCTTTGCCTTTAAGCTCCGTCTTTGTGGAAGGGGCAAGGTCTGCGGAACCCGACATAAGATTGGGAACATAATTTACAAGTTCGTTTAAAATCTTTCCGCCGGAAACGCGGGTCGCTTCGGGCGCGTTGAATACGCACGAATCAATTAAATCGGTAAAATCGGGGTCGTAGCCCTGCATAAACTGCTTGTATTTCGCCGCAAGTTCGGGGAATTCCTTTTCGTAAGCGGCAAACAGTTCGTTCCATTTTTCCTCGGCTTCGAGTTTTTTGTCTGCAATCTTTTGGCAGTGTTCCTTAACTTCGGCGGGAACTTCGAAAGGCTCTTCCGTCCAGTTCAGGTTCTGTTTGGTCTTATTCAAATTGTCAACGCCAAGGGGAGCGCCGTGAGAATCCGCCGAATCTTCGAGGGGTGAACCGTAACCTATTTTTGTATTGCAAATAACAACAGAGGGACGGCTCAAGTCGGACTTGGCGCGCTCTATTGCAAGCTTTAATACCGTTAAATCGTTTGCGTCGGGCACGCGTATAACCTGCCAGCCTTGCGCCGCAAAACGGGTTACTATATCTTCCGAAAAAGTAACTTCCGTGTTGCCTTCGATTGTTATTTTATTGCAGTCGTAAAGGAGAATGAGTTTGCCAAGTTTCTGCGCGCCTGCAAACGAGCACGCTTCGTAGCCCATACCCTCTTCAAGGCAACCGTCACCGCACAAAACGTAAGTGTAGTGGTCTACTACGGGATAATCGGGTTTGTTAAAAATTGCCGCGAGGTGCGCTTCGGCTATTGCAAAGCCAACGGCGTTGCCGAGACCTTGTCCAAGAGGACCGGTAGAGGTTTCAACGCCCGTCGTTTTGCCGTATTCAGGATGACCGGGTGTTAACGAACCAACCTGACGGAAGTTCATCAAATCTTCCTTGGTCAGTCCGTAGCCGAAAAGGTGCAAAAGCGAGTAAAGGAGCATTGAGCCGTGTCCAGCGGAGAGTACAAATCTGTCTCTGTTGTCCCAACGGGGATTTTTGTAGCTGTAATTCATAACTTCGGCAAACAGTTCGTAGCCGATAGGTGCAGCCCCGAGGCACATTCCGGGATGACCGGAGTTTGCGCGCTGAATAGCTTCGGCAGACAAAATTCTTATGGCGTCTACGCTTTTCTTGGGAATGGACATATGTTAATTTCTCCTTAGAAAGATTTTATAAATTTTTGCAAATTTTCCGTGTTTAAAAATTCGTAGTGCGATAAAAGATTTAAAAGCTTCTTTGCGGCGGTTTTTACACCGCCCTTTTTATCGCTTTCGATATTTATTGGCATAACGGGGTCGTGAACGCTCATTCTCACAAGCATAAGTCCGCCGTTAAAATAAATTCTTACGCCTTCGTAATTTTCCTTTTCTACGCTAAGCCCTGCAGTTTGCGTCGCAATTTCTTTCAATTCCTCTATTAAATTTGCGCCTTCTGCTTTAAAGTCGCGGCTCTTTTCACTGAAACCGATTCGTATTTCCGCTTCTTCCTCGGGCTTTTTAAGGGAAGAAATTAAGGAAGTTAAATCTTTTCCCTGTTTTGTAAGCTGTGAAAGCGAAATTAAAAGCTTTACTATAAGATACGCGCCGTCGTCAAGGTAATGATTTTCTTTAAAAGCCGCGTGCCCGCTCGTTTCAATAGCGAGGGGAGAGTAAATGCCGCTTTCGTTAAGTTCGCGGCACTTGTCTATAACGTTTTTATAGCCGCGCTTAAATCGCAGATGTTTGCCGCCGAGGCTTTCAATAAATTCCGTAAGTCCGCCGCTCGTTACCGAATCGGTTACTATAACGCCCGCGCGTTCTTTTAACAGTATGGCGGAAATTAACGCAATTAATGAATTTCTGTTAATTTCTTCGCCGTCCGCGCCCACGCAGGCCGCTCTGTCAACGTCCGTATCGAAAATAACGCCGAAGTCGGCGCGGCTTTCCTTAACCGCGTCTTTAAGGCTGTTAATCGCCGTTTTGTCCTCGGGATTGGGAATGTGGTTGGGGAAATAGCCGTCGGGTTCTAAATATCTGCTGCCCGTAATATCGGCGCCTAGAGGTATAAGCACTTTTTCTGCAAAAAATCCGCCTGCGCCGTTACCTGCGTCAACCACAATTTTTTTGCCTTTTAACGGAAGTTTGCCACACGCTTTTTCAACCGTTTCAACCAGTATTTTTGAATAACCGTCAATAAACGGCCTGTTTTCATAAGTTCCTATACCGGTTAAAAATTCACCGTTTTGTGCTATTTCTAAAATTTCGTTTAATTCTTCGCCGTTTATGCCGCCGTTCTTTGTAAAAAATTTAAGTCCGTTTCTGTCGTAAGGCATGTGGGATGCGGTTATCATAATTGACGCGTCGCAACCGTAATCGGGTTGTTGCAACAGAATGAACATAGACGGAGTGGAAGATAAAGCCGTATACACCATATCGCATCCGCTTGATAAAAGCGCGTCTTTAACGCATTTTACTATGCGGTTTGCCGAAATGCGGCTGTCGTTGCCTACGGCGATTTTAAAGGAATTCTTTCCCGTTTTTTCCGCAAGCCACTTTACGAAAGCCTTAGTAATCAGTGTTACGGCTTCGTCGGTGAGCGTTATTTTGTTTTCGCCTTCAACCGCGATTCCGCGTACGTCCGTTCCGCTTTTCAGTTTTTTTAGGTTCAAATTCATCATATACAAATTAATTATACACGAACAGCTTATTTATTACAAGTATTTATTCCTAAATATTTATTGATTTTTTGAATGTACAGTTTCATAAAATTGCTAAAAAGGCTTAAAATCGTTGTGTTCGCCGGTTAAATGTGTTATAATTCACACAGTTATTTTTTGAGAGGAAAAATATGGCAAAGGAAAATTTTGTTGAACAGATAGCCGACATCGATGCGGATTTCCCGCAATGGTATACCGACGTGGTTTTAAAAACCAAGCTTGTTGATTACGGTCCCGTAAAGGGAACTATGGTAATTCGTCCTTACGGTTACGCCATCTGGGAAAACATTCAAAAAGAACTTGACAAGCGTTTTAAAGCCACGGGGCACGAAAACGCTTACTTCCCTTTGCTTATCCCAATGAGCTATTTCACCAAGGAAGCGGAACATGTAGAAGGCTTTGCACCCGAAGTTGCCGTGGTTACGCACGCGGGCGGCGAAGAACTTGCCGAACCGCTTGCAATCCGCCCCACTTCCGAAACTATTTTCGGCAGTATGTATTCGAAATGGTTGCAGTCATACCGCGATTTACCCATAAAAATTAATCAGTGGGCAAACGTGATGCGTTGGGAAAAGACGACGCGCCCCTTTTTGAGAACGTCCGAATTTTTGTGGCAGGAAGGTCACACGGCGCACGCAACCGAAGAAGAGGCGATGGAAGAAACCATGAAAATGCTCGGCGTTTATAAGGAATTTGCCGAAAACTGCCTTGCAATTCCCGTAATCACCGGCAGAAAGACCGAAAAGGAAAAATTTGCCGGTGCGGTGGCAACTTTCGGTATGGAAGCTATGATGAAGGACGGCAAAAGTCTGCAGGCGGGCACCTCGCATTATTTGGGGCAAAACTTTGCAAAGTCGTTCGACATTAAATATCTTGATAAAGACGGCGCGCAGAAATACGCTTATACTTCAAGTTGGGGTGTTTCCACAAGGCTTATCGGCGCGCTAATTATGTCCCACGGCGACCAGCGAGGACTTGTTTTGCCTCCGGTGGTTGCACCTTTGCAGGTGGTAATCGTTCCCATCGCACAAAAAAAGGAAGGCGTTTTGGAAAAGTGCAGTCAGGTTAAATCCGCGCTTGAAAAGGCGGGAATTCGCGTAACGCTTGACGACGGCGAGCAAAGCCCCGGCTGGAAGTTCAACGAGTGGGAAATGAAGGGCGTGCCTTTGAGAATTGAATTAGGTCCGCGCGACATAGAAAACGGTAAAGCGCTCGTTTTCCGCCGCGACACATGCGAAAAGGCGGAGTACGAACTTGCGGATATAGTTAAATCGGTTAAGGCGTTGTTAAAGACCGTGCAAAAGGATATGTTAAAGTCGGCAAAAGCCCGCCGCGACGGCCGCATAGTATACGCAAAAGATATGGCTGGCATTTTGAGCGGGGTTGAAAACGGTAACTTCGTAAAAGCCGGCTGGTGCGGTTGCCGCGAGTGTGAGGATAAAATTAAGGCGGAAACGGCCGCCACCGCGCGCGTTTACGCAGAAGGCGAAAAGAGCAAAACCTGCGCCGTTTGCGGCAAAAAGGCATTGCACACGGTTATTTTTGCAAGAGCTTATTAAAATAAAAAATTAAAGCCTTTCGGAATTTCCCGAAAGGCTTTTTTAATATCAATTTTCTCTGCCCAAAACATAATCAACGGAGCAATCAAAAAATTCGGCAATTTTAATAACGCTGTCAATATTGGGAACTTTCTTGCCGTTTTTCCAGTCGTAAACCCTGCTTTGATGAATATTTGTTGCTTTTGCAAAAGTTAAGCAGTTGTAACCGTAATGGGTTAATAACTTTTTAAACTGTTCAGAAAACTGCGGGCAAGATTTAAAATTTTTTACGTAATTTTCGTTTTCGCGTCCCAAAAGGAAGTCTGTTGTGCAGTTGAAATAATCTGCAAGTAAAACTAAATTATTAATAGTAGGCGCACGCTTTGCAGTAAGGTATCGCGTTATTGTGGGAGCCGCAACCCCTAAATGACTAGCAAGAGTTTTTCCGTCAAGTTTCTCTTTATTGTTGTGCTCAAAAATAAGGTTATCGAGCGTTTCGGCAAATTTTGACAAATTAATCATAAAGTAGTCCTTTTTATACAATTATTTTCTCGCATTTTGGTATTTAAATGCTTGCTGAATACCAACGTGCGAGAATATAATTAAAGTACAAAAACAAAAGGAGTACTTATTATGAAAAACGAAATGGCAAAAAAAGAACCGCTCGTTGCGGCGAAGGATGTACTTGAGGAAATTTATCCGCTTTTAGGCGATTATTTCGAGGGGAATATAAAGATGGACAGTCGCGACATCTTTTATAGTATGCCCAACGGACAAAAAATTATAATTTCCGCAAAAGCATTTTAAAAAAGACGGCAGATTGCCGTCTTTTTTGTTGACAAAAACAAAAGCGCGCATTATACTAAAACAAACGTTGCAAAACACGTGTTTTAAATAAAAGGAGTTATTATGCCGCCTAAAGCTAAATTTACTAAAAAAGAAGTTATTGCCGCCGCGCTTGAAATGGTTAAAGAAAATGGAATTGAAATTTTAACCGCAAGGGCGCTCGGCGAAAGGCTGGGTAGCTCGGCAAGACCCGTTTTTACGTTGTTTGACGGAATGGAGGAAATAAAAGCCGAGGTGATAAACGCCGCAAAACGGCTCTATGAACGGTACGAGGACGACGGAATGTGCGGAGAACAAGCGTTTAAAGGTTCGGGTATCGGTTACATTAAATTCGCCGCCGAACAGCCCAGGCTGTTCAGGTTGCTCTTTATGACGGAAATAAGCGGCGCGCCGGACCACGAAAAGGTTTTGCCGGTCATCGACGGTTATTACGAAAAAATTCTCGCTTCAGTGCAATCCGAATACGGTTTCGGGCGGGAAACAGCAAAAAAGATATATCAGCATTTGTGGATATATTCGCACGGTATAGCTTCGCTTGTAGCAATGAACGTTTGCAGTTTTTCGGAAGAAACCGTTTCGGAAATGCTTAACGACGTCGGCGCGGGAATAATAAGAAAATATAAAGCGGAGGGTAAGTTATGATAATTGCTGAAAACGTTAAAAAATCCTATAAAAACGGCGCTGTAGAGGTTTTAAAGGGGATTTCTTTAAAAATATCCGACGGTGCGTTTGCCATTATTACGGGCGCATCCGGGTCGGGCAAGTCCACGCTTATGAGCGTGCTTTCGGGCTTGGAACAGTGCGACGGCGGCAAAATACTTTTCGGTGAAGAAAATTTAACCGAAATGAACGAAAAACAGCTAACCGGTTTCCGTCGCAGAGAGGTGGGCTTTATATTTCAGCAATATTATCTTTTGCCGCATTTGAGCGTGGATAAAAACGTGCGCCTCGGCGCCGACCTTGCGGGCAACAAAAATTATCGGGAAATTATAGAAAAAGTAGGTTTAATCGAAAAGCTTAACTGCAAGCCTTCGGAACTTTCGGGCGGAGAGCAGCAGAGAGTTTGTATTGCCCGCGCGCTTGCCAAAAATCCACGCGTGCTGTTTTTGGACGAACCTACGGGTGCGTTGGATGAAGCCACGGGGCGAAATGTTTTGGGTTATATAGCCGACTTGCAGAAAGAAAGGGGATTTACCATGATTATGGTAACCCACAATCTTAACGTTGCCGAAATGGCGGACGCGGTTATTAAAATGAACAGCGGAATTATTGCCGAAACTTATAAAAATGCCGTCAAAAAGACCGCTTTTGAGATAGGGTGGTAAAATGATAGTCAGCTTTAAAGACGCTTTTAAATTAATAGGCGTAATAATCGTAGCCTTTTGCGCCGTGTTCGTATGCACTTTCTTTTTAAATTTTTACCTGGACGCGAAGTCGCTCGAAAGGTTGATAGATAACGAACAAACGCGCATTATGTACGACGCGCAGATGGCAACCGCGCAGTTTACCTGCGCGATAAGCGGCGGCTTTCTTGCTTTAATCGCCGTTGTCATGATTGTTTTTTATATAAAGCTTTACGTGGATAAACATTCGTCCGATTTGGGCGTGTTGAAGGCGATTGGCTATTCCGAAGTTAAAATCGCGCTCCGTTTTTGTGTTTTCGGTTTAAGCGTTTTGCTTGGAACCTCGCTCGGCTTCGGCTGCGGGTTTGCGATTATGCCCGTGATTTATAAAGGACTTGCAATCGAGGGGTTGCCCGAAATAGTAATCACCTTTCATCCCGCGCTGTTGTTTTTGCTGGTTTTTTTGCCTGCGGTTGTTTTTGCCGCAATTTCCGTATTTTACGCTTGCTTAGCTTTACGCCGTCCCGCATACGAGCTTATGCGCGGAAGGGAAAGAAAAATCAAGCTTTCCAAACGAACAAAGCCCGAAAAGGAAAGGAGCTTTTTAAAGGAAACGTGCCTTAAAACGCTTTTCGGCAACAAACCTTTGGCGTTTTTCGTTGCGTTTGCGTGCTTTTGTTTTTCGGCAATGGTGCAAATGGCGGTTTCTATGGAAAGCCTTATTCCAAACGGCGAAATGAGCTGGATTATCTTAGCGATAGGCGTCGTGTTGGCGGTTACTTCCATGTTTATGGCGATAACCTCGCTTGTAAACGGAAACGCTAAAAACATTGCTATGATGAAAGCTTTCGGTTATTCTATGAAAGAGAGCGCAATAACGATTTTGGGCGGCTATCACCTGTTTGCCGCAATAGGTTTTGTTTTGGGCACGGTTTATCAGTATGGTCTATTAACATTAATGATTAACGTCGTGTTTAAAGACGTAGGGGAGGTGCCGGAATATACGTTCAGCGTGCCCGTGTTATTTATTACACTTGTTGCGTTTATAGTTTTATACGAAGCGCTAATGCTCTTTTACGCATTTAAAATTAACAAAGTCACGGTTAAAACAATTATGCTCGAAAGCTGATTTAGTTTAAAAATGAAAACCGCCCCGCGCAATAGCGCGGGGCGGTTCAATTATCTTATTCGTTTTTGGTTTTGTAATCTTCGGGTTTTTTATCGCCGTAAAGGTGACATTCAATGTAAGTTCTCATGCGGTTATAGGTAAAACCGAACCAGACGATACATAAAATCGAAGCGGCAATCGTAACCGGATGATAAAAAATTGCTCCCAAAACCGCAATCGCCGTTAAAACTATTATTTCCAGTATTAGCTCAAAGCGGCGGTCTTTAAGCCATTTTTTATGAAAATAATTTTCTTGGTCTTTCAATGTGAACACGCTTTTATTTAACGCGGTTTTAATGTTTTCCTCTGCCTTCGCTTTATAAGGTTCGCCGTCTGCAAGCCGCTCTCCCGAAAGTATTTCGTTTATGCTCACGTTGTATTTGTCGCTCAAAAGCTGAAGCATCTCAACGGGAGGAAGATAAGTTCCCGTTTCCCACCGCGAAACCGTTTTGTTTGAAACTCCAAGCTCTTCGCCAAGCTGCTCCTGCGCAAGGTTCCGTTCCTTTCTTAGCTCGCATAAAAATTTTCCGATTTTAATCGTATCCATAAAACTTCTCCCGTCCGCTTAAATTGTATCTTTTTAGCGCGGAATTGTCTTTACCATAAACGGCGAATTTTATGAGGATTTGATTTTTACAAATATTTTTTCAAGTCGTCTGTTTTGGTAAGTCTTTCCCAAGGCAGACCGTTCTTTCCAAAGTGCCCGTAAGCCGAGGTTTGCGAATAAATAGGGTTTCTCAATTCAAGCGTTTCTATAATGGAATAGGGGCGCAGGTCAAATTCTTTTACTACTATATCGGCGATTTTATCGTCGGCAAGCTTGCCTGTGCCGAATGTGTTTATGAAAATAGAAACGGGACGGGCAACGCCTATCGCATAGGCAACCTGCAATTCAACCTCATCGCAAATTCCCGCGGCAACCAGATTTTTGCAAATGTATCTTGCCATGTACGCAGCGGAGCGGTCTACCTTAGTTGCGTCCTTGCCGGAAAAAGCTCCGCCGCCGTGCGCGCATCTGCCGCCGTAAGTATCCACTATTATCTTTCTGCCCGTAAGTCCGCTGTCGCCTTCGGGGCCGCCGATTTCGAATCTTCCAGTGGGATTAATAAAATATTTTGTGTTTTTGTCAAGTAGTTGGGGCGGCAATATGGCGCAAATAACGTGCTTTTTGATGTCTTCGGCAAGCTGTTCCTGCGTGACCTTTGTGTTGTGTTGAGCAGAAATAACCACGGTATCTATTCGCTTGGGAACTCTTCCATCGTATTCAACGGTTACCTGCGTTTTTCCGTCGGGGCGGAGGTAGGAGAGCGTGCCGTCCTTTCTTATTTCGGCAAGTTTTTTTGCAAGCCTGTGTGAAAGAGCTATTGGCAGAGGCATAAGTTCTTCCGTTTCGCGGCACGCATACCCGAACATCATCCCTTGGTCGCCCGCGCCGAAACTGTCGCGTATATCGGCGGCGCTGTGTCTGTCTACGCCCATTGCAATGTCGGGGCTTTGGCGGTGCACGGCAACGTCTATTTTGCACTTTTCAAAAGCGAAAGACCCGTGGATATATCCCACTTTTTTAATTTTTTCGCGTGCAATAGCTTCGTAATCCACCTGCGCGTTCGTGGTGACTTCGCCCATTATTAAAAGCCTGTCGTACGCCGCACAACACTCAACGGCGCACCTTGCGTGGTTATCAAGCTTTAAAATTTCGTCCACAATCGCATCCGAAATTCCGTCGCAAAGTTTATCGGGGTGTCCTTCGGTTACGCTCTCGCTCGTAAAAAATTTATTCATAAATTTATCCTCTGCTTACTTTAGTTTTTTTGACATTTGAATGTAGTCGAATTCTTTGTAGCCCAGCGCCTTATATAATTTGAGCGCTCGTAAGTTGGTGCGTTCAACTTCGAGCCTGCAAGCAACCACGCCGCTGTTTTCAACGAATTCGAAAACCTTTTTACCTATTCCCTGTCCGCGGAAACAGGGTTTTATATACAATTCGTCAAAAAGTGCGATTTTGCCGCCGTATTCCTGTGAGGAGTAATAAGCAATCAGCGCGTAGCCAGCGGTTTTGCCGTTGTATTCTATAATGTAACCGTTTATAAATTCGCCCGACAAAGCTTCTTTGAAAAAGTTGATTCTGTACTCTTCGGAAATAGGCGTGTGCGCCGCCCCGCAAGAATAGAAATCGCGCGACATTTCAAAAAAGCTTTCTCTGTCGTCTTCGGTTAGTTTTCTTAAAACTGCGTTTGCCATTAACCTTTAAAAAAGCCCCTGTCCTTAAAGGAAGGGGCTTAATTTTTTATTGTCCCCATAGGTATCGGCGTTAGCACCTTGCCGAAAGCAGGTTGCTGTGTGGTCGTAAAGCCGTTCTCTCGCACACTCTTTATAGGTTATGCCAGTATTATAGCACCGCTGGCAAATTAAGTCAATTAAAAATCTTTGATTTTTTGCTTTGCTATGTTATAATGTTTGTATGAATTGCATTCAATGCCCTGTTGCATGCGGAGCCGACAGAAAAAATTCGGCGGGGGTCTGCGGTGTTAAGGGAATAAAAATTGCAAAATATTATATTCACCCGTTTGAAGAGCCGCCCGTGTCGTTTAAGAACGGTAGCGGTTGCGTGTTTTTTTGCGGATGTTCATTAAAGTGCGCCTTTTGCCAGAACTTTGAGCTTTCGCGCAATTTGCGGGGGAAAGAGATAACCGTAACCGAGCTTGCCGATATCTTCAAAAAGCTTGAAGATATGGGTGCGGAAAATATAAATTTAGTAAACCCCACCCATTATTTAAAGGATATTATGGGTGCAATCGAAATTTACCGCCCAAAAATTCCAATAGTTTACAACACTCACGGTTACGAAACGGAAGATGCGGTTAAGCTTGTTTCTTCGTTCGTCGATATCTGGCTTACCGATTTAAAATTTATCGACGCGTCGCTGTCTTCTCGTTACACCGCAAGAGGCGATTACGCAAAGTTTGCCTTGCCGGCAATTAAACTAATGGCTCAAAAACCTCTTATAATGAGTGAAGACGGCAAAATGCTTTCGGGGTGCATAGTCCGGCACTTAATTCTGCCGCTTGCCGCTTATGACAGCGTAGAGGTTGTTAAATTCGTTTCAACACTCCCGAAAGATGTTTATTTTTCGTTGATGAGTCAGTATACGCCGTTTGGCGATATAGAAAAATTCAAAGAATTAAGGCGCAGAATCACTCGCCGCGAGTATGAAAAAGTGCTTGCCGCCGTGCGTGAATACGGTCTTGAAAACGTATTTTTGCAGGACTTTGACAGCGCTGATGAAAATTATATTCCAAAGTGGGACTTTTAAACTTTTTATGCGCCGTGCAATTTTGTTTGCGCCTGAAAAGTTTACTAAAACAGAGATATGCTTATAACTTTTGAAAACGCCGCGTTTTCCTACGGTGACAATTTAATATTCGATAACGTGAATTTTGCCGTCAACGAGGGCGAGCGAGTCGGACTAATCGGCGCGAACGGCGAAGGTAAAACCACTCTCATAAAGCTTATTTCGGGCGGGCTTTTGCCGGAAAGCGGCAAAGTAATAAAAAAGAACGGCGTAAGCATAGGTTACCTTGAACAGAACGGCGGTTACGCGGGAGGAAACACCGTTTACAGTGAAATGCTTAAAGTATTCGAAAGCGATTTTGCCGCGGTTAAAAAGCTTGAAACGCTTTCCTTAAAGCTTTCTGAAACGGATTATAACACATACGAATACGCCGCGCTTTCAGCGCAGATAGAAAGCCTGCAAAAAGTTATCGCCTCGCGCGACAGTTATAACGTTGAAGTGAAGATAAAAACCGTTTTAAACGGAATGGGTTTCGGCGACAGGTACGACAGTGTAATAGACTATATGTCTGGCGGCGAAAAGACAAGGCTTAAGCTTGCCAGGCTTTTGTTGGAAGAACCGGACTTGCTCATTTTGGACGAGCCGACGAATCACCTTGATATAACTACGCTTTTCTGGCTTGAAGAATATCTGCTTTCTTTTAAGGGGGCGGTTTTAACCGTTTCTCACGACAGGTATTTTTTGGATAAGCTTTGCACGCGCATTTTGGAGCTTGAAAACAAAAAACTTTTGTCGTTTTCGGGCAATTATTCAAAATATAAAGTTTTAAAGGCTGAGCTGAACGCTCGGCTTTTAAAGGAGTATGAGGCGCAACAGGATGAACGCGCAAAATTGCAGGAATACGTGGATAGGAACATCGTCCGCGCCACAACGGCAAAGTCCGCGCTTTCGCGTGTGAACAGGCTTGAGAGAATGGAAATATTGGAAAAGCCCTACGTCCCTAAGAATGCGCCGCACTTTAGGTTTGAAACCGAAGCAAGACCTTACGAAAAAGTGCTTAATATTGAAAACTTAAATCTTTCAATCGGCGGTAAAACACTGATATCAGGGGGGCAACTAAGTGTTGCACGCGGCGAAAAGATTGCGCTCGTCGGCGAAAACGGCACCGGTAAGACGACGCTTTTAAAGGCTGTGTTAAAGGGCGATAACCGAGGAATCGAAGTCGGCAGGTTTGTCAAGTTTGCCGCTTACGACCAGGAGGGCGCAAATTTAAACAGCGAAAACACCGTTTTAGCCGAGCTTTGGGACAGACATCTGGGGTTTACGCAAACAGAGGTGCGTTCTTTGCTCGCCGCGTGCGGACTATTTGAAGAGGACATGCAAAAGCCTGTGAAATCTCTTTCGGGAGGAGAACGCGCAAAACTTGCGCTTGCTGTTTTGGAAAGCGAGCGCGGCAACGTTTTACTTTTAGACGAACCGACGAACCATTTGGATTTACCCGCCCGCGAAAGCCTTGAAAAGGCGCTTAAAGAATTTGACGGAACGCTTATCTTCGTTTCTCACGACAGATATTTCATAAGCGCGCTTGCCGAAAAAATCGTAGAAATAGAAAATTTAAAATTAAACGTTTACGACGGCGATTACGGTTTTTATGCCGAGGAGAAAAAAAAGCAAAGGGAAGCCGCGCTTAAAACACAGGAGCAGGATAAATACGCCGCGAAGGAAGCCGAGCGGAAAAATTCATACCGTTCCAAAAAGGAACGCGCGGAAGAGGCTAGACGAAAGGAAAGAATCAAGAAAACCGAGAGTGAGATATCCGCGCTCGAAGAAGAGGAAAATAAGTTAAACGAAGAGCTTACCAAGCCGGAAAATTTAACCGATTACAAGAGGCTGACAGCATTGACGGCCCGCTTGCAGGAAATAAAAATGCAACTTGACAAACTTTATTCGGAGTACGAAACTCTGATATAATACGGCGGCAATCTAATAAACGCGCCGCGGAACAAGCCGCAAAACGACGGCAATAAAGGTGATAAAATGGAAAAGAATAATGAGAACATTCCCGAAAAGGAAGAAAAGGTAAATATTCGCCACACGATAACCGCGGAAGAAACGTTTACGCTTGCAAAAGATGTGTTCGATATCCGCTGTTTTATAAAAAACGTATACGCCAATCGTGCCGTAATAGCACGGAGGCTCAATATCATTTCGCTTTTAATAAGTTTTGTCTTTACCGCGCTTTACACTGCGTTCGTGCTGATTACAAGCATTACCAAAAAGCTTGAACTCAAAACCGAAATTACTCTGTATGTGTTTTTGGGCGTGTATGCCGTTCTGTTTATCGCCATGATAATCGCGGCAATTTGCAGTACCCGCGCAAATACAAAGAGCGTACACAGGGCAAAACTGACGTTTAAGGTTTTTAAGCTTTTGGTTCGTATTGCGTCAATAATAATTTCAATCGCCGCACTGGTTCTTTCGGCGTTCGGCGGGGCGCTTTCCGCGCAGAATATAGCATTGAATATCGTTGTGACAACGTTTTCAATAATCATGCTCATTCTGCAAATAATTCCGCTTTTGTTCGGCGGGGCGGGGCGGCTTGTGCGCTGGTTGTTGTCTCCGGTAAAAATAAAATATCGTTTTTCAACGGTTGTGGTAGAGTGGTACGAACTTGCCGTTTCCGGTAATGCGGACGGGTCCGTAAAAAAGGTTTCAAGCAAGTATTTCGATGATATAGGGGCGTTAATTGATACTGCGCTCATTCCCGCAATAGGCAAAAAGTATATTACGGCAATCAAGCCAGTACAGCTTTTGAATTTAGTCGGGCGCGTGTCTGAAAACGATAAACCCGTAACTGAAGGCGTTTTAAAAAGCGTTTTTGCTTACGCAACGGAACGCGGTTACGTAACCTTTGACCCCTGCCGCGACCTGAATTTTGAGGGGAGCGTTGAAGAGGAGGAAAAACAGCCAAAGCCCACAATGAAGGGCAGATTGCTCAATATCGGCAAAAAAATCGGTAAATCAATGCTCGACAAATATATCGAAAGCAGTGCGGAAGAAGAAAATAAAAACAAAAAGTAAACGATTTAAAAAAATGCGGCGGCGCTTTCAAAGCGCCGCCGCATCGTTTTTTAACATTTGCTTAAAATTCAATTTTATTTGAAACGTAGGAAATGACCTCGTCAACGGAAAGTCTTATCTGTTCCATACTGTCTCTGTCGCGTACGGTTACAGTGCCGTTTTCAAGCGTATCGAAGTCCGCCGTTACGCAGAAAGGAGTGCCTATTTCGTCCTGACGGCGATAACGTTTGCCTATCGAACCCGTTTCGTCGTAGTCGCACATAAACTTTTTGCAGAGCTTTGCATAAACTTCCTTCGCTTTTTCCGAAAGGTTTTTCTGGAGCGGCAAAACCGCAACTTTATAAGGCGCAATGGCGGGGTGCAGGTGCATTACAACGCGCGTGTCGCCGCCTTCTAATTTCTGCTCTTCATAAGCTTCGCACATCAGCGCAAGCGTCAACCTGTCCGCGCCTATCGAATACTCTATTACGTTGGGTACGTACTTTTCATTCGTAAACGGGTCGATATACTGCATCGTTTTGCCCGAATATTCCTGATGACGGCTCAAATCCCAAACGCCGCGGTGGTGTATGCCGTTTAATTCCTGCCATCCCATAGGGAATTTATACTGAATGTCGCACGCCGCCTTTGCATAGTGCGCAAGCTTGTCGTGGTCGTGATATCTCAAATTTTCTTCGCTTAAACCCAGCGTCTTAACAAAATCGAGCGCCTTAGCTTTATAGTCGACATAAATATCCATCGACTCGCTTTCCTTGCAGAATTTTTGCAGCTCCATCTGCTCGAATTCAACCGTTCTGAAAAGGAAGTTGCCGGGGGTGATTTCGTTGCGGAAGGACTTGCCTATCTGCGCAATGGCAAATGGAACTTTCGCCCTGGCCGTCCTCTGAACGTTTAAAAAGTTAACGTATTCTCCTTGGCACGTTTCTGGTCTTAAATAAACCTTGTCAGAGCCTTCTTCCAAAGTCCCGCGCGAGGTTACGAACATCGGATTGAACTTTCTGATTTGCGTCCAGTTTCTCACGCCGCAATGAGGGCACTTAATGTCGTGCGCCTCAATATATTTTTCCATTTCTTCGTTAGTCATGGCTTCAGCAGCAACCGCGCCCTTGCTGTGCGCTTCGATAAGAGTATCCGCTCTGAAACGCTGTTTGCAGTTTTTGCAGTCCATTTTCGGGTCGCCAAAACTTTGCACATGCCCGCTCGCTTCCCATACGCGGGGGTTCATAAGTATCGCCGCGTCAACGCCGTAGGTGTCGGGGCTTTCCTGAACGAACTTTTTCCACCAGGCGCGCTTAATGTTGTTTTTAAGCTCCACGCCGACGGGACCGAAGTCCCATGTGTTTGCAAAGCCGCCGTAAATATCGCTGCCGGGGTAAACGAAACCTCGGTTTTTGCACAGATTTACTATTTTGTCCATTGTTAATTTGCTGTCAGACATAATTTCTCCTTTCCCGCACTTGGATTAATGCGGACGTTAAAAACAGTTTAAAATAATAGTGAATTTAAGTCAAGCAAATAGCAAATTAATCTTCGGGCTTTTGCAAAACAGTTACGTAAAAATCTATAACTTCGCCGTCGACATCAATTTTATCAATAACGTATTGCCGCAAGTCGTTTAACAGCTTTTTAAAACCTTCGTCGGTGTGGCTGACTACAAAGCTTTCAAGAAAAATTAAATAATGATAAATAAAGTGCCAGTGTAATTCTTGCTTCGTTTCAATAATTTTCTGTTCCATGGTTTAATAATATCACTACCAATAGTGGTAAGTCAAGAGAATTTCCACCAATGGTAGTAAAATTTTTAAAAAGGAGTTTAATTTATGATTACGCTTGAACAAATTCAAGAAAGATTAGCCGAAATGATTAAGCAGAGTGGAATTAGTCAAACAGCCTTAGCTAAACAAATAGGGGTATGTCAACAAGCCATTTCAAGTTACGTTCACGGCAAAAAAATGCCGGCGCTGGATACGCTTGCAAACCTTTGCGTTGTTTTGGATTTGGACGCAAACGAAATTCTTTGCGTTAAATAAAAAATTCCCAATTCAAAAACTATACAACACGGGTTAATTGTGTTACAATTAACGGGAAAATAATTTAAAGGGGTTTTTATGCTCACAGATATCGAAATAGCCGAAAGCTGCAACTTAAAGGATATTCGCGAAATCGCAAAAAAATTAGGTTTAAACGAGGACGGGTTAGAGCTTTACGGAAAGTATAAGGCAAAAATCAACCTGACTGAAGTTAAGCCCAAATCAAAGCTTATTTTGGTGACGGCAATCAACCCCACGGCTTCGGGCGAGGGCAAAACAACCGTTTCAATCGGGCTTGCAGACGGACTTTCAAAGCTCGGCAAAAAGGTGTGCCTTGCTTTAAGAGAGCCTTCCTTAGGTCCCGTGTTCGGCATTAAAGGCGGCGCGGCAGGCGGCGGTTATGCGCAAGTTGTGCCGATGGCGGACATAAATTTGCATTTCACGGGCGATTTGCACGCAATTACCGCGGCAAACAACCTTTTGTGCGCAATGATAGATAATCACATGCTACGCGGAAACGGGTTAAAAATAAAGGAAGTTTATTTCCGTCGCTGTATGGATATGAACGACAGGGCGCTCAGAAACATAACCTTACATAATCCCGCGGGCGCTATGAAAGGTTGCCAAAGCTATGAAAGGCAAGAGGGTTTCGAAATAACCGCGGCTTCCGAAATTATGGCGATTTTGTGCCTTGCAACCGACCTTGCAGATTTAAAAAAACGCATAGGCGATATCGTAGTGGGTATAGATGAAGACGGCGGTTTCGTCCGCGCAAAACAGCTTAAAGCAGACGGCGCAATGACAACCCTTTTAAAGGATGCTATAAAACCCAATCTTGTACAAACATTGGAAGGCACCCCCGCAATAGTTCACGGCGGACCTTTCGCAAATATCGCGCACGGGTGCAATTCCGTCCGTGCAACCTACACGGCTATGACTCTTGCCGATTATGCGGTAACCGAAGCGGGTTTCGGCGCGGATTTGGGGGCCGAAAAGTTCCTCGACGCCAAGTGTAGAATTGCTGGTATAGAGCCTGACTGCGTTGTGGTGGTTGCAACCGTAAAAGCGTTAAAACTGCACGGTGGTGCGGATAAAGCGCAGCTTTCCAACGAAAATTTACCTGCATTAAAGGCGGGAATGCCCAACCTATTAAAGCATGTCGAAAATATTAAATACGTTTACAAAAAGCCCGTTGTGGTTGCAATGAACAGGTTTGTAACCGATACTCAAGCCGAAATAGAAGAGGTTTTAGCCGCTTGCGAAAAGGCGGGGGCTAAGGCAGTGTTCACCGACGTGTTTCTGCACGGCGGCGAAGGCGGCAAGGAGCTTGCAAAAGCAGTTGCAAAAGAGTGCGAAAAGCCTTCAAAACTTTGCTACGCTTACGATTTAAAGGACGGAATTTGCAAAAAGGTTGAGGATATAGTCAAAAACGTTTACGGCGGAGACGGCGCGGACTTTTCTGATGAAGCGCTTGCAAAAATTAAA
Organism: uncultured Christensenella sp.; assembly: GCA_910586065.1. Taxonomy (GTDB): domain Bacteria; phylum Bacillota; class Clostridia; order Christensenellales; family Borkfalkiaceae; genus Coproplasma. The sequence continues at coordinate 36,217 of CAJUGI010000005.1, read as the reverse complement.
AATATAGAGAGTAAAGGTGTTAACGGTTTGCCCGTTATTATTGCAAAAACGCAGTATTCACTTTCGGACGACGCAAAAAAGCTTGCTGCTCCCAAGGGTTTTAAAATTTTCGTAAGAGATATAATTTACAAGGGCGGCGCAGGCTTTATAGTAGCCGTTGCTGGCGAAATAATGCTTATGCCAGGGCTTTCAAAAACCCCTTCTGCCGAACATATCGATATTGACGAAAACGGCAACGTCACGGGCTTGTCTTAAATTAATTAAAGGAGCTTGTAAAAGTGAGCTTTGTCGAAGACCTTAGGTTTGCCGCCGTGCAAGGCGACGCGGAAGCGCAGTCTTGTTTGGGTTTCTGTTACGAAACCGGCGACGGAGTAGAAAAGAATTATAAAAAGGCAATTTACTGGTATACGAAAGCCGCGGAACTTGGGGATATTGAAGCTCAGTTTAATTTGGGGCTTTGCTATAAGAACGGAAAAGGCGTTAAAAAATCTAACGAAACGGCTGCGTTTTGGTGGGCTAAGGCTGCCGAACAGGGTGACCCCGATGCGCAATATAATTTGGCGGGTTGCTATCATAGCGGCAAGGGTGTTGAACACAATCTCGAAAAGGCTGCGTATTGGTATAAAAAAGCCGCAGAACAAGGGGATGCGGAAGCGCAATTTTGTTTGAGCAACTGTTATTCGCGCGGCTACGGCGTTGAAAAGGACTATAAAAAAGCCGCGCTTTGGCTTGTTAAAGCCGCAAAACGGTGTTGCGGGTGCGCAGTTTAATTTGGGCGTATGGTACGCTAACGGGATTGGAGTAAACCGCGACGTAAACAGCGCAAAGCTCTGGTTTCGAAAAGCCTCCGAACAGGGCAACGAGCTTGCCCAAGAGTATCTTGAAAAGTATTTTAAACATTGATTAAAGGACATTTTATGAAACTTCCTGAAGCAGCAAACTTTATAGAACAGATTATCAACGAAGAGCTCGAAGCGGGCAAATTCAAGGATATAGGCAACGAAATCCACGTGCGTTTTCCGCCCGAACCCAATGGTTATCTGCACATAGGTCACATAAAGGCAATGTGCATAAATTTCGGCGTAAAGGAAAAATATCACGGTACGCTTAATTTGAGAATGGACGACACCAACCCCGCAAAGGAGGATTACGAATACGTAAATTCCATAGTGGAGGCGGTTAAGTGGCTGGGATTTGAATACGATAAACTTGTGTTCGCTTCCGATTATTACGATAAGCTCTATGAAATTGCCGAAAAGTATATTTTGGACGGAAACGCTTACGTCTGCGATTTATCCGCCGAAGAAATTACCGCAACCCGCGGAACTTTAACCGAGGCAGGAACGGAATCGCCCTACAGGAACAGAAGTATAGAAGAAAATCTGAGGCTCTTTCGTGAAATGAAGGCGGGAAAATATCCCGACGGCTCAAAGGTTTTAAGGGCAAAGATAGATATGTCCTCGCCCAATGTAAATATGCGCGACCCAATAATTTACCGCATAGCGCACGTTCCGCATTACCGTACTGGCGACAAGTGGTGTATTTATCCCATGTACGATTTCGCTCACCCCGTTTCCGACGCAATAGAGGGCATAACGCACTCGCTGTGCTCTTTGGAATTTGAAAACCACCGCCCCTTATACAACTGGTTTGTCGAAAGGTCTGGCTTGCCCAAGCCGCTTCCCCGCCAAATCGAGTTTGCAAGGCTGAATATAACTAATATGCTGATGTCCAAACGCTATTTAAAAAAGCTTGTTGACGAAGGCTTCGTCCGCGGCTGGGACGACCCGCGTATGCCTACAGTAATGGGCTTGAAGAACCGCGGAGTTCCGCCCGAGGCGCTTAAAAAATTCTGCACGGACGTGGGCGTTGCAAAGGCTTATTCTGTTGTTAATCAGGCTCAGCTCGACAGTTGTATTCGCGACGAATTAAACGTGACCGCGGAGCGCGCAATGGCGGTTATTAACCCCGTAAAGCTCACAATAACAAATTACAACGGAGAAGAAGAGCTGGACTTCGAAATGAATCCCGCCAAAGAGAACGGAGGCATGCGTAAAGTTAAATTTACGGGCAACGTTTATATTGACGCGGACGACTTTTCGTTGAACCCTCCCCCCAAATACAAGCGTTTGCAAAAGGGCGGAAACGTCCGCTTAAAGGGCGCATATATCGTGCATTGCAACGACGTAAAGCTTAAAGCCGACGGCACGGTAGAAGAAATTTTGTGCACCTATTACCCCGAAACCCGCAGCGGCAGTAAAGAGCCGTGCGATATAAAGGCAAAGGGCGTAATTCAATGGGTTGACTGCAAATACGGTGTTGACGCTGAATTCAGACAGTACGAACCTCTCTTAACCGACGAACAGTATCCCGACCAGGACTACGCCGAAAGACTGAACAAAAACAGCGAAAAGAAATTTTACGGAAAAGCAGAACCGTATCTTTTTGAAAGTGAAAAAGACAAGCCTTTTCAGCTTATGAGAACCGGATATTACAAAAAATGTACTGAAAATTCCATACTCGTCCTTTCTGAAATAGTTTCTTTAAAGGACAAGTTCAACAAATAAATGATAAAAATATTTTTAAATACGGCTTGCACGATACTGAACTATTAAAGGTGATATCGGTAAGTTCGGTATGGAAATTTCTTTGACGGAAGTGGATGAAATTACTTTTGATATTCAATAAAAAAAGGGTTGCGCGTAATTTTCGCGCAACCCCCGTTTTTTATGCGGGTTTTTCCACCCGCAAAAGGGAACGGATTAAACTTTTTCGGAATAGCTTTCGCAGCAGGTGCAATCCGAACGACCGCACGAGCACCCAACTTTAATGTGTCCGAGAGTGCAATTGCAGCCGGCGTGGTTATATTTGCAGCTTGAAACATCGCAAGCTATATCTTGATTTACGTTTTCCATATAAAACCCTCCGAAAGTTATTATGTGTGCAAAAATATAAAATATTCCCCGCCCTTGACAAAAAGGGCAAAGCGGTTTAAAATATAAAGGAAATATAAAAAAGGAGCAACTTATGAAAATAATATTATTGCAGGACGTTAAGGGACAGGGCAGGAAGGGCGAAGTTAAGGACGTAAACGAAGGCTACGCGCGCAACTTTTTAATTAAAAAGGGTTTGGCGGAAGTTGCTACTCCTACAAAAATAAACGAATTGAACCAAAAAAAGGCGTCGCAGGACTTTCACCGCGCAGAGGAAGTAAAGGCTACGCAGGCGCTTGCAAAGGAAATTTACGGCAAAACGTTCGCCGTTAAAATAAAGGCGGGGCAAAGCGGAAAAGTGTTCGGCTCGGTTACAGGCGCAAATATTGCCGACGCGTTGGTTGCAGCGGGCTACAACGTGGACAAGAAAAAAATCGTACTCGCCCAGCCCATTAAAAATGTGGGAACCTACGAAGTTGAATTAAAGCTGATGGAAGGCATTCAATCCAAAATCAACGTCGTAATCGAAGCGGAATAATTTAAAAGCACCTTTTAAGGGCGTCCGTATAGCAATTTTTGTGGAAAAACAAATAGCGCACTACTTCATTTGCGAAGTATAGTGCGCTATATTTTTTAGTTTTGACGACAATTTAAAATTTATTGACTGTTTTTAAGATTGTCAAATGCTTCTGAATTGTTTGATATTACCATACCTACAGTTTGGCAGCCGTTCATTTCCAAACAGCTTCCGCAAGTTTCACATCCTTTGCCAAGCGCGCATTGTCTGATAGGGCATAAGCTATTGCAAAACGGTGTTTTTACGCCGTTCATACGGCAACCTTCGCAGTTTATCATTTCGGCGGTAATCTCTATACCGTTCAGTTCTGACCAAAGTTCCGCAACCTTTTGACGTAAAGCATTATCGTTATTAAGCGTAGCAATTCGCGCATCACATTTTTCACAATCAAGTCCGCAATATGCTATAAGTTTTTTCATAAGAGTTTACTCTGAATTACTGTATGAAATAAGCCGTAAACGGGTGCTTTTTCAATTCCTCTATTTAATTAAAACTGAACTTTAACGTTCTTTCTCTCTTCTTCGCTGTCAACGGTGAAAAGGGGCTGCTTTTCAAGCCTCATCTTGTTTGCAACGATTGAAGAAGGAAAAGAGTCGCGCTTTATGTTAAACTCTCTTACCGTCGCATTGTAATATTTTCTTGCGTTCTGCAGTTCGCCTTCGATTGACGTGAGTTGATTTTGCAGCGACATAAAGTTTGTGTTCGCTTTAAGTTCGGGATAGCTTTCAACCATAACCCTCATTCCGCGCAAGGCGCCGGTTAAACGTGCTTCCGCCTCGATTCTGTCCGCAGATGAAGCGGCGGCGTTTACCATTGCGCGCGCTTCGGCAATTCTCGTAAGCGTTTCGTTTTCGTGCTTGGCGTAGCCTTTAACCGTTTCCACAAGGTTGGGTATCAAATCGAATCTCTTTTTTAAATAAATATCAATAGTAGACCACGCTTCGTCGCATTGGTTAATCATTTTAACGAATTTGTTGTGTGCGGAAATATACCAACCGATTATTGCGATTGTCAATATAACCACAACGCCGACGGCGACGCAAATACCGATTATGGCGGGCGTGTCGAGTGCTAAAAGTAATTTCATTAAAAACCTCCGTAAATACTTTTAAGTTACAATTTTTTTATTTCCGCAAACGACGATTTTAAAAACGCCTCGGCGGTTGAGTCTTTTTTAATCGCTTCAACTGCGTCGTCGAACGAAAACCATTTAACATCATCTAGTTCCTTTTCGTCTAACACGGGCTCGCCGTCTTCGGCGATTATTACGTAATTGAGCATAAGCACGTTTTTAGGCTCGTGATAGCGCGAGGACATATATTTGAATTTAACCGTGTTTAACTTCGTTTCTTCTTTAAACTCGCGCGTAACAGCTTTTTCCGCCGTTTCGCCCTTTTTTATATATCCCGCAAAGAGTATGTAATCTTCCTGACCCTTATGCTTTGCAAGTAAAATTTTGTCTTTGGCTCTGTTTGTTACAACCATGCAAACAGCGGTGGGAAACTGCGCAAAGCGGAATTTATTGCAGTTTTTGCAGTAAGGAACCAGTCCTTCGCCGTTTGCGTACATAAGTGTAAGTTTTTCTCCGCATTCTGTACAAAACATATTTACCTCCTATTTATTCAGCACTTATTCTTATTTATTATATAACCTTTTAATGGATATTTCAATACATTTATGCAAATTTCACAAAAATATTGACTAAGTTTCTACAATAATATATAATCATATTATAAAAATCCATACTTATTTTTAAATTATCGCAGGAATATGACATATGAATTACGAACGAGCAAAGACCTATTTATATCAGCGCGGACAGGAACAGCTTTTGGAGTATTACGAAGAACTTTCCGAAAGTGAAAGAAAAGCGCTTTTGAACCAGATAGAAAATCTCAATTTTTCAATTATAAAAAATATAGAAAAAAATAAAACCGTTAAACGCGGAAAAATTCAGCCTGCGGGCGACGCTGTTTCCGTTCAGGAAATAAAGAGGCGCCGTATACAATTCGAAACCGTCGGGCTTAATCTTTTATCGGAAAATAAGGTCGGCGCGGTTCTGCTTGCGGGCGGACAGGGGTCGCGGCTGGGATATTCTGGCCCCAAGGGCACCTTTAATATGGGGTTAACAAAAGAGCTTTCCATATTCGAGCTCCAGATGAACAGCATAAAAAAAATAACCGAAATTACCGGACGGCATTTCCCGCTTTTTATAATGACGAGTTACACAAACAATGCCGAAACGGTAAAATTTTTTGAGGAACGTAATTATTTCGGTTATCCGCGCGACAGAATTCACTTTTACATTCAGGACGTAGCGCCGACGTGCAATTTCGACGGAAAAATCTATCTTGACGAAAAGAGCCGCGTATCGATTGCTCCAAACGGCAACGGCGGGTGGTACTCATCGCTTATAAACAGCGGGCTGGGACGCGTTCTTGACCGCAATAACATCGAATGGCTTAACGTTTACAGTGTGGATAACGTTTTGCAGAAAATCTGCGACCCCGCGTTCATCGGCGCAACGGTAATAAAACAGTGCCGTTGCGGGGCAAAAGTAGTTAAAAAAGCCGGACCGGACGAAAAAGTAGGGGTGCTTTGTTCCGAAGACGGCAAACCTACAATTATCGAATATTATGAAATGCCTGAAAATTTAAAGAATAAAACCAAAAAGGGTGAACTTGTTTATCGTTACGGCGTAACATTAAACTATCTTTTTAACGTTCACGATTTAAATTTGACTCTCGGAGGCAAGCTTCCTTATCATCTGGCGGAAAAGGCGATTGCACATATGGAAAACGGCGTTCGCGTCATACCCGATAAACCTTGCGGTTATAAATTTGAAACGCTCGTCGTGGATATGGTAAAACTTATGGGCAGTTGCCTTGCCTACGAAGTGGAGCGCGAAATTGAATTTGCACCCGTTAAAAACGCTACCGGTAACGACAGTGTGGAAACTGCGCGCGAACTTCTTAAACATAACGGAATAGAATTGTAAAATGAAAAAAATATTATTATCGTTGTGTGTTTTAATATTGTCGTCAACAATCGTTTTAAGCGGCTGTTCGTTGTTCGGTACGGGTGACGTTACCGTAAATAACAATACTTTCAATTTAACGGATGAACAGTGGAACGAATATCTCGATAAAATTTCAGTTTCGGGAGACTCCGCCGAACAGCTTAAAGCCGCGGCAAATTATTCTCTTTTGTCGGGAGTATCGGTTATTACGTCGTTTACATACAAAACAACCGGATACAGAAAAGTGGGAGATAATTACGGAGCTATAGGGGAAAGAACTTATTCCGCAGCGTATTGCGGTTCGGGTGTGATTGTAGAACTCGACGGCGAAAGCGATACTGCGTATGTTCTTACTAATGCACACGTAATATATAGCGATTCTTCAAACGAAGTTTTTTCAAACGATGTGCGTCTGTATCTTTACGGACAGGACGCGGAACACGTCAATTATTCTTTATCAAGCAAGTATGTTACATATAATTACACTTACGTATACTATGCTCAGGGTAACGAATATAAAGAAATGATATCTACAACCGTTACCGATGATGAAAAATACCGTATCGACGCTTCCGTTGTGGCGGCTTCGCTCAGATACGATATCGCGCTATTAAAAGTATCGGCAAACGATATCCTGGAAAAGAATCCTTACGCGGTTGCGGCAAAATTTGCGGATGAAGAAGACGTAACCGTTGGCGACAGGGTTTATACCGTCGGCAATCCGGGCGGTGACGGAATGTCGGTTACTGCAGGTATAGTAAATAAAACAAGCGAAACGGTATCGTTGAGTATAAGCGACGACGAAAATACGGGTAATTATAACGATTACAGAGTAATACGTACGGATGCTTCAATAAATGCCGGTAACTCAGGCGGCGGACTTTTTAATTTAAACGGAAAACTTATCGGCGTAATAAACGCAAAAAAGAAGGGCGGCGAGATTGATAATATGGGTTATGCGCTCCCTGCCTGCAACGTAAAAAGATTGTGGCTGTTGCTTAAAGACGGTTATCTCGGCGGAAATACTTTCGGTAAAAATAATTTCGGCGTGACACGAGCCTATCTTTCGGCTGTGTACGAAGCTGTTTGGACTTGCCCCGAAATCGATATTACAGCAGGCGGAATAGTTTCGGATGTGGTTGAAACTGTTGCGGTTACCAAATCGGGCGGCAATCTTCAGTCCGGCGACGTAATTAAAAATGTAAGTATAATTTCTTTTTCCGGAGAAACAATAGACAGTATATCCGTAAAGAGAGCATATCATGTCGACGACGTATTGTTATCGCTGAGGAGCGGCGGAAAGGTAATCGTTACCGTTGATAGAAACGGTACTGAAATTGAAGTGGAAGCTTCCTGCACAACAAAAAAAGTAGCATAATAATAAATCGAATCCCGCGTACATTTTGTACGCGGGATTCGATTATTTTTATATCTTGTTTATGTCAAAAGGCGTTACCTGATATACGTAATAGTTTAGCCAGTTTATGTAAAAGAGGTTAGACGTCGAAGTCCAGTTCATCTTAACTTCGTCCGTTTTGCCGTCTGCAAAATAATTTACCGGCGGTTTAATTTTATGCCCCTTGGCTAAGTCGCGCTCATATTCGTTTTTAAGCGTGTATCTGTCATACTCCATATGCCCAGTAACAAATACCTGACGGTTATCTATGCTTTTAATAATCGAAGCTCCTGCACGTTTTGAATAAGCCAGAATTTTAAGCTTGTCCACGTGCAGAATGTCTTTGGCGTAAATAATTGTGTGCCGAGAGTGCGGCATATGGAACTCGTCCGAAATCCCGCGCATTAGCGGTTCGGCAATTCCGTCGCGTATGCGCTGATGTGCAAATATTCCAAAGCACTTTTCCTTTAAAGGGTGCTTTTTTATACCGTAAAAATAGTGCAGAGCAGCTTGCGCTCCCCAGCAAATGAACAGGGTGGAAGTAACGTTGCTTTTCGTCCAGTCCAAAATTTCTTCAAGTTCGCGCCAGTAGGCAACCTGCTCAAAGTCCATATTTTCCACCGGGGCGCCTGTAATTATCATTCCGTCGAACTTTCTGTGCTTAACGTCGTCAAAATTTTTGTAAAATTTGTTTAAGTGCGAACTGTCGGTGTGCGTTGAAGCATAGGAAGCTGTTTTTATCAAGGTTATGTTAACCTGTAGCGGCGAGTTGGATAAAAGACGCATAAACTGCGTTTCGGTAGTTTCCTTGGTGGGCATCAGATTTAAAATTGCAATTTCAATCGGTCTTATTTCCTGTGCGAAGGCCCTTTCCTTATCCATCACGAAAATCTTTTCGTCCGTTAAAATTTTATAAGCCGGTATGTCTTTGTCGATAACTATGGGCATATTTTAAACCTTTTTAAGCGCTTGTTCCAAATCTGCGATAATATCTTCCGCGTTTTCTATTCCCACTGAAAGTCTGATAAGATTGTGGGGCACGCCCGCCGCCTTTAAATCCTCTTCGGAAAGCTGTCTGTGCGTGGTGGAAGCGGGGTGTAAAACACAGCTTCTCACGTCGGCGACGTGCGTTTCCTGAGTTATTAATTGCAAAGCCTCCAAAAACTGTGAGCATTTTTCAACGCTTCCCTTAATTCCGAAGCTCATCATACCGCCTTGTCCGTTGGGCATATACTTTGCGGCAAGCTTATGATATTTATTATCCGGTAGCGAAGGGTGGTTTATCCATTCGATTTTGGGATGTTTTTTAAGATAGGCCGCAACCTTTTTTGCGTTTTCACTGTGTCTTTCCATACGGAGAGCAAGAGTATCGCTGCCTATGTAAGATATAAATCCGTTCTGCGGGCTCATAATCGCGCCGAAATCTCTCATCATCTGCGCACGGCACTTAGTGCCGAACGCTACTGGTAAATCGGCATAAACGAGGCCGTGATAGCTTTCGTCGGGAACGTTGAACGATGAATAACGGGGGTTGCCTTTATAGTTAAAGTTGCCCAAATCTACAATAACTCCGCCCAGCGCCGCCGCGTGCCCGTCAAGATATTTCGAAGAGGAATGAATTATAATGTGTGCGCCGAAGTCCTTGGGGCGGCACAGAACGGGGGTTGCAAGGGTGTTGTCCACCGCAAATAAAACCCCGTATTTTTTTGCAATGTCGGCAATTTTATCAAAATCCAAAACAACAATCGCGGGGTTTGCAATCGTTTCCGTAAAAATCATTTTTGTGTTTTTATCAATAAGTTTTTCAATTTCCGCCGCGGGCGCGTCAGGGTTGAAAAAGCGGCACTCTATTCCAAGCTTGGGGAGAGTGGTTGAAAACAGATTATAAGTTCCGCCGTAAATTGCCGAAGACGAAACAATGTTGTCGCCGGCGCCGGCAACTGTAAAAATTGCAAGCGAAGTAGCCGACATCCCCGAAGCGCAGCCTATTCCGCAAACGCCGCCTTCAAGCGCGGCAACCTTGCCCTCGAAAGCCGCAACCGTGGGGTTTGCAAGCCTCGAATAAAAATAGCCGTCGCTTTTTAAATCGAACAAATCCGCCATTTCCTGCGTCTTAGGATAGAAAAAGGTTGTGGATTGGGCTATGGGCGGTATTCTCGCCTCGCCGGACTTGGGGTCGTAACCCGCCTGTACGCAAAGAGTATCGATTTTTAAGTTTTTCATAACGTTTCTCCTTGGAAATTATTTGTATTTCTTAATTTATCTTTCCAAAGCGCTGAATTTGGTTTTGACGAACTTAACCGTAAAAATCCGTGTCTGTATTGTGCAAAATCAAAAAGTGCGCTAAAATTATCTGTAGTTTTTAATTTCTCTGTCCAAAGCGCGTTTCTGGTCTCTTTCGGCTATCGTGCGCTTTTTATCGTAATTCTGTTTGCCCCTGCAAAGAGCAATTTCCGCTTTAATAAGACTTCCCGAAAAATACAGCTGTAAAGGTACAAGCGTAAATCCTTTTTCATTGATTTTTCCCGCAAGTTTTGCAATCTCGTTCTTGTGCATCAAAAGCTTTCGGTCGCGCTTACTATCTTTTGAAGAAAACGCGCCGGCCTTGTCATAAACGGGTATGTGCAAATTTTTAAGCGTAATTTCCCCGTTTCTCAACAGGCAGAAACTGTCCTTTAAATTGCAGTTTCCTGCTCTGAGTTGCTTTACTTCAGCGCCCTCTAAAACTATGCCCGCCTCGTATTTTTCAATTATGAAATATTCGTATAAAGCGTATTTGTTATATGCTATCTGTTTCATTTTTTAAGTCAAATAATTGCAAACAATACTTTCATTCTGCCCAAATCGTAATCAGCGACCTTAACTTTGACGGTGTCGCCCAATTTGTAGCGGTGCTTTGTGCCCTTCAATAAAAATTTATCTTCAAAAAATTCGTATCTGTCTTTGGGCAAATCTTCCAAAGGTACAAATCCTTCAACTGTGTTTTCAAGCTCGCAGTAAATTCCGTGCGAAGTAACGCCTGAAATAACCGCGTCGAACTCTTCGCCCAGCCTTTCCGACATATACGCAAGTTTATACAAATCGTCAACCTTGCGTTCGGCTTCATCGGCAACACGCTCACGCGCAGAACAGTCAACTCCCGCATCGTGTGCGATTCCGCCGTAAAGCTTTTGCGCTTTTTCTTCGTTTTTATCAAGCGCGAGTTTTAACGAGCGGTGCACGAACAGGTCGGGATAACGTCTGATAGGCGAGGTGAAGTGACAGTAGCAGGAGGAGGCAAGTCCGAAGTGTCCCAAATTTTCCTCGGCGTAGCGGGCTTTCTGCATAGTGCGCAGCATAACTTTGTTTATAACCGTAAAATACGGTTTATCCTCGGCGGCTTTTAAAATTTTCTGAAAGTCCGCCGGAGTTATATCGCCTTTAAATTCTTTAACATTAATTCCCAAGTCTCGCAAAAACGCGCAAAAAGACGCGGCTTTATCCTCTGCTGGGCTTTCGTGAATACGGAAAAGGCAGGGCGCGTTATTTTTTTGCAAAAATTCGGCAACAGCTTCGTTTGCGGAAATCATAAATTGTTCTATAATCCGTTGCGAAAGCATTCTCTCACACGGCGGAATTACAATTTCTCCGTTGCCGTCAACGTAAATATGCGCCTCTTTCACGTCCAGATTTACAGAACCCGCATTATCGCGCTTTCTTTCCAGCGCAAGACACAAATCCTTCATATTTAAAACGGTTTCAACAATGTCAGCGTATTTTTTGCATGCATTATTATCGTTATCGATTATAGACTGAACGGTAGTGTATGTCGTCTTGCGACGGCTTTTTATCACGCTTTTAAAAATTTCATAACTTAATCTCTCGCCGTTTTTATTAAACGTCATTTCGCACGAGAGTGCAAATCTGTCCTCGCCCTCGTTTAAAGAGCAGGCGCCGTTTGAAAGTTCTTTGGGCAACATTGGCAGAACTCTGTCCGGAAAGTAAACGCTAGTTCCGCGCGAATATGCGTTTTTGTCAAGTGCGGATTTAAATTTAACGTAATGGCTGACGTCGGCAATGTGTACGCCTAAAACAAAGTTTCCGTTCACAATTTCCAAACTTACGCCGTCGTCAATGTCGCGTGTGTCCTCGCCGTCTATGGTGAAAATAAGTCTTTGCCGCAAGTCCCTGCGCTTGCCCAAAATCACTTTTTCATCTGCAACCTTGCGCGCCTCAGCCAAAACATCTTCCGGAAATTCCGTTTCCAACTCAAACGAACGGATAATTGCAAGTTCTTCGCAATAAAGCTCGCCGCTTTCGCCGAGAATTTCAACTATTTTCCCGCCGGGCAGTTTGCCCTTTGGGTAATTTGTAATTTCGCAAATAACTTTATCGCCGTTTCTTGCGCCGTTTGTAAGCGACGTTGCTACAAAAACGGGGGAATACCTTAAGTTGTCGGGGTAAACGGTTACGTTCCCCTTTAAAACTTCCGCGGTACCTGTTATGCGTGTTGCGCCGCGCTTTAAAATTTTCAAAACGCTTGCCTCGCGGTCGCCGCCTTTAACAATTGCGGCAAGCACGCTGTCACCGTGGTATGCGCCGTTCACCGAGTGGCGAGGCACAAAAAAATCCTCTTTAAATTGTTCTTTATCGTCGGGTATAATAAATGCGTAGCCCTTGTCGCTGCCCTGCACTGTACCGGTAAAGGTTTTTACATGTGCATTGCGGCTACGTGTGCCGAGGTTATCGCGGCCGCGGGTGTTGCGGCTACGGTTGCCGCTTTTAGTGTGTTTTTTGTAACTCATGCTATGTAAAATAAAAGCGGCTTATTTTTAAGCCGCTTGTGTGAATTTTCGAATTTAAGAAGCAGTAGGAGCAATCAACTGAATGATATAAATTACGATTGAAAGACCGGCAATGATTCCAAGCAATATCCAGGACCATTTTTTAAGCTTGCTTTCAATCGAGCGCCCCTTGTTCTTGCCAAAGAAAGTTTCGCTCGAAGCGGTAATTCCCTGAATGCCGTCCGAATTGCTCTTCTGAAAAAGAATCGCGATTATTGCAAGCAGCGCCGCAATAAATATAAGGACGAAACATATAATCATTATTACCCAGTATAAAGTATATACCCAAGGCGCCATGCCTTCCATCAAAATGCTTAACATTTTAAAACCTCTAAAACATTTTACCAAGTAATTATAACACGGTTTTTGGCTTTTTACAATCAAAAATGCGGTCGTTTTAAAAAATTTTAGCGCTATTTTTTAGTTGTACCGTCGTCGGCGCTTTCGGCGGGCGGTTCTTTTTTTCTTAATTTCATTTCTCCGAACTTATTAATCACAAAAATTCCGGCGCACACAAGCGCAATTGCCAAAAGCGCAAACCAGTTTAATAGCTGGTCGCTCTCTCCCAAGATAATCGCGGAAAACACCGCGCCGAACAGGGGATTGGTGCTCTTGTAAACGGCGATTTTAGAGACGGGATTATAGCGCAGCAAAAAGCCTTGCAGAGTAAACGCGCACGCTGAAAGAAACGCAAGGTACAAAAGCATAAACGCTCCGCCCGCGTTTATTGCGGGTATTTGTCCGCCGCCTGCAAGCCCTATAATCACAAGCACAACACCGCCCAAAAGGAATTGATAACCGCACAGCGCGGTCGTGTCTTCGTGTTTGGAAAAAACTTTAACAAATCCCGCGGCGACGGCGGAGGACAGTCCCGAAAAAATTATAAAGCCCTCGCCCGTTAAAGAAAAGCTGAACGAAAAACCGTCCGCCCCGCCCAGATTAATCAAAATCACCCCGCCGAAGCCCAAAACACACCCAAGAAGCTTAATTAAATTAAATTTTTCTGTGCGAAAAATAAAGCACGCGGCAATTATCGTAAAGAACACCCCAAGACCGTTTAAAACCGAAGATTTAACCCCTGTGTTGTTGGCAAGCCCAATGTAAAAAAAGGTGTATTGCATAGCCGTTTGAAACAGTGCAACAACGCTTACCCGCCATATATTGCGGGGTTTAGGCGCTAAAAATCTTTTTTGGGTTATTGAACCGAAAGCTATTACGAATATCCCGGAGAGAGTAAACCGCATTCCGGCAAACAGTATAAGGGAAAAAGAGTTTTGCGTGTCTATTTCAAATAATTTATATCCGAGTTTAACGCACGGAAAAGCGCTGCCCCACAAAAGGCAGCAAAAAACCGCGCACAAGCACACCACAATCGGCTTTGTAAAAAACTTTTCCTTGTCTTTAATAAGCATCTCTGTACATTATATTTTAAACAAAAAAATAAGGCAAACAAATTGCCTTACTTTCTCAGTCCCAAAATGTCGTCTGCCGAAACGTCTAAAATTTCGCACAGGTTTGCAAAGGTGTCAAGCGCGGGATATTTATTAAGTCGCATATATTTGCTTACTGTACCCTGGCTTATCCCTAATCGTTTAGCTATCTCGGTTTGCGTTAGATTACTAAGTTTAATAGCTTCGCGTAAACGAACTTGAATTTCATCAATAGATATCATATTAAAATAAATAGCACATTGTGCTTGATTTTGTTTGACATTAAGCACACTGTGTCACATAATATGATTAAGCTTGTTAAAAAATGAATTAATAGTTGTTTTATATTATTTATTAGCTCTTTTACTCTACGCGAACAAGCAAAACGCGGCGGACAATTTTTCGTCCGCCGCGTTCTTTTATTGCAATCATTATTTTATCAAACTCTTTCCCGTCATTTCTTTTGGAACGGGCACGCCCATAACGGTAAGGAGGGTAGGCGCCAAATCCGCAAGTATTCCGTCCTTGCGCAAGCTCGCTTTTTTGTATTTTTCCGAAACGAGCACAACGGGTACTGGGTTTGTGGTATGCGCCGTAAAGGGAGAACCGTCCTCAGATAAAAGTTTATCCGCATTTCCGTGGTCTGCGGTTAAAAGAGCCGCGCCGCCCATTTCAAGAATTTTGTCCGTAACCCTTTTTACGCACTCGTCAACTGTGTGTACGGCTTTAACAGCCGCGGGAATCACGCCGGTGTGTCCTACCATATCGCAGTTGGCAAAGTTTAAAATCATTACGTCGAATTCACCGCTTTCAAGCTCTTCCAAAACCTTGTCGGTTACTTCAAAAGCGCTCATTTCCGGCTTAAGGTCATAAGTTGCAACTTTAGGGGAGGGGATTAAATCTCTCACCTCGCCTTCGTTGGGGGACTCCACGCCGCCGTTGAAGAAAAAGGTTACGTGCGCGTATTTTTCGGTTTCGGCAATTCTTAATTGCTTTTTGCCGAGCTTTGCAAGATATTCGCCCAAGGTGTTGTTTAAAACGGTTTTGGGGAAAGCAATATCCACGTCATCGAAAGCCGCGTCGTACACGGTGAAGCAAACATATACGGGGTGCAGCCAGCCCGTTTTACGATTGAAAGCGTTGCCTTTGGGGACTGTAAAAACTTTCTGCGAAACGGCGCGTGTTATTTCTCTCGCTCTGTCGGGGCGGAAGTTGAAACAGATGACGCTGTCGCCCTCTTCCAAAAGTCCAACCGGTTTGCCGTTTTCATAAACTTTAATCGGTTTCAAAAATTCATCGGTTACGCCGTTTTCATAACTCTTTTCAACCGTTGCCGCAGGGTCGTCCGTTTTTTCGCCCTCGCCCAAAGTAAGCATATCATAAGCCTTTTCAACTCTGTCCCAGTTGTTGTCTCTGTCCATTGCGTAATATCTGCCGCAAACCGAGGCTACTTTGCCAATTCCAACCTCTTTCATTTCCGCCTGCAAATCGCGTATAAATCCAGCGCCGGAGGTGGGGGAAACGTCTCTGCCGTCCATAAAGCAGTGCACGAAAACTTCTTCAAGCCCCGCTTTTTTAGCAAGCTTTAAAAGTGCAAAGACGTGCGTTAAGTGGCTGTGAACGCCGCCGTTTGACAAAAGTCCGTAAAGGTGCAGCTTTTTGCCGTTTTGTTTAGCGTTTTCAACGGCTTTCAAAAGAGCGGGGTTTTCAAAAAAATCGCCGTCTTCAATCGCCTTTGTAATTTTGGTTAAGTCCTGATAAACTATTCTGCCCGCGCCCATATTGAGGTGACCAACTTCGCTGTTGCCCATTTGCCCTTGTGGAAGCCCCACCGAAAGTCCGCTTGCGCCAAGGGTAGCGGAGGGGTAATTTTTAATAAGCTCGTTTACGTTTTTACTGCCGTCTATGGTTATGGCGTTGCCCGCGCCGCTCGGCGCCAGCCCGTAACCGTCCATTATGATAATCGCGTAAGGAATTTTTTTCATATAATAAACGCCTCGTTTTCTTTTTATTGTACTATTTTAAACTGAAATAGGCAAGCATAAAGCTAAGCCGTTACGCAATTTATTCGTCGCTTAAGCCCAAAATAAAGTCTGCCGAAACCTCGAAACATTTTGCACAGTTAACAATGACGCTTTCGGTAGGTTCGGCTTGGTGATTAACCCATTTTTAAACTGCGCGTTGCGAAACCCCTATGCTTTTTGCAAGCGTTTCCTGCGAAATATTTTTTTCTTTTAATAAGTCTTTAAGTCTGTTTCCGAATTTCATCATAAAAATTTTAGAACTTTATTTCTTAAAATACTTAACTTAGAATTATAGTTCTAACATAATAATGCTATAACCGCTTCGGCAGGTTAAAATTAAAACAGAGGAAAAGCATATAAAAGAAACAAAAACCGTGCAGGTTTACCCGACGACGATATAATAAACGCTGCTATCGGCGAGTACGAAAGTTTTGGTCGGGAAGTTGTCGGCACCAGCGCTGTCAGGAGTACGAGGGGCAGACTTACGGAATAGACTGCAGCAGTACAAAGCATTATTCCACGTTCAACAAAATTACTTTTACGCGGGAAAAGTATTCGTCGTGGTATGCGGAGGTTTCGCAGATAGAAAGGGAGTATAACGTTTTAAAGGACACCGCCAAAACTTATAAAAACGCTAAGCCCGTTTTAAGAAAACCGAGTCCGGATTGTCCACAACAATAAAAAAGCCTCTGCAACCGCAGAGGCTTTTATCTTTTATAATTTAAATTATTTATCGAAATTTACTATGGTTGCAAAGTCGAGCTTTAACGACGCTCCGCCTATAAGTCCGCCGTCAATGTCGGGCTGAGCCATAAGCCCCTTGCAGTTTTTGGCGTTCATACTGCCGCCGTACTGAATTATTACGCGGTTGGCGTTTTTAACGCCGAAGAGCTTGCCCAATGTTTTTCTTATGTACTTAATAGTTTCCTGCGCCTGTTCGTCGGTGGCGGTTTTGCCCGTACCTATCGCCCAAACGGGTTCGTATGCGATTACAAGTTTAGTCACATCTTCAACGCCTTTAAGTCCTTCGGTAAGCTGTTTTAAAAGCACTTTTTCGGTTTGTCCGTTTTCGCGTTCGGAAAGCGTTTCGCCAACGCATACTATGGGGGTAAGTTCGTTTTCAAGCGCTAAAAGCGTGCGCTTGTTAACCGTTTCGTCCGTTTCTCCGAAGTACTGGCGGCGTTCGCTGTGACCTATTATAACGTATTTAACGCCGTATTCTTTAAGCATATCCGCGGAAATTTCGCCCGTGTACGCACCGGACTTCGCCCAGTGCACGTTCTGTGCGCCTATTTTTATTTTAGAGCCCTTTGCCGCTTTAACCATAGCGGGTATCAAAATTGCGGGAACGCAAAGCGCAACGTTGCACTTTGCTTCCTTAATCAGCGGTTTTAACTGCGCAATAAGTTCTTTTCCGCTTTCTGCGGTCATGTTCATCTTCCAGTTGCCTGCAATAAAAGGTTTTCTTGCCATAATTTCTCCTTAAATTAAATTTTATTATATTGTAACATTTTATTTTTGTAAAGTAAAAGATTTTAATAATTCTTCCGTATTTTAAAACCTGCGTAAACGCGTTAAGTTTATCTGTAAGCAGCAGTTTCAACGCTCCGTCGTTTGTGACTTTTACAGGAAAACGCTTTAAAATTGCCAAAATATTTTTATCAAGCCTTGCCGTTGCGCAGAGGTAATCTCCAAACTCGAAAATAACGCTAAGCTGAACCTGATTTAAAACCCGCACGGAGTTTACAGTTGCCGTAAAACTGTCGTAAGAATATTTTTTACCGTTTACGTATGTGTAATCGCTACAAAAAACCAGATTGGATTTTTCAAAGATTTGCACTGCGCCGCTGTCGGCAACTTCAGTTTCGTAATGCGAAAATTCCCCCTCGTAAGACATATCGCTGACAAAAAAATCAAGGTCGGCGGGGATTTCGGTGTAAGTTAATACGTTTGCCCGTAAAGAAGAAAGCGTCTCTTCGAGTGCCCGTAAAGAAGAAAGCGTCTCTTCGCGTTTCGCGTTGCCGGTAACGCGAATCGTTTTGTCTTTTGTTTCAAAAGGCGGATTATTTATTTCGGCAACGGCGGCAAGAACGCGGTGTTCAAACTCGTATTTATCTTTTTATTCAACGCTCTCAAGGTCTAAATCGTATTTTGCCGCTTCGGATATAGCTTCTTTTTTCCGTACAAAAGGGAGTGAAACCAACAGCGCCGCGGTTAAAAGCCCGACAAATCCGCAAAGAATAAGAAATACTGCCGTGTATCGCTTTTCATCGACAGCCATAAGACAGCCGCCGGTTATCAATGCTGCCGCCGTGGTTGCTAAATATATTGGAACAATAATGTAGTTGATTGTGCGGCGTATAGGATTAACCGTTTTCTTTTCTTCATGCAATATCTTCATATTTCAAAAGAATAAGGGAGCATTATAAAGTCGCTCCCTTATTTTATCAGTGTTTTACTTCTTTTCGTTAAGACACGCAATGCCGGGGAGGACTTTTCCTTCAAAAAGCTCTAAGCTTGCGCCGCCGCCCGTGGAAATGTGGCTCATCTTGTCGGCATAGCCAAGCTGTTGAACCGCCGCCGCGCTGTCGCCGCCGCCGATAATGGTGGTGCACTTGCCGTGAACGTCCGCAAGAGCCTGTGCAACCGCAATGGTGCCCTTTGCAAGGGTGGGGTTTTCGAATACGCCCATAGGACCGTTCCATATAACGGCTTTAGCCGAAGCAATCTTTTCTGCGTAAAGCTTTCTCGTCTTTTCGCCGATATCCATTCCCATCTTGTCTGCGGGGATTTTGTCTGCGGGAACGGTTTCAACCTTTATTTCCGCGTCGATAGGCTCGGGGAAGTGCGTGGTTACAACCGTATCCACGGGCAAAAGTAACTCTTTTCCCGCTTTTTCCGCCTTAGCCATCATTTCCTTGCAGTAATCGAGTTTTTCCTCGTCCAAAAGGGAGGTGCCGACCTCGTAGCCTTTTGCTTTGAGGAAAGTATAAGCCATACCGCCGCCGATAATCAGCGTATCGCATTTTTCAAGGAGGTTCGAAATAACGTTGAGTTTATCGGCAACCTTAGCGCCGCCCAGAATTGCAACAAAGGGACGTTTGGGGTTTTCAAGCGTATCTGCCATAACGGAAAGTTCTTTTTCAATCAAAAATCCGCAAACGGCGGTCTTTATAATACCGTATTCCACGATAGCGGCGGTGGAAGCGTGCGAGCGGTGCGCCGTTCCGAAAGCGTCGTTAACGTAAATTTCCGCATCATGCGCAAGCGCCTTGCAAAAGCCTTCGTCCTTTTTCTCTTCTTCCCAGTGGAAACGTAAATTTTCCAAAAGCACCGCTTCGCCGTCTTTAAGCGCGTTGCGCTTTGCGGTTGCGTCGGGGCCGATTACGTCCGTTGCAAAAGTTACTTTGCCGTTCAAAAGCTCGGCAAGACGCTCAGCCACGGGTGCAAGAGTAAGCTTTTTGGGTTCGTCTTTCTTTGCCTTTTCAATAATCGCTTCTTTCGTCGTTTCACCTGCGTCAACCTTCTTTTGGTCCTTTTTGTTGAGCTTTACTTCCGCCGAGAAAATGGAATGGGGCTTGCCCATGTGCGAGCACAGCGTTACGCGCGCGCCTGCGTCCAAAAGGTACTTAATTGTGGGAAGTGCGCCCTGAATTCTGTTTTCGTCGGTAATTTTTCCGTCCTTCATGGGCACGTTGAAATCGCACCTTACAAGTACTTTTTTGCCTTTAAGATTTTTCAAATCCTTAACGGACATCTTGTTCATTTTATTTGCTCCTTGAATTAAATTATTTACTCAAAATATTATAAATAAAAATATATCGATTGTCAATTAAATGTCAAAAAATTCCGTTCGCAAAACAAACGGCGTTGCGATACGGCGAATTTTGTGTCTTAAACACTTGCCGAAAAGAGAATTTTTTTATATAATAGGTTAAAAGGCAAAAGAAGGACAAAAATTTGGCTGATAAACCATATTTAAAATATATTAAAAGATTTAAGCTCAACTGCATTTTGACAGCGGTTTCAAGCGTGCTTGCAATAATTTCGGTAGTCGTATTGGTGTTTATTCCCTGCTTTCAAAATAACGGCGGAGGAATTACTGTCGGTTTTTCGCTTTACAACGAGGCAATCCGCTGTTTCGGCGAAGTTTTCGGCGGCACATCAAAACGCGTTTGGGACGTCTATCAGGTAGTTTCAATAATTTATCTCGCCGCGGGTGCCGTTTTCGCGGTAGTAGTTTTGCAAAAGTGTGCAAGGGGGCTTTTGAATATCAAAAAGTACTCCGCCGCGCAGTTCGAAAAAGTAACTTCCGGCAAAGAGACTAAAAAGGGATTTCTTCAAAAATTCAATCTGCCAACACTGTTTGTTTCGGGAGTGGTGCTCGAAGTTTTATATATGATAATGCTTTCAAGCTACGGCGCCAACAACGAATCCACCGCGTCAAGCCTTTTTGCAACGTCAAACGGCGTAAACTGGACGATTGCGTTTTTCATTCTTTCTTTCGTTGCCTACGCCGCCGTGTCCGTTTATAACTGGATTGTGTTCGGTAACCTCAAGGCCGAAATAATGCGCGAAAATTAAGGCAATAATATTTTAAGGAGCAAAAATGAAAATCTGCGTTGCGGGATTGGGTATAATAGGCGGTTCTCTGTGCCTTGCATTAAAGCGTGCCGGATATAGCGTCGCAGGATGGAACCGTTCGCAGAAGCCTATTAATTACGCCCTTGAAAACGATATAATAGACGAATCCGCAACCGATTTTAAAAAGTACGACGCGGTTTTTGTTGCGCTTCCGCCCAAAGCCGCGGTTAAGTTTTTAAACGAAAACGAATTCAAAGACGGCGCTGTCGTTGCCGATATCTGCGGGGTTAAGGGGTATCTTGAAAAAGAAATTTATAAAAAACCGCGGAATTTCCGTTATTTAGGCACGCACCCTATGGCGGGTAAAGAAGTTTCGGGCGTGGAAAATGCCTGTGCCGATTTGTTCGATGGAG
This sequence comes from uncultured Christensenella sp., assembly GCA_910586065.1. Lineage (GTDB taxonomy): Bacteria > Bacillota > Clostridia > Christensenellales > Borkfalkiaceae > Coproplasma. Next base: position 15,018 of record CAJUGI010000005.1, on the reverse strand, counting down.
CAAGTATAATTATCGTAAACAATCAAAACTCGGACATATATGCGGTGCAATTAATAACAGAACTTGCCGCGGAAATTGGATTTAAAAAAATAATAGAGTGTTCTTCTGACGAGCATGACAGAAAAATAGCTTACACTTCCCAGCTTGCGCACGTCGTTTCAAACGCTTATGTTAAAAACGAAGAAATAAAAGGCTGTCTCGGCTTTACAGGAGGCAGTTTTCAGGATATGACGCGCATTGCGGGCGTTGACGAAAACGTGTGGACCGAGTTGTATCTCTTAAACAAGAAAAACCTTTCCTTGCAGATTGCCTCGCTTATATCCTCGCTTGAGGATATAAAGTCCGCTTTGGACGACGGAGACGAAGAGGAGCTTAAACGCGTTTTAAAAGATGGTCGCACCGTGTTCGAGGAAAACAAGGGTTGATTTATGGAAAGCGTTAAAATTACTTTTAATTCGTCAACCGGCGAAACGCCGTGTGCCGACGGCGTATTGGGCGAATGGTACGACGGCGGGTTTTTTCTGGAATACTTCTACTGCGGCGACTGCTGTTCAATTGCTTACGACGGTAAATCTCTTACGCAGTCGCGCGCCGGAACAACGAACTTAAAAATCGAATTTATCGAAAATAAAAACACTTTGTGCACGCTTTCCGAATGCGGCGGCGTCGGGGAAATCCCCGTGTTTACAAAAAGCCTGCGGGTGTGGGATACGCCCGCAGGCAAAATGATAAAAATCGTCTATAATTTAGGCGGCGAAGATATTCGGCTGGAAATTTCAGCCGTAAGAAAATAAGGAGAAAAAATGAAAATAGAATATCTGGGTCATTCATGCTTTAAGCTTACGGAGAGCACCGGGACTTCTATAGTCTGCGACCCGTATTCCGAAGAAATAGGTTATAGAATGCCGAACGTTTCGGCGGACGCGGTTACTATATCGCACGGGCATTACGACCATAATGCAATAAAAAATGTTGGAGGAAACCCTAAAATTATCGAAACGCAGACAAGTTATTCGCTTGCCGGCGTCGAAGTGGATGCGGTGAAAAGTTTTCACGACGGCAGGCGCGGAAAACTTCGCGGGGAAAATACAATCTTCAAATTCCGTATGGACGGTATAGACGTTTGCCATTTGGGTGATTTGGGCGAGGAGTGTTCATCGGCGCTTATCGAGGCTGTTTTGCCGGTAAACGTTTTACTCATTCCAGTCGGCGGTAATTATACTATAGACGCCGATATGGCAAAAGAATATGTGGACAGGATTATGCCCGAAATCGTTATTCCTATGCATTACCGCACAAAAGACTGTAAGCTCGATATCGACAAGGTAGACGAATTTTTAAAGCTTTTTGACGAAGATATTGTCGAAGAGTATGAAGAAAACAGTCTTGAACTTTTGAGAAGTGATTTAAACGATGGAACCAGAATTTTAGTTTTGAGGAAAAATTAATGCGCTCTGACGACGGTATCTTGAAAGACGTTGAAGAACGTCTTGAAAAACTTAATATTTACGAGCTCAGACAAGTTGCCAGAGCTGTCGGCGTGCACCGCCCTGCTGACGGTAAAAAATCCCGCGTTATCGAGGAAATACTCGGCATAGCCTCCGGAAATACGGCGCCTATCGAGCAATCGCACCGCGGAGCTCCGCCAAAATCGCAACAATACGACGGTAAACTTGTCGCTGATATTATCACTTGCCGTAAAAATCATTTATCTCAATCGTTTGAAATCCCTCGGGAAGAGAAACAAAACGTTTTGAGCGTAAACGACAGCATAGGAATTTTAAACGGCGAAGTTTGCGGTATTTTAAAATTCGACGGCACCCGTGCGTCTTTATATTCTTTAAGTTCGGCTGACGGCAATTGCGTGACGGTTCACGAGCTGTTTATTAAAAGACATTCTCTGCGCGAAGGCGACTTGATAGAAGGTAAATGTGCAAGCAGAAACGCCAATGAAATCCCCGCTCTGACGGAAATATATTCTGTTAACGGTATTTCGGTTGCCGACAGACCAATCCGCAGGCGTTTTGAGGAATTAACCCATATATATCCTCAAACCACGCTGAAAACCGAGCACGGCAGAGAAAGCTTGTTCTGCAGAATAATAGACTTGTTCGCGCCCGTTGCCCTGGGACAGCGCGGATTTATCAAATCACCGCAAAAATCCGATAAAACTGAATTGTTAAAGCAAATTGCCGCGGGAATATCATTTAATTACCCGCATTTAAAAGTAATACTGCTGTTAATAGACGAGCTTCCCGAAGTTATTAACGACTTTAAAAGAACGTTAAACGGCGTAACGCTTTTGTGCACTGATTTTGCAAGCTCGTGCGAAAGTCACGTCCGTATTGTCCGTTTGGGGTTCGAATATGCACAGAGAATAGTGGAAGACGGCGGTGACGCGGTTGTTTTATTCGACGGGATAAACCGCCTTGCGCACGCGTACGGCGAAGAATACGCCGCCGAAATAAAAAACCTTTTATTTTGTGCGTGCAACGCCGAAGAAGGTGGTTCTCTCACTGTTCTGGCGGCATTAACGGATGAAAGCAATCTTTGCGAAGAATTTTCTCCGCTTGCGAATATGGAGATTGTGCTTTCTGCGCAACTTGTAGAAAAAAGACTTTTCCCCGCTGTTGATATAAAAAATTCTTTTGCAGACAGGGATGATAAACTGCTTTCCGCGGAGGAACTGACTGCGGCGAACAGGATGCGCGGTTTGTCCGCAGAAGAGGTTTTAAGTTTGTTTAAAGAAACTCGGGACAACGCGGAACTCATAAAGAGATTCAATTAAAATTATGGCAGATAAAAACTTATTTACCGACAGGGTAAAAATTACAATCAAATCTGGCGATGGCGGCGACGGAATGAATTCCTTTAAAGCCTATAAAGGCAAGCCCGCTTGCGGACCGGACGGCGGCGACGGCGGAAACGGCGGAAACGTTTATATCGAGGCGGACAACTCTATGAACGATTTGCTCGCATTTCGCTATAAATCAAAATACGTTGCGGGCGACGGCGAGCGCGGTGGCACAAATAAATGCTTCGGGCACGGCGGCGAAGATATTATAATAAAAGTTCCCGTCGGTACCGTGGTTAAGGACTATGAAAGCGGCACGGTAATCGCAGATATGTTTGCCCACGGCGAAAGAAAGCTTATTGCCGAAGGCGGCAGAGGAGGAAAGGGTAACGTACGCTTTACCACGTCGCGCAGGCATGCTCCAAACTTTGCGCAAAAAGGTGAAAAGACCGAACTTCACGTGTTGCAGCTGGAGCTTAAAGTAATTGCAGACGTCGGGTTAATCGGTTTTCCAAACGTCGGTAAATCGACGCTGCTTTCAAAAATAACGGCGGCGCGCCCAAAAATAGCAAACTACCACTTTACGACGCTTTCTCCTAACCTTGGCGTGGTTAAATATTACGATAATTCTTTCGTTGCGGCGGATATCCCCGGGCTTATCGAAGGCGCGGCGGACGGCGCGGGCTTGGGGCACGATTTTTTGCGACATATCGAGCGTACGAGAATGCTTGTGCACGTAATTGATATTTCCGGCGCGGAAGGGCGCGACCCCGTTGAAGATTTCAAAAAAATAAACACCGAACTTAAGCAGTACAGCAAAAAGCTTGCCGCGCTTCCGCAGATAATCGCTTTGAACAAGTGCGACGTTTACGGCGCCGAAGAAAACTTGAAAATTTTCAAAAAGAAGTATTGCAGAAGATATAAAATATTCACTATAACCGCGGTAAACGGCGAGGGGACGGAAGAGCTTGTTGCAGGTGTTTTCGAAAAATTAAAGATCTTGCCGCCGGTGAGCCGTGTAGAAAGCGACGAAACGTTTACCTACCGCAAGAGCGGCAATCTCGACTTCGAAATTTATCTGGACGGCGGCGTTTACGTCGTTGTCGGTTCGCTTTTGGATATGCTTTGCCGAAACGTGGTTTTAAGCGACCCCGATTCTATGGCGTATTTCCAAAAGATTTTGCGTGAAAAGGGAGTTATTTCAAAGCTCAAAGAAATGGGCATTAAAGAAAACGATACCGTTTCTATCGGCGAGGTGGAATTTGATTTCGTGCCGTAACGATTGGTTATGTCCCGGCGAGCGAATGACTGACGGACACGTATAGTTTTCTGCTTACAGTATGCGCGTGGTAAAATCAACGGCGGCTAAAATTAACTTACACCCCGCAATATTGCGAACTTTTATGCGTATGCGGACTGAAAAAATAAATAAAAAGAGGCTAAAATGTTAACTTCCAAACAACGTAGTAAATTAAAAAGCCTTGCCGCGAATCTGTCCCCGATAGGACAGGTCGGCAAGGAAGGAATAGGCGCAAATATGCTTGCAAGCTTTTCCGACTGTCTTGAAAAGCGAGAGCTTATAAAAATAAACATTCTGGAAAATTCAGACGGGGACCCGCAGGAAACCGGCAGGGAGCTTGCAAAAAAGCTTGGCGCCGAATGTGTGATTGTTATAGGCAGAAAAGCTGTTTTATACCGCAGGTCACAGAGAAAGGATATAGAGCATATCAAGCTTTAATTAAAAGCGCAACCGCGGCAAGTATCAGCATCAGTCCTCCGCTGATTATATAGTAAACGGGATAAAATGTGAGATAGCTCAAAGCCAGCAACGCCGCGCCCGACCAAAACAGCGGGGCGCATAGCTTTCGCGAAAATCTTGCTTTAATTTTCTTAAAAAAGCTTATTTTTTGGGCACCCTCGTAAACGTATTTTTCAGGCAGCAGTTCTTTGCTCTTCAAAAGCGCATAAATTTCGTCGATGCAGGTTATTTTAATATTAAAGCTTTCGGCAAGCATTACCGCCTCAACCGATGTTTTAGTGCAGTAAATTATCTTTTCGTTTTCGGTTTTGCGTTTAATAACCTGCGCAACTTCGTCTTCTGAAAGAGGTTGCATCTTAAAGTAAAAATAGTATTCTTTCTCCCCGCATATCATGCGTTTACCGCGAATTTTGGTTTCTTCTCCGATTGCTTTTTTCATTAAAGCTTTAACGTAATCGTCAGAAGATAGTGAAAGGTGTAGCGCAAGCAGTTTTTTGTGCTTTTCGTCGCGGGAAATCAAAAGCGACTTGTTTTGTTTGCGGCTTATGTACAAAAACGCAAGCGCACCGAAGAGCGCGAACGCGGCTATTCCGAAAATAAGTCCTATGACCGCGCTTTTTGTGTAAAAGCGGATTATGGTAAAAAACAGTAAAAACGAAGCAACGGCGGTAAAAGCCGTGTCTAAAATAAGCGGCAGATTAATTCTTTTCATAAGCAAATTATTGACTTTATTTATATTTTTAAACAATGAAAATCGCCATATTCGGCGGGTCATTCAATCCCGTCCACAACGAACATATAAATATAGTCCTCGCGGCTAAACAGACGTTGGGGCTTGATAAAGTAATAGTCGTGCCCGCGTTCGTATCGCCTGACAAAAGCGGGGTTATGACGGCTCGCGCAAAAGACAGGCTGAAAATGTGCCGTTTTGCGTTCGAAGGCGCAGACGGGGTGGAAATTTCCGATTGCGAGATAAAACGCGGCGGAATAAGTTACTCTTATATAACCTGCAGGCGCTTCAAAAAGCTTTATAAAGACGACGAACTGTATTTTATAATCGGTGCCGACCAGCTTAAAAATTTTTATTCGTGGAAGGCGCCGGAAGAAATTTTAAAGTGTGTAACCCTCGCCGTTTGCGCAAGGGAAAACGCACGTGAACTGAAGGACGAATTAAAAAAATTCACCGCTCGCTTTAAAAGCGATATAGTTTCTTTCGACTATGTGGGCAAAGCGGTCAGCTCCACAAAAATAAGAACGCTTGCCGCCCTTGGCGAGGATGTTTCCAAGTACGTTCCAAACGTTGTTAAATCAAGCATATCAGACGGGCAATTGTATTATTTGCCCGAGCTCTCCGGCGTGAAAAAGCTTTTAACTCCCGAAAGATGGCGGCATACGGTGGGCGTGGCGGTTACCGCCGCCGAAAATTGCCGCAGGCTCCGTGTATTCGAAATAGACGCCATAACTGCGGCGGCGCTGCACGACTGCGCCAAGTATCTTAACGAGGCTTCACCCGAGCTTGCGGGTTTTAAGTGTCCGCCGAACGTTCCACCGCCCGTAATTCACCAGTACGGCGGTGCCTACGTCGCCGAGCATGTTTTCGGCGTCAAGGACGAGGGGATTTTGAACGCGATTCGCTATCACACCAGCGGGCGCGAAAATATGAGCGACTTAGAAAAATTAATTTTTCTTTCAGATATTTTGGAAGAGGGACGCGATTTCGGCGGCGTTGAAAAATTACGTAAGCTGTTTAGGACAGATATCGATAAGTGTCTTATCGCCGCGCTCGAAAGTCAGTTAAAATATATCGAAGACGCAGGCGGCAGAGTTTATCCGCTCTCTCGCCGTGCGCTTGCATATTTAAAGGAGAATCTATGACGTCAAAGGAAAAAGTACTTTTAATCTGTAAATTTCTGTCCGAAAAGAAGGCAAAGGGCATAGTTTATATTCAGGTTGACAACAAAACCAGCCTGTGCGACTACTTTGTGGTTGCGGGCGGAACGTCCAAAACACACGTAAGGTCGCTTTCGGAAAATTTGGAGGAAAAACTCGAAAAGGAATATGAAATAATTCCACGCCGTCACGAGGGAGCTCGCGAGGGCAGGTGGGCTGTTTTGGATTATGCCGACGTAATTGTTCATATCTTCGGAGACGAGGAACGCGACTTTTACAACCTTGAACGACTTTGGGAAGACGGCGAAAATCTGGTCCGCTACGAGGACTGACCGTTCTGAACTAAAATAAATAACCGTCCGGTGTAATTTTTTCGTCGGACGGTTTTTTATTAATTATTTTTTGAACTTAATTTCTTTCGGTTCGGAGTAGTTCGCTTTTCTTGCGCGTTTTTTTTCTACTATATAATATACCGGTTCCGGTTTGGGTTCTGTCTTTTCGGGCTTTGGTTCGGGTTGCTTTTTTAAGGATTTAATTCCAATAACTGCAAGTTTTACTACATGTACAAGAATAAAACAGATTAAAAATGTCAAAAACAAATACAAAATTCCCATAAACATAACTGCATTATACGCCGTTTGTTGCGTTGAAATTTGCAAAAATTTGAGTGTTTATGGCGTAAACGGTAAAATATGGAAACAACAAAAATAGGCACGCTTTCGGAAAGCGAAAGACTTTTATACTCACAGTTCAGAAAAAAAATAAACGCTGAAGCCGCTAAAGCTCAGGTAAAAAAGCTTGAATATAATCTTGCGGATGTAACAAGCGGTCTTGCCGCAATCAAAAACGGTTGTGCCGACGGAAACGCGCTGGAACTGGGCGGTGTATGCGTTTTGCCGTGTTTCGTTAAAAACAGCGCGGCTATACTGGGCTTTCCCAGAAAATGCCGTTTGATTGCCTGTATAGGCGCGCCTCACGGCGGCGACGAAACTGCCATTAAAGTTAAAGCGGTAAAACGTGCGGTTAAAGAAGGTGCCGACGAGGTGGAAGTAACCGCACCTATCGCGCATATACGCGACGGCAATTTTTCTTATGTTAAAAGAGAGTTCAAAAAACTTCGCTCTGCATGCAAAAAGCAGGCGTTAAGGATTGATTTGGAATGTCCGCTTTTAACCAAACAGGAGATATTAAAGATAAGCGCGCTTGCCGCCGACTGCGGCGTTAATTCAGTAAAGACGTCGTCCGGAGTCTATCAGGGCGGTAACGAAATTGAAATAATTTCGGATATAAAATCCGCGGTAAAAGACAGATGCACAATAAAGGCGGAGGGGGTTGCCACGGTACTCGAAATGAGCAGTGCGCTCGAGATGGGCGCTTCGGTAATAGGTAGCAAAAATGCCGCCGCCGTCGCCCGCGCAATCCTTGCTTCAAACGACGTTTAAAACCTGTTCAAACGTTCCTCTTGTTTTTCTGCTCCTGAAATGATATACTGACTGTACGATAAACAGTAATTTAACAGGGAGCATTCAAAATGCTAATAGAGAAGCCACTTATTTCTTCAAGAATAACTGTACGGAATTATCAAAAAAGAGACCTGCCATATCTTACTGAAATGTGGTTTGACGAAGTGAATGGCAAATATATGAGCGACCCGACGGTGGAATATGTTGATAGCGATTTCCAAAAAGCACTTGATGGTCTTGAAAATAATCCCGACGGATATTATTTAACAGTTGTGCTAAACGGTTCTAATGAGATAATAGGTTCTGCTTGCATTTTCCCTGATAAAAAAAAGGAAATATTTGATATAGGATATTGTATTCATAAGAACTATTGGAGAAAAAGATTTGGTTCGGAACTGTTGACTTTAATCGTTACTTGGATACGCAACAATGGTGGCATTGAAATAACTGCGGAAGTTGCACAAGATAATATTGCATCAAATAGATTACTTACAAATAATGGCTTTAAGATAAAAAAGAAATCGCAATTCAAAAAATATAAAATGAATATTAGTTTTGATAGTTACATTTATACTTGCAGTTGTGCACATCCAACCTAATATAAATTTCAATTTAGCTTAGTAAATAATGTGTAGTTAAAAGCTCTCGAACAAATGGTTTGAGAGCTTTAGCCTATCTTAAAATAATCAGCTTCTTCTTTGCGCGGGTTATCGCCGTATAGAGCCAACGGTTTTTATCTTCCTTAAATGCGTAACTTTCGTCAAAAATTATAACGTTGTCAAATTCGCTTCCCTGCGCCTTGTGGCAGGAAATGCAATAACCGTATTCAAAGCGGTTTAATGTGAATGCGCTTACTGCTTGTCCGCTTTCGTCGGTCTTTTCAAAGTAATCTCCGCGCTTATAACGGTAATACCCGCTTTCGAAAATTCCCAAATCTATAGGCAAAGCTTCCGGACAGAAATCTTCTAAAAACTCCGGCTTAAACTGAATGAATCCAATCGATTTTTCAAAGTCGTAAAAGGGTTGTTTAACAGTGCCGATAATGCCGTTTACAAGGTTAAATCTCATTTCGCTGTCAATAAATGTTTCCCAATTGTTTAACGTGCAAATAAGTTTATCTCCGTTTTCGGGAAATTGCCCTAAACCTTTCATTTTCCGCACTTCGTCGTTTATCTGCACACGCGTTTTGTTTGTTCCGCAAATAATCTGGTCTGCGTGTAAAAGCGCGCGTTTTCTTTTTTCGCCCGTTAAAATACGCTTACTCATAACAACGCAACTTCCGCCGTAATTGCCGTAAGGAATAAATTTTCCCTCGCGCGCCATTTCCGAAAGTTTGATTATGGGGTTGCCAAGCTGTTGCCTAACTATAGTTTTTAAAGTATAATCCGGTTCCGTTAAAAATCCGTTCAGTCCCTCAACGGGCGGCAACTGCGCATTGTCGCCGCAGAGAAGCAACTTTACGCCGAACTCCGTTAAATCATATAAAACTTCGTCCGAAACCATAGAAGCCTCGTCTAATACAATAAGCTTAATAGATTTATCGATGCTGTCGCGTCGTTTGAAACTCAGCTTTTCAACGGTTATTATTTTGCCGTTCAATTCGATTTTCTTTTCTTCCGTAATCGACTGATAAATCAACTTGTGCAAAGTGGCGGCGGGAATTCCCGAACGAATAAGTACGGTTGCCGCTTTTCCCGTAGGCGTTACAAAAGCCGCGCTGTCGTCTGGCGTAAGGTTAAGTTTTTCGCAAACTACATGTTTTAAAATCGTGGTTTTGCCCGTTCCGGCATACCCCGCAAGCACGAAAATCTGTTTTGTCGAATGTAAAAACCAATCCTCTATTAATTTTTCCGCTTCCAGTTGGTCCGCCGTAAGTTCTTCAGCCATATAAAAAAGTATAGCACGTGAACAAAAGTTTTGCAACTTAATAAATTACGGATAAAAAATAAATTCTCAGCCTGCTATTGACTATCTTGCAAATATAAGTTATAATACTGTTCGGTAAATTTTCGTTTTCGGAAATTATGGAGGGTATCATGGGTTATAAAACCAAAGAATGGCGCCAGAGTATGCGCGTCAATGTTGACTACAATTATATGATGAGCAAAAATCTCGGCGACAAGGGCATCACAGATTCGGATATACGTTCATTAAAGGACAAAGCCGACGCTGCGTTTAAATACGTCGCCGAAAACCGCGGCAGAGACGACCTCTTTATGGGCTGGACGGAACTTCCCTACAATCAGGACGCAATAGTAAACGACATTATCGCCACCGCAAAGCAGGTAAGAAAGAAATTCAAATATTTCGTGGTTCTCGGCATAGGCGGCAGCGCTCTGGGACCCATAATGGCGTTCAACGCATTAAAACATCTTCACTACAATGAACTTCCGCCCAAAAAACGCGGCGGTCCCAAATTTTACGTTGAAGACAATGTGGACCCGGTAAGAATGCAGGCGCTTTTAGACGTAATCATTCCCGAAGAAACCTGTTTCAACGTAATTTCCAAATCGGGCGCAACATCCGAAACAATGACGCAGTTTTTAATCGTTGCCGATATTTTGGAAAAAGCGGGCGTTAGTCTCCCCGACAATATGATTTTAACTACCGACGCGTGCCGCGGCAATCTCATTAAAATAGACGAAAAATACGGCGGAAAATTCAAAAAATACGTCCTGCCCGACGGTGTCGGCGGCAGATTTTCCGAACTTTGCCCCGTCGGCTTGCTCCCTGCGGCGGTTCTCGGTATTGATATAAAGGGTATGCTTGCCGGCGCGGCATACATGGACGGGCTTTGCAGTAAACCCAACGTATCCAAAAACCCCGCGCTCGCATGTGCTGTTTTGCAGTATATTACAATGAAACAGGGCAAAAACATCAACGTATTAATGCCCTATTCCGACAATTTAAAGCTTATGGCGGACTGGTACTGCCAGCTTTGGGCTGAAAGCTTGGGTAAAGCGGCGGACTATGAAGGCAACGTTGTCAACGCAGGCACAACTCCGGTAAAGAGCTTGGGCGTAACCGACCAGCACTCGCAGGTTCAGCTTTACATAGAAGGCCCCTACGATAAAGTAATTACCTTCATTTCCGTCAAAAATTATGCTTGCACCATGCCCATTCCCCACGGCTTGGAAGATATCCCCGACGTTGGTTTCCTCGGCGGTCACACCATGCAGGAGCTTATTCAGGCTGAAAACAAGGCAACCGCCTACGCGCTCATGAAAGCGGGCAGAATGAACTATACCATAGAACTTCCCGAAGTCAACGCGTTCACGCTTGGGCAGCTTATGTATTTATTGGAACTTCAAACCGCCTACACTGGCGCACTGTTAAACATAAACACGTTTAACCAGCCCGGCGTCGAAAACGGCAAAAAGGCAACGTTCGCGCTCCTCGGCAAAAAGGGATACGAGGCGCAAAAGCGTGAAATGGACTCCGCCCCCGAGCTTGACGATAAATACATAGTTTAAATAATAATCAAACCCCACGGTGGCGCGGCTAAAAGGCCGCGCCGCACTTCTATTAAAAAATTATGGCTGATTATCTCATTATAATAATATCAATCCTTGCGGTTCTCGCGGCTCTTGCATTAATTCTTTTTGTGCTCGCCGCTGTGTCTTATAAATTTGCATTCGGCGGCCGCGCCGATAAAAACCCGCTTTTAAAATACTTCACCGCCGCGGATTTTAACCTTTCCGCAACCCCGATAACGGTAAAAAGCGGCAAAACCGACTTGAACGGTTTCATTTATTCAAGCGGCAACGCTCCCCTTAACCAAACCGAAAATCTTATAATTTTCGCTCACGGTATGGGTCCCGGGCAAATCGCCTATACAACCGAAATAGCATATTTTTGCAACCGCGGCGCAACGGTCCTCGCCTTTGACAGCGCCGGCTGTAACTTTTCCGGAGGTAAAAACATAAAAGGAATGTACGAGGGTGCAAAAACCGTCCTCGCCGCAATCGGTTATGTCCGCAGCCTTCCCGAATTTGCTAAATCGAAACTAACCTTAATCGGCCACAGTTGGGGCGGATATTCGGTTTTGTGCGCGGCGGCGAAAGCGGTTCAAAAAATCGGGGCAAAACAGCAAAAAATCAACAAAGTAATCGCAATAAGCGCCCCCTGCACGCCTGCAAAAACCATTAAAAACGGCGCGGCTCGCATAATCGGCAAGCCCTTGGCGGTGTTGCTCCGTCCGTTTTGGTGGATAATCAATTTGCTCAAGTTCGGCGCTTGCGGCAACGCGTCCGCGGCAAAAAGCGCAAAAAAAGCCGCTGAAAGCGGCGCCGAAGTTTTGTTAATTCACGGCGATAGCGACAGTATCGTAGCGCCCGAAAACGCGGTTTACTTTAAAGTCAACAAAAAAGAAGTAAAAAAATACCTCGTAAAGGGCAAGGCGCACAATCCTTACAACACAACCTCCGCCGAAACAAAGTTGCGGCAACTCAATTCCGCACTGATGTCAAAAAAATTAACTGCTGACGAAAAGCAAAAGTTTTTTAAGGAATTCGATTTTAAAGCGGCAACCGAAGAAGACGAAGATGTGATGCAAATAATGATATAAATTAACGGTGGCGCGGTTAAAAAAACCGCGCCACCGTTAATTAACGTAAACCACACCGTATAATCAAAATTACACAATACATTTTGTACATCTATTTATATAATAGGTGTACTTTTGTACTGTCATTTTAGCACCTAAAAATAGCTAAGTCAACATTTTTAGCCATTTTTTTCTGTTAATTTCAGCCAATTAACCCATTTTTATGCCGCGCCCCCTTTTTTTTGTTCATCTATTATATAAATAGATGAACTTAAAAGCGTTTTTAAAATGTTAAAAACGTTCAAAAAAATTCAATACAAATAAAAAATTTTTAGGGGGAAGGAACCGCAAAAGACCACAAAAGCGGCAACTTCTTTGGGTAGGGTTATGAAAAATTTTTTAAAGAGTAAGCTCCACAGGGGGCTGTTTTTCGCGTTATGTGCAACATTTTTATGTTGTGCAATTTTTGCGTTCATAAATATTTTTGTAATTAACAAATCGGCAAAAGCCGATGCAACCGCAACGGCCGGCAGCGCCGACGTGGTTTCTTATACAATAAGCGGCACATGCGCCCAAATGGAACAGCAGTGGGTTACTGCAGCAAAACGCAGTATCGACACGAATTCGCAGGTAAAAATAATCCTCGGCAGCGATTGGGTTGCGGCAGACCACGCAACTTATACAACTGCTTTTGGAACAACAGCAAGTTATTTTGATGGCGGTCAAATTATTATAAATACCGGTATGAATATCATTGTTGACCTAAACGGGCATGCTATAAACCGCGATATGATTGACAAGGAAGGTCATAACACGAGCCGTGTAATGGCTGTTTTGGGTGGAAAATTGACTATCGAGGACAGTTCAGAGGCAAAAAACGGCGCAATTACCGGCGGAAATATTGACCATGGGAATAGCGAAGACTCTATTGACGGTTTGGGTGGCGGTATTGCTATCAATAATGATGATGCCGTTGTTACTTTAAATTCAGGCAATATAACTAATAATAGGTCAAGGGTATTTGGCGGTGGTTTAGGCGGGAATCGCGGTTTATTTATAATGAACGGCGGTTTTATCTCGAAGAATAGTTCTGGGCTTGGTGCAGGAATACAAAATTATGGAACGATAGAACTTAACGGCGGAGTTATTTCTGAAAATGAATCTGACGGTGTATATTGTGATAACGGTAGCACGGCAATTTTGAACGGTGGCTCAATAATTAACAATGGGGGTCACGGTATACGTATGTTCAAGGCAGATAATATTACTTTGAAAGCTGGCACTATTGCTAACAACTCGGGCTGGGGTATGTATATGGCTACACCTCCTTGTACTGTTAATTTGGAAGGAGGCTCAATAACCAACAATAAATTGGGTGGACTGTGGTGCTTAGGTCCTTGTACAATTAATATTTCGGGTTCACCTAAGGTTTATAATAATGTAAATGCTACAAATAATACTGCGAGAAATATTCAATATAATACAGCTCCTACCGCGGCTAACGGACTTATATTAAATGTAACGGGTAAATTAAACCCCGGCACATATCTTGGTATTACCGGCTTTCTTACAAACGGTGTGCCTAATACAACATTTAATATAACTTCGGGATATTCCGCAAATGGCAACGCCGCGGCGGACGTTACGCGTTATTTCTTTTCAGACGTAACTGGTTATAAACCGGTTGCAACTGCAACTTCGGGCACTTTTGAAGTAAAACTTACAAATGGTAGTGATAGCACAAGTTTTGCCAGCGCCTGGATAACAGCAGTAAACAATAACAGTACCTTTAAAATGACCGCAAACTGGGTGGCGGTTGCAAACACAAATTTCGGCACGTCCTTTAACGGCGCAAGTGATACATGCGTAGCGTTGACAGATGCTTTTTATAAGGGTAGCTTATGCGTGCCCGAAGGTAAAACGGTAACCCTGGACTTAAATGGTTTCACTTTAGACCGCGCTTTGTCTTCTGCTTTTAACGAGTCGCGAGTAATTACTGTTAGAGGTACCCTTACAATAACCGACTCGTCAACAAACGGCGGCGGTATGATAACAGGGGGGAATTCAGGCTCACATTCGGGCGCGGGAATTCATTGCGGTGGAGTTATAAATTTTCAAAGAGGCAATATATCTGGAAATACTGGCGCAAATGGTGGCGGGGTTGACATTCAAAGTAACGGCAAGTTTGTTATGTCTGGTGGCACTATAAGTAACAATATTGCCGGGCAAGAAAACGCAGGCGGACTTGGCGGCGGAGTGTATATACAATCGAATGGTATATTCACCATGACTGGCGGTGAAATCACTCAGAACACCGCAACATATAATTCCACTACGGGTGAGGGCGGACTTGGCGGCGGCGTTTATCTTTCAAGCGGTACATTATCGTTGTCGAACACAGCTAAAATACACGATAATTACACCACAACTTCAGTTGCAACGAGCAACGTTTATATTCCCTCGGGGAAAACTATAACAATCGGCGGTGCTTTGAATTCTGGCTTTAAGGTTGGCGTAACCATGGCTGCAAAGACAGGCACGTTTACGACTGGCTACGGCACGGCAA
>CAJUGI010000004.1:67343-188183 GCA_910586065.1 uncultured Christensenella sp. | reverse complement strand
ACATTCTTTTCTGTTACCTTTACGGCAATATCACAGAGCTTACGCTGTTCCCAAGCATCATTAAAGCCTTTAAAGCGCATGCAAGGCGTTTTAGTATTTTTACTCATTTTCAGCACCTTCAAGCATTTTTCTAAGCTGTTTTATGCCTTTCATGTCAAATTCTTCACCTTCAAGCTCATCCAAAAGGGTAACCAAATCACTACTTGATTTGCTTATTTCGCCATCCAAATCAACAAGGCTTACGCTATATTTCTTTGTAAGTGCAGAAACCTTATTAATCAATGCACTTACGATTGAGTTGGGTAAGAGTTTAATTGCCTCCGCAACAGGGACAATCCACTTTATTTTTAGAAGTTTATATGCGTCCTCAATAGTTAATGACTCAATCATAGATTTCGTGTTGTTGTGCAATGCGCTCTTCGCATCTCTAACATCCCTCTTTAATTTCTTCTCTTTAGCCATTAAAACATTTACTTTACAAAGGATTTCATCAACAGAACCCGCATCCGGCTGTTGCCCTTTTGCATAGGGCTTAACCACTTTAGCAACCTCTTTAGGTATAAAAGCCGTATTATCCTCATTTAAGAAATCTCCAGTTTTTTCATCATCAGGAATCTGGTCAATAAAATCTTCATACTGATTTGCTATCTCGCTTAATTCCACTTCCATTTTAGAAATAGCATTTAAATCATCTCTGAAATAAACCTGCTGCGCAATATCAAAAGGAATAATATGCCCAATCCAACCATCCTGAACTTCAACTTCCTCGTCGCCTTTTTTCTTCGTAACCTTATTGGGATCAACCTGTGTAATAACGGTTTGTCCTTCTGAACGGATTATTTCTAAATCAATTGAAATTTGCTTCCACTCATCATCAAGCAACTGATATGCTTCATATTTGTCAATAAGTGGAATGTCGTTTAAGCGATTAAAAATATCATCTGCAATTATATTTTCTTCATTTGCGACAATAATTGATTCCATTTTTTCAATCAATTCCGAATATAAAAAATCATCGAAACCAGCAAATGATTTATTTAAGCTGTCTTTAAAATTGATAACTTCCTTATTGCTCTCTATTGTTAATTTAATATCTTCAGTTTTAATATCAACATACGGTGTAGAACTGTCTGTAAATAATTGTTCGCGAAGCGTATTAAAAACTTCAAAATAATCATTAAGCTCATCAATCTCGATCTTAGGAATACCGCCGAACATTGAAGCATAAATGTCATAACTTTCGGGCTTTTCGCTACTATCAACGTAACGAGGAATATTTAAATTGTAATCGTTCTGACGAATAAGCTCACGTGATACCCTTCGAGAATAATTAGGTAATTCTTCGCGAGCAATATAAATATCTACGATTTTCTTTATATCCCTTGCGCGCAATTTATTGCTTTTACCCTCTTTTTTAAACCCTTTCGAAGCATCTATAATAAGTACGTCATCAAGATCGTTACGTGACGTTCCTTTTTTCAAGACCATAATTATTGTTGGTATACCCGTACCAAAGAAGATATTAGCAGGCAAACCAATAATGGCATCAATATTATTCTTTTCAACTAAATTAGTACGAATTTCAGCTTCATCGCCACCTCTAAACAAAACACCGTGAGGTAATACTATGGTCATAATCCCATTAGCATCAAGGTGATATAAATTGTGCAATAAAAACGCATAGTCCGCCTTCGTTTTAGGAGCAACACCATAATCCGCAAAGCGGGGCTGATATTTTTTGTTTTCTGGTTCCCACTTTTGAGAATAAGGCGGGTTTGAAACTACGGCATCCAAATTACAAAGAGGCTCATAACTATTGTCCGGATCGCTCTCGTCATAAATCATTGGCCAATCTCTGCCCAATGTATCTCCGCAACGCACGATAATATTATCCGGTGTTATACCGTGCATTATTAAATTCATACGGGTTAAGTTATAAGTATTTTCTTTTAACTCTTGTGCATAATACTTAATTTTATCCTTACCAATTATCCTTTTGGCAACGGCGCTACCTATATTGATAAGTAATGAACCCGAACCAGAAGTCGGATCGTAAATTTTAATTTCTTTTCTTTCTTTAAGATGTTCAGCAATTAATTCACTCATAAGCAGGGAAACTTCATGAGGAGTATAAAATTCACCCGCCTTTTTCCCAGCATTAGCAGCGAAATTACTTATTAAATATTCATAAATGAAACCTAAAACGTCATATTCGTCATTTTCGTTTATAGGGATTTCATCAATAATCTTAATTAGCTTTTTAACCGCCTTGGTTTGTGCTTGAGCATTCTCACCTAACTTTGATAATCCATCATTAAGAGTTTTAAAAATATCATAATAAATAGTTCTTTGTAATCTATCTTCCTGCTCATTATGATTATGATAATTCAAACGGGCAAAAGCATTTAACGCAGTAATAACATTGTCAATACTAAAATCATCTCCCAAATCAAGCCAATTAGAAAACAAATTTTTATGTTCTATGAAATAACCGATATTTCTCTTTGCAATCTTAGCAGGGATATCAGTCTCTTTTAATGCAACAATATCTTCTTGTGTTGCATCCATTTTTCTAAAATATCGCTCCTCATTCTCAGAGAGAAATTTATAAAAAATAAATCCTAAAATGTAGTCTTTATATTCATTTGCCTCAATTTTAGAACGCATTTCATTTGCTGCCTTCCAAATTTTTGCCGCTAATTTCTGTTTATTCATAAACTTTCTCCATTTATGTAATAGTTGTATTAAAGGCTATAATAGTAGTCTTTAATTTTCTTTGCCATCATTTGACGTCTTGCATTTAAAAATTCCTGATATCTATTTTCTTCCATTTCAAAAATGGTTTCTGGTATGCAATTAACTTTTAAATTAGCTAACAACTGCTCTTTATCTGTAATATTACCGCAGACAATTACTTGCGTATCACACTGCGAAAGGGCTTGTGAAAAATACACTTTAGGTGACTTCTTCCCTATTGAAATATTTACAGGGCGATCAAGATACACATAGTTGCCATCTTGATTGTATTGACTCTTTTCATAACCAAAAGACTTAAGGTATTCTTTAGGGAAAATATGATGAATATCACCGCCTAACATTATTAATTCACGAACAGTTACATTATTCGACAGCAGCGACAATTCATTATTCTTTACCTGCGCCGCCATAAACACCATATATGCAGGATTTTTAGTGGAGGTATTACTGAGGTTTTGCACGAGCGCTACATCCCAAAAACTATCAGAAAGCGTCGCCGCTTCAATATCTTTTAATGTATGCTTTACGCCGTTTTCTTTAATCAAGCGCAAATCTTTAGCAAAAACCGTTTCCGGTGACGTGCTATATCTTCCTGTTAGAACAGATAAAACATACCATTTTTGAACTATATTTTTTATCTCCGACACGCTAACTTCTTGCTCGTCATGCAACCGAAGGTATAAAGTGTATGCGAAATCAAGAGCCATATTTGAATTTATAAGTTTGGGAGATATAAAACCCGCACTTTTTATGGCAATCATAAACTGTGTAAAATTATGTTTATTAACTACATTTAACACGCCCTCTTTAAGCGCGACATATGTAGATTCAATTATATCCTCACTGAATTCACGGGTTTCAAAATTTCTTCCTGAAAGCAACCCAACTAAATCTGCCAACTTAGCACGCGGGAATTTGTGCATAAAAGCAATCCTTATAATATCATCGCACTCAGGATCGAATACCGTTTCAGTATCATCTTTCAACCACGATATTTTGTTAAAATACTCACTATTAACAAATTCTTCATCATTTTCCTTTAAAGAATTATAGAATGCCGAGTCAACACACAAATGTGAAAAATAATCTATTGCTCGACGCAACATATTACCGCCATGCGTCTCATCAGAAGCTATTTTTGACATAACGAAGTCACCCTGACTTAAAGCAGTGCCTTTTGAATTAATTCTTATAAAGATATCAGTTACAACATCTATATCTAAATGCTCTTCAAGTTCAATAACGCCAATTGGTCTGTTGCCAATGTATTGTAAATTCTGTAATACAGTATTAAGTTTTTCGGGTTCCATATCAGGATTGTTTTTACAATACTCGTGTACAAAATTCCAAGATGAAAATCCCGTTTTGAAAACTTCAGCAATATCAGCAATCCAACGTTTGCTTCTAAGGTGGCTTTGATCCTGTACCTCAAAAACAGCAGCATCTTTATCATCCGATAAAGCAGCAAATGGATCAAACGCTATTTTAATTCTCGCCTTTTTATATTCACTATTCACGACTGGAATACCGGCAATCGCTGTCATCAAAGCAGTAATTCTTTGTTGACCGTCTATCAAAATCTTTTTACCGGATGATAATGTCCCATCTTTTAATTTAACTGAAGGGTTTTTCCATAAAATCAAATATCCCGTAGGATAGCCCTTATAAAGAGAATCCAGCAAATCACGTACTTGCTTACTTTTCCAAACAAAAGGTCTTTGAATTTCAGGTACGGCTATCTCGTTCGACGCGATAAGTCCAAGTATAGCACTAACGGTTAGTGAATTCGGTCTATATTTTTCTATATTCATAAAAACCCCAAAAACTTAAAATTACAAAATAAATTATATCAAAATTCCATATTAAAGTCAATGATAACTCAAACCCTGCGAGACTTATTTGGTAATGAGTGCCACTGTTTAGCTGCAAACAATAGGTCAGCAAAACAATTTAATTTTCTACGAATTAAAATCTCTCTATAATTGTCATTTGCTAAAAAGTATTCCCTCCATATTTCCGATTCATCGAACACATACGCGAAACCCGCGCCGCAATCAAATTTTTTCTTCCCATATCGGAATGACGTCAATAATTTGTTAAGAACATTTCGATAAGATAACTGATTTTCAGAATTATAAATACTGTACTCCCCATAGTTATAATTCAAATAGCGGACCACCTGAAAAATCTGATTAGCCGTAATTTGTAATTTTATTTCTTTTTCATTAATCTCATTTATCAAAATCAAATCTTTATTATATTGCGGCTTGATATTTTTCTCAATTTCAGCTAAGCAAACGTCACAATAATTTTCATAATCTTCAACATAATTAAGCTGACAACGCAAACATTTTTTCATAATAATATACCTGCGAAATAAAATGTAATTAACCTTTAGATAATAACCCCTATAATTATAAAATAAATTGCAATATTTTTCAACAATAATTCTAAAACTCTAAACTCAAATTCTTGTAAAACATAATAATTTTCCTACTTAAATATGTCATACCTGTCAACATTAAAACGCACAATAGGAATCCACTTTGAGATCGTGGCGTGTGCTTGTCTTGATACAAGTCGGCGCGCTGGCGCGCGCCGAAGACAAGCACACGCCCCCTAACTGAATGAACCGATAAAATGCGGAAAACGGAGTGCGGCGGGCGGGGCGTTCGCGCTGAACCGCTTGCGAATCGCGCCCCGCGGAAACCGCCGCACGGCTTTCCGTTTTATAACCCTTTTTATAATCGTTTGCAATATTCAGTTATTTGCCGTGCGTATTGTCTTTTGTTCAAAATAATTTGCGGTAGTTCACCGAGCCGTGCAGCACACGGATAATATTTACCGTCTGATTTTTACTATTCACCGTATGGAAAATAATATAATTTTCAAACGACAAAAGTTTTATCCCCAAAGCCCTAAGCTCTGCATATCTGCTTTCTACACCGATTTCCGGAAAGTCTTTCAGTTGCAAAATACATTGTTCGATTTTACCGAGATAATTCCTTGCACGCTCTACACTGTCTTCTGCTATATAGTTAAATATTGCAGTTAAATCGTTGTCCGCTTCTTCCGCGTAAATGAGTTCGTACATAAATTACCCCTTGAATTTTGCAAAAACTTCTTCGTGCGTTTTTGTTCTGCCTTGCTCTATATCCCTGATACCGACGGACAGTTTTTCATACAAGTCAATTCTTGCGTACAGTTCGTCCAAAACGGCAATATCAATCAATGCCGCATCGCCTTTTCCGTTTACGGTGATATAAACGGGCTGCCCCGTTTCCTTACATTGTCTTGAAATTTCGGGATAATTGTTGCGTATATCCGCCGAAGGTCTAATATTAGGCATAAATATTCTCCTTGTTTTTTGATACCGCAATTATATCATAATTACGATATATTGTCAATATATCTTATGCAAATAACATTTAATTATTAGCAGTACGTAGTTGTTTTATCGTTGCGGCATCAACCTTGCCTATGAGTACGCCCTCGTCCCAGCAGTTAAAGTCATCGAATAATAAGAGCTTGCTATCTTCAATTCCGATAGGACAAATAATATCGTCCGTCATAATATCGGAAATAAAATATTGCGGTAGTCCTTTTGAATAGACAATCTTTTCGCCCGATTTTTCCAGATATTTCATAATATAGGCAATCGCCTTGCCGAGCGAAGCCCTGTCGTCTATCGCTTCAAAGTCCGAACGCCCGAAACGGTCGTTGAAATAGGTGTTTTGGTGAGTTATCTGCCGACGGTGCGAACTTAAACTGTAATCGTTTACTTCAATCAAATAGCCCGGCATAGTTCCTTGCGGTACATTGAATAACCCGTGGAAGTGCAGCCGCTTTTTCTTCGGTGAGCGTTCCCAGACGCCAACGTATTTCCAGCCTTTACGGGCGTATAAATGCGTCAATGCCGTCTTTAACTTTTTCTTGAAAGTAACTTCCGTATGCAAAGCGTCGCTATAAGTGAATGTAACGAAATAGTTGAAATCTTGCAGATTCACCTTACGAGTCAGCCGTATGCGCCGTGAAATAAGGTTGCGCCGTTTACGCTCAAAGTTCGCATTTACAAAGTTCTTTGCGCTTTGTTCGTCCTTGAAGTAGGGCAACATTGCGGCAACGATTTTTTTACGCCGTTCGGCTTTCTTCACGCCGACTGTTTGCGCATACAACTCGTTGAATAACTGCTTGCGTGTTAATTTGCGCTCAATTTTAGGGCTATTTTCGAGCTTTGGCGGCTTTTCGTTCGTCGGCTCGTCAACTTCTTCGGGCGGAGCTTCCGTCGCTTTTAAGGGCAATTCTGCGGCTTTTTCTTCGGGTTGTTCAACGGGTGCAATTACAGGCTCACATTCGGTTTCCTGCGGCTGTTCATCGTTTGATTTGCTATTAAGCCCGTCAACCGTTTCCGCTGTTAAGATACCCGACGGCAGCGGCACGCTGATTACTTCTTCGACGTGCTTTTTCTTCGGGCGGTAAGGGCGCTCGGTGTGCGGTATGGCTATATAATGACTGCCGTCGTTATATACTTTCGTCTGCGGATAAAAGCCGCCTACGGGCTTAGGCTGTTGTTGCCTGTGCGACATTAAGCCGCACCCCCGAAATCAAAAATAGACGTCTGACTTTTTATCGCATTTAACCGTTCGGCGCCGCTTTTATAGTACTCGCCGTCTATTTCAAAGCCTATAAAATTCCGCCCCAGCTTATAAGCCGCAACCGCCGTAGTGAAGCTACCCATAAAAGCGTCTAAAATCAAGTCGCCCCGTTTTGTGTGTTGATTTATAATTCTTGAAATTAAATCAGTCGGCTTCTGGTTTTGGTGTATCTGTTTGTCGCCCGCAACTCTCGGAAAATACCAGATATCGTCATAGCGGGGTTTATTACTGTTAAATTTTGCCCGACCTTTATTTGCGTAAATTATGAACTCGTAACGCTTGCCGTATTGCGCTTCTAAATCGCCAGCCGTGTGATTGCCTTTATCCCAGACGATAACGTTCTTTACAGTAAAATATTTTTCCGTTTCCGCTTTGAAGAAATCTATTTTTTCAGAACCGCAAAACATATACAAAGGCGTATTGTCTTTCATTACCGAGTGCAAGAGCGGCAACAAGTCAATTATAAGTTTTGGATTATCGTCGCCCTGAATTGCCATACAAAACTTATCGCTCTTGTTTATTCTCCGGCTGCTTTTATACCCGTTAAGATAGGGCGGATCTGTTATAGCGCAGTCCACGAATAGCTTTTGTTTTATCATTTCACGGATACCGTCAAGGCAGTCTGCGTTATAGACGTTATTAATTTCTATCACGACTCACCGCCTATTCCGTAGAGCGCATTCATAAAATAGCTATTCTGCGCTTTCAGCTCGTCCACGCTTGCACGTTCCGTAACGTATTCCCTGTAATCGTCAATACCAACCCTTGATTGTCTTGCCATATCGTTGAAATAGTCCGAGAAACAGTCCGTAGAAAAACGCCGCGCATAAATTTTGCGGTTCATTATGTAGTATTTTTTCTTGTCAACCTTGCCGTCCATAGTTCCGCGCTCTTTTTCGATTTTCAGTACGTTATATCCGTAGGTGTTGTAAACCTTGATATTTCTTTTCCAAAGCCACGCCGTAACGCTTTTAAGAATATGAACGAGTAAGGTATTGTCGCCACGTCTGAAACGGAAATCGTAATAAAGGTTAATGAACTTGTTGAACGCTATTTCCGAAATCATATCTTCAATAGTGTAAAAGGGCAGGGCGAGCTTGCCTTCGGACGAATTTACTATATTGACTATATCGCATAAATCACGGGCGTCAGCTCCCCAGCTTTCCGGTCGTTGTTCATCCGTAAAGACTTTTATAAAGGGGAAGTTATCTACTGTTGCGCTATGCCGACACATTTTGAGCCAGCTATTGAAAAGGTCGTTTTTCTGATTAGCTTCGTCTTTGCCTTTCTTAACTTCTTTAAGTTCCAGATTGTTGCCCCGTTCCTTGCCGACTTCCGAAATTGCCACCACGCCGAACTCAAAGCTACCGGCGTTGGGATTATTCTCTATGACCTTCTTGCCGAGCCTTAAAATATCGAAATCGAGTATGTGAGCGTGCCGACTACAACGGCGGTAATTCTTCGGAAAAAAGTCCGTAAGCCATATCGGAAAGTTGCCTTCGTCTATCAAACGGTTGTCCGTTCGTATAGAATAGTTTGCGACTATTAAACTGCTCTCTATAACGTAGATAAAATAGGCTTGTGCATACGTTTCTAAAACGTCGAACAGATTGCATACGCTCAAGCCGTCGTCATAAGTAAAGCCGTACCTGCAAACGTCATAACCGTAAAGTTGTAAAGCTACATTGTTATGACGAAAAAACCTTTCCCGCTTCAATCTTACCCAATCTTTTGCGGTTGCAAGGTTATAGACCGTGCCGTGTTCCATACAAGCCTGTAATTCTTTCTCGAACTCTATCCACGAAAAGTACGGGAATTTCATATCGCCACGTTGCAATATTTCCATAGCTTTCTGTCTGAACATTACTTCCTGCGATAATGCCATATCCGTAATGGCGGTCGTTTTCTTTTTACCCATAGAACCGCAAGTAATTGACACGATAGGCAGTTCGTTTATAAAGCCGCAATTACGGGCTTCATAGCGGCGGAGCTTGCCGAGCGCAATTCTCTGTCTGAAACGATTAAACAGCGGATATATCGCAAATAACAACGTCCAATAAGGAAAATAGATAAAAGGTGTTTTCAAGTCCGTAAACAGCTTGACTATCTGCGTATATATCGTGCCGAAATCGAACTCGACGGCGAACCAGAAATAATATGCGAGAAAAGCGAACACTATCGACGCAACGTTCAGGTGCAGTATGCAAACTATTATCCAGCAGACCTTTATCCAGCTATTTTCTTGAATGAACGCCACATATCCCCTAACGAACCGCTTTATAGGCTGATAGGTATAGCGTGATATAAACTTGAATACACGCAAGGGTAGAGTGTCTTTGCCGTACTTTGTGTTGTGCTTGCCGTAAAGGTGTTTAATGTAGAACCAAAGCCCGATAAAACACGGGATAACAATAATTGCCGCCTTCATTATTTCCGCCATTACCCCCGCAATATGGCTTAACCAACCGTTAAAATTGCCTTTATCCACTAAAAGCGAAAAATAAATGAGTGCGTTATTTTTGAACCCGTCAAAGTTATCGGGGAGTATAGAAGGCTTGTCCGTTATTTGCGTTAAGTCGTTGACAGTGGGTGTTATGTTGTGCGGTATTCCAAATACTTCACAAAAGTAGTACCCGATAGACCGCCCGAAATCTTGCAAGGTTTCCCAAAACCGAAGATAGGACGATCTGAAAATAAATACGCCGAGCAGTATTAGCCCGACGCTTATCATTAGTGTGAATATGATATTGATTGCTCTACGCATTTACCTGTACCCCCGTATATATGAGATAACTAACGGCAAACGCAAGCAATATAATCACCGTAACGGCGATTATACGTTTTAATGTTTTCATAACAACTCCTTAAAATTTTTATTTGCGCCGGCGGATCTTAAAAGAACCGTCGGCGCACTTCGTCTTATTGTGCTTTTAGCTTGTTACCACCAATCTTCGCCGTCGTAAAATTCCAAGTCGTCAAAGTCGTAATGTTCAGCATCAAGATAATCGTCCCAAGCATCTTCATAGGCTTTTTCTCGTTTTCGTTCTTTTCGGCGTTTATGCAATGAGCCTATTGCCTTGAACGGTAGAGCTATGAGCTTGAACAGCCCGTAAATAATGAGCGGTGCAAACTTTAATAAAAGCCAGATAATTACAATAAGCGCAATAATGCCTAAAAGTATTTGCCACCATTGAAGATTGTTTTTCGTTGTAATTACGGGCGGTGCGCCGTCTGCCGCTATATCCATAGGCGACATAATTACGGGTATTACCGTTTCAACGTCGTCCTTAGTAAATGTAAGGTCTATAATGTCAAAGTCAAGCTGCACCCATTGCTGCATTATAAAAGCGTTGGTATCGTCGTTTTCGTAAGAATAGACGTAGCCGGGAGCTATGGCCGGTCCGCCTGTGTTAAGCGTCCAAGTACGCTTCCAAGTTCCCTCGTAAACTTCCGCAGAAAAGTATTCGGACTGTTTATAACGAAATAAATACACCGTTTCGTTTTTGCGTTTAGCCGTCTTGCAAAAGTCGCTGAACTCGAAATAATCGGAATCGTCAACGTAGTATTTTTTGCATAGCTGTACGTTCGCAAGATTTATTACGTCGTTATAGTCAACTGCTTCAATGGCTTTAATATTGTTAAACTCTTCTATCGCTTCAACGTGCGAAGTACCGAACAGCTTTTCCCACCAGCTTTGCTTTATGATTTCAGACGTGAGCGAGTACGTATCGTCCGCACGGATATTTATATCGGTGAAAGAGCTGTCTACGCTTGAAAACAACGCCTTGCTGTACCGGTTGTTTACGAGTTCGCCGCCGTGCTGTGCGGTGTATCTGCTCATATAGTCTAAAATGTCCTCGCTCGGCACGTCGTAGGTATCGGCATCGCCGTTTTCCGCTTTAAACAGCCAATGCAGGTTGGTTATATCGTTCACGATATTGCTTGATAGTTTAGACGGGTAATTGTAGCCGTAGTAATACCCCGAAAAATGCACTCCGCCTATGGACGTGTTATTCAAATCTTCTTCCGTACGGAAGCTGTACTTAAACCTTAAATTTTCGTAAGTTTCGGGAACGCCTATTTCTTCGCCTATATGCTCAAGCATAGTTTCGTAATGGCTGCTGTTGCCTGTAACAAGCGCAGGCGCGGTGTAAGCGTTAAGCCAAGTTGCGTGAACGGCGGTCATCTTGCCGTACTCATCTATAATTGAGTTGGGAACGGAAAAATAAACGCTGTGTAATGTGTCCTGTATATATTTCTTTCCGTTAGTGCCGTTACCACGAAAGAAAGTGCTATGTACGTCCAGCGATAAATACTTTTCCAGCCCGTCCACCTTGCAAGAAAGCGTATCGCTTGCAGCAAGCTCCGAACCGTAGCCCAGCGCATACCCCTTATAGGTGTAAGTCTGTCCGCATGCGTATTCCGTAACTTGATTTTTGTAAGATAACTCAATACCGCTGATTTTGTAAATTCGTTCGTTTTCGTCCAACTCCCGTAATATATCGGACTTTTGGCTGTCCGTGAGCTTTACCTTGAACTTCCAGAACCGACCTTCATAGCCCGCTTCGGTGGAATAGTTTAGAAACTCTAACGTGTATTTTGAATAGCTTGTCCTATCGCAGTAGGTAAGCTGAATTTTATTCCGCTCGGTTGACATATCGAACGCCGTATCCTGCGGATTATAGACATAGACGTAAAGCCCGTAATCCGTTTGCTTTTCAGCGTAATAAGAATAACAGAACTCTACGAAGGATATAATCTGCGGCTTGCCGCCCGAATTATGCGGATAGTCCGCTAAATCAAACTCTTTGCCTCCGATAGTAGAGTCTTTAAGGTTATTCAAGACGTTAGTGCTTTCGTAGATTGCCTGTACGCTGTCTGCGCCCGTATCGGCAGATGCGGACAACGTTACTTGCCCGCAAATTACCGTTACCAAACACAAAACAGCCGTGAGTATTGTATATAAAAACCGTTTTGTAATTGCTTTCATACGCCGCCTCACATATCTATGGGAATGATATAGAACATAAGCGTAATATAGCCGTCTGCTTCTAATAGTTCAGTATCAGGCATTGTGAAATTATAAGTGCCGTTGTTGCCTTGCAAATCTTCGATATACGCTTCACCCGAACTGAATTCCACGTTGATACCCGATATTTTGTACTCGGACGCATATTCAGGCTTCACGGTTGCAGTAAACGTAACGCTTTCCCCTGCGGCGGCTTTGGCGGGGCAGTTAAGGTTTACAACGCTTAAACCCGCCCAACCGAGAGAATCATAGCCGATACCGTACATAACCTTGTCCGGCGGTGCGTTGTATTCAAAATCCACCCATACGTAGACGTTGCCTTGCGGCATTGTAAACGAGTAAACGCCGTTATTTTCTGTAATCGTTACGTTGTCAGCCGAGTTCATAACGCTTATGCGCATACCCGTTATAGAATAATTTCCGTCGCTTATCGTTACTTTAAACGTTACCTTTTCGCCGGCTTTTGCCTGCGTTACTCCGTCTATGCTTAAATCGGATAGGTTAGTTGCGTCGCCGCTTAAAAGGTATTCGATACTGTATTTTTCCGAAGGCTTTGTATTGCTTCCGCCGCCGAAGATAATTTCGCTTGGATTAAGGGTAATATCGGTTACGTCCGCTTCGACGATTTTCAGGTCGATATGATAAACAACCTTTTCGTTATACGACGATACCGAGAGTCTGTACGGGTACGGATTATTCGTTTCGGCGTCCGCAGGTATAACAACGGTTTTTCCGCCGTTTATGCTTTGTAACGCTTTTTGTAAGTCAAAGTCTGCGGCAAGAGTTAAAGAAAACTGCGACTGTTCCTTTTCAAGCCCGAACGCCGAAGTGAGTTCGCCCGTTTTAGAGAACAGGTATTTTTCGCCGTTTACGGTGTAGTCGAAATCTCTCGTTATGTTAGGCGTGATTTTTACCTTATAATCTTTCGGCTCGGACTTTTCGCTATCAAACGTGTATTTGACGGTAAAGGTATGCGTTTGAGCTTTCTTTAAATCGAGTTTACTGTCCGCCGTTAAAATCTGCTTGCCGGCGTATTCGACGTAAAAGGTTTTAAAATCTTCGTTAAAGCCGTTGGTGAACTTATAAATAAGCCCGACTGCCGCAACCAAGACGAGTGCAATAAGTACGTAAGCTATTATTTTAGCAATAGTTTTCATAGCTTTACCTCCTTATTGCTTAATACATCAGAGTGGAGCTATCCAACGAAATACCCGTAACGACAGCCGTCAAAGAGCTTTCCGAGAAGTAAATAGGAATCGTGTGCGTATAAGTTGAATAAGTGCCTTTGCAAGTTATCGTCCAATTATATACGGCTGTATCGGTATGTTGTTTGGCTATCGAAACGGCAGTGTTTGCCTGTTCGGTAGTAAGTCCGCAGAAAGATACCTCTCGCATACCGCCGGGAACGGAAGCATAGAAATAAAAGAAGTTTGTACCGCCCCAAAAATGATTAGACGATTTAGACGTATTTTGTATAGCCAGTCCTGCTTCGCTTAAATACTTGCTATATTCATCGGTGATAGTCGTATTGAATGAATTGCTAAAATTGTCGTCTACCGTATAATCTGAATACGTAATAACACCCGTCGTACTTGTGTAGTTAAAAATATAGGACGGCTTATCAAAGGTATAGCTGTTTAATGAGCTTGAAACCGTAAAACCGTTTGCGTTGTAACCTGAGTAGTCCGTATAGCTGAAACCCGTAACTTTTTTGCTGTAATCGCAAAGACAGTCCGCAGAGTAACGGTTGTCTGTCCGGCTCGTTACAGTTACTTTAATCTGCTCGCCAAACGCTCTTTTGCAGGAAACCGTTGCGGTTAGCGCACCTTCCGAAGCCGGAATAACGCTTACGTATTCTGCGGTCGATTTACCGTTAGCCCAATCGGAAGATGAATTTACCCAATTCACAGACCAATCTACAGCTTGATTTTCCGCATTAGCAGGCATTATCGTTGCGGTAAGAGTATAGCTTCCGTCTGACAAAACCTCTGCACCGCCATCTGCCGAGAGCGGCATTGCCGTAAGCCTGATTTTGTTCGTGCTTTCCGGCGTTACCAATAACCCGCTGCCGTCTGCCGTTTCTTCGGTAACAGGCTGTTCGGGCGGTTGCTCTTTTTTATCGAACCAGCCGCAAATAATGCCTGCAAGCATTACCCCGACCAATATAAATGCGAGAAGAGTTAATACCCATTTCACCGTGTCGCTTGTTTTATGTTTTTGTAATTCGTTATTCATATTTACACCCCCTTAAAACACGTGCGACGAATTGTCTATATTGACGTCCTTGACCTGCGTTGCGGCAACTTCGATATTCAGCGTGTAAGAATAAGTCTGTGCATCACCGTACTTTGGGTGAACCGTAACGTTGACCGTGTACTGATTATCCGTTGCGCTGTACGCCTGCAAAACGTAGTAAAGAGTACTTTGACCCGTAAGCGAGCCTATCGTTGCGCCCGATACAGCCGAAGCGCAGAAATAAGCGTAAGAGTCAATCTGTTGCATCGAAGAGTCTGCGGCAGTAACAGCGTTAAATGTTTGTATAGAGCCGTAGCCGCCTTTGTAAATAGACTTTAATTCATCGCTCGGCACGAACTCGAACGTTACCGCATTGACGGAGTTCGCTATCGAACCCGGTCCACAGACAACGTTTCTACCCCAATTCAGGTTTCTCGTCATCCAATCACCGTTTGTTATGCCGCCGCTGTAATTAGACGGAAATTCAACCGTAATTACCGGCGAGCTGCAAATGCTTTTTTCCGTGTCGTTTGCCAATTTCGCTCTAACGTCGGAAATTCTGCAATAGTAGTCTAGCGTTGCCGTTGCGGTAGCCGAACTGTTTAATTTAGAAGCACAGGTTACTATAATTTGAGTGGTGAAAGCCTGCTTACAAGTAAAAGTAGCCTTGTTGCCGCTCGTTGTCATTGTTACGTAATTCGTAACGTTGCCGTTTGCGGAGTTCGCCCAAGCCATAGACCAATCAAAAAGCTGTTGCTCTGCCAACTTATCACCGTTCTCGTCCAGAGCCGTGGCGGTAATTACAAACGCTTCTTCAGCTTGCGTGGCAATACCGTCGTTTGCGGAAAGCGGCATAGCTGTTAAACGCATTAATTTATTGCTTTCGGGTTCTACTGTAAAATTGCCCGACGTTTCAGTTTCAGGCGTTTCCTGCTTTTGTTTGTTTACAACCGTCTGTGCTATCCAGCCTGCCGCAAGTGCGAGTGCAAGTATAATAGCAACGACCATAACGATAGTTTTGATTTTGTTCTTTGTCATAAATAATCTCCTTTAAAGAAATAGCGGCTTACAGAAAGATTTGTAAGCCGCAAGTCTTTTGTATTTAGCTATCGGAATTAGCCGATAAGCATAGTGAGAATAGTTTTGTCCGAGTTGCGGAAAGGCTTTACGGGGCATTCGTAAATTTCGCCCGTAGCTTCGTCCACGGAACGGACGGCATAGGTATTGCCCTTAACCGTTCTCTTCGTCTTTTCGTCCTTGATTTCGTAGGGCTTTAACACGAGTTCCGCCGCAAGAGCTTCGCCGAATACGATATCGAGAACCGCATATCCGCCGACGTCGTGGGGTACGACGGTAGCTTTAACTTCCTTACCGCGGACTTTGCCTTTTACGACGTGGGAAAAGTAGGTGTTACCGTCCTTTTCATAGGTTTCGCGCTCAACGAGCAGCTTGTTAGTGTCTTTGTTTGCCATAATGAAAATCTCCTTGTGATTTTGATTTTTTAAGCGGCGTTATTGCCTTTTCCTTTGGTCTTGGAAATTGCAAACGCTTCATCGGTGGTTTTGCCTTCGCTTATTGCTTTCTTGAACTTATAAAGTCCTGCGTGGTCTGACTGACAGAGAAGATAACCGGAGCGTATGCCCTTGTCGTACTCTGACAGTTCTTCGCCTTCTTTCTTGCCGAATTTATGAACTTTTGCTTTGCGCTCTTCCGCATAGCCTTTTGCACGTTTGGACGGTTTCATCCATCTGCGCTCTTTGTAAGGGTTGGTAGGTTCTGCCGGCTGTTCAGTTTTCTTTGCCATAATAAATTCTCCTTGACATTGAATTTAATTTCGGCGTTTACCGTTTGACTTGTGATTAGTCCGTTTTCGCCAGCGACTTTAAGATGCTTGGCTACGGCGACACGCCGTGGGCTTGCACGTCTGTTTTTCGCAAATCTGCTTGCCCGATATTAAGTTGTGATTTTGTAACCGAGCGAAGGGGACTTTATTGAAACTTCCGTTTCGTGCGATATGCGGTAGGCGGCCACCTTTACTTTGCAAATACCGCAGTCATCGGAGCTTGTTGCCCGTTCGCTGATTACACCCCGATTATACGGCGAACGCTACCTAATAAACCACAGGGCGAAGCACGGCTCGTTCACGGATAATCACGGCTAAATCACGGAAAACTACTATTTTGAGCAATAAAAAAGCCCCGAACAATCGGGGCAATCAGTTTAATTCATAACTTTATGTAAATACAGCACAAGCTGTTTATTGAGTTCCTGTATGTGTTGCGGACAATAACCGGCTTCCGCTGCGTAGGCTTCCTGCGTATAACCGTTCACGTACAAACCCAAATATAAGTCGTACATACGGGCAGGTGCTTTCTGAAATATCTTATTGTACCGCTCGACCTTTTCTACAACCGAATTAGTGCCTATTAACTTTACTGCGCCGTCAAATGCGGCTTTGTGAGTGTAGTAATATCTTATCTCTTGTAAATCTTCCCTGATTTCTTTAACGGTCATAATTCATTGCTCCCTGAAAAATATTCAAAGCCCTTTTGCGGTCTGCAATATGTACTCAGAATGCTTTCAAGCGTAAGTTTATCTTCACCGACTAAATATTTATCAAGCCTTTTCAATAATTCCGCTTGCTTGTCCGTAAGATAAACCATACCGAACTTAAACCACTCTGCAACGTACACGCCGCCGCCTTTGCCTTGCGAAGTGGAAAGGGGATAGGATATGCTCAAAATTTCTATATCACGCTTTATTGTACTGCGTGATACGCCGAACTCAAACGCAAGGTTTTCTATTGTATCGCGTCTTTGCTTACACAGATATTCAAGAATACCTAACCGGCGTTCGATTGCCGACTGCATATCTTTTCACCCCCTTTCCAGACTTGTGGCTTGATTTTAATAGGTAAACAGCTCACCTAATGAACCGTTATAAAAATTAAATTGCGTTTTTTACGTTCTTTTTTGATACCCCGCAGAATAAAATAGTAGGTTAAGCACTTTTGCTTGCGTATAAATAGAAAAAAGCCCCGACAAGACCTTCTTTTGAAGAACCCGTCGGGGCTGATTTTATTTAATTGTAATTATTAATTAAAGCTCTCTTACCTAACGAACTTCCTTGCGCAGATCGATTTCGCAACCCACGCAAGGTTATTCGTAAAGGAGGAGAAAAACATTAGGAAATTTCAAACGCTTGTTTTAAAAGGGGCAATCCCCAAGCAAAGAACACTACGACAACAGCAATTACGAACGCCGCAACAACCGCCCAATAGATTATATTTAAAATTTTATTTTTCTTTAAAATCTTTTCGTCTTGACAGCCGTCGTTTTTAAGTTTATAACCGTAGAGTTTAAGCCATAATCCTAAACCAAGCATAGCGACTATGAATATATCCAACGCCGCAAGTATAAGCACGTAATTCGCTACACCTGCCGAATATTGCGTATCGGCCGTAAAACCGTTTAACGCATTGCTGTTCGCCACGAAATATAATACGTGATGAGCAGCTTCCCGAAGCATATATTGAACGCCTGTAGATTGTGTTTCCGTCAACGGATTACCCTGACCGTATAACTGTAAGTTACAACCGCCTGCTATACAAGCCATAGACTCCTCGGTATCCATAATGTTATAGTCCGTAATTATAAGCCCGTTAAATTTCCACTCGTCGCGAACTACACCGACATTAAGATTATAGTTTGAGCGGCAACGTGTAGTGCCTATTCTGTTCATACCCTGCATTATGCCGAGAGCGTTGCCGTCCTTAACACACATTTCAAAAGGGCGAAGATAAATTTCACGGATTGCCTGCTCTCCGCAGAAAGTAGCGACTGCGCCGTTTGCATCCCTGTTACTTTCCTGATCGTTTAAAGCCATATGTTTTAAAACAACGTTAAGCCCTTTCGACTGTGCGCCCACAGTTATTTTCGTACCCATAATACCCGAAAGGAAAGAGTCTTCCGAGAAATACTCGTAGTTCCTTCCGGAGAAGGGAGTGCGGTGAATATCGATGCCGGGAGCGTACCAACCGTTGACTTTATCAAGAACGCCGATAGAACCGTTAATTGAACCGTATTTTTCTGCAATATCTTTATTCCAAGTCGCAGAAATCATAGTTTCCGCAGTGCCGTAAACGACGTGCAACCCTTCAGGACCATCATATTCGTGCGTAATCGGCTTACTGATAGAGCTTATTTCAATCGTGCTGTATGCGCCCGTTTTATACAGGTTATGCAACGTCGTTACGTCAAGCATATCCAAAAGCTGTTCCCACTTTTCGTTGCCGTATTCAAGTCCTATCATTTCGGCAAGTTTTAAACCGTTTGCAGCATTCGTCGTTATCGCTTCATAAGAATCGATTGCGTTGGGATTATTTGATGCTGCCCAGCCCGTAGCTTTAAGAGCGTTTAATACTTGCTCGGATACCGTTGCGGTATTTACAGATTTAGCGGCGTTCGTAGTATTCGAAATTCCGTCTTTGACATTTGCGGCATAAGTGAGTTTACTGTTTGACATATTCGTCCAGCTTACGCCCTTGCCGTCCATTACCGACCAATTATTCCTTGAGAGATACGTAGCATCGTTCAATATGGCGTTATCGAATTTATTCGTAACTCCCACAGAATACGACTGTGCGTCAATATTTTCATAGTTGAAATTTTTAACGAGTTCCGCCGTACCGTCAACGCTGACACCCTTTGCCTTTAAAATGTTGTTGACCGCCGAATGTGCATCGGTTGCAGCCGTTATAAAGTGATTGCCTGCGTCGAGAATATAAGTACCCTCGCCCTTGGCGTCGTACACAGCAAGTTCATAACGGGGAACGTTGATTGTTACAATTTCGTTTCCGCCGTTTTTGGCAAGTTCGCCCGTCTTTGCAAAACCGCAAAGATTTACGGACGGTTTTTCTATTCCTTTTTCAACGTCGTAAGCGGTGTATTCTGACTGCGAATATATCTGTACGACGTCTTTACCCGGTTTGTCACCGATGTTTGTTACTTTTACCGAAATATCGAAGCTGTCAGTTTCAGAGTTATATTCGCAAGAATAGTCGCTCCATTTAAACTCCGTATACGAAAGTCCGTATCCGAACGGAGCGGCAACTATGCTATCGTAGTCGTACGCACCAGCATTACCCCTGTTTAATACTACATCCTCATATCTCGTTTCGTAATATTTATACCCCACGTAAACGCCTTCCGCATAGTTTACATAGCTGTATCCCGTCAGATTGCCGTTAGCGTCCACAAATCGTGAATCTCCAAAGTTCTGCATAGCGGGAGAGCTGTAATTATCGTAGCTGTAAGTATCAACGAGCTTGCCGGATGGATTTATGTCGCCTGCAAGAATAGGGGCAATCGAATCTATTCCGCCGACGCCCGTACCTGCAACCCACAAGACTGCGTCAACTTTATAATTTTTAACAAAGTCCATTTGAAACGCACCTGCGGAGTGCAAGATAACAATTGTCTTTTTAAACCCAGCTTTACCAACCGCTTCAAATAAATCTTCTTCGTCCTTGGTAAGTTGTAAGTAATGCTTATCCGCATCACCACCGAATCTGTCCATACTTCTCGGCAAATCGGCACCTTCGCCGCTACCGCGAGAGATTACTATAATCGCCGCATCCGAATATTGTGAATAAGAATTTTTTACCGAATCCGTATATTCCGATTGCGGCACTTCGTCTATCGTC
This sequence comes from uncultured Christensenella sp., assembly GCA_910586065.1. Taxonomy (GTDB): domain Bacteria; phylum Bacillota; class Clostridia; order Christensenellales; family Borkfalkiaceae; genus Coproplasma. The sequence continues at coordinate 167,803 of CAJUGI010000004.1, read as the reverse complement.
CAGTCGCCCTCGCCGTCGCCGTTGCCTTTGGGATCGCCTTGACCCCATTTCGTATGCTTGGAAGTATTATAAAATTTTCTCAAAGTACCGTTTACGTTAAAACCATAATCTTCCAAGCTGTTGGCAAGTGTTGCGTTTTTAGTTTGCGGAACCCTATCAAGAGTCATCCAAAGAGTCGAACTCATACCGAAAATGCTTACCGAAGCCTCTTTTTTAAGCGGCAAAGCCTTGTTTTCGTTGCGTAAAAGTACCGTACCTTCTTTTATAATTTCCTTGTTTAAATCCGAAAATGCGTTAAGTGCGTCGTCTTTTGTTTTATAATCAGATTGATAGGTTAGATTGCCTGCGCCCGATATTCCCTCGCCCGTTCTGCCGAAGAAGTCGGACAAAATTTGGTCGAAAGAAGCGGCAAATACGTTACCCCAAATAAGTACGGCAATAAGAATTGCGCTGACTGCGCTCCAAATAGCTGTAACTATTATTTGTTTTTTACTTAAATGAAGTTTCATATTTTCACCTCTTATTTAAGTGCGCTTATATCATTGCAAGTAAAAGTTATGCTGTTACCCTGCAAAAACGCCGCAGAATATACGAATTTTACAGTATCGCCTTCCTTGGCGGAAGTCATCGTTTCTGAAGGGTTGTTGACGCTCGTCATAGTGATAACGTCGTCCGAAATAGTCCACGTATAGTCGAAATTCATTTTTCCGCCGTATGCAGAAAGTTTTGCGGTTTTATCCGAATAAAACACGATACTGTTACCATCGCCACCGTTGAAAGTAACGAGTTCCGTTTTTCCTTTAAGTGCGCTTATATCGTTGCACGTAAATGTAATGCTCTGCCCCTGCAAGAACGCCGCTGAATATACGAATTTTACAGTATCGCCTTCTTTGGTCGAAGTCATCTTTTCCGAAGGATTGTTGACGCTTGTCATAGTAATAACGTCCCCGTCAAGCACCCAAGTGTAGTCAAAATTCATCTGACCGTTGAATGCCGACAACTTCGCCGTCTTATCTTCGTAAAATTCTATACTATTACCGTTGCCGCCATTGAAAGTAACTATTGCGGTTTTTTCGGGAGTGGGGTCAGGCTCTTCTTCGCCGAGTTGGGCACGTCTTTCATTTGCCGCCGTTATGAACGCCGCCGTCGTGTTGTATTTGATTTCGGACGACACCGTTAAAACTACGTTTCTATGATAAGAACCGGCAAAAGCAAACGTATATTCAAGCTCAAAGGTGTTAGTTTCTTCGTCAAGATAAACTTCAAACGGTTCCTCTATTTTATCATCAAGAGTTAGCTGCGTTAAGCCGTCTCGATCGGTTTCTACTTTCCACGTTACAGTCGTTTCTACAAGCTCTTCCGTTTTTTCATAACGATAAATAACGCCCGTTCCGTCGCTTAAAAGATTGCCCATAAAATCAAATGAAGAAAACGAATGTCTAACGGTATCGGTATATCCCGTACACTGATAGCTGATTTTAGTTTCCTGCTTATCTTTATCTGGATTGTCGGGTTTGTCATTATTGCAGGCGGTAAAAGCTGCAACCGAAGCAATTGCCGTGCAGGCAACGGTCAAGCAAGTTAATGCTTTAAAAAGTTTTTTCATAAAATTTTCCTCCTGATTGTGCTTGAATTTTTGTTTTGCACAATTTTTGATTGAATTTTAACAATTTTTAAGCAATAAAAAAAGACCCACCACACATTCGGTAGGTCTGTACGCAAATTTTGATTTTATCGCAAAGGTATTGTGCAGTTTATATAAAAAGCGCCGTCGGAAGCTGACACGGAAAAACTTCCGTTATACTTTTCCGTAATTTTTTTCATATTTTTAATCCCGAACCCATGTAAGTCGCCGTCCGTTTTCGTTGTAAGCATACCGACGTAAACGTCTTCATCTCCATCATAATAATTAGAAATTTCTATACAAATAAAGTTGTTTATATTTTTAATCATAAAACTAACCCAACGCTTTGCTGTGTCGGTTATTTTAGACAGATATTCTGCGGCGTTATCGAACGCATTGCCAAGTAACGAATATAAATCATAACTCTCGATAAAATCAATCTTACAATCTCCCGTAAGGCACATAAACTCTATACCCTTTTGCCTGAACATCTTTTCGTTGTCTTCTAATATAATGTCAAGCATACGGTTTCCCGTATTAAACTTACTGTTAAATGCTTCAACAATATCTTTAATTTTATCGTCGTTTACACAGTTGGGTTGTGAGCTTAACGCTTTGACTAAATATTTTAAATCGTGTAGCTGCGAACGCATTTCGTCAGCGTTACGCATAAACGCTTCATATTGCTGTTTTTCTTTTTCTATCAACGCCGCACCAACGGCTTCCTTCGATTTTTCCCTGCTCTTTTTTGCAAAAATAACATAAAATATGAAAATTAAAAATCCAAATATTACCTCCGCTATACTGAAAGCAACAGTAGACTCGCTTTCACCTATCGACCTGCGCATAAAAACGATTGCAAGGCTGAAAACGCTGTAAGTGAAAGTCAAAAGAAAAACAGTGAACCCGTCCATAACCGTTTCATCAACGGCAAAAAACCTTTTCATACACAAAAAATAAGCAGGAACGAGCATTATAAGAAAACTTAATAATACAAAAAGTCTTTCAATAAAGAAAGCATCAAAAGTGAAATTACAAGCCGCAAAAATCATTCCCGCAATACTTGAAGACCAATGCTGAATTGCCGCAGCAAACAACGAAACGAACAGCATCTGCGACAACTTTATTTTAAAACAACCAAGTAAACCGAACAAAGGGATTACGCACATTAAAAATTTAAACGTCGCAAATATATAATTATAGTCGGGATTCTCAACAAAAATGAGTGCAGCCAAAGGCAACTGTATGACAATACCAAAGGACAATGTCAAAGATAAAAATAATTTGAATTTTTTTCGTTTTTCACTACGTTTAAAGAACAGGTATGCGACCGCAAAACACTCTAAAAAATACATAGCGTAAATTATAAATTCACGGTAAAACAACTGCATATTAAGACCCTCCGTTCAGATACAGTTTGGAAAGTCTCGTCATAATTTCTTTACGTTTAGAACGACTGACCGGCAAAATCACGTCATTTTTCATAGTTATATTTTCGCCGTCGTAAGAAATTACGTGTTTTAAATTAATAATATAACTTTGGTAGCATCTGTAAAATTTATCGAGCGGCAATGACTTTTCCAGCGCATTCATTGAACCGTAAGTAACAACATCCTTAGTAAACGTATGATATGTGATTTTATGTGCCTCGATTTCAATATAATTTATATCGGATAAGCGTATACATTCCAGATAATGCCCAGCTTGTACGGATAACATATCGTCACTTTTTGCGTTTATTAATTTTATAAGTTTGGTTAAAAGAACTTGTAATTTATAATAATTGACCGGTTTTACTATAAAATCTGTGGCAGATACACCGTAGCCTTTAATGGCAAGGTGTGCGATATTAGTTATAAAGACGAGCGGCACGTTTTCATCTATCAGTCGCAACTTTTCGCTTGCTTCAACGCCGTTAATATCAGGTAATTCTATATCCATAAAGATTATATCGGCGTCGGCTTTATACTCGCTTAAAAATTTAAGCGCACTAACGTAACGGCTTATTGAAAATTCGCACGCTTTTTCTTTCGAGTATTTATCAATGTTGTCAGATAGAAAATTGTAATCCGAATCATTGTCTTCGATAATTGCTACGTTTATCATTTTTCCCCGTAAAAACGAAAAGTTTTTCCTTATTATACATTAAAATAGCTTTAAAATCAACATTATAAGTAAGTTCGCTTCTGTTAAGTGATAAAATTCTTTTTTTTATCCGGCTTATAATTAAAGTAATGATTTAATATAAACGTATTGATACCGTTCAATTTATTAGAAATCTGTTCAGGAGTTTCCTTCATACCGTTCAACACCCAATCCTGAATAATTAAAGTCGTTCCTCCCGTAGCGTAACGGTTGACGAACTGTAATTCTTCAAAGCTTAAATTTATATTGCCGTTTCTCTTAAAAATTTCCAATATGCGGTTGTTTGACGCATCAGTTATACGTTGTAAGTATGAACTATCAAACCCATTTTTGAACAAAAGGGTATATAACTTTTTTGTTTTGTACATATAATCGCACACTCTATAAAGCATTTCCCGATAATTCAAGACCGGAGCGGTTTGGCTTATATAATCAATAATTTGTTTTTCGTGTTCAATTAGAATTTCGGTAATTAAGTCTTCGGGAATGTCGTAATAGCAGTAAAAAGTATTCCTGTCAACTTTTGCCGTACTGCATAGCTTCGTTACGGATATTGTACTTAAAGATTGCTTTTCCAAAAGCGACAAAAGCGCAGTTTTTAATTTACTTTTTGTTTTAAGAATTCGCTTGTCTATCTTTTCCTTCATTAATTACCTCCTTAATTATCGAACAAAATGCGGAATAATTGTTGATTTATTATAACACTAATTATGTTAAAATAAAAGCGATATTTAAGTATCAATTAAAAGGAGAAATTATTATGGCGAAAAAATACGTTGAAACAAGAAGTGCGATAGTTACCGGAGCCGGTACTGGGTTAGGTTTTGCAACGGCAAAAATGCTAAAAGAGCAAGGCTGGAAGGTTTACGGTACTATAATCGAAGGGCAATCTGATACAGAACTGAAAAAACTCGGCATCGAAGCAATTACGGTAAATATTGCCGACCATAAGCAAACAGACGCCGCTCGCAATTACGTTGCCAAAGATTTAGGCAACAAAGGCTTAACCGCTTTAATAAACGTAGCAGGCATAGCCGGTCCCGGCGGCGGACTTTTGGAAGGTATTTCTCCCGAAGACGCACAGTTGACATTTGATGTAAATATCAGCGGCACGCTCAATATGGTGCGTTCTTTTTTACCGTTATTAAGAAAATACGGAGCTGCAAGAATAATAAACGTATCGGCAGGCGTAAGAACTCCGGCCGTATTTACAGGAGCGTATCTTGTCAGCAAGTTTGCAGTCGAAGGTATTACTAATGTTTTGAGATATGAAATGAAACCTTTCGGAATTCAGGCAACGAGTATTGAACCTGCCGGTATGAAAACTCCAATGACGGCAGATCCTATTGAAAATCAGAAGAAAACTTGGGATAAAATGGGCAAAGAAATTTATGACGCATATTACGAAAAGGTATCGCCAAGCTTGAATTTCATTAACAGCGTTATAGATAAATCTGACGAACCGGAAGACGTTGCAAGAGTAATCGTAAAAGCATTAAATGTTAAAAAAATGAAAATACGCTATATGGCAAAATCGGTTGCGTGGCAAGCGGGTATGCAAAGATTTTTCGGCGAAAACAAGTTCGAAAGTATGATACAAAAAGGTATGAAATTATAATTTTTTGTTTTTCGCCGGTCTATCGTAGCATAGGCTTCGTAAAGGTCAAAAGGTGTGCGGCAAAAAATCATTATAACTATATAAAAAATAATAACCGAGCTTTTAACAGCTCGGCTTTTTTTATTCGGTTGATTTTTTACCGCATAGCAGGCAGACAAAAACAATATAATTCGGTTGCTACTTTTGACCTTTACAGTACGACACGAAAATATAAAACTTAGCCCGGCCTATGCCCCGATTGCCCTTTTGCCGAAAAACAAAAAAAGGTAAATTTACGGTTTTCGGTAAGGTGGTGAGTTATATGTATTCCTTTATCGACACGGGGTAATCCGTGGTTTTTCCTTTCCCGTTCTTTGGTTTTCCCCAGCCAAAAACTATTTTTTACTGTCTTTTCTATTAGTTAGTATGCAGTTATCAACTAATAGGAGTAACCGATATGAAGCAACAAGAGCTTAACACGCTGTTAAACTTCATACAAAAGCAATATTCGCCCGAAGCAGACGAGCTGACTTCCATTGTACTAAAAATGGCGTCCGATAGTGCCGCCTTGAAAGCAGTTAAAAACAAACCTGCCAACAGTACCGAAGAAACGGGCGAGAAAAAGTACTTGAAATTTACGAAAAAGGAGTTAGATAAAATGCCCGAAGCAGTTAAAAAAATTATTATTGTAAACGGTATGGCTTTACCGTACCACGAAGTGCGAGGAATGTATCAGGTTCGTTACCATAGGGACGGCTTCGATATTGACGTCGCTTCCAAAAGCCTTAAAGTAGTTACGCAGAAATTTCTCGATAAACTTATTGAGCAGGAAAAAGAGAAGCAAAAGAATAAAACGCCGCTTATAAAAGACTTTTCTATTGAGTGGCTTAAAATCATTAAACCCATAACGAAGGAAAGCACCTATAACAGTTACGTTTCCACGTGGCGGACGCATATTATTCCCGCATTCGGACATCTGCATTTAAACGAACTTACCAGAAACGATATTCAGAACTACATATTCTTGCTTACCGAAGAAGGCAAAAATCGCACGGCAAAAAAAGTAAAACAGCAGCTCAGCGCAAGCTATAAAATCGCCTGCAACGATTATAATATCCGCAATCCGCTTGTTAAAGTAGTTTTGCCCCGTTATCAGGTAGATAAAGGCGAAGCGTTAAGCTATGAAGATGAGCGCAAGCTCGTTGATTTCTGTATTGCTAACAAGCATCTGAAAGCCGTTTCCGCTATTCTTACCTTGCTTTATACGGGTATGCGTTCGGGTGAGCTTGACAGTTTAACCGTAGTAAACGACAAATATTTTTATATTGATTGTATCACGGAGAAAACCCGTCAAGGGTTACCCGACGTTCACCGTCAAATCCCCGTTTCGCCTATGTTCAAAAAGGTATTGCCCTATGTGGACTTTGAAAAGGCAAAAGACTGTTCGTACCGTTATATCGACAACGTTTTCAAAACTTGCCTTCCAAACCGCAAATTGCACGAGCTTCGATATACCTTTATCAGCCGTTGTAAAGAGTGCAGATGCAGTTTAGAACTTGTTATGCTTTGGTCGGGACACTCGGACGATAAAGAAGTGGAAAGCTCGAAAGTTAATCGCGGCTATACTACATACAGTGATGGCTTTTACTTCGACGAGATTGAAAGGGTAGATTACGAATTTTAGTTCCAAATTTTTAATGCCGTTTGTGCGCACTTGCATAAACGGCGTTTTTTATGCAAAAACAGGTATAAAACGGCTGTTTTTAGTTCCAAATAGTTGCAAATGAGAATTAATTTCATAAAAAACAAGAAAAAACGGTGATAGTTGTTAAAAACTATCACCGTTTTTTGGTGCTCGTGGCCGGACTTGAACCGGCACGATGTCTCCATCGAAGGATTTTAAGTCCTTTGCGTCTGCCTATTCCACCACACGAGCGCAATTTTTGCATATTTATGCCTTTTTGTATGGCGGTTTGGTTACGCAGGGGTTTTTAAGTCCCTTGCGTCTGCCTATTCCACCACAGCGGCGTGTTTTTTGTATATTTATTCAGTTTTTTACCGCCCGCAGGATTTTAAGTCCCTTGCGTCTGCCTATTCCACCACACAAGCATACATTTTTGTTAAGTTTTCAGTTTTTATGTTAATTTTCTGTTAATTATTTTCTGCCAAAAATTTTAAGTCCCTTGCGTCTGCCTATTCCACCACTCGGGCATGGTTTTTTGTTAAGTTTTCAGTTTTTTATACACTAACTTTGCGTTTGTTTGTTTATTTATTTTACATATTTTCTTTTGCAATGTCAAGTTTTTACCGCTTATACTTTTTATAATGAATGACAAAAAAATAATACGGCGTTTCCGCCGTATTATTTTTATATCTTTTATCACTTAAGCCATTCAGGCTTTACGGGCACAATAAGTGTTTTTGTGATATTTAACCACGCCTCATACCACATTTTAAGTTCATCCCTCTGCGCGGCGGTTAAAGTATCGTACCATAAATACCCGCGGTTTATTACCATAAAGCATTCCGTCTCACGTCTAAAACGCAAATCTTCTTTAAGTTTTAGCTTTTCGTGAACGCTTGCCGCTGCTTTGTACTCTTCAGATTCCGTCTCGTGTTTAAAGACAAGTTGTCCGTTATAATCATAAACTACCTCCTCATCCGTATAAACCGCATCAGGTTGAAATTTGTAATTCGCCGTCGCTGTTATTTTATTATTTTTATTTAAAGTATAGTACATTTAATTCTCCTTGAAAATGGGTTGTAAAGTATATCTTACTTTGTCCATATACCGCGCCCAAATAAGTACGCTTGAGATGGCAGGTATTAACACTGTACAACAAAGGTATTGTCTGCTCCAATATCCTTGCTCGCCTTCAGCCTTTGCCAAAACGTTTGCCCCGTTATTTTTCTCATTACCCCAAGTCTCATCACTAAGAGGTTGATTCAACGTTAAAAGTAAACTACCATGTTGGGCAGTCTCCACGCCGAATACTGTCAATAACGACGGAGAGTCTACGCATACATTGCAAAGTAATTTATAATTTCCCGTTGTATTGCTGCTTAAACTTACCGATTCTTTTTGTTCTCGACTAAAAGAAACAACTCCATAATTGTTCCAAGCCGCTCTTCTCACTTGGTCTCCGCTGAATAACTGTGCTAAATTATAAACTTCTCTATTGTAGCCTTTAATTTTAAAAGATTGCCCGTTACCTGTTAAAAATTCGACATAATCTTTATTGCTATCGTTCTGACAAAATGCATTAGCCTTTACATTTGCATTAATATTCAAGTTTCCAGTAATCGTGTCTCACGACTTGGAAACTTTCGTCGTGTCAACCGGCGGCGGGTTATTTGGCGAATAAACCCTTTCACCATTTTCTAAAACTTTTCCTAATACATTAAATTTTATCTCATTGGACTGATTAAATTCAGACCCGGTAACCGTTACGCCGCTATCCGCTCTTACTACCAAATGGCTACCGCTGCCGTCGCCGGAACGTTCATATTTGTTTTGAGTATCCGCATACAATTTTAAATCGGATATGCCGTTTGGTTGTCCTAAATCAACATATTTAACACCGAGCGTATCAATATCAGTTATATCAGTACAACCATCACCGCGAAGTGAACTTTTTAAAGCTATCGCATCTGCCGATACCGACGAATTATATAAAGACTCAATCTTTACATTTTTGAAAGTTGATGTCCCGTCAAAAGTCGCTGTTGCCGTAAAGCGAGCAGAACCGTTAAATTGCGTTTCACTTATCAAAATAGGCCCGCCTTCACCGTTACTTATTTTAGGCGTAATAATTTCTTTTTCCGTTCTAATTGAACTTTTACCGTTAACACCGGAATGAAATTCCACCTTGGGTTCAATCAAAACAGTTTCAGCGCTGTTACGCGCAATTTTATCCACGCAAATTTTCGGCGTTTTTAAGGTGCCCGTCATTTCGGAACCGTTCTTCGAAACGTATCCGCTCAAATCCGCCTCTGTCGAACCGATTTTTTCATACCCTGATTTGCTTCCGACCCAAACGTATTCATCAAAACTGTTCGCGCCGGTATCGCCGTTGGGTATAAAATAAATAGTTTGCGAATTCCCCAAAGCAGGCAAATCCTCAACCGCGGCAAACTCCGCATTGATTTTAATACTATGCGTTGCAAACAACTCCGCCGCCTGACGCGCCTTTTCCTCCGCAGTCTGCGCGCTAGCCGCCGCATCCGAAGCCTGCTTTATCGCCCTCGCCAGCATTTCACGCGTGTTGTTTTCATGGCTTTCCGCCTGCCCTGCCGCCGTTCGCGCGGTAACCGAAGCCGCCCTGGCGTCCGCGGCACTGTCTGCCGCCGCAACTGCATTGTTCGCAGCAATTTCCGCCTGCGCCGCAACTTCTTCCGCCGAATGTACCGCAGTTGCTTTAGCCGTTTCCGCCGCAACTTGCGCGTTTTCTGCGGACTCCTTCGCCAAAACCGCACCGTCGCGTGCGTCTTGGGCTTGTCCGTTCAATTCTCCGGCAAGTTCACTGCAACTTAAAATCGTGTTCACCGCGCTCGCAACGTCGTATTCCGTAATGCAGTGCCCTTCTTCGTCGTAAACGGTTGCGGACATGTATAAAGTTTTAGCTTTACCAACCTCCACCGCCGAAGCAGTCTTCGTTTCTTCGTCCCAATCCAGTTTTTTATAAACGCACATCTGCCAGTTGCCGTTTTTGCATATAACTGCACGAGGAATGTCCATATAATAAATTCCCTCTTTAGGCTCAAAAGCCATAAGCGTAGGGGGAACTTCGTCCGTTCCGTTTTTAAAAGCGATAAAAAGACAAGCCCCCTCTTCCAGCATCCAGCCTTCCAGTTTGGCCACCAAAGATTTTGTACCCGCACTGTGCTGATTGAATAAAGTTCCTTCCGCAAATTCTATGCAGAGGTCTTTATGTATTATGATGTTGTGTTTCATACAACCTCCAAAAATAATTTTTTATATATAATCGCCCGAAAACGTTGAAAAGAATTAAAAGCGCAACCGCACGCCGTATGCGGTTTGAAGTTTTATAACTTTAACCTATTGCATTTTGCGGGCGCAGGATATATACCGCAATAAAGCGAGGCACGCAAGTGAAGATAATAAATCCGCTTGGCGCATTGTTACCGAACATGTTCATGGTATTTTAAAATACGGAATGATATATTAAGCACGAAAATATTATCAACCCCTAAAAACCATATTGATTATAAGGCAGCATAAAAACATAATTACCCCCGCAATATGGCGTGGTTTCGCTATTATTTTTAATCACCGTCATACTCCGCACACAGCTCTTTGGGCGACTTTTCATAATTCTTCAAAAATTCGTTTTCAATTCATTCGATATAATCATTAGTTCCCATAAATTATCCACGCTTTTATTTAACCGCAATAAAAACATTTGTTTAAATTCGTTCGCGCAGCAAATATAATATGAAAAACCGTCAATGTCAATAGTTCGGCCGTATAAATTTTTAAAATTTTTTAATACTCGCCAAAAACTGGCTTAAAAAAACAAAAAAAGCGGGAAATTCCCGCAACAAAAAAGTCCTGTAAAAGTAAACACTTTTACAGAACTTTTGGAGGCGCCACCCAGATTTGAACTGGGGAATCAGGGTTTTGCAGACCCTTGCCTTACCGCTTGGCTATGACGCCTTATAAAAAAACAGTGCGGCTCTACTGGAGCGGGAGACGAGATTCGAACCCGCGACATTCACCTTGGCAAGGTGACGCTCTACCACTGAGCCACTCCCGCATAATTAGCCGCACTGTTTTGTTTGGTGGGAGCTACAGGGCTCGAACCTGTGACCCACTGCTTGTAGGGCAGTTGCTCTCCCAACTGAGCTAAGCTCCCAAACGCTTAATTAATATAACAAATTAAAAGCTAAAAATCAAGCGTTTTTAAGAAAAAAATAATAAATTTACAAAAAATTTACAGCGTTGTTTACGGCTATTACTTTAACCACAATATATTGTATGTAAAAAAAAGAATTATTGGCACAACTTTAAAGATTATCGGCAAAACAGGCAGCATTAATCCGCAGAAAACAACTTACTCCATACCCATCAATCAAATTCTTTTTTGTGCATAAGGAAGAAATCATAATAAGCGCGAACGTTTTTCAGCTCGGTCCATTTTTTAACGTCCGCAATTTCTTCGTCCAAATCGTAAATTTTTGCACCGCGCATAGACAGTAGAAAAGGAGAATGTGTAGCTATAATAAACTGACATCCAAAAAATCTTGCACTATCTTCCAAATACTTCAAAAGTTCCAACTGACGTTCGGGAGAAAGGCTGTTTTCAGGCTCGTCCAAAAGATAAAGCCCTGAGTCACGAATGATATTGGTGAAATACGCAAACGCGCTTTCACCGTTAGAATGCTCTCTGACATTATTGATTAAATTTTTTCTGACGTATTGCGATTGCGTCATTCTGCGCGTCGCACAAATTTTTTTCAGTTTTTCGTAATCGTCAAAAGATTTAACTTCGGAAAGGGATTTTTTCGCCGTCAGATATTCATCGAATAACTCTTCCCTCTTTTTGTCGATACCGTTATTGAGAGTGCGCACGTTCAACATAAAATCAAACACGTCGTCGCTGGTAATTATACGGACCGTATCCGTCTTCTTTTCCATATTGTATGCACAAAACTCGGTATAATCTTCAAAAAAATCAGAACGGTTATAAAGAGAATCTCTCTTTGCGCCAAGTTTTTCTGCAATTACGTTCAAAACGGTAGTTTTACCCGAACCGTTACCGCCGTACAGTATGGTAACGGATTCAAAGTCCAGCCTGTTCAGCCCGTGTGCGGAAAGAATAAAAAACGGATAAATCGTATCGTAGCATGAGCGGTGCATTTTTTTATTTAACAGCCCCCACCTGAACTCATATTCAGTTTGCTCGTCGGGAAACTCGAAATCTGACAAATACAACATAGAAAAATTATAACATAATACCGCACCCAGGTCAATATTATCAACAAATAAACAGATGAACAAAAAATAAAAACTTTTAAATGACTGTATAAATTAATTAATTTGCGGCAATAAACGGTTTGTAAACAAAACAAGGAGCACATCTTATGAAAATCAAAAACTTAATTATAGGTATAGCGGTTTTATTAATCGTCGGCGCAACTATTCTTTTTGTTACATATTCGCAAAACCAACAAAGCGGCAACCCTTCCGTATCCTCAACGGCAGTTTATAAAGGCAAAAATAATGCGGATTATTTAAGAATTCACGTCCGCGCCAACTCCAACGAGCAGATTGACCAAAACGTTAAATATAAGGTTAAGGATGAAATAGTTAAATTCATCACTCCTTACGCTGCGGAGTGCACCGACAAGCAAGCCGCAATGAAAATTATAGGCGGCATACTAGGCGAAATAGAAGAAGTTGCGAACAAAGTTTTAGCGGAAAACGGATTTGATTACAAATCGCGCGCTTCGGTCAGAACCGAAGAATTTCCCACACGCGTTTACGGTGATACAACTCTTGAAGCCGGCTTATACGACGCTTTAATCGTAGAGCTCGGTTCCGGCACCGGCGACAACTGGTGGTGCGTAATCTACCCGCCTCTGTGCTTTACGGCGGGCACGGCACAGGTGCAATACCGTTCGGCCATATATGATATAATAAATAAATTTTTTAATTAACGCTCTTTTTACAAAGCCTTCTTTTTAAGGAGGCTTTTTTATTTTACGGATTATTTTATAAATTACCCCCTGTATATATTTAAGTTTTCGCATTGACAGCTTGACCGCAAACCATTAAGCGCCTTAAAAGATTATTTGCATAATTTTTTTCGACTTACTCAATATAATTGCAAAGGCGGATTATGCCGCACGACACATATTCAAAAACACGCTCGCCGCAAAGGGCAGAGCTAAGGAGGAAAAATGAAAAAAGCACTTAGAATGGGCGCTGCCGCTATTGCGGTTGCTGCAGTTGCAACAGTCGGCGCCGTGTTCAACACAGGACATACAAGCGAAGAATACGCTCTTTCACCCTACGTTCAGACTGCCGTTTTAAGGCAGGGCGCCAGCGGCGGCGAGGTTAAGGAGTTGCAAAGACGCCTTAAAGAATGGGGCTATTACAACGGTTCGGTAGACGGCGTTTACGGCAAGCAGACCGTGGAAGCGGTTAAATACTTTCAGCGCAAAAACGGCTTGACCCCAGACGGTATTGCGGGAAGAAGCACCTTTGAAGCGCTTGGTATGAACGATTCGGTAAAGGTACTCGACAACGACAAAAAGCCCTCGCAGAGTAATCAGGGCTCGCAATACACCAATTCCGATTTGTATATGCTGGCAAAATGCATCTACGCCGAAGCACGCGGCGAAAGCTACACCGGACAGGTTGCGGTCGGCGCCGTTATTTTGAACAGAGTTGCATCTTCCAAATTCCCCAACACCATTTCCGGCGTAATTTACCAAAAAGGAGCGTTTACGGCAGTTTCCGACGGACAGATTAATCTCGAACCCGACAAAACGGCTATGAACGCGGCACAGGACGCAATGAACGGCTGGGACCCCACTTACGGTTGTCTTTATTATTACAACCCCGCGGTGGCTACAAGCAGCTGGATTTTCGGAAGAAAGACGGTAACCACTATCGGTAAACACATTTTTGCTATTTAAGGGGGAAAATAAATGAACAAGAAAGAATCATCAAGCGGCGTACAGAAGGCTGAAGCGCTTGCGGATAACGGCAGCACAACCAAAAAGAGCGTTAAAAAGTCCGCGCCCGCAAAACAGGTTAAACACACTACCGCCAAAACGGAAAAGAAGCAGCCGGTAAAACAGGTAAAAAAGGATAAAAACGCCAAAAAGAAAAAGCCCGTTAAATCCGAAAGGGCAATTAAAAGACAGCAGAGAAAGGAACTGAGAGTTCAGAAAAAGCTTGAAGCGGCTAAAATAAGGGCTGAAAAGAAACAAAAACGTCTTGAAAAAAAGTTAGAGGCAAAACAGAGACGTCTTGACAGAATTGCCGCAATGAAGCAGGCGCGCGCCGAACGCAGGGAAAAACGCAAAGAACGCCGCGATATGCTGAAACACGAAAGCAAGGAAGCGCGCAGGGAGCGCATTGCCGAACAGCGCAATGCAAAAAGAGAAGCCCGCATAGCAAAAAAGGAAGCGGCTCTTGCAGACAAAAAAGCAAAGCGCGAACACCGCTTAAAAGTACGTGCGGAAAAGCGCGCGGAACGCAACGACAAACGCCACGCGCCCGGTTTCGGCGGCTGGCTTGCGGCGGTTATCACCTTGGGCGTAACCACTCTCGCTCTCGGCACCATGACGACTTACGGCTGGATAAACATGAACGGTATGCAGGCTGAAATCGCCTCCACCCACACCGAATCCGTTTACGAGCTCAACTCTATAGTAGACAACCTCGACGCAAATCTTTCTAAGGCGCGCGTTGCAAACTCGCAGCCCGAACAGGTAAGACTTTTATCCGAAATTGCAATCGAAAGCGAAATGGCTGAAACGGTTTTGGAGCGCCTTCCCGTGGAAACGCAGTTTACGCAAAACGTAACCTCTTTCGTCAACAAGATGGGCGACAGCGCTCAGGGTATGCTCCGCCAGATTTCGGGAGGCAAAAAACTTTCCGACAGCCAGATTGCAACCTTGGAATATATGTACAAAACCAACGCGCAGTTAAAGCAGACGATTAACGAACTCGTATCCGAAGCAGGCACGGGCGACGTTCTGGCGGCAATGCGCGGCAAGACTGACGGACTTTTCTACGTTTCGTTCGGCGAACTTGAAAACAATCCGGTTGAAGTCCCCAAGGAAATTAACGACGGACCCTTTGCCGAAAACATTAAAAAGGCGTCCTCCAAAAACTTAAACGGCTTAAAGGAGATAACCGCATCCGAAGCGGAAAATCTTGCCAAAAAATATTTTAAAGATTATAACGTAACCGAGGCAAACTGCACGGGCGAAACCAACGCGGAACAGCTCACCGTTTACAACGTTTCGTTAAAGACTGACGACGGCGAAATGTACGCGCAGATTTCAAAGCAGGGCGGCAAAGTAGTTGAATTCAACAGCTATAAGGATTGCTCCGACAAAAACTTCTCGGTAAAAAGATGCATCGACATTGCCGAAGACTTCCTTAAAAGTCTGGGTTACGACGATATGAAAGCAGTTTGGACAAGCGAAAACGGCACTACCTGCAACCTTAACTTCGTATATGAAGACGACGACGTGATTTATTACTCCGATATGGTCAAAGTCAAGGTTTGCGAAGAGCGCGGCATAGTGACCGGCGCCGAAGCGCTTTCCTATGTTTTGAACCACACCGACCGCAACATCGATGACGATGACGCAGTTCTTTCAAAAAACGAGGCAAAATCAAGACTTCACGAAGGCTTTAACGTTAAAGGCGCAAGACTCGCCGTTATTCCCGTCGAAAACAAAGAAGTTTTATGCTATGAATTCAACGGCGAATACGAAGGCAGCGAATATTATATTTATATCGACGCTACCACGGGCGATGAAGTTGAAGTACTGACGGTAATAGGCACCGCGCAGGGCAGAGCTTTAATGTAACTTCTCAACTTATTAAAACGTAAAAACCCCCGCATATATGCGGGGGTTTTATTATACAACGCACAATCGGTTTTTTAAAAACCTTTAATAACTTTTTCATTTAAGGCTTTAACCGTTTCCACTCCGAATGCAATCACACTTTCAACGTCTTCCTTTGCCGCAATACAGTTAAAAGTATGAATATACCTTACCGGTATGCCTGCAACGATTACCGGAGTGCCTCCGTTTGCCGAAATTATATACGCCCCGTTGTTTCCGCCGCCGGAACGTACCGCCATTTGCACTTTTATATTATGCTTTGCGGCAACCCCGCGCGAAAACTCCGTAAACCGCGGCGTGCATATGACCGTTCGGTCCATATAACGCAACATTACCCCTCCGCGCAACGCGTCCTGCACCATATATTGCGGCGAAAACGTGTCGTCGGCAGGACACCCCTCAAAGCAAATTGCCGCCGCGGGCTTTATTCTCCCCATAACCGCCGTTATGCCTCTTTCACCGACTTCTTCCTGCGTGGAAATAACTCCCGCCACGTCCACGTCCAATTTTTCGCTCTTCAATTTTTTTAAAGTTAAAAGAGTTGCCAGAACACCCAGTCTGTCATCAAACGCTTTACCGAACAGGAGTCCGTGCGGCTTGTCGTATTCGAACTCCGTTTTGGGGACTACGGGCGCGCCGACTTCAACGCCGAATTCCTTTGCCTCTTTATCGCTTGCCGCCCCGACGTCGATTGTCAGGTTGTTTATACTTATAGGCGCATTGCGTTGCTCGGCGGTCATAAAATGAGGAGGAATTGCAGTGATTACCCCGGATATATATCCCGCTTTAGTGTAAACCTGCACCTTTGACGAGGGCAAAGTGTTTTCCGGCCAGCCACCCACTGAAATAAATTTTAAAGTACCGTCAGGCTTGATTGCCTGCACCATAAACCCGACTTCGTCCGAATGCGCGTCAAGCATTACAAGCGGACGGTTGCCCTTGTTGTAATCGGGATAAATATACAGATTGCGCATACTGTCTTCTTCGAACGTGCAAAAATCCTTGCAATATGCTTGCGCAATTTTAACAACTTCGTCCTCGTAACCGGACATCCCCCTCGCCATACTAAGTTTTTCGGCGAGTTCCAAAAACTCTTTATCTTCCATTTTATCTCCTTTAAACAGCGTTAATCTAATAATATACCGGCGTTAATCCAAAGCCGAATTTTATACGGCCTGCTGCAATTTCCTTTTACCGGTTTTAAGTTCTTTTTCAATCTCCGCGCAAGTTTCCTTAAAATCCTCTTCGTTTTCGGCTATTTCCACGCCGTCCAGAATTTCCTGCAATTTATATTCATCGTTAAGATATTTTATCGTCTGATAACCTATAACAGCCGATAACACGCCGTTCGTAAGCCCCTGAACCGAACAGTCCACTATAACCGAAATCGCAGACCCCAAAAGAGGAATACTGCGCACGGCGTCACCCATGGATTTAACTATACTGTTGCCTATTTTTGCACTCCCCAAACCGTAAGCGATTAAAGAATTTTGGAGAACTCTTGCAAAAATTTTTACAAGCTTTGCATCCGACGGACGGAATCCGTATAAATACACCAAATCCTTTACAAGTTGCAAATTTAAAAATGCAACCAATAGCGAATCCACTTTATTCGATTGTGAAAGCGCCGAATAAGTTGCGCATCTTAACGAACTTTTCGAAATAAGCGCTTTAGCGGATTTTTTAACGGAACCCGTGTAAAGCTCGGTTAAAGAAAGCTTTATACCCTCTTCGTCGCCCGAATTTACCGCAATTGCCAGCGCACCCACCACCTGCGAATCATACCATCCAACGCCTTCTACCTTGGATGTCACTTCTATTATTTTATCTGCAATTTCATGGCGCACCCGTTTGTTGTGCTTTTGCGCGGCACGCGCCGTTTTTGCGTTTACGTTTACCTCGAAATACCCCGTTTTCATTATTTTTACGAGGGGCATTATGTAAAGACAAATAAACAAAATAACCGCAACCACAGTACCGGCAATTCCGGCGTACATATGTATTGCCCATAAATCTTTTACAACGAAAAACAGCATTGCAAAAATAAGTACGCCTAGTGCGGCGGCCAGCAATTTCAAAACCAGTCTCGCCCCGCGCAAATTCTGCCTTTTTGCATACTTTTGCTCGTATTCGTAAATAGTCATCTTTTTGTTATCTTCCGACGGCTTCGCGTCTTTATTCTTTTTCATAAATTTTCCTCCCTTTTCGGGTTATAACCGAATGTTTTACCGAGCTGAACAGCGAAGACGCAAACCGCTTTGTTTCGAATCCGTCCGCCCACTCGGGCGCCTGCAAAAATTCCGTCTTTTTATCGAGCTTTTTAGAAAGCCCCATAATCATGCAATAAGGCAAAACGTTTAAATAATAGTCGGGATTTTCGCTTATCAGCTCTTCCATCTGCTTTACTTCGGCAAGCTTTAAAAAGTTTTTAAAGCCCTTCATTTTGCCGTAAAGCCTTTGCGCCTCTTCGGTGCGCTTGCCGATGAACGACGGCAAAACGGCAACGCTCGCCGCAGCCCACGCAATTGCAATATATGTTAAATATATATAATCGTACAGCGGTAAAAACATTTCCGCCGCGGCGAAATAAACGATAATTCCGAAACCCGCGGGTATGCCCGTTCCCGTTCCCAAACCAAAAGCAAGCAAAATTCTGCGCCTGTTGCGCATACCCTTCGTTTCGTCCGAAACATTTAAAATAAATTTCGTAAAGCCGATAAGCGCCGCCGCCGCCATATACAAAAACACTATGCCCGCAAAATACCGCGAAAGAATGATATAATAAGTGAACAGCACCACCAGTGTGAAAACAGGTATATATCTCACGAAAAATTTTGCGCGTTCAACGCCTTTTGCATAAGTCACCGGCTCGCCGAACTCGTCCACAAGACTTCCCGCGGCAAAGCGCACCGCCCTTCGCTGACGGCGTTTTTCACGCTTTTTCATATCCGCCGAACGGTAAACGCCGCCCTCCGAAAACAACGCCGAAAAATACAGCTTTTCCGCGTCGGTTGCCGTTTGCGGCAGGTCCTTAATTTTAGTTATGATAAGGTCGCGCCCGCCGTCCTTTTTCAGCTTTATGCACCCGAGATTAGCCCACTGCAAAATTACGGTGCACACGTCGCGCCGCCGCGCGTAACCGTGCCAGAACGCCGAAAAGTGCATAGGGTTTAAAATCGGCGGCTCGAATTCCACCGTTTCAAGCGGCTTACGCGGACTGTAAATAACCGTTAAAATTATACCCGCCGCAACGAGTGCCGCAAAAAGAGCAACAAACACCCAGTAAAACGAATAAAACGTACGCTCGCACTTAAAATAACCGTCGTCAAGCCCGACGCGTAAAAACCCGCCGTTTACGTCTGAAAAATCGCTGACAAACGAAATTTCCGTGCCCGAAACGGAAAGGCTGCTATCTCCGCTCACGTTTTTGCCGTCGAAAAACAACTGCACCGCCAAAGAATTAAATTCCTTAGGCATATTTACCGTTACAAAAACCCTTGCAACGCCGCCGTCGTGCACGAACCGCCACCCCGTATATTCCCCGAAAAAGGTAAAATCGAGCGCGTTTTCGCCGTCGATATCGTCGGACATATCCAAATCGTATTCAAGCGTTATTTCATAAGTTAATTGGTTTTCTTCCGTCCACCTTAAAAACGGCGATTTTTGCGGGCGGTAAACACTTATAAAATGCAAGCTTCCCTCGCGGCTGCACGTCGCTTCGGTGTCAACCCCGTCCGTCCGCGCCGAAAAGTTTAAGGCGGAAATAATAAACTTTCTTCCCGCGCCCGTTTTTCCCGTTGCGGGGATGCGATGCTCGTAGCTTTCCGCCCCGCCCAAAAAGCCCACGTTAAGCTTTTGCACAACGTGAATTACTTTATTTTCGCCTACATCGGCGGTTATATAGCAGTCGTCGTAAACCGCTCCGCCCGCTGTTTCCGCAGCCGCCTTAGCGCCGCCGCTCACCGCCAAAGCCGCCAAAGCCGCAAAAGCGGCAAAAAGCACGGCTATTAGCTTTAAGTTTAAAATTCCCTTCACAATTTAAATTTCCTTTCATAAATCGAGCGTAAGCTTATAAATTTCCGACTTGGGCACGCCCCTGTCCTTTGCGGCAAGCTTAACCGCTTCCTTTTTGTCGTAACCGCAGCTTATATAATGCGCAACGTGCTCCCTTTCCGAAAGCGAGCATAGGGGGTTTTCCGCGCGGCTTGCGCCTTCAACTATCAAAACATATTCTCCTCGCTTTTCGCCGGCAAGCCCCCCGCTTAAATTAAACCAAACCGCCTCCTCGTGGATTTTGGTTATTTCTCGCACGGCGCAGGCTCGTCTTTCGCCGAAACATTCAAAAACCGATGATATATGGCGGTCTAAGTCCTGCGGAGCGACATGGAATATAAGCGTCAAGTCTAAATTTTTATATTTTTCAAGCAGTGTTCTACGCTCGCCCGCCTTGTCCGGCAAAAAGCCCAAAAACGCAAATTTTTCCGCAGACAGCGCCGATAAAACAAGCGCGGAAAGCGCCGCGTTTGCCCCTGGAATAACCGTATAGCTTAAGCCCGCCTCCTTTAAAGCTCCGCAAACAACATTGCCGGGGTCGGAAATTACCGGCATCCCCGCGTCAGAAATTACCGCAACTTCCTTGCCCTCTTTTGCGCAATTTATTATCTTTTCGGCGGCTTCGCGCTCGTTGAATTTGTGACAGCTTAAAAGCGGCTTTTTAATATCGTATGCCGAAAGCAGCTTTAAAGAATGCCGAGTGTCCTCGCAAAATATAACGTCCGCCCCGCGCAGAACTTCCAAAGCGCGCAGACTTATATCCTTTAAATTGCCTATTGGCGTAGCCACAAAATTAACCATAATTAACCCGCTAAATAAAAATATAGAAACAAGTTAGGCGAGGCGCGCGAGCATTTTCAAAGGGATTTTACTAAAGCTTAAACGACCCGAAGAAAAGCGGAGCGCAACAAAGCATAACGAAGTTTATATTTAATTTTTAAGAAATTTTGAATTGATATTCATACAAGCCTTTGTAAATCCCGCCCAGAGCCATAAGCTCTTCATGGGTGCCGCGCTCTGCAACGCCGTTTGCGGTCACAACCATAATCTCGTCGGCGTTTTTAACGGTAGAAAGCCGGTGCGCCACAACCAAAACGGTTCTGCCTTCCGAAAGTCTGAAAAGCGACTGCTGAATCGCCATTTCCGTCACGTTGTCCAAAGCCGAAGTCGCCTCGTCCAAAATCAGCACGGGCGGATTCTTTAAAAAAGCTCTCGCTATCGAAACGCGCTGTTTTTGCCCGCCCGAAAGCTTTACGCCCCGTTCCCCCACGCACGTTTCATAGCCCTGCGGCAGACTCATTATATATTCGTGTATATTCGCCTTTTCGGCGGCTTCGATAATTTCTTCGTCCGTCGCGTCAAAATTGCCGTAAGCAATGTTTTCTTTAATAGTTCCGTTAAAAAGGAACACGTCCTGCTGAACGATTCCTATATTCTTTCTCAAAAACGCCCGACTGAGCTTGTTTACGGGAATTCCGTCAACGGTTATCTGCCCGCCGTCCGTTTCGTAAAAGCGCGGAATCAAATGGCATACGGTGGTTTTTCCGCCGCCCGAAGGACCGACAAGCGCCACGGTCTTACCCGCGGGCACGCGCATTGAAAAGTTTTCAATCACTTTCTTTCCGTCGCCGTAACCGAACGTCACGTTATCGAAAATTATTTCCCCCGCCATCTTTTCGGGCGTTATCATATTCTCGCCCTCCGTTTCCGCGGGCACGTCCATCACGTCGCAAAAGCGTTTAAAACCAGTCATTCCGTCGTGAATCTGCTCAAAAATGTTCACGAGCGTGCGTATGGGGGTTATGAGCGTGGTTACATACAATACAAACGCGGTGAACTCTCCGACGTTGATTAAATTATAATAAAAGAACAGCCCGCCCGCAAGCAAAACGGCAAAGTATAAAAAGTCCATAAAAAAATTCATGGACGAAAAGAACTGCCCCATCACCTTATACTGCCCGCTCTTTGCGCGGACGAACCGCCTGTTCCCCTCTTCGAACTTTTCCGCCTCGTGCCCCTCGGCGCAGTACGCGCGGGAAACTCGCACGCCCGACACAGCGCTTTCTATATCGGCGTTAATTTCCGCCTGCGCCACACGCACCTCTGAAAACGCTTTATTCATTCTTTTTCTTAAAAGAACGGCGCAAACCACGATTACCGGCACAAACGCAAAGACTATTAAAACAAGGTAAACGTTTATCGTGGCAAGCATAATAAACGCTCCCAATAAGGTTACCAAAGATAAAAACACGTCCTCGGGTCCGTGGTGAGCAAGTTCCGAAATTTCAAACAGGTCGTTTGTCATACGGCTCATTATAACGCCCGTTTTGTTATTATCGAAGTAAGAAAACGGCAACTTTTGAAGGTGTCCGAATAGTTCGCGGCGCATATCGGCCTGCATCCGCACGCCCACAAGATGCCCCCAATACTGTAAAACAAAATTTAAAACCGCCTTTATTGTATACAACAACAAAAGACTGCCCAATCCGGCCAAAAGGTACCAAAGCAGTTTGTTGGGCACAAAATTATTTATTATTTCTTTGGTTACGTACGGATAAACAAGGTTAAAAACCGAAATTACAAACGCGCAAACCATATCTATTGCAAACAGCTTACGGTGCGGTTTATAATACCGTACGAATCTTTTAAGGTAATTCTTCTTCATTTCAGTTCACTATCGCAGGCAGAATTTCCACTCCGGCTTTACCGCCCTTAACCGCCTCCGCCATTACAACGTAAGGTTTTGCGCCGTCGGTTCCGCTTACAAATTGCAGTCGTTTTACTTCCAGACCGTGCTCCTTTAATGTATAAATCAATTCCGCCGCCCTGTCCGCGCGGTTTAAAATTGCCAGCCGCCCGCCGAATTTCAGTTTTTTAAACGCAACCGCGGCTATTTCCTTTAAGGTCAAAGTTATCTCTTTGCGGCACACCGCCTTTTCAAAACTCGCGTTTTCAAAGCCCCCTTTTTCGTAAGGCGGATTGCATAAAATAAGCGAAAACCCGTCGTCGTACTCCCTGCCTATTTCCTGTAATTTGCAACAGTTTATTTGGCAGTTAAAATTATTCATTTCTGCGGTTCGGCGGGACATATCCGCAAGTTTTTGTTGCATTTCGAATAACGTAAGCGAATTAATCTGCGGGTTAATACACAGAAAATGAAAGCCGACAACGCCGCTCCCCGAACAGAAGTCGGCAACGTCGTCCCTGAACTTAGCCCTGGCAAACTTTGATAAAAGTATGCTGTCCGAAGTAAAACGGTATAAATTAACGTTCTGAATTATTTTTTTGTCCCCGAAAAACTCTTCGAGCACTTCTCCGTCGTTTAACATATTTAAAACCTATTGCAATACAAACGCTTCCATTTTACCATATCAAAAATGCAGAAAACAAGCAAACCGGACGCGCGCGTTTGCGGGCGTATACACAGACGCAAATACCGAACACGTCGTGAACCCGGCGCCGTTAGCGCAAAATATACTAAGTTGCATAACACAAAGAGCGGGAGGATGTTCTCCGCCCGCTCTTTGATTTTTTGTTTAAATTACTCCGCGGGGTGAATTGCTCCGGTGGGGCAAACGTCCTCGCACGCGCCGCAGTCGATGCAAACGTCGGGGTCTACAACGTATTTGTCTGCGCCCTCGGAAATAGCTTCAACGGGGCAAGTGCCGGAGCACGCGCCGCAGCTTACGCATTCGTCGGATATATAGTGTGCCATATTTTCCTCCAATTAATTAATACGTAAAAATTATATCACACAAAATTTGCGCTGTAAAGAGTTTTTAAAAATTTTTACGTTTTTCGGCTTTTAAAAAATCTGCGCCAGCCAAAAAACAACCGTCCATCAAATCTCAGGACAGTCGTTTTTCCTTTATAAATTTAAAAACAATCAATCGCGTTTTTTATTAAAGCGCCTGCGCCCGCGGAAATTCTTTCCGCCCTGCTTAGGTGCATTTTCGCCTCCCTGTGCAGGTTGCGGCTGTTTTTCAACGTTTTCAGGCTTTTGTTTGGGCTTTTCTCCGCCGTTTTGACCGCGGTTACGGTTGCCGCCCGCATTCTTTTTGCCACGGTTTTCTCCGTTTTCACGGTTCTTCTTCTGCCTTTGCCCGTTAAAATTAATCCTTGCGGCAGGGCGCTCCCTTTCTTCGGGTTTTTGTGTTAAATTAACCTTTTCGCCCGCGCTTTCCGCAACGGTTTCACCAGCTTCTTCTCCGTCGTCCGCATCGGCTTCGCCGGCTTCGGCGCTGCACGGGCAACCGCCGTTCAACTCGCACAGAGGATAATCTTTGTATAAAACCGCGTCCTTTTGCTTGTCCTCTATCTTTACGCGCACCACCATTTTAAGCATATTGGTGTTTACAACCGTGCCTTTGCCGTCAGGCGTGGTAATTTCGGAACCCAGTTTGGGCATCTGCTTAAACGCTTCGGCGTAATAATCGTTTTCATACGAAAGACAGCACATAAGTCTTCCGCACAGTCCCGAAATTTTGCCGGGATTTAACGAAAGCCCCTGATTCTTTGCCATTTTAATCGAAACTTTTTTAATTTCGGGCATACACCCCGAACAGCAACACTCCCTGCCACACGGCGCAAGTCCGCCGAGTATTTTTATTTCGTCGCGGATGCCCACCTGCCGCATCTCTATGCGCATACGGAACACCGACGAAAGCTCCTTCACAAGCTCCCTGAAATCCACCCTTGCAGGCGCGGAAAAATAAAACACCGCCTTTGCGCCGTCAAAGGTAAACTCACAGTCGATGAGTTTCATTTCAAGCCCCAGCTTTTCCACTTTCTCCTTAACTATTTGCAACGCCTCGTCCTTTCTTTCAAGGTTTTTGCGGTGAATTTCCTCATCCCTGGCAGTGGCAAGTCTTAAAATAGGCTTTAACGGCGAAACTATCTGTCCGTCGTCAACCTCCGCATACGGAATAACTACAATACCGTATTCCATTCCGCGCGAAGTTTCAACTATAACCCCTGCGCCGACTTCGCATTTTTCTTTCAACGCCGAAAAGTAATAAACTTTCCCGCCCTCTTTAAAAGTTATGCCTGTAATTTTCGCCATTTTTTATTCTCCTCCGCGACTTCAAGCATAAAGTCGTATAACAGCCCGTGAAAATAAGCGTTGAACTTTAAATCGGCGCTTGCCGCGTTCAGTTTTTCAAGAGCGTAAATCAGCGCGGGTTTTGCAATTATTTCAGCAAGCTTCCCGCCCTCCGTAAGCGCCGAAAAATATATTCTCTGCATTTCGGCAAGCAGTTCTTCCTTGTATTTGAAATCCGCATACTTGGCGGCAATCGTACCAATATCGCCAAGCCTTGAATTAAAGCAAATTTCCTTTGCCGCAGACGACACCGCCTCGAATATCCCGCCTTCAAGCATATTCTGTGCCGCGCCCAGAATCCCGTTCGCACTTTTTGCCGCCGCCGCATTCAACGCGTTTTGACCGTTTCTTTCCAACGCCGCAAAAATTTCCCTTTCGGAAAATGCGGGAATTTCAAGCATCTTCACGCGCGATTTAACCGTTTCAAGCACGGGAGCCAGCGCTGTTGCCCCCAAGAGAAAATGTATGTCTTTTTGCGGTTCTTCCAAAGTTTTTAAAAGTTTATTCTGCACAAGCGGCGACGCCGTTTCTATTCCGCATATAACAAACAGTTTTTTGCCGCCCTCCCCGGGCCGCATTGCGCTTTCGGCAACAATTTCACCCGCGGCGTCCACGTTCAGCTTGTCGCCTTCACGCGGATAAAATTTGCAGTCGGAAAAACTTCCGTTTAAAATTCTGCGCCCCGTTAAAGAGTTTTTATCGCACCCGAAAAACTCCAGCGCAAACAACTTTAAAGCGTCTTTTAAATTTCTTACGTCGCTAAAGTGCACCATATATGCGTGCGAAAGCCTTCCCGACTCTCTGTCGCCGCAAAGAATTTTATATGCGGTTGTACTCTTTAAAAGTGTTTCCACAAAAAGCCGCCTTAAATTATTCCCTTTTCTTTTAAAAGATTTTTTATCTTTTCAGCGGTTTCAAACTTACTTCCGCTGCAATCCACCGCACAGATGCGCGCATATCTACCCATTAATTGCGCATATCCCTTATAAACTTCCTCGTGAAAGTCCAGCCCCTGCATTTCCATTCTGTCGTCCGTGTCCGCTCCGTGCTTTCTTTCAAACGCCGCCGCAGGGCTTATATCCAAAAAAACCGTCAAATCGGGGCGAAACTCTTTAAGCGCAAAACTATTGATAGCTTCAACATATCCGGCACCCAATCCGCGGGCATATCCCTGATATGCAAGCGATGAATCCACATATCTGTCGCATATAACGAGCGTCCCGCGCGCCAGTGCGGGCGCAATTTTTTCGCGCAAATGCTGTATACGCGCCGCCGCATATAAAAGCGCTTCGCACTCGTCGCACATCTTATCGTAATTTTTATTTAATATTATTTTTCTTATCTCTTCCGAAATCTCACTGCCGCCGGGCTCGCGCGTCATAATAAAATCGACGCCCAGTCCGTTAAGATAATCCGCAAGCAGTTTCAACTGAGTACTCTTGCCCGAACCTTCGCACCCCTCGAAAGTAATAAATTTTCCTCTCATTTTTTTACCACCGGTATCTTTCCGCCGACAATTCCGAAAGTACTCTTGCCTCCTGAAAGCACGGCAACCGCCTCTTTAGAAACTATTTCACCCGCCGCAACAACGGGTATGCACGGCGGAGTTATTCCAACGTTCACCGCACACATTCTCCCCTCGGAGTCTTTAAGCGGCACATATTCTCTTTTGTGTTTTAGCGCAAACTGAAAACTGTAAGTCCTTTCATTTTTAGGGAAAGGCAAACTTTCTTTATACGACCCCGCAAGCTTCTTATTTTCGCGCAACCTGTTCAGCGCAAGATTCAAGGCGCTTAAATCCCGCGGTTTTGTCATAGGAGAAAGATAAAACAAAAGATACCTTCCATCCGAAAGCTCGGCATATACGCCCCTCTTTTCCAAAAATTCCGCCGCCGCGTCCGAAGATATTCCAAGCGGTTTAAAATCGATTATAAGTTTCGTCCAGTCGTCCGACGGATAAAAAGTAAAGCCGTGCGCTTTTTCTTTAAACGTCTTTACGGCCGCTTTCGCTTCCGTAACAAGCCTTGGATTGTTTGCAATATATTTAATTCCGTACTCCGCCGAAGCCATTACGGGATAACTCGGAGAAGTAGTTCTGAAACAGCAAAGCGCCTCTTCCACTTCGGGAACAAGATTTTGGTTGTTAACGGATACCACCGCGCCTTGAGTTAAAACGGGGAGCGATTTATGCACTCCGTCCACCCACATGTCGGCGTACACCCCGGCATATCCCTTTCTTTCCGGTTCGAAGGCAAGGTGCGAACCGTGCGCGCCGTCGACGATAAGCAACCTGTTATAAGAATGCAATATCGAATAATAGGCGCTCAAAGGAGCCTCGTTTCCATAATAATCCGGCTGGGCGACAATCATCCCCGCAATATTTACGTCGTTTTCAACAAGCCCTTCAATATGCTCGGGCGACGGCGGAAGTATTATCCCGTCTTTTTCTTCTCCTTGCACAATCACCGGCTCTACGCCGAACAGCTTACAAGCATTCCACACGCTCTGATGGGAGTTTCGCGGCACAATCAGCTTGTTCCACCGTTTCGAGGCAACGTAAAGCATAGTAAGCACCCCCGAAGACGAACCTCCGGTTACTATATAACTTTTTCTGGCGCCGAGAATCTGCGCGATGTCGCGTTGCGCATTCGCAATTACTCCGGCAGGGCAAAACAAATTATCGGAATACGAAAGTTCGGTCGCGTCAATTCCGGCAACGGGAAACTTCAATTTAAAATCCCCCCTCGCCTTATGCCCGGGCACGTGAAAGCTCTTGTTTACTCTCTCGTACTTTTTAAGTTGTTCGTAAATAAAATATTCGTACATTTTTAATTTAATTGCGTAAACGTCGCCCGCAACCGCAAACCTCAGAGATACAAGCAATTTGCGGGAGCCGATGTTTCCCGCGGGTACAGTTCATCTAAAACGCAGAGAAACAAGCAAGACGAGGCGCACGAGCACCACCGAGGGCGCATACACGGAAGTATGTAACCGAGGCGGCGCACAGCGCAACAACGTTATGCGAAGTTTATAAAACGCGCCCTTATTTCTTGGGTTTCATCGTAGGGAATAAGAGCACATCTCTAATCGTCGCGCTGTCGGTCAAAAGCATTACAAGCCTGTCTATGCCGAAACCCAGTCCGCCCGTAGGGGGCAAACCGTATTCCAAAGCGGTTACAAAATCCTCGTCGACCTGCGCGTTGCACTTCGGCTCCTGACGGCGCTTTTCATCAACCTGCTTAACAAATCGCTGTCTTTGGTCTATGGGGTCGTTCAACTCCGAAAACGCGTTGCCGAACTCGTGTCCGCAAATAAAATATTCAAACCTCTGAGTAAACAGCGGTTCGTCCTCCTTGCGTTTTGCAAGCGGAGAATTTTCCACAGGATAATCGTAAATAAACGTGGGCTGAACAAGTTTGTCCTCGACAAACGCGTCGAACAGCGCAATGAGAACGTGTCCTTTAGTAGCCCTCTCGCCCTCTTCGACCTCAACGCCCAACTTCGCCGCGCATTCACGCGCGTCCTCGTCTGTAGCCCAGTCGGCGTAATCCGCGCCGCTGTACTTTTTAACCGCGTCTTTCATCGTCAGCCTTTCCCACTTTCCGCCGAGATGAATTTCAGTACCCTGATAGGTTACGTCGGTTGTCCCGCAAACTTTTTTTGCAACCTTTGCATACATTTTCTCGACCAGATTCATCATATCGAAATAATCGAGATAAGAAGCATAGCACTCTACCGTGGTGAATTCGGGGTTGTGGAAAGCATCCATTCCCTCGTTTCTGAAAATGCGCCCGACCTCATAAACGCGGTCGAACCCGCCCACGATAAGCCTTTTTAAGTAAAGCTCGGTTTCAATGCGCAAATACATATCGATATCCAGCGCGTTGTGTCTGGTTTTAAAGGGGCGAGCGGACGCGCCTATTTCAATAGTGTTCAGAACGGGAGTATCCACTTCCAAAAATCCTGCGCCGTCCAAATATTCCCTTACCGCCGAAATTATCTGCGAACGCTTTTTAAACGTATTTTTAACTTCGGGATTTACGATTAAATCGAGCTCCCTTCTGCGGTAGCGGATATCAGTGTCCTTTAACCCATGCTGTTTTTCGGGCAGCGGCAAAAGACACTTCGTCAGCATTTCCACGTGCGAACAATGTATAGAAATTTCGCCCGTCTGTGTTTTAAAGACGTAACCTTTTACGCCTACGATATCGCCTAAATCATAGTCCTTTTTAAAGGAAGCGTAATCCTCCTCGCCCACGTCGTCGCGCTTTACGTAAAGCTGAATCAGCCCACAACCGTCCTGAATATGGCAAAACGACGCCTTACCCATAATACGGCGGGACATAAGTCTCCCCGCAAGGCAAACTTTTTTTCCTTCAAACTTTTCAAAGTTAGCCTTTATTTTTTCCGAAGCCGCGGTTACTTTATACTTTACCTTAACAAAAGGGCTGTTCCCCTCTCCGGTCAGTTTCTGCAATTTTTCGCGGCGGATTCGCGCCTGCTCGGCAAGCTCTCTTTCTTCCTCTTCCGCCGTAAGAACCTTATTCTCTTCCATAGCTCCCCTTTATTTTATTGCAATTATTTTAAGCGAATATGCACCGTCGGGGCAGTCTATTTTAACCGTATCCCCGACTTTTTTTCTGAGAAGAGCCGCGCCTACGGGCGATTCAACCGAAATTTTATCGTTCATTGCGTCCGCTTCGGTTACCGAGGTTATCGTATAAGTAACTTCCTCGTCCATATCGTCGTCGTAAACGGTTACAACGCTGTTCAAATGTACGTAACTCGTATCAGAAACCTCTTCGCGGATATCCGCGTATTTAATTTTATATTCCAGCTCCGCAATTTTGCCTTCGTTCGAACGCTGTTCCTCGCGCGCCGCGTCGTATTCGGCGTTTTCCGAAAGGTCGCCGTGACTGCGCGCTTCCTTAATCCTTTCGATAATTTCAGGACGCTTTACTTTAATAAGCGTTTCCAGCTCCTGCTTCAGCTTTTCGTAATTTTTTTCCGTCATAACAATACGTTGTTCTGCCATAAAAAATCTCCTAAAATATTGCCCTTCGGCAAATAAAATTCTTAAAAATATAAGTAAAAGTGATTTTGCGTCCGCAAAATCACCAACTCGCTTTTTCTATTATATAATCCCGCGCCGAATTTGTCAATTATTTATCGGCGTGCGCCGCCACGAATTCGCCTATTCTTTCAACCGCCTCCGCAAGCTGTTTCATAGACGATGCATAGGAGCACCGCACAAAATTTTTGCCCGCCGAACCAAATGCGCTCCCCGGAACCACGGCAACCTTTTGCTCCATTAATAACCTGTTCGCAAATTCCCCGCCGTCCAGTCCCGTCTTTTCAACCGAAGCAAACACGTAAAACGCACCTTTCGGCAAAAAACAATTAAGCCCCAAATTATTTAAGGAACCCGCCAAAAACCTGCCGCGGCGGGAATACTCCCCGCGCATTTCAGCAACGGTTGAAAAATTGTCGGCAAAACCCTCGTCCAACGCGCAAATTGCTGCACGTTGGCTCGTCTGCGGGGCACACAAAATAGTGTATTGGTGGATTTTGAACATCGCCTCGTCCACGTCTTTCGGCGCGCAAACAAACCCCACGCGCCAGCCCGTCATAGCAAAAGCCTTCGAAAACCCCCCTATATATACCGTCCTTTCGCTCATTTGCGGCAACGCCGCTATCGAAAAATGTTTATTTCCGTAAGTCAGCTCGGCATAAATTTCGTCGCTTATCACAAGCAAATCGTGCTTTAAAATAACGGGAGCTATATCTTGCAACTGCTCCTTTGTCATAATTGCGCCCGTCGGGTTGTTCGGGTACGGCAAAATCAAAATTTTGGTCTTTTTCGTAATAACCTTTTCCAACGCCTCGGGCGTCAAAATAAAGTCGTTTTCGGCAACGCACTTAACGGCAACTGGCGTTCCGCCCGCCAAAACCACCGTCGGCGAGTACGAAACGTAGGAAGGGTCGGGAACCAAAACCTCGTCGCCTTCTTCACAGGTTGCGCGAAGCGCCAAATCAATCGCCTCGCTCGCCCCCACCGTAACTATTGTACGTTCGGCGGGGTACTCAACCGAAAACCGCTCCTTCAAATAGCGCGAAATAAGCTCCCTCAGTTCCGAAAGTCCGCGGTTGCCCGTATACTGCGTGTAGCCGCGCCTCAAAGAACGAATAGCCGCGTCGCGTACGTTCCACGACGTAACAAAATCCGGCTCGCCCACGCCCAGTGAAATCGCGTCCTCCATCTTCTGCACTATATCAAAAAATTTTCTTATGCCGCTCGGCTCAAGCGACGCGGCGCGTCTGTTTACGAAATTTCGCATAAAACGTTTAAAACTGCGGCATATGTGCCGCCCAATCCACAAAAATGCACCGCTTTAAGCATGCACGCTCAACCTGTCGCCACCGGAAGGCTTTTGCATAACCGCGCCCTCCACCTTGTATTTTTTCAGAATAAAATGAGTAGCCGTAGAAATTACGCTGTCGTAAGTTGAAATTTTTTCCGATACAAACCGTGAAACTTCACGCAGTGACTTACCGCGCACAATTACCGCCAAATCGTAAGCCCCGCTCATAAGGTACAGGTTCTGAACTTCGGAATGCGCGGCGACCTCTTCGGCAATCATATCGAACCCGTGTCCCCGCTGGGGAGTTACTTTCACTTCGATAAGCGCTTCAACCGCGTCGTCGTCAAGATAATCGGCGTTTATAATTGCGGTATATTTAACTAAAATTCCTACGGCTTCCATCTCGCGTATGCACTTTTTAACCGCAGCTTCGTCAGCCTGCAGCGAACAGGCAATCTGCGTGTAGCTCAGACGGGAATCTTCGGCTAGCACGGCAAGAATTTCTTTTTTCAATTTTTCCATTATTTCCCTCCGTGTTTTTGAGTATTTTAAACTTTTTTTAAGTAAGTGTCAAATCGTTTGCCAACCGGCAGGAAATTTAATATAATTTCAGTATGTTCAGAATTTGGGGCAAGATAATTGTCGGAGAAAAAATAATAAAACAAGTGGTTTACGAAAACGACGAAAAATACGTACACTCGCATTTTTTCAACTACCTCGCGGACGTGTGCGAAGAACTTGATATCCCCACGCCCATCCTTATGAAAACGCACATAATCAATTTCGCAAAATTCCGTACCGTGCGTTTTTTACCGCGCGATTTTGCCGAAAAGCCCGAATTTGATAAACTCGTTCTGGATAATATTACAATTTAGTTTCATACTATGGTTATGAAACTGACATGCTATTTATGCGTTGCAAACCTTGTTGTTTTAGGTATATTGGGGGGTATATATGCTCTTTCCGGCGTAAACCTCTTGCAGATTTTAAGCTTTGGAATAACCGTTTTGCCGCGCGTTTACCTTGCAATATGCGGCGTTTCCGCCCTCTTTTGCATATATTCGCTGATAGCGTTCAAGCCCTTTAAAGGGCTGAAATAACCCGCCGCTTAAAAAGCGCAGGAGCATTTTATGCTCCTGCGCTTTATTTTTTACTCCATATCTATTTTTAAACTCGCGCCGGTTGCCGCGTCCTGATACATTATAAAATATCCCCGGCGCCTTTCGTTGGGTGAAGCAGGAATAAACGAAGCCAGTCCGCGCATACTTTCAGGCGGAGTTTCACTCTGCTCTGTCGGCACGCCGTAACATATGTATTCCGGCGTTTGCCCCCCGTATATTACGCCGAAAACGTAAAACTTATCTCCGTCGTAGGTTATCCTCACCCACTTTGAATTTTTAACGGTTTTTTCAAGCGCTTCCTCCGCGGGATAAACTTTCAAAAGCCCTTCCACCTCGTTTTTTACGCGGTCGTAAAACCCGCCTCGCGCAAGCGGCGAATCCGCCACGCCTGCGTTCTTCGCCGTTTTTTTACCGCCGCCGCCGAAATCGTCCGCGGCACACTCCGGACTTAAGCCGCCCTGTTCTTCTTCGAAAGCGCCAGAATTCTCTTCATCTTCATAAGTTTTAATCCCGTTTTTTTCTTTCTTTTTATCTTTGCGTAAAGTCCCACCGCCTTCATCAGTTTGTGCGAATTCATAATAATTAACCTCCGCTATCGCCTCGTCCTCATAAAGCGAACTGTTTTTCTTTTCTTCGTTTTTTTTCGGTTCCGGTTTTTTTTCGGGAGCAACCCGTTCCGCCTTTTCCACTTCTGCCCTTATCCCCAGCGCCTCGCCGTGAAAATTCCCGCACACGGCCGAAGCTATGGGCGAAACGTTGCCGTTTATATAACAAACAAGCGCGGCAAACCCTTGCGAAGTATCCACGGAAGAATTCCCCTCGAAAAATCCGTCCTCCACAATCAACGTAGCAGTCCCGTCGGATATTGCCGTCACGTACCGCCCCTCGGAAAGAGGCGCAAAATTAATATAAGTTACCTCTACCCGTAAAGCGGAACCGTAGCGCTCGCATTTAACAAGTCCCGAAAGAGCGCCTCCGTCCACCGAAAATCCGTCTTTAAGCCCTTTTATAACCGCAATATTTTTTATAAATCCGCCCATAATTCCGTTCCCGTAAATTATTCTATAATCTATATTACGCGCATACAATATGAAAAAATTGATATATTGTGTAAAATTTTAAACTTTTTGCGCACTTTAATTGTACGAATTGCACATACCAAATTATATATAATTTGATTTGCTTTTTTTTTACTTATTTTGTATAATGATATTTGTAAGAAATTTGATTTTTTTAAGGAGAACAAACTATGGCCTTGACAAAGAACAAAAAAATTCTTGATTTTGTAAACGATAGCGCGGAACTCGCACAGCCCGATAAAATCGTCTGGATTGACGGCAGCGAAACGCAAATCAAAAAATTAAAAGAAGAAGCGGTTAAAAGCGGCGAACTTATAAAACTCAACGAAGACCTTCTTCCCGACTGCTACCTGCACCGCACCAAGGTCAACGACGTTGCGCGCGTTGAGGACAGAACCTTTATCTGTACAACCAAAAAGGAAGACGCAGGCCCTATCAACTACTGGATGGCGCCCTCGCAGGCTTACGAGCTTTGCGCAGAAATCGCACGCGGCTCTATGAAAGGCAGAACGATGTACGTTATTCCCTATTCCATGGGCGTTGTCGGCAGCGAATTTGCAAAATACGGCATAGAAGTAACCGACTCGATTTACGTAGTTCTCAATATGAACATAATGACCCGCGTGGGCAAAACCGTTTTGGACGCTTTGGGCAAGGACGGAGATTTTATTAAAGGCTTCCACGCAAAGTGCGACGTAGACGCGGAAAAGAGATATATTATGCACTTCCCCGAGGACAACGCGATTATTTCGGTTAACTCCGCATACGGCGGCAACGTGCTTTTAGGCAAAAAGTGCTTTGCACTCAGAATAGCTTCATACCTCGGCAGAAACGAAGGCTGGCTCGCGGAACATATGCTTATTTTAGGCGTAACCTTCCCCGACGGCGACAAAAAATACGTTGCGGCGGCTTTCCCCTCCGCTTGCGGCAAAACCAACCTTGCAATGCTCATTCCCCCCAAGCACTACCGCGACAAGGGATATAAGATTGAAACGGTCGGCGATGATATCGCGTGGCTCCGCGTTGGCGAAGACGGCAGACTTTGGGCTGTAAACCCCGAAAACGGTTTCTTCGGCGTTGCTCCCGGCACTAACGAACACAGCAACTACAACGCTCTTCAATCCACCAAAAAGGGTACGATTTTCACCAACGTCGCGCTCAACACCGACGATATGACGGTTTGGTGGGAAGGACTTTCCAAGGAACTTCCCGAACACTGCATCGACTGGACGGGCAAGCCCTGGAATCCCGCAAAGTTCGACAAAAAAGACAAATCCACCTGCGCGGCGCACCCCAACAGCCGTTTCACGGCTCCCGCGGCTAACTGCCCCTGCATTTCCGAAAAATTCGGCTCTCTTGAGGCGGTTCCCATTTCCGCTATAATCTTCGGCGGCAGAAGAGCAAGCACCACTCCTCTCGTATATCAGGCAAGAGACTGGAACCACGGAGTGTTCATAGGTTCGGCGATGTCGTCCGAAACAACTGCTGCGGCGGCAGGCGCCGTAGGCGTTTTGCGCCACGACCCCATGGCAATGAAACCTTTCACGGGCTACCACATGGGCGATTACTTCGCACACTGGATAAATATGGGCAAAAAGATTGCCAATCCCCCCAAGATTTTCAACGTAAACTGGTTCCGCACCGATAAAGACGGCAACTTTATGTGGCCAGGCTTCGGCGACAATATGCGTGTTCTCGAATGGATTTTAAAGCGTTGCGATGGCACCGTAGACGCACAGGAAACAGCTATCGGTTACGTTCCCAAAGCGGAAGATATCGACATTTCCGAACTTGATTACGAAATCTGCAAAGGTAAGAAATTCGATTTGAAATCGCTTAAAGATATACTCGCGGTCGACAATGAAAAGTGGGCAAAGGAAGCCGAAGAACTCGAAGGTTACTACAACGGCACCATAAAGGACAGAATTCCGAACGAATTATGGCAGAGCCTTGAAACACTTAAAAACAACTGCAAAAAAAGCGAAACTCCCAATAAATAATCCGCAAGGTTATCCGCCGTCACCGACGGCGGATTTTTCAAGGAGACAGTTATGATAAAAAACAGAAACGTTCAACTGCTTTTTCAAACAATCTATTGCACACTGGGCGTAATCGGCTTTTTGGCAAGCTTAGGGCTTTTCGATGCGGAGTTCAACAGCGACTTTTACGTCTATTATACAAATCTCAGCAATTATATCTGCTTAGGCTTTATGTTTACATCACTTGTGTTCACCGTAAAAGCGGCAAACAAAAAAGAAGACGGCGCCTGCACGCTCGCCCCCACTTTCAAGTTTATGTGTATGATTATGATTGCGGTAACCTTTCTTGTCTACAACATTCTGCTTGCAAAGGACAAAACGCCTGTTGAATATTTCACGTCATTAAGTAATCTTACCCTGCACCTCATTCTGCCGATAATGTTTATATTGGACTGGGTGCTGTTTTACGAACACGGCAAAACAAAATGGTCCTATCCTCTGCTCTCGCTTATTATGCCTCTGGTTTACGTAGCATTCATTCTTATCCGCTCCGCTATAGTAAACCACGAAACTACGGCCGTCGTCTATCCCTATTTCTTTTTAAACGTAGACAACCTTGGCTGGGGCGGATTTTTTACCTGGCTGATAATTTTAATCGCGATTTTCGTTATAATCGGATATCTAATCTACATACTCGACCATATAAAACAAATAAAGGAAAAACTTAAATCAAGAAAGAACCGATAATAATAAACCCCGCTTAGCATTTACTTTAAGCGGGGTTTATTTTATAATTCTTTAATTCCTTGCCCTTGAATTTATTTTCAAGATTTTTATTCTGTTCTGAAAAGACAAACGGCGAATTTGTCCCGACAATATAAGCCGGCATTCTTTTAATAAATCAATTGTCTTTTAAAATCGATTATCATAGAAATCCCCTCTTTTTTATGATTAAATAATTAAACACCGGTAATGCTAAGCATTACCGGTGTTTCTTAATTGTCCGTTACTGTTGCGTATTTTGTTCGGAATGTTCCGGCTCTTCCAAAGTTCGTTTCGGTTTATCCGTAAACACAGATATCCCTTTCTTTTGCAAACCGTAAATACCGGCATAAAGCAGCGAGCCGAGTCCGTAAACCCACAGCGCCTGCGTTGCGCAAAGCGAACCGAAGAAAGTCCAGTATGCAATAACCGTGGTATCAAATCCTTCCGCGCCGCCGCAAAGAATAATGACGAAAGGAATTACAAAAGCGTTTACCAATACGGGAAAAATTCCGCCTACCGCCATTCTCAAAACGTGGTTTTTAATCAGTCTGCCAACGCCGTAGGTGCACAGTGCCGCTACAAGAGTTGCAAGTCCGCCAAGCGGCACGTCGTACATAATGAACTGCGAACCGAGATTGGCAAGCATGCATCCTATCCAAAGGGCAGGCACCGCCTCCGGAAAGAACAGCGGCAAAATCGTCAACGCCTCGGCGGGACGAATTTCCAAAAATCCGCTGTACGCTATGGCGCCGAACGCATAGGTGAGTGCGACGTACAGTGCGGCGATAACTCCCGCGCGGCACAGTCTTTTTGTGGTAAAAAAGTTTTTCATAGTGTTTTTCGTAAATTTCGGCTTAAAAAAAAGCGGAAAGTTTCCAAGGACTTTCCGCAATCTTTAAAATTTGCATCTCCTCGGTTTTTTTAATGATGTGTTTAGCCGAAAACCATCAATATATTTATCTTTTTTAAATAAATTCAATTTTCAACAATAATGCAGATTGTGTTAATTTCACCAATTTGGTTATTAACCGTTTTTATAAACTTTCTGCAATTATCCGTAATTTTATGTTTAAAGTGAATCTCTATAATAAAGCTTTCTATATCGCTGTCCGGATAAATTTCACGATACTGTTCCGCCTCGATAAAACCAAGATACGCGTTGATTTTTTCCTGCAAAGTCAACAAATGTTTGTATTCATCTTTAAAATCAAGATGGTCCGTTATCAACAGGTTTAAAACTTTATCTTCTCCGCTTACCGCAACGCCGTCGATTTTATCGCTTTCAAGCACCGACATATTAATCCTTGTTATCTTCTTCGTTTGCGGGGTTTTCTTTTACTTCGGTTTCACCGCTTTTACTGTTTCCAAGGAACGCGCCGAAATAAATTTCCTTTTTCCCTCTGGGTTTGCCGCCGCCTGAAGAGCGCCTGTCTCCTCCGCGCGAATCCCTTCTTCCGCCGCCACGGCTGTCGCGGCCGCCCCTTCCTTCTCTTCCTCCAAAACGGCTATCTCTGCCCTGAGGTCTCTTTTCACCGTAACGTATGCCCTTGTCATAAGGCTTCGCATTGTTTGGAATCACGGCAATATAACGCGCCGGTTCGTTTCCCTCAGAAACGGTTTTAATCTGGTCGTTATCCATCAGGGTTGCGTGGATAATCCGTCTTTCATAAGGCGTCATAGGCTCAAGCGTCATCTTTCTGCCCGTTTCAATCGCCTTCGAGGCAAGTTTTAACGCAAGCTCCTTCAAAGTCTGTTCACGTTGAGCGCGGTAATTTTCGCAGTCAACTACAACTTTTTTATATTCGTCCTTGCCGATATTCGTATAAGCTCCGGCAATAGTCTGAATCGCGTCCAGCACGTCGCCGCGCTTACCGATAACTCTTGCCGAGTTCGAAGTTTTTATATTGATATTAAGCGAATCTTCATCCGAAATAACCTCGCATTCGGACTTAACCCCTATAATTTCAAGCAGTTGTACAATAAAATCCTGTGCCTTTTTTCCGTCGGAACGTTTTTTCGTAACCCTGACTTTGGCTTTTACCGAACTGAAAAGTTTCTTTTTTCCTTCTTCCAACACCGTGATTTCAGCTTCGTCACGGGTTAATCTCAATTCGATTAATCCGTTATTAATTGCCTCGTCAAGGGTTTTTCCTGTGAATACGTTGTTTTCTTCCATTATCTGAACCTCTTTGTTGTTGACGGCTGTCTGCTTTTTCTCTTCTTTGCAAGATACGCTTCTCCATGTTTTGCAAACTTTACGTCCACTATTTTATTCGTAATCAAAGTCATAGCAAGCGAATAAACGTTGCTCGTTATCATATAAACCGAAAACGCGGCGGAATAGAAGAACGAGAATACGCCGAATATTATCGGCATCATAATCATCATCCATTTATTAGTCTTTGCCGCAGAACCGTCAACAGAACTCAATTCGTTGGCGTCCTTTTGAGCCCGCATCGTTATAAACTGTTGCAGGAACATTGTACCTACCGAAAGCACTACAAGCACGAAATATCCGTTAAAGGTATTCATTTCATTGCCTATGCCGTTTCCGAGATTATAAGTAACTTCTATATAGCTCGGTTCGTACGTCGTGCTCATTCCGGCGCCTACGGCACGCGAAATCGAAGACTGGAAATTGTTGAAATCGGGAACTTCCTTATTCAACATCGAATCGGCGTACCAAACGTTACCTATCCAGCCGAAAGCCGAAAACCCGCGGTTTTCGTGATAATTGTCCGCCGCAGCCGACCTTGCGTTGAGCTGAACGAACGAAGCCACTCTTTCAAACTTTTTACTCTCTGAAAATCCTGCGAATTCCGTCTGCTTATCAACGGTAAAAGAAGAATCTACCGAAGCAAGATAAGCGGAAAATTTATCGAAATCCACCATAAAACTGCCTTCTTCAAGCCAGTAATTTTCGCGGTGTTCCGCTTCGCCTTCGGGATTTACCGTGTTTCTTACCCTTATTAAAAAGTTATCCTTGTCCGTGCCGGCGTTTTTAACGTTTACCAGATAATATGTTGATTCCTTGCCGTTTAAATTAAGTTTAATCTCTTCGGGTTTCTGTCCTTCTTCAAGATTCAAAAGAGAAACAGCCTCTTCTTCGGCGTACGTTGCGTAAATATAAGTTTCAACACTGTCGTTATATGCGCCTACCATATTGTTATAGGTAGTTAACGTTGCAAAGTTCGAATAAGTGGAAAACGCGCCTATAACAATCATAAAGATTACGATTGAAACTATCATCGGAAGGCATGCTCCAAGCGGGTTTATACCGTGTGCTTTCTGAAGCTCCATAACCTTCTGACTATACATATTTTTATCGTTAGCGTACTGTTTCTGCAGTTTTTCCATCTGCGGACGCATACTCTTCATCAAAAGCGACTGCTTTTTCTGCTTTATTCTGGTGAAAATATCTATCGGGCTGGTTACCGTCTTTAAAATAAGCGTAAATATAACCGTTCCGAGAATCGCACCGCCGTAAACGCCCTGAAATAAATCAAACAACCATTTTATAAGGTTGCCTATCCAGTTCAGAGTAACCGAAGGTATACTGTCCACGGCAAAATCTATAAAGTTTTGCGAAACCGCAAGGAGAGTTGAAATTTCCATAAATTTATTTCCGTTAATTTATTACAGAACCCATTTTAATCTGAAATATTTTTCGGGAGCCGGATTGTAACCGCCTTTGGAAAAGGGATTACAGCGCAATAATCTCCAGCAACCGTATAAAATTCCGAGAATAACGCCTTTGTTATTAATCGAGCGTTTCATATATTCCGAACACGTGGGTTCGTAAAGACAGGTATGACGGGAAAGATTTTTCTGATAAAACACGATAAGCCGCATAAAAAGCATTTTAAAAACCGGCTTTAAATACCTGCGCTTAAAAACTCTTAATTTTCGCATGAGTTTATCTTGTTAAAACAGATTACCAAACTTTTTTTAAAGCTTTTCAAACTGTATTCTTCCGCAACTTTAGGTATTAAAATACAGGAACACGGATTTTTCAACGCAGGGCAGGTTTCTTTAAAAGCAGCGCGTAACAGTCTTTTTATCCTGTTTCTTTTAACCGCTTTACCGTGTTTTTTCGAAACCGCCACCCCCATACCGGTTTTTTGCGATGGAAAATACAATAACGTTATATAAGGGGAAAATACCTTTTTCCCCTTTTTAAACAGCTTTTGAAAATCGGCGTTTTTCTTTATCCTGAGATAGTTCACTTATTACGCCGTAAGGTGTTTTCTGCCTTTATTTCTTCTTCTCTTTAAAACTTTTCTGCCTGCAGTGGTTGCCATTCTCTTTCTGAAACCGTGAACTTTCGATCTCTGTCTCTTTTTAGGTTGATAAGTTCTTTTCATATCCATTTTCCTTTTTAAGATTTATTACTTATATTTAACTTTAATAAAAATGCAAACAACGCGTAAACAAAGTTATGCGCCGCCTATATGCATTTTAGCTTACATATTATATAATGGAAAAACTCTCAAAGTCAAGCGTTATTGCTTGTCCTTACTGGCAAAATTAAATACAGCTTGTCCTTGTTTTTCTCGTTCTGGCAAATAAACGGCTGTACGCTGTTGTTGAAAGAAAGCACAATTTTTTCCTCTTCCAACGCATTCACGGCCTCTATAATAAACTTCGAATTCATAGCTATTCTTACGTCTTTACCGTCCGTTTCCGCCTTTACCGGTTCCTGAACGTTACCTATTTCCGACGCGGAAGAAATTTCTATTTTGTCACCCGATATATCAAAAATAATCAAACTGTTCTTATCGTTTCTTACAAGAATAGCCGCACGCTCTATGCTTGCTTTAAGTTTATCCTTTTCAACCGTAACAGTCGTTATAAACGATTTGGGAATAATATTGTCTTTCTTTATAAAATCTCCGCCGTAAAGACGCGAAGTCAAAACCGTATTTTCCACCGCTACAAGAATAATTCCGCGCTGAATAAATATTTCCGTTTCGTCGTTACCGTCGGGGAGCATTTTTTCGATTTCGTTCAGTGTTCTCGCAGGGCAAACTATTTCCATATTACCGGCGCTGCCGCTTACTTTACCGTTTATGGTTGCAAGACGGAATCCGTCAAGCGAAGTAACGCACACTTCGTCCCCGTTTATCAAAAACTGGCAGCCCTTTAAAATGGGACGCGAATCGTCCGTTGCGCAGCAAAACGAAGTGGCGCTAATAAATTTCTTTAAATCCGAAGTCTTTACCTTAAAACTGCTCTCGTTAATTTCAGTATCTATTTTAGGAAAATCATCCGCCGAAAGAACCTGCATACTCGTCTGACTGTCAGCGTAAACAATATCCATTTTTTTGCCGTCGGAAGAAAGAGTAATCTGCACTCCTTCCAGTTTTTTAATAAAATCTGCAAAATACCTGCCCGGTACGCAAATATCTCCCTCTTCGTAAACTTCGGCTTTAATAGTTTTCAATATAGATATTTCACCGTCCGTTGCCGAAAGTTTCAACTCGTCGTTTCTTGCCGTCAGTTTAATGCATTCCAGAACGGGAATAGTGGTTTTCGAAGAACATGCTTTAACTACTTTTAAAACGGAATCGGATAAATCGATACCTTCACATACAACTTTCATTTTTTCTCCGTGTAACTTTTATATTATTTTTTAATTAAGAAATTATATAAGAAGTATTATTAATAGGTGGTGTGGAAATGTTGATATAATTTCTAAACAGATTTATTTCATTAATATAATAACTTAAAAGCCTTTAAAAAGCAACAAAATCAACCTCTTTGAATGTTGATTGTTTTGTGAATTTTTTTGTGTATAGTTTCTTAATAAGTGCATAACCCCGATAATAAAAAACTTAAAATTTTTTAAAAAAGCCGCAAAAAAAAATTTGATACATAAAAAAGTTGAGTTATCCACTTATTTTATTAATTGTTAATAACTTCAGGAGTTGAAAAAGTTAATAAATTATGATATTATTTTTGTATGGATTACAGTTTTTTAAGCGGTTATTTTTCGGATGAAAATTATAAAGCAAAATTTGAAATTTTCAAGAATTTATTGATTGAATATAACGAAAAATATAATTTAACTTCAATTACCGACGAAAAAGAGATTTATATAAAACATTTTTTGGACAGTATTTTGCCTGAAAATAATTTTTTAAACGGAGCCGCCGTTGTTGAAATAGGTTCCGGAGGAGGGTTTCCATCCATTCCTTTAAAGATTGTAAGGGATGATTTAAAGTTCACTTTAATCGAAAGTACGGGGAAAAAATGTGAATTTCTTAAAAAGGTTGTGGAAAAATTGGGTTTTGTCGGTGTAAAAGTTCTTAATATCCGCGCCGAGGAAGGGGCGCATAATGAAAACTTGCGTGAAAAATTCGATATTGCCACCGCACGCGCCGTTGCAAAGTTGAACACTTTATGCGAATACTGTTTGCCCTTCGTAAAAGTCGGAGGCAGTTTTATTGCGTATAAAAGTGAGTGTGAAGCAGAACTTGATGAAAGTTTAAAAGCAATTGAGGTATTGGGCGGAAAGATTGAAAAAATTATTCGTTTGGACCTTCCTGAAAATTGCGGAAAAAGGTCTGCAATTGTAATAAAAAAAGTTTGCGCCACCCCTTTGAAGTATCCGCGCGGCAGAGGATTGGAAAGAAAAAAACCGCTTTAAGGTGAATTATGATAAAAAGTTGCGCTTTTACCGGACACCGCTACGAGCTTAAAGATTTTGATGCGGAACTTCTTGAAAGAGTAATTAAAAATTTAATAATTTCTGGCGTCGTAATTTTTTATTGCGGTATGGCGGTCGGTTTCGACCTTGCCGCCGCCGAATGTGTTATTTCATTAAAAAAAAATTATGACGTAAAACTTATAGCCTGCGTTCCGTGCGAAGGTCAAAGCGATTCCTATTCCGGGCATGACAAAATCAGATATAAACGAATTTTGGATAACAGCGACGAACAGATTTTGCTTTCGTCACACTATTTTAACGGTTGTATGCAGGCACGCGACAGATTTATGGTTGATAACAGCAATGTTTTGGTTTACTTTCTCAGAAAAGATGAAGGCGGAACTTTCTACACCGTAAATTACGCGCGGAAAAAAGAACTTAAAATTATAGGGCTTTAATCGATTAATAAAAGAGAGGGCGCAAAGATTTAATCTTTGCGCCCTCTCTTTTATTAAGTACTCCTGGTATAATAGCGCTCCTCTCACACGCTGAGTTCCTCATTTGTATATCTGCGGATTATTTGATATTCGCTCCAAATCATTAAGCGCCGGTTTTTATATTTGTAAATACTCCGTTTTTCAGATTTTCTAAGACGTAAGAA
Source organism: uncultured Christensenella sp. (assembly GCA_910586065.1). Taxonomy (GTDB): domain Bacteria; phylum Bacillota; class Clostridia; order Christensenellales; family Borkfalkiaceae; genus Coproplasma. Next base: position 124,050 of record CAJUGI010000004.1, on the reverse strand, counting down.
CAAACTCCTTCCGATATAATTTCCGCCATTTTATAAACTATGTTCAGCCGCGTTGCCGAAAACAGTGAATAATTAAACATCGAACGCTCGGCTACAATTCCCATTATCGAAACGTCTCCGACTTTCGAAAGTTTTTTATTCGCCCCGCTTCCGGGCTTAATCGCCCGCTTTGCAAGCTTTATCAATCCGATGTCTCCGGCGAGACCGACTGCCGCGTCAATTGCAATAATCTGGCTCTGAGGGTGAGTTGCTCTCAGAAAATCATTCATATATTTAACTTCGTGAGCGGTAATCGGTTTTGCAAGCGTTCCGTATATATAACAGTTCAATCCGTTCAGTTTTTCCTTTATTTTAGTTCCGGTAACAGGGCCGAGACTGTCTCCGACGGATAAATCACTGCCTATGCAAAGAACCACAGGGGGATTTTCCGAAGTTGCCAAAATTTTTTTCAGCGACAAATAAACCCCGTCAGCCGCCATAGCGTTATACAAATTAAATGAATAGTCCATAAAAACCTCGGTAGGAATTATTGCCAACGTCTCATTAAATTATAATTACTTTATTATTTTTTTGTGAAAAACGTATTCCGGAAACGTTGCCGGTTCAGCTTTGCTTAAATCTATAAATAAAGCGCATGCCGGTATTTTTAGCGCAAAGGGCAAAAAATTTGAATGACGCATAAATTTTATTTTGCGTTCAAAAGCTTTAAAAGGCTGTTATCAACATTTTTATTCACATTTTAATAACAATTCCACAAATCAAATTCGGTCAAAATTGCTGTCCGATTTGGTGTTTAAGGAATTTTATCCACAAAAGTAACACAAAATAGTGATGTTGAATATAATTTTAAGAAAAATTTCAAAATTTAGCGGATATCTGTCAACAGAAAAATCGAGGAGTACATCAAAAAATCCGCTGTAAAATAGTTGAAATCATAAAATTTATCCACAATTGTACTTTTTTATGCGCAGTACGTTTCACGTGAAACAATAATTTACTGAAAAAATTTGCCAGAATGTTCCACATGAAACAATTTTTAACAGTAAAACAGTATAGGCGCAGTTAAAATTAATCTGTTTTTTAAGAAAAAACCGGTAAAATTTAAAAAAATAATAAAGTGAAAACATTATAAAAATTGAGTGATAAACAAACTTTAGGGGTGTAAATACTTGTAAATTACGGCAATCTGTGTTAAAATTGGTTTAATATTTCCTAATTATATAAAAGGAGTTGTATTTTGAGCAAAAAAGGCAGAATTATAATGGGCGCGATACTTGTTGCGCTTGTTGCTGCTGTAATCGTCATTTGGGCGACCAGCAGTCTGATGGGCGGGGCACAGCAAATTTCCCGTACCGAATTCGAAAGATACGTTGAAAACGCGCAATTCTATACCTTAGACGAGAAGGGTGAAAGAGTTCCGCACATTGTGGACGGCAAAATCGTTAGTACTGTAAAGTATGACGAAAACGGTAAGCCCGACGCAAACGGAAGCTATGCCGAACTCGGCGGCGGTTACCGCGTAAACGAAAAGAATGAAATCGTGCGCGACGTAACTGATGCAAACGGCAAAACGAGCGAAGTGGCGCTTAAGGTAATTTGGAGAGTAAAGACGGATGCATACCAGTATACTGGTGCGGATGCGAGCGGGCGCGACAGATATTATTGCTTCGGTCCTTCGGCTTACGGCGTTGAGAGCTGGGATTCCGAAACGTTTAAAACGTGGCAAGGCTACGGCGTTGTTCTCGAGCACGGCAACCCCAATGCGGGAAGCTGGGTTTCTACCGTATTTTCCGTTTTAATGATTGTTGCCGTAGGCGTTGTATTCTTCCTTATAATCCGCTCTTCGATGGGCGGTTCGGGCAAGATTATGAGTTTCGCAAAAACCAAGGCAAGGGTTTCCACTAATATTAAAGTGCGCTTTGACGATGTTGCCGGCGCCGAAGAGGAAAAAGTCGAACTTGCCGAGGTTGTAGAATTTTTGCGCCACCCTAAAAAATTCTCTGATTTGGGGGCGCGTATCCCTAAAGGCGTTTTGCTTGTAGGCCCTCCGGGCACAGGTAAAACCTTATTCGCAAAGGCTGTTGCAGGCGAGGCAGGCGTTCCGTTCTTCTCGGTTTCCGGTTCCGACTTCGTTGAAATGTATGTCGGCGTGGGTGCCTCGCGTGTACGCGACCTATTTGATATGGCTAAGAAAAACCAGCCTTGCATCATCTTTATCGACGAAATAGACGCAGTAGGCAGACACCGCGGAGCGGGACTCGGCGGCGGCAACGACGAAAGAGAGCAAACTTTAAACCAGATTCTCGTTCAGATGGACGGTTTCGAAAGTAACGAGGGCGTAATTGTTATGGCGGCAACCAACCGTGCGGACATTCTCGACCCTGCGTTAATGCGTCCCGGCAGATTCGACAGACAGATTTTCGTGAACTTGCCCGACGTAAAAGGCAGAGAACAAATATTAAAGGTACACGCGCGTAACAAACCTATTGCCACCGACGTCAACTTTAAAACCGTTGCCCGCATAACCGCAGGTTTTTCGGGTGCCGACCTTGCAAACCTTTTAAATGAAGCCGCAATTCTTGCCGCTCGCGCAGATAAGAAATTTATAGGCAATCTCGAACTTTACGAGGGTGTAAATAAGGTTTTGATGGGTCCTCAGAAAAAGAGCCGCGTAGTAACCGAAAGCGATAAGCGTATAACCGCTTACCACGAGGCGGGTCACGCAATCGTTGCCAAGCTTTGTCCCGAATGCGACCCCGTACAGGAAGTTTCGATTATTCCCCGCGGCAATGCGGCAGGTTACACTATGACGCGTCCCGACAACGACGATGCGCATATGACGAAGAACAAGATTCTTGACTTTATCTGTATGGCTCTCGGCGGGCGCGTTGCCGAAGAATTAGTTATCAAAGATATAACGACCGGTGCGTCAAACGATTTGGAGCGCGTAACGGAAATGACTAAACGTATGGTTACGGAGTGGGGTATGAGTGAAAAACTCGGGCTGGTAACCTACGGAAGCAACTCGCAGACCGTATTCCTTGGTAAAGATATGGAAACGCACAATGCATATTCTGACGACACTGCAAAGGCAATCGACGACGAGATGCACGCAATAATCGAAGCCGCACATTCCCGTGCCGTAAAGCTTTTGACTGAAAACCGCAGCGTTCTTGACAATATGGCTCGCATTTTAATCGAACGCGAAACTATCTATTCCGAAGAAGTTGATATGTTAATGGAAGGCAAGAGCTATGCCGAAGTTCTGAAGTTTATGGACGAACAGGACCAAAAGCATTCCGACAATCCGTTCAAAAAGTTCGAAGCTGAAAAAGACGGTTCATCTTCCGCCGAAACGGCTGAACCTGAAACAGCAACTACGGCAAACGGCGGTTCCGCAAAAACCGCTCCCGAAAGTGAAGGTAAAGACACGGATAACGAAAATGTTTCCCGTGAAACCAAGCCGGACGACAAAGATTAATTTAATGACACTGCCGCTACGTTTAACGTAGCGGCAATAGCACTTTTTTTTAAATTTGAGAGATATGCGGGGCAACGGAAGAATATGGGAAAGATTATATCATTTACAAATAAAAAAGGCGGAGTCGGTAAAACCACAACGGCAATTAATATGGCGGCTTACTGCGCGGAATTCGGTAAGCGCGTGTTGCTTGTGGATATTGATTCCCAGGGCAATGCCACAACGGGACTCGGCTTTTCAAAGAGCGCGCTAAAAAAATCCGTCTATAATGTATTAATCGAAGACGACGCCGTACTGAATAATGTTTTGCCCACACAGGTCAAACTTTTAGACATATTGCCGGCAAACGTTGACTTAACGGGCGCGGAAGTTGACCTTGTGTATAAGCGTAACCGCGAGCATATTTTAAAAAACGCGCTCGACGCAGTCAAAAACGATTACGATTACATATTCATAGATTGCCCGCCGTCATTGGGGTTGCTTACAATCAACGCTTGGGTAGCGTCCGATTCGGTCATTATCCCGATGCAGGCTGAGTATTATGCGCTCGAAGGCGTCAGCCAGCTTATGAATACTATAGCAATGGTGCGCCAGCATTTAAATACTCGCTTGCAGATTGAGGGCGTTGTCATTACGATGTACGACGGCAGAGCTTTAATAGCAAAGCAGATAACCGCGGAAATCAAAAAATTCTTCAAAAACAAACTTTATGAAATAATCGTACCCCGAAACGTACGTCTTGCCGAAGCTCCCAGTCACGGAGTGCCGGTAATGCTTTACGACCCTAAATGCGTGGGCGCAAGGGCTTATAAGGCGCTTGCAGAAGAGTTTTTGTCCCGGCAATGACGGAAGAAGAGCTTTTAATCGTTTTATCCGGCTTCAACGGCGTTTTTCTCAAAGCCGAAAATGTGAAACGGAAATTGAGCCGCAGATGAGCATAATTGTGAAAAAGGACGGCAGCGATATATTATTTTCTTCGTGCACGCACGGGGGATATCACATAGATTTAAGTAAAAAGTGAGAGAGGTAAAAGCATGGAAAAAGGTTTAGGAAAAGGTTTGGGCGAACTGATGCAGGATACCGAAGCGGCGTACGAACAGGCGTTCGGGCACAGAAGTGCGTTCGGATACACCGAGGAGGAAAGGAAAAACGCGGAAGAAATGCCGCTTAACAAAATTTCCGCAAACCCCAACCAGCCGCGTAAAAACTTTGACGAACAGGCTTTAAAAGAGCTTGCCGATTCCATTTCCAAACACGGCGTAATTATGCCAATCGTCGTCAACGACAACGGCGACGGTACATATATGATAATCGCCGGAGAAAGGCGTTACCGTGCCTGCAAACTTGCAGGCAGACATACGATACCGGTTGTCATCAGAAAGTATTCGGCAAGGGAAATCAAAGAAATTTCCTTAATTGAAAACCTTCAGCGTGAAGACCTTAACCCTATCGAAGCGGCAACGGCAATGAAACAGCTAATGGTCGATTACAAACTTACTCAGGACGAGTTGGCTGAACGTATCGGCAAATCCCGCCCCGCGGTTGCAAACACATTAAGGCTTTTAAATCTTTGTCCCGAGGTAATGATGCTCGTAGCCGAAGGAAAGCTTTCCGCAGGTCACGCAAGGACAATAGTTCCGCTCCCCGCAGAGGACCAGGTGCAGTTCGCAAACGAGGCGGTAAGAAGTCAGGTTTCCGTGCGTGAGCTTGAAAAAAAGGTGCGCGCCTACAATATCCCGCCCGAAATTTTAGAAGAGCGCAAAAAGAAAAAGCGTGCGCTCGCGTCTATCGAATTAAAACAGCTGGTCGAAAGAATGCGGTTCACGTTCAGAACGAAAGTTTCGTTAATAGGAACGGAAAAGAAGGGGCGCATCTACATAGATTATTATTCGCGCGACGATTTGGACAGGATTGCGGAAATTCTTGACATTATCGACAAGCAGTAAAATAATTGCGTAAAGAAGTAACCGAAAAAATAAGCCGCGGAGTAAATTTTCACTCCGCGGCTTTTATTGTAATTTAATAATCGGTTAACCCCAACAAATAATCGCAACTTACGTCAAAAATGCGCGCAATTTCCGCAACGGTATGCAGGCTTGGTTCATGTTTTCCGGTTTCATACCTCGCGTAGGACGGCTGTCTAATTTGTAAAAGTTTGGCAAGTTGCTGTTGTGTCATTTTTGCTTCTATGGTTTATAAATTGAAACGGTTACAGCAAAATGCTGATAAACAAATTTAAGCGGCGCGGGCTTTTCAGCCCGCGCCGCACGTTTTTTACTTAATCTTACGTTTCAAGGTTTTACTTAAAAACCTCTTCTATAACGCCCCCGCCGAGACAACGCGTTTCATCATAAAACACAGCGTATTGCCCCTCTGTCACCGCTCGTTGCGGTTCTGCAAACTCAACCAAAGCCCCGCCGCCGTCAACAGTCAGCTTAACGGCTTGTTCGGGCTGGCGGTATCTGAACTTCGCCGTACACAGTTCTTCCTTTTCAGGAGTAAAGTTAATAAAATTCAGTCCCGAAACCCTGCAAGCCTTCGAATAGAGCGGGCTTTCATCCCCGTGCGAAACATACAAAACGTTATTCTTCAGGTCCTTTTCAACCACAAACCATCTGCCTTCCTCACCGCGCCTGCCGCCAAGGTCAAGCCCCTTGCGCTGTCCAAGCGTGTAATACATCAGCCCTATGTGTTCGCCCACGGTTTCGCCTTCGAGTGTTTTTATCTTTCCGGGTTGCGCCGGCAGGTAATTTTGCAAAAATTTTCTGAAGTTCCGTTCGCCGATAAAGCAAATGCCCGTCGAATCCTTCTTTTCGGCCGTCGCAAGCCCCGTTCTTTCGGCAATTTCCCTTACCTCGCGCTTCTGCATATTCGCAAGGGGGAAGAGCACGTTTTCAAGTTGCTCCTCGCGCACCTGATTTAAAAAATAAGTCTGGTCCTTGCCTGCGTCCGCCGCCTTTAAAAGACTATGCCTCCCGTTTTCGTGCAAAATTCCGCAATAGTGTCCCGTTGCAATATAGTCCGCGCCGAAACTCTTCGCATACTCGCTGAATGGTCCGAACTTAATTTCGCGGTTGCACAAAACGTCCGGATTCGGGGTGCGCCCAGCGCTGTATTCTTTAAGGAAGTGCGCAAAAACTCTTTCGCGGTATTGCGCCGCAAAATTAACGCTGTAATAAGGTATTTCAAGACCGGCGCAAACACGGCGCACGTCCGAAAAATCCTCTTCGGAAGTGCACGCGCCTCCGGCGCCCGCCTCTTCCCAGTTATACATAAAAAGACCTATAACGTTAAACCCCTGCTCTTTTAAAATGTAAGCCGCAACCGATGAATCCACGCCGCCGCTCATCCCTACCACAACGGTTTTTGTTGACATAAAAGTTCCTCAAAAAAATTTTCCCGATTATTATAACACGGTTAAATAGTATTTGCAAATATTTTGTTTTGTGGTATAATGCCGTTATGAGTTTGCCGCAAGACGATTATATTCTGCTTTCATACGTAAACACAAAACTGCGCGACGAATATTCCTGTTTAAAGGAATTTTGCACCGCCGAGGGCGCGGAGCCTTTGCAGGTCGTCGAAAAACTTAAAGGTATAGGATATTTTTACGATAAAGACGCAAATTCGTTCAAACGCGGGTAAAAACGCAAACAATTATAAAACGCACCCGTAGCTCAGATGGATAGAGCAATAGCCTCCGACGCGAAAGTTCGGTACGGTCGTTTTGCGAAAAATCCTCAATATATTGTGGTTTTTGCTTTGATTTTCGGCAAAAGCACACAACCGCAAAAAAATCTACACCCAAATCTACACCCTGCCGTATCAATCGGTGGCGTTGTAGACCAAAACTTAATACAATATGCATCCGTAGTCTAACTGGATAAAATTTCGGCTTCCGACGCCGACGTTGTGAGTTCGAGCCTCGCCGGGTGCACCAAATTTATAAAGTCGATATTTCCTCAATAAAAGAAATATCGACTTTGTACTATACATACTTAAATAAATTTTTCTCAGGAGTTATATAAAATGTTTTATTGGGATGAAAATAATTCTGGTTTTAAATTAGAAAAGCAACTTCAATTAATCGATAATGTTAAAACAATATTTGTTTCTACTGCATTTTTATCAAGCGATGGTGTCGACATTCTCCAAAGGCTCATTGACAAATATTCTGTCAAAAGAGAAAATGTAACCGTTTGCTTATCTGCAGAATTTTCCGATGATCATCCATCAGATATTTTAGTCGCTCTAAATAAAGTAGCTAAAGTGCGAATTGCAAGGGGCAATAGGCTTTTTCACCCAAAATTATATTACATTCAAAGCAATACAGATAATTTATTGATTTTTGGCTCATCAAATCTTACGGGCGGCGGTTTTGGAAGGAACATTGAATTTAATAGCATTAGCCACCCTACAAACGATGAAATTATACAAATTGAAAACTTTATTTCTTATTGCCATAGTCAAACTGATGAACTAACAACAACATATATAGAATTCTATAAGAGCCAAGAAATCAAATTAAGCGAACTAAAAAAAGTTAAAGCACAAATATATACACAACTTAGAAGTTTTGATAAAAAAGATGATCCTTTTACTGAGTACACTTATGACCTTTCGGATTTCTATTTTAAGTTTTCTGACTATGAATCTTGTTTTTCTCGAAACAGTACTTTAAATACACCTACTATAATAGAACAACGCAAGCATCTTCAAGATAAACTGTTGGTGATTAATGAAATTGTCGAAGATAAAATCAATCAACTTAATCTTTTTACTCACTGGGATAAAAATAATATAACATCACTAAATCGACCTTGCCCATATAATAATTATCGCGTCGATTGGCTCGGCGTGCGCTATGGCAAACGCAGAGAGGAGGTTTGTTTTGGCGGTGGAGTTAAAGAACCTTATGAAAGCTTTACAAAACATGCTTGTTTGCAATATAACATTTATTCGACAGGGTTTTATATCGTATTATTCTTTGCTGTGCCGAATGATGCATGGGACAGAAAATACCTAAAAGAAAATATAAACAAAATAGGTGAAAAACTAAATCAACAAGTTCAATCAATGAAAGGACACGGACTTGTATGGCAAATATCAGATTGTCCGGATTTTAACTTTGATACGGATACTGATTTTGTATCCTATTTAAAACAAAATGACGGCGAAGGTAAATTTTCTTCATTAAATATGCGCTTTGCGCCTAATGATCCTAAAATAAAGACTTTATCAGATATATGCGAAGTAGTCTTAGAAGGTTTTAAATTACTTAAACCATTGTATGATTTAATTGTATGGCGTCCAAAAAACATATAATATTTTTAAATATGGTGAGCGTATAATTCTGCCCACCATATTTTCATTCAATCATACTCATATAAACCTATTAAATCAAGTAACGAATCATAGCGGACATTTTTTGCGCTTCCTTTTTTGAACTCGCATAGTTAGTAAAAGTTCTACCGTTTTCGTCCACAAGACAATCGCAACGCCATTCGATATAACCGTTTTCGTCTTTGTCTTGCTTAAAGACATACACGGGTTTCGAAATAAGTTGTTTTTGATACAATTCGTTTAATTGCCGTATCGGCTCGTCTTCGTCTGGTTCGCCTATGGCTTTTATAATAGAATCGACTATGTAACCATTATCTTCAAGCCAACCGTAAAACAGTTCGGAACATTTCTCTCGCGCTTCCGCATTATTATCCATCTATGTCCGTTTTGGACTTTGAATACGCTTTCCGATTGCAACGCTTTTTCCACAATGTTTATGGTTACGGGTATATCTTGATGCAAATATTTGAAACGTCGCACCGTGTCGTCATGCCAACGCAACCGCGGCATATCCACCTTACAATTAATCCCTCGCGGGTTGAGCTTATACATAAGCTCGTCCGCATCAATTACCCAATGCCCTACCGAAGAGACGAAATACCAAATGCCTTGTTCTTTAACGAATAGCCGCAAGTTGAATTTGCGAATTTTTGTATCGGGGTCTTCGGCCTGAAAAGTGCGCCATATCTCGCCACTCTTTCGTATGTTGCGTTTAACGGGCGGTATATATGACTTGTCCTCAAATTTCATACCGTTTATAAATCCGTATAACTCGTCAATATTTATCACCCAAGAATCGCCGTATTTAAGCGGAGTTATTTTGCCTTCTTTTAATAGCTTTGTGAGAAAAAATCGCGAAACGACTGTATTACCGTCGGCTTGCTTCATTTCTTTAATCACGGTGTCAATCCGTCTTAATCGCGGTAAATACATTTATTACCCCTTTGCCGCGCGGGGCAGGAAAATGTCTTCCAAAGCCTCAGCCGCCGCCTCGTCGCTCGTCTTAATGAAGTGGGAATAGATATCGCTCGTGGTACTTACGCGCGAATGAACTGCTCTGCCCGCAACCGTCGTAAGAGGAACGCACGCCGCAATCTGCAACGTAATATTCGTGTGGCGCAAGCTATTTAATTCATTTGATTTTATTTTATATAAATACTATAATTCAATTAACGGATAATAAATTCGGTACTCAGTTCGTTAGGCGCTCGGCGAAACCCGACTCGAATTTGCGGCAATTTTTTCGTGCGTAACGTCTTTAAAGTAAAAATGCCGACCTAATAAATAACGTGTTTGCGATTGTATTTATCGGTTGTCGGCTTTAAATGCCGTCGTTTGAGCATCTAAAACGGGTAGTATTTTAAAACAGAAATTATATGTGTAATAAAGGAGAAAAACGCGACGTTATGACAAAAGAGGAAAAGGATAAGCTGGTCGGGATTTATCACGAAATACGTGATAAAAACTATTATTATTTCGATTTGGATAGCTTTAAACGCGAACAAATCGGGCGCAATATCGATTTCTTCAACAAATCCGAAGAATATCAGATCGAGATGTGGCTCAGACTGCTCGGCGGCGTCGACTATAATCTTCTGTATCTCGGCGCAATGCTTGCGTTACAGGAAGACGACATGCGCTATCTTGACGACGCGCTGTATACCGTTACTACGCTGGAACGGCTCACTATGATGTCAACGGATTGGGACCTGTTGTCCGTGTTGCTGTCGGCTAACCGTTTCGACGATATAGAGCGTTTTTTTCCAAAGGAAAACGTACAGAGTAAAATCGGCAGAGGTTGGCTGATAAATCTGGTAATGTATTTGTACTACGGCGAGGAAGCGTGGCGAGCGGAAGCGGTCGATACCGGCAGGCGTTACTCCGAGTCTAAAACTACAATCGAGGGAAAGGCGGTTGTAAACTGTCTTTTGAGTTTGGTCGATAAAGATTTCGACAGGTTTTCCGTAGAGTTGGATAATATATGCAAAGGCAAGCGCCGCTCGAATGAATTCGGCGAAAACAAATTTACCAAACAGTTCCCGTTTTTTGTATTGGGACTTTACAATTTCGCACGCTTTTTATACGGCGAAGAAGTCGAAAATATCGCGCTCCCCAATGATGCAGGTGCACTGATAGAACTGCACGAATACCAAAAAGCCAACGGATATGCAACGGGTAAGGTCCTTGTGGATTTCAAAAATTCGCTCCCGCTCCTTGACGCATTGCTCAATATCGAGTTGCCGACCATACATTTGAAGTACGATAAAAAAGGGAAAGGGTATATCGATATTGACAGATACAAAAGCGAGATTACCGAAAGAGCGATTGAAATTTATTCTCGGAAATGAGCTTAACGAATGTACAAACCGGCCTCCGAAACACCGGAGGCCGGTTTGTTTTATAAAAAATTTAATTTCAATCGTCGGTCGATTCAAGCAGTTCGCATTCAACCGAAGTCGGATTATGGCTTGTTTCGTTTAATGAAGTAAAACTTTTGTTCATTACAAAGTCTTTAGGCAAAGATTTCGGAGTATATCCAGTAAACGCTTTAAAAATCAGGTTAAAATTCCTAATGGTTTCAAATCCGCATTTAAACGCAACTTCCGTTATCGAAATATCTTGTCCCGAATTTAAAAGCTCCACGGCTTTACGGCATCTTACGTAATTTAAGTATTGCGAAAAATTAATGCCGGTCAGTTTATGAAATAATCTTGAAAAATAAGCAGGGTTCATACCCATAAAATCCGCCGCGGTTTTAAGGTCGTAAAACTCGAATTTCTCGTCGATATCCGTTAAAAGCAATTTCAATCTTTCCACGGTACGTACCCGCTTTTCTTTCGGCACCAAGTGTTCCGTACGGAAAATTTCAATCATTTTCATAGTAATAAGGCACGATGAATATTCGCCGTAAAACTTTTGTCCGGCGGAAAGCTGCTCTTTAATTTCATCGTAAAGTCCGCGCAAATTATATTTTTCGGAAAGCAACGGACAGTCCGGCGTGGTGCCGTTTGCAAAGGATTTAATTAAACCGTAATCGAATACGAACATCGTAATAACCGTATCGGGTGATTTTGCATGCATATAATGCACCTGCTCGCTGTTAATAAAAAACGCCTGTCCCGCGTGCATTGTATAAAACTTGCCGTTGCAAAAAACGCCAAGCTCGCCGTTTTCCACAAACAACAGCTCGCAGTCATAATGCCAGTGCGGCGCATTGTGCGAATTCTTAAATCTCCCCGCCCAGACTTTGGCATTCGGCAAATAACTCCACTGTTCGCGCTTAGCGTTCATTTTTCCTCACCTCGCTTTTTATTTTATAACCGTATTTCCGCCGTGTCAATAGGCAAAAACATATAAAAAGTAAAAATATTTCCAAAAACGGTAAAATGAATTCTTGAAAAAGCAATGACGCTGTTGTTATAATATAACAAAACTTGTTCAAAACGTTAATTTTTGCAGAGGGTATACCCTCTTTGAGCGTTACAACGCTCAAAGAGAAACGCCTTTTAGCTTAAATTCAGGTTGAGAGCGGATTAAGTCAGGAGGAAAAAATGCGAAAAACTAATCTCTGGCGCGGATTAACTGCAGTGTTTGCGGTGATATTGGCAGTTGCAATATATCTCACGTTTCTGTTGTACGACTGGGAAGGGCTTGTCAATATTGCTTTGAACATTAAGGTTCCCACCGTAGAAGCAGACGGTGACACGATGTATTACGATACGGGATACGAATTGTCTGACGCGGGACTCGAGCAAATGCTTGCGGACTCCGACAAGCACGACGTTCAGACGATGGAGGAGGGCGCCGTTCTTCTCAAAAACGACGGTAACGCGCTCCCGCTCGCCGTAACCGAAAGAAAAGTTACTTTGTTCGGCAGAGCCGTGGCGGACCCCCTTTACAAAGGGCGTTCCGGCGGCGCTAGCAGAGACCCTAACCGTCTCATAAGCTTATACAACGCTTTAAAGGCGGAAAACTTTGTTATAAACGATACGCTTTTCAACGCTTATGCGGCAAGCTCCACAAAGAGGGTTTTAGAGGGTGCAACGGCGGACAGCACGGGCGCTTTCCCCACCGAAATAGGCGAAGAGGACAGCAGTTTTTACACCGAAGCCCTTAAAGCAAGCTATGCAAGCGATTTTAACGATGTGGCGATTGTCATGTTTGCTCGCGAAGCAGGCGAAGGCGGCGACTTATCCAAAAGCGATAAAGACGGACTCCCCGCGCTCAGGTTACATAAACAGGAAGCCGACCTTCTTAAAATGATTAAGGCTTCGGGCAAGTTTGATAAAACTATAGTTTTAATCAACAGCTCAAACGCAATGGAACTCGGCTGGCTCTTCGATGAACAATACGGCGTTGACGCGGCTTTGTGGATAGGCGGTACGGGACTCAAAGGTTTCACGGGCGTTGCAAACATTTTGGTCGGCAAGGCCGACCCTTCGGGCAGATTTACCGATACTTACGCGGCGGATTCGCTTTCGAGCGCGGCGGCGCAAAATTCGGGTGCGTATAAATTCGCCAACGATAATTTCAACAGAAGCTACCTGATAGAAGCGGAAGGCATCTACTCCGGCTTTAAATATTACGAAACGAGATATCAGGATTTAATACTCGGCGTAAACAACGCCGACAGTGTAAAGGGCAAGGGAGCCTTTTCAAAAGCGGAGGGCGGCTGGAACTACGCCGACGAAATGGTTTTCCCCTTCGGCTACGGCTCCTCTTACGCAAGTTTCACCCAAACGCTTGAAAGCGTTGAGTGGGATAAAACCGCGCATACGGTAACCGCAACCGTAAAAGTCAGAAACGACGGCGTCCCCGCAGGCTCCAATTACACCGGCAAATCCAAATCGGTTGTAGAGCTTTACGTTCAGCTCCCCTACGAAAGCGGAATGGCGGAAAAATCCGCAATTCAGCTTGTCGACTTCGGCAAGACCAAAGCCCTCGCCGCAGGCGAAGAGGATACGTTGGTTCTCACCGCAAGCGATTACGTCTTTGCAACTTACGATATGGAAGCCGTCAACGGCGCGGACACATCTAAAAAAGGTTGCTACGTGTTCGACGAAGGCGACTATTACTTTGCAATCGGCAACGACAGCCACGACGCGTTAAACAACGTGCTCGCCGCACGCGAGGCAACCGGCATGTACGACGCTCACGGAAACCCCGTTGCGGGCGACGTTGCAAAAACCCATAAAGAAACGCTTGCCGCACTCGACAACACAACCTACGCGGCCTCCGCCGAAACGGGCAATCCTGTTTGCAACCTGTTTGACAATGTGGACATCAACTACTGGTACGAAGGCGAAAACAAAATAGAATATCTCACCCGCGACAACTGGAACACCTTCCCCCAATCTTACGAGGGCTTAGTTGCCACGCAGGCTATGATTGATATGTTCAACGACAAAACGTGGGAAGTTCCCTCAAACGCTCCCTCTTACGAAAGCTTTACGCTGGGCGCGCCTGTAACCATCAAGTTTGTAGAACTCAAAGACCTTGAATGGGACGACCCCAAATGGGAAACTTTCTTAAACCAGCTGACTCTTGCAGAGCTCTGCAACATGATAGGCGAAGATTTTAAACAAGTTGCCATTACCTCTGTGGGTAAACCCCAAAACGGCAACTGCGACGGACCTTCGGGAACGCAGGGCAATTACCGCTACGGCAATAAAGGTTCGGCAACCCAGCACGTAAACGAAGTGGTTGCGGCTTCCTCTTGGAATAAAGAGCTTTTGGCGGAAAGGGGCAAGTTCATTGCCTGCGACTGCGCGTTCGTCGGCACTTCCGAAATTTACGGACCGGGCGCAAACCTTCACAGAACGCCTTATTCGGGCAGAAACTTCGAATATTACAGCGAAGACGGAATTTTCTCTTACTACTGCGGCATTGCTCAAACCCAAGGAATGCAAAAGTACGGGCTTACCGGTTCCATAAAGCACTTTGCGGGCAACGACCAGGAAACGGGCCGTCAGGATATGCACAACTTTATGACCGAACAGAAAATGCGTCAGGACCCCTTAAAGGCGTTTGAAGGCGCTTACAGGGCTGAAGGCGGAGCGCTTTCTTCCATGATGTCTTACACAAGTTTCGGTATGCAAAGCGATTTTTACAGCGACAAGGCCGTTCTTACCGACTTGGTAAGAGGCGAATGGGGCTGGAAGGGTTTCACCATTACCGATAACGTAAAAGCGGACAAAAATATCTCCGCGGTAGAAGCTCTCATCGCTGGCACCGACACGTTTAACGCCGGTCCCCACAAGGGCAGAGAAGTAAGAGATTATCTCGCAAATTCTTCAAATCCCAACCGCGGCTACGTAATGCAATGTTTAAGACAGGCAAACAAGCGTTTCTTCTACGCAATTTCACGCACGAACCTCGTCAACGGTTTAACCGTCGATACCGAAGTAACCGATTTCATTCCTTGGTGGAAACCCGCGATAATCACGGTTAACTGCTTAATCGGCGCGGCGGCAATAGGTTGCGGAGTAATGTTTGGGCTCAGCAATTACGTGTTCAAAAAGAAGGAGGAAACAGATGAAAACTAAGCTTTACGAAAAATTCGTCAAGGACAAAACGGTTGCATATTGGCTTGCGCTCGCCGCGGCGGCGGTTATGCTTATCACCGATATAATTTTTATCGCAACCGACCTGGGCGACAGAACGTTTTCTTTGGTAACTTTCTTTCTCGTGCTTTTGGGGGTGATAATCGAAGTCGTTTACGCGGTTCTCGATATCAGTTTTCTGGACTTCCTTCCCATACTAAGTTGCACTTGCTACGGCGTAGCCGTCGGCAACCATTGGAATCTGGGGCTTGCAACCCTTTCCGACGTCTGGAACGGCGTAATCTTCGTGGGTGGCAACCCCCAAGCGGCTCTCGCGTTCGGAATAATATTTTTAATAGGCACTATAGCGGCGCTCGTTTCATGTTTTATGAAACAAAAGAAAAATAATTAAAAAAATATGCGTTAAAAGCGCGAAAAAATAAGGAGATTCATTATAATGAAAAAACAGGGCAAAATTTTGGCAATTGTGGCGGCAATCGCCGCATGTCTGGCAATGGCAGTCGGTCTTTCGGCTTGCGGAGGCGGCAAAGCGGACATCAAGGAAGTATATTCCGCTTCCGTTCCCAGCTTTACCGTGTCCAATCAGGGCGGAATGGACCTAATAAGCACAAGCTACACCGACTTGGTTCTCTATTCCGACGGTTCGTATGAACTCATTGAAAAGAGCTGCACTTATATGCAGGCTTACAAATCTTACGTGTTTACCGTCACAAACGTTGCTTGCGGCGCTTACACTTACACCGCAGGCGAATTTGAAGATACCGCAACCGTTAAACTTGAAAAGGCTACCCGCATTATCAACGTATTCGATATGAAATCCAGCGGCATAACTTATCGCGACACCGCAGACGCGGCAACTTTCGAGGGCGCAGACAAAACAGCCGACCAGTATCTTACCGAAAATGCAAAGGAATACAGCCTCACGGTTAATCCTTTAACTAAAACCATTACGGCGGGCTTAGACTAATTAACTGACAGTATTCATCTTTTTTTCTCCACAAACTCAGGGCGGCGGGCTTCATCGCCCGCCGTCCGTTCTTTTTAAAACCGATATGAGGCAAAAATGAACAAAATAAACTTCAATGCAGACTGGAAATTCAGACGTCTGAATACGGAAGAAGAATGGCGAAGCGTAACAATTCCCCACGACGCAATGATTTTCGAAAACCGCACCGCAGACGCGGACGGCGGCACCAACACGGGTTGGTATGAAGGGCACGATTACGAATATACCAAAACTTTTTCCGTGCCTGCGGAATACGCCGAAAAAATATTAACTTTCGAATTCGAGGGCGTTTATCATAACGCCGAAGTATATATAAACGGTCAAAAGGCGGCTTACCGCCCCTACGGCTACACAAATTTCTACGTCGAAGCAAACGCGTTTTTAAAGTTCGGCGAAGAGAACGAAATTAAAGTAATCGCGCGCAACGCCGACCAGCCAAACAGCCGTTGGTATACCGGCGCGGGCATTTACCGCCCCGTAACCTTGTGGGTTGCCGAAAAAAAGCACGTTTTAATGAACGGCGTAAAAATCCGCACTTTGCAAACCGACCCCGCCGTGGTGGAAGTGCGCGTTTCCACCTCGCACGCAGGCGAAGTAGAAACGGAAATTTACTACCGCGGCAAAATTGCCGCAACCGAAAAAAAGCATACGCAAAACGATTATCTGGCTGTTTTTGCTTTGGAAATAAACAACGCCGACTTATGGTCGCCCGATAACCCCGCGCTCTATACCTGTAAGGTTAAGTTCGGAGAGGACGAAACGGAAGAAACTTTCGGCATCCGCACCATAGCCTGCACCCCGTCCGAAGGCTTCACTATGAATGGCAAGCGCATAATTATCCGTGGCGCGTGTATACACCACGACAACGGAATTCTGGGCGCAAGATGCTACGAAGAGGCGGAAGAACGCAAAATCCGCATATTGAAGAAAAACGGCTACAACGCGGTTCGCTCCGCGCATAATCCCTGCTCCAAGGCAATTTTAAAGGCCTGCGACAAGCTCGGCGTCATGATGATGGACGAATACTGCGATATGTGGTACATTCATAAAACTATGTACGACTACGCCGGTTACGTTCAGGACTGGTACGAGCAGGACTTAACCGACATGATTGACAAGGACTACAATCACCCTTCCGTAATAATGTATTCTTTGGGCAACGAGGTTGCCGAAACGGGGCAAAAGCGCGGAATAGAGTTTTTCAGGCAGATGCGCGCCGTGTGCAAATCGCTCGATTGCGAACGGCCCGTAACCACCGGCGTAAACATATTCTTCAATCTTTTGCACGCTCTGGGATTCGGCGTTTACGATGACAAAAAGGCAAAAAACAACCCGCAGAAAAAGGTGGGCAGCGAGTTTTTCAACAATCTCGCGGGAGTGTTCGGCGACAAGTTTATGAAAACAATGGCAAAGCTCCACGGTTGCGACGTAAAGACCCGCGGTTGCTACGCGGCGATGGACGTCGCGGGCTATAACTACGGCATATTGCGGTACAAACACGACGTTAAAAAGTACCCCGAACGCATAATACTGGGCAGTGAAACGTTCTGTTCCGACGCTTACGCCTTCTGGGAATTTGCAAAACGCAATCCCTCTTTAATCGGCGATTTCGTTTGGGCGGGCATGGACTATCTGGGCGAGGTCGGCGTCGGAAGCTGGGAGTATAAGGAGTACGCCCCGAGCTTCAAGCACGGAGTGGGCTGGGTAACCGCGGGCAGCGGCAGAATCGACTTGATAGGCAACCCCTTGGGCGAGGCTCTCTATACCAAAGTCGCGTTCGAGTTGACGGATAAGCCGCAAATCGCAGTCGTTCCCGTAAGCCACACGGGCGAAAAACATTCGCCCTCCGCGTGGAAGTTTTCCAACGCGCTCCCTTCGTGGTCGTGGAACGGCTTAGACGGCAAAAAAGCGCAGGTGGAAGTTTATTCCCGCGCTCCGGTCGTGGAATTATATATAAACGGCAAAAAGACAGGCAAAAAGAAGTTCAAAAAGAACTGCCGTTTCGATTTCAAAGTCAGGTATCGCGGCGGAGAAATAACCGCAGTCAACCTCGACAAAAAGGGCAACGAGCTTTCCCGCAATTCTTTAAAAACCGCGGGGGATGAAACTCTGCTTTCGGTCGTTCCCGAAAAGAAAGAGGTAAAGCTCGGCGAGGTCTGCTTTATAAGGCTAAGATACGCCGACGCAAAAGGCACGGTCAAACCTCTTGAAAGGGGCGTTTTAACCGTAACCGTCCAAGGCGGCGAACTGCTTGCGGTCGGCAATGCCTGCCCTTTTAACGTCCTCGGCTACAACGGCACCCAAACCGACACCTACTACGGCGAGGCAATGGCAGTTGTCAAAGCAACGGCGGAAAAACTAACTTTAACGGCCACCGACGGCAAGCTGTCGGGAATAACGGAAATAACGGTAAAATAATGAACTTTAACGAAATAGAAAATTTAGTGTCGTACGCAAAAGAGAAGTTAGAACTTAAACGGCGTGACGAAAATTACAAAGCGAACCGCCTGTTGGAAATTACGGAAAGCGGATTGAGCGGCGCGGAACTCGAGGACGCCGTATACGGCGAACTGTCGTTGTTGCCGTCCGAAACCGACGCCCGTTTTGCGGAAATTTTTAAGGAGCACGGCAGCAAAGCGGCAACCGACTGGCTGTATAATTACTGCGTAAACAATAAGTACGTAAAAAAGGACGTGTTGGATAAAAATCCGCGTTTCAATGCGGAAAATGGCTTGATTATAACGATAAACAAAGCAAAACCGGAATTCCGCGACCCTAAAAAAGCCAGTGCGGGCAACAGCGTGGACGGCGGTTTTGCAAAGTGCGTAATCTGCCGCAGGAACGAGGGTTTCGGCGCAAGGAACAAACGCAACCTGCGCACCGTCTCCGTAACGCTCGGCGGAAAGCCTTGGTTCTGGCAGTATTCTCCTTACGGTTACTTCCGCGAGCACGGCATAGCCGTCAATTGCGAACACACGCCAATGCGCATCGACAGGCAAACGCTTGAAAATCTTGTGGACTTTGCCGATAAATTCCCGCACTATTTCATCGGTTGCAACGCGCCCTTAGAAAGAATCGGCGGCAGCGTTCTTGCTCACGACCACTATCAGGGCGGCGGCGAAGTCCTTCCGTTACATAAAGCGAAAATAAAAATAAATATCAAAGATAAAATTTATCCTTATGTTACGGCGGGCGTATTGGACTGGGCTGGAACGGTAATCCGCGTCAAGAGCGATAAGCGCAACGAAGTCATAGATATTGCCGACAGAATACGTTGCGCGTGGATAAAATATTCCAATCCCGAACTCGGAATAATCGCGGAAGACGGCAACGGCGCGCACAATGCAATAAGCCCCACGGTAATAAAAACGGTAAACGGTTATGAAATGAACATAATTCTCCGCAGTAATATAACCAGCGGAGAATATCCCGACGGCGTGTTTCACGCTCACCCCGAGTACCACTCAATCAAAAAAGAGAGCATAGGTCTAATCGAAGCTCAGGGGCTGTTTATTCTTCCGGGCAGGCTCGAAGAAGAGTTAAGGGAAATAGAACGAATAATAGTAGCAAAAGAAGAATTGCCCGCCGGATATGCGCAGTTTAAGCTTGTTTACGACGAAACGAAAGCGCTGTATAAAAGCGGAAAATATAAGGACGTGCATAGGGCAATGCAGGAAGAACTCGGAAGTATCTGTTACAGGATTCTCCAAAATACTGCGGTATTCAAAAAAGACGAAGATTTTTTAAGGTTTTTAACGGAAGCGGGATTTGAAAGATGAAAGACTACGGCTTTAAAGTAACTGCGGCCGGCAGGATAAATTTAATCGGCGAACATGTGGACTATTGCGGCGGCAAGGTTATGCCGGCGGCAATATCGCTCAAAAACACGGTATATGTGCGACCCAACGGCACAAATAAAATAAATTTAAGTTGGACTACGCTGCCCGACAAGGTGTCTCTCGATATCGATAATCTTCAAAATTACAAAGATTTGAAGTACGGCAACTATCAGGCGGGCGCGGCTCTTATATGGCAAAAAGCGGGGCACAAAATTTGCGGTTGCGATATGTTGCAGGATTGCACCGTTCCTTTCGGCAGCGGGCTTTCCAGTTCGGCGGCAATCGAGGTCAGCACCATAGCGGCGCTTGCGGCGGTTGCCGGCGAGCGGGCGGACCCTGTTGACGTTGCCTTAAAAGCCCAGACGGCGGAAAGGGAATACACCGGCGTAAATTGCGGAATAATGGACCAGTACGCCTCGGCGTGCGGAAAAAAAGACCACGTAATGCTTCTGGACTGCAATACTCTCGAATGCGAATATCTGCCGCTCAGGCTGGGGGATTACTATCTCATAATCGCCAATTGCAACAAACCTCACAATTTAATCGAAAGCAAATACAACGAAAGAAGGGCGGAAACGGAAGAGGCTTTAAAATTATTGCGTCAAAAAATCGATATAAACTGTCTTGCAAATCTTACCCCGTCGCAGTTTAAAAGTTACGGCACCGGCTTGCCGCGGATATTAAAAAAGCGCGTCGGGCACGTCGTCGGCGAGTGCGAAAGAGTTCGCGTTGCGGCGCAGGCGCTAAAGGCGGGCAATATGGAAATTCTCGGCAGACTGTTGAATTTATCCCACGCGTCTTTAAGGGACGATTACGAGGTAACCGGCAGAGAACCCGACGCCCTTGTCGAAGCCGCGCAAAAACAATCCTGCTGCCTCGGCTCCCGTCTTATTGGCGGCGGTTTCGGCGGGTGTACGATTTCGCTTGTCAAAACAAGTTCCGTCGACGATTTCAAAGAATTCGTATACGGCGCCTATCTTAAAGCAACCGGATATAAAGCAACGTTTTATAATTCGGACATTGAAGACGGCTTAACGATAACAAAATTATAAGGAGTAAATAATCAATGAAAAGGATATTGGTAACCGGAGGAGCGGGATACATCGGTACGCACACCTGCGTAGAACTGATAAAAAAGGGATACGAGGTAGTGGCGGTGGATAACTATGTAAATTCGAGCGAAGAAAGCATAAAGCGCGTAGAAAAGATAACCGGAAAGGGAGTAAAGATATATAACGCGGACGTGCGGAATAAAAGCGCATTGGATAAAATATTCACGGAGCAGAAAATAGACTGGGTAATCCACTTTGCGGGTTTGAAAGCGGTTGGAGAAAGCTGCGCAAAACCTATAGAGTATTACGATAATAATCTGAACGGAACGCTGACGTTGTTGCAGTCAATGCGAGAGCACGGGTGCAAGAAAATAGTGTTTTCGTCGTCGGCAACTGTGTACGGCGACCCCGAGGAATTGCCGCTTACGGAGGCAAGCAAAACCGGCGGTACAACAAATCCGTACGGCACGAGCAAATATTTTCAGGAGATAATGCTCAGCGACGTGTACAAATCGGATAAAGAATGGACGGTAGTGCTGTTAAGGTATTTCAATCCTGTAGGCGCGCACGAAAGCGGACTAATCGGTGAGGACCCGAAAGGGATACCTAACAATTTAACACCGTATATAGCAAAGGTAGCGATAGGCGAGTTAAAAGAGATAGGAGTGTTCGGGAACGACTATCCCACGCCGGACGGGACGGGAGTAAGAGATTATATCCACGTAACGGACCTTGCAAAGGGTCACGTTGCGGCGATAGAAAAGATAGAAAAAAGCGGTATATACACGTACAATCTGGGGACGGGCAAGGGATATTCGGTGCTTGATGTAATAAAAGCGTTTGAAAAAGCTTGCGGCCGAAAGTTAGCGTATGTAATAAAACCGAGAAGAGCCGGAGATATCGCGGCGTGCTACGCGGACGCCGGCAAGGCGAAAAGAGAGCTTGGCTGGGAGGCGCAGCTGGGCATAGACGATATGTGCCAATCCCTCTGGAACTGGCAATCCAAAAACCCCGGGGGCTACAATAAGTAATATGAAAAAACCGTACGGCAATATAAACGGGAACGAAAATTATATATATACCGTCGGACAGGGCGCCGTTGAAGCCGATATCTGCAATTTCGGAGCAAGAATAAACGCGTTGCGCATAAACGGCATTGATATAGTTCTGGGTTTTAATTCGTCAAACGATTACGTTGCAAGCGGCACTTACGCCGGCGCTACAATAGGCAGAGTAGCAAACAGAATAGCCGGCGGCAGGTTTGCGCTTAACGGCGCGGAGCATTCGTTAAATACAAACGACGGCAAAAATCACCTTCACGGCGGCAGCAGCGGATTCGATAAAAAACTTTTCACCGTAACGGAGCATACTCAAAATTCCGTAACAATGAATTACTTAAGCGCCGACGGCGAAGAAAATTATTCGGGCAATCTCGATTTTACGGTAAAATTTACGGTTAAAAACAACTCGCTGGAAATAATTTTTACGGCAAAAAGCGATAAGGACACTTTATGGTGTCCAACGAATCACGCGTATTTCAACCTCGACGGCGAATCGTCCGGCGATTGCAGAAACAATTTTTTAAAAATAAACGCCTGTTATTACACTCCGTCGGACGGCGTGCTTATCCCTACGGGTGAAAAAAGAGCGGTTAAAAACACCCCCTTCGATTTTACGGCGCAAAAGAAAATCGGCAGCGGTTTCAACGCAAAAGAATTGCTTGCAACACACGGTTACGACCACAATTATATTTTGAACGGCGAACACGCCGCGCAAGCGGAAAGCGAGGTTACCGGCGTAAAAATGGACGTCTTTACGGATATGCCCTGTTTGCAGTTTTACACCGGCGGACAACTGGGCGGCGTCAACGGCAAAAGCGGAAAATACAACCGCTGGGCGGGCTTTTGCCTTGAACCGCAATTCTGTCCCGATTCTATAAACAAGCAGGGTTTCGAAAAACCCGTATTAAATAAATACGAAGAAAAAAGTCACTACATAAAATTTAATTTTGCTTGGAATTAATTTTTCTCCTCCCGCCCTTGCACCGCAAAGGCGGGAGGAGAATTTTTTAATTAATATAATAATGATATTGCAATTTTGAAAACCGCGTGATATAATGTTCAAGGTTACGCGCCGGTGTGCGCGTAACACAAACAAAATACAGGAGAATTTACAAATGAAGCTCGTTTACGGCGTAAAAGACAGACCCAAACCCGGGCGCCTCGTGCTGTTCTCATTGCAGCAGCTCTTGGCAATCCTTGCGGCAACCATAGCGGTGCCAATGATAATCGGCAACGGAATGCAACCCTCGGCGGCGCTCTTCGGCGCAGGCGTCGGCACAATCGTTTACCTTTTATTAACAAGGTTCAAAAGCCCCGTTTTCCTCGGCAGCTCGTTCGCCTTCCTCGGTTCTATGGGCGCGGCTTTCGCAGGCGGCGTTTCAATGTCGCTCGGCTATCTCGGTTTAATAATCGGCGCCGTGTTCGCGGGCTTGGTTTACGTAATAATTGCGGTAATCGTCAAATTCGCCGGCACTAAGTGGATAGATAAAATTATGCCCGCCGTGGTAATCGGCCCCACCGTCGCAATAATCGGACTTTCACTCGCGGGCAACGCCGTGGGCGACTTAATGTCCGGCAGCGCAACCTATCCCGTAACAAATTGGTTCGTCGATTTCGAAAACGCTGTAAACGGCGCACCCGTTCTCGGTTCCGAGGCGGGCACGGCGGCTTATTGCTCGCCCTTCATCGCTCTTTTATGCGGGCTGGTAACCTTGGCGGTTACAATAGTCTGCTCGGTATACGGCAAAAAGATGCTCAAAATGATTCCTTTCATAATCGGCATAATTTCCGGCTACGTGCTTGCCGCAATCTTTACGGGCTTCAGCTATATCGAGGGCGCCGAGTGCCTCAGGGTTATCGACTTCACGCCGTTCACCACATTGGGCAACGCCGAAGCCTGGTATCCCAACTTTGCATTCCTCACGGCGTTCAACGTTTACGGCGGCGGTTACGCCGCGGGAGAAGCGGGCTCAATCGGCGCGTATATCGGCACAATCGCCGTCGCGTATATCCCCGTCGCGTTCGTTGTGTTCGCAGAACACATCGCCGACCATAAAAACATCTCTTCTATAATAGAAACCGACCTTTTAAAGGACCCCGGACTTCACCGCACGCTTTTGGGCGACGGCATAGGCTCAATCGCGGGCGCGCTCTTCGGCGGTTGCCCCAACACCACTTACGGCGAATCGGTCGGTTGCGTGGCAATTTCCGGCAACGCGTCTATTATAACGATTTTAATAACGGCGGTTATGGCAATCGTCAGCGCATTCCTCGCGCCCTTCACTCTTTTCCTTGCAAGCATACCCAAATGCGTAATGGGCGGAGTGTGCATAGCGCTTTACGGCTTTATCGCGGTGTCCGGTCTTAAAATGATACAAAACGTTGACCTCAACGACAACCGCAATCTCTTCACCGTTTCGGTGGTATTAATCGCGGGCGTCGGCGGTCTGGTTCTTAAAATCGGCCCCGTAACAATCACGGCGGTAGCTTGCGCTCTCATCCTCGGAATCTTAACCAACCTTATCGTAAATATCAAAAGCAGGAACAACGACGGCAACGAGCAACTCGTAATAGAGGAAGTTGCCCCCGCAACCGAAGAAGTAACCGCGCCCGTTCAGGATACGGTTTCCGAAAACAAAGCGGAGGAAAAATAAATGAAAAAGTTCGAAAACGTTTTTGTGTTCGACCATCCGCTCATCAAACATAAAATCGCAATATTGCGCGACAAAAAGACGGGAATGAAGGAATTCCGCGAGCTTATCGAAGAAATAACCACTATTATGACTTACGAGAGCACGCGCGATATAAAGCTCGAAAAGGTAACGGTTGAAACCCCGCTCGAAAAAACCGAACAGTACAAAGTCCCCGAAGAAAGCGTTGCAATCGTCCCCATTCTCCGTGCGGGACTGGGTATGGTGAACGGCGTTCACAAGGTTTTCCCCACTGCAAGGGTAGGGCACATAGGTATGTACCGCAACGAAGAAACCCTTCAGCCTCAGGAATATTATTGCAAGCTCCCCGATGGAATCGACAAAAAGACGGTTTTCCTCGTTGACCCCATGCTCGCAACCGGCGGCTCCGCGTGCGACGCGCTCGACGCGTTGAAAAAGCGCGGTTGCAAAAACATCAAATTTATGGCGGTAATCGGCGTGCCCGAAGGAGTGGAAAAGGTGGCTAAGGCGCATCCGGACGTACAGGTTTACGTTTCCACACTCGACAGACAGCTCAACGAAAACGGCTACATTCTTCCGGGCTTGGGCGACGCGGGCGACAGGCTTTTCGGCACCAAATAATTAAAAAAACAAAAACTTATTCGGCGGACGGTGAAACACATGTCCGCCGCTTTGTAAAATCAAGCGAGGCATAAAGTGCGCTATACAAACCCCGTAATTTTTTCCGACTATTCCGACCCCGACGTAATCCGCGTCGGAGAGGACTTTTTTATGGTCGCGTCCAGTTTCAACTTCGTGCCGGGCGTGCCCGTTCTGCATTCCAAAAATTTAACGGAGTGGGAGCTGATAAATTACGTCCTCCCCGAAATCCCCTTCGCAGGGTACGAAAGGGTTAACCACGGCAACGGCGTCTGGGCGCCCTCTCTGCGCTATCACAACGGCAAGTTCTATT
Source organism: uncultured Christensenella sp. (assembly GCA_910586065.1). Taxonomy (GTDB): domain Bacteria; phylum Bacillota; class Clostridia; order Christensenellales; family Borkfalkiaceae; genus Coproplasma. Next base: position 98,081 of record CAJUGI010000004.1, on the reverse strand, counting down.
GCCTTATTCCTTTCCCCGACGAAGGCGTTTTCGTTTCCGAAACGTATGACATTTACGGCAAATGGTCGCCTCTCCGCCCGCTGCTTCTCGGCAAAGGGTTTATTGACCCCTGTCCCATATGGGAGGATAACCGCTGTTTCGTCGCGTTCGCGTTTGCAAGAAGCCGCTCGGGTTTCAATTCCAAAATCGCGCTCTTCGAAACGGACGAAAATTTGCAAACCCCCGCAAAAAATTACGATATTATTTACTTTAACCCCGATATATCCCCCGTTATCGAAGGGCCCAAGCTCTTAAAGCGCGGCAAATATTTTTATATTCTCGCGCCCGCCGGCGGCGTAAAAACCGGTTGGCAGGTCGCCCTGCGCTCCAAAAAACTCAAAGGCCCTTACGAAACTAAAATCGTGCTCGTACAGGGCTCAACCGAAGTAAACGGCCCCCATCAGGGTGCTCTCGTCGATTTGGACGATAAAGGGGAAAATTGGGCGTTTCTTCATTTTCAGGACTTGGGCGCTTACGGCAGAGTCGTTCACCTTCAGCCCGCAAAATGGGCCGACGACTGGGTAATTTTAGGCGAAGAAACGTATGATAATATGGCGGGCAACCCCGCAAAAGGCGGCGAATATCCCGTAAACATCAAAACCGACTACAAAATTCAGTCCACGGACGAATTTGACGGCTCAACGCTTTCACTAATCTGGCAAACCCCCGCAAACCGCCGCCCCGAATGGTGCGAAATGAAGGGCGGATTAAAGTTAAACTGCGTATATTACGGGGGCAATTCCCTTGCAAACGTGCCCCAGCTCTTTCTCCAAAAGGTTAATTACGCCGATTTCTCCGTCAAAACCAAGTGCCGCCTCGATTTAAAAGAGGACGGCGACGAAACGGGTTTTGTCGTGTTCGGCAAAGAATACGGGTATGTGTGCGTCGTGCGCTCAAACGGACGTAATTATCTTGAAATAAGAAAAGGTTCCATAGGCGGCGGCGAGGACGAAACGCTCTGTCGCAGTCAGCCCTACGACGACAAATACGTAACTTTCCAAATGACGGCACGCCGCGTTTCCTCCGATAAATTTTTATATAAATTCACCTTCGGCGGCAGTGCGTTCACGCACAAGTTCTATGCAACGCCCGCCGTGTGGACCGGAGCAAAAATAGGCGTTTACGCCCGCTCTTCGGCACAAAGCGTAGGATGCTCCACTTTCAAATTTTTCCGCGTAACCGAAAACCGCACGGTTGAATCCCGCGTAAAAATCACTCTTTAAAATCAGTAAAAGTCGTAAAATAAAACAAGGTAAGAGTTAAATGCAAAAAGCATTAAGGCAAAAACAAAAATATACGCTCTTTACGGCAAAGGCGCTTGCCGCGCTCATTATCCCGATAGTCGTCGAATCCGCTCTTTCGATGTCGCTCGGAATGATTGACGGCTTAATGGCTTCCAACGGCGTCAGCGGCGAAGGCAATAAAATCCTTTCCGCCATAACTTCTGTTGACCAGGTTTCCAGTTTGTTAATACAGCTTTTCGCGGCTTTCGGCGCGGGCGGCGCAATAATCACTTCCCAGCTCATCGGCGCAGACAAAACGGAGGATGCAAACAAATCCGCAAAACAGTTGATTGTTATCATGCTCTTATCGTCGTTGGTGGTAATGGCGCTGTGTATGGGGCTGAACAGGCAGATAATAGAACTTCTTTTCGGCGAAACCTCGCAGGAGACCAAGGACTATGCCTGTCAGTACTTTCTGGTAATGGCGGCAAGCTATCCGTTCCTCGCCGTATTCAATTGCTGTGCGGCTGTTCTCCGCGCCCAGAGAAAGAGTATGAATACAATGCTCTCTGCAATAATCAGCTTTTTCCTCAACGTCGGGTTTAACGCCGTTTTCATTTACTGGGCGCGGCTCGAAGTCGTCGGCGTCGCGCTCGGCACCCTGCTCGCCCGCGTATTCCCCGCAATTTTTACGCTGTTTCTGGCAACGCGCAAATCAAACGCCGTCCGCATTAAAATTTTCGAAAAATTCCGTTTTGACGGCAAACTGTTAAAACAGATATTAAAGCTCGGCGTGCCGGGAGGAATCGAAAGCAGTCTTTTTCAACTCGGCAAAATTTTCGTAATAGTATTCATTTCAATCGGCGCTTACAACACGGTAACGGGTTTCAATCCCGTAACCGGCGCGGAAATAATAGACAACTTCGAAACTGCCGCAAATTCCGCCGCGTACAACATAAACACTATGTCCTCAATCGTCGGCAACGGTATAAATACTTCCATTTTAACCGTAATCGGTCAGGCAATCGGTCAGGGCGATATCGGTCAGGTCAAGCACTATATCAAAAAAATGTTGATTTTGTCTTATATCGGCAACGCCGTCTGCGTCGCGCTGGTCTGGGGGCTGGCCGAACCGCTTTTAACGTTCTACAACATTTCTCCCGAAGCCCGCGAAATCGCGCGTAAATGCTTAACGCTGTGTCTTTCGGTGCAGTTCCTCACTTATCCCCTGTCTTTCGGCTTGCCTGCGGTCTTAAAAGCCTCGTCCGACGTGAAATACGTAATGTTTGCGGCGGTAGCCTCCATGCTTCTGATGCGCGTGGGGCTGTGCTATATTTTAACGTGCGAGTGGGCGGGCGCAAAAATGGGCGCGTTCGGGCTATGGATAGGAATGGTTTCCGACTGGGTGTTGCGTTCTCTCCTGTTCGGCGGCAGGCTCCTGTCCGGCAGGTGGAAAAAATCCTCAGGCTTACTTGCCGCGCAACCCGCAGGGCAACCCGTCGCCGAAGCATGTTCGCCCGCAAGCGCAGAGGAAAACTCCTCTGATTCAGGGGCGGAACCGGTTTCAACCGCGCAAAATTTCGCCGCAACGAATGGGCAAACTGAAAATCCGGATAAATAATCGCTTTCCGTTCGCGGTGCAGAGCGTTTCTTTTCGGTTCTGTGTTAAAAATTTTCTAAAAATGTTCGTCGCTTTCGCTTGCATTAATTGACGAAAGGATGTAATATACCTATTATGGAGAGTAGGCGCCTCAAAATTTATCGGCGCCGGTTTTTAAAGGAAAATATAAAGGGGAAAAATGAAAAGTTACAAAAAATGTGCGGCGGTTGCCGCCGCGGCAATGCTGTCGCTCGGCGTGTTTACGGCTTGCGCCCACGTGCACGTTTACTCCGACTGGGGTCACAATGCAACAGGGCACTGGAAAGAGTGTCCCGAAGACAAGGAAACCGACAAGTCTTCCTATGCCGCACACAGCTTTACAAACGGAGTGTGTGAATGCGGCTATGTGCAGAGCGGTTCTTCAGACGAAGGAACGGACGGCGAAATAAACAATAACCCCGTAGCCGGCGCGGTTAAAATAACCAAAGCCGAAGGCGATTTGGAAGCCGCTTACGTCGAGTGGGATAAACTCGTCGGCGCAACCTGGTACAACGTTTACTGTATGGCGGAGGGCGGCTCCTGGCAAAAACTGGACGCGCCTCTTGTCCGCGAGTACGAAAGCAACTTCCGCGCCGACGCGGTCGGGCTCAAAGCGGGCAAATATACTCTTAAAGTCGTTCCCGTCGAGGGCGGGGCTGAAAAAGAAAATTTCGCGTCAACCGCAAAAATCACGGTGATTGCGCACGAGCGCACGGGGTTCGCGTTCGTAAACGGCACTTCGTCCGGCGCATATAACGACGACGGCACTTTAAAATCCGATGCGAGAGTTATTTACGTAACCGAAGAAACAAAGGACAGCGTTAAACTTGAAGTAACGGGCGCCGAATCGAACCCTTGCGTGGGTATGCAGGCAATTCTTCTCGGCTATTCAAAAGCCAAAGAAACCCGTCCGCTCGCAGTACGCTTTGTCGGCAACATAACCGATTTGGCCGGCATCGACTCCAACAGCGCCTGTAAAGGTGATTTGGTTATATCGAATAAAACAAGAAAATTGAAGGGCGGCGGCGTAACTTTCGAAGGAATAGGTTCCGACGCAACGATTAACGGTTGGGGGATACGCATTAAAAACGCCTCCAACGTAGAAATAAGAAATCTGGGTTTTATGAACTGTAACAGCAACGAGGGCGATAATATCGGCTTACAGCAGGATAACGACCACGTCTGGGTTCACAACTGCGATATGTTTTACGGCGACGCCGGCAGCGACGCCGACCAGGTAAAGGGCGACGGCGCTCTCGATACGAAAAAATCGACTTACATAACTCATTCTTACAATCATTTCTGGGACAGCGGAAAATGCAATTTGCAGGGAATGAAGGATGAAACTACGGATAACAAAATAACCTACCACCACAACTGGTACGACCACTCCGACTCGCGCCATCCCAGAATAAGAACCTGCACCGTCCACATTTACAACAATTATTTCGATGGCAACGCAAAGTACGGCGTCGGCGTAACAATGGGCGCCAGCGCGTTTGTCGAAAACAATTACTTCCGTTCAACGGCAAAAATGAAACCTATGCTTTCTTCCGGACAGGGAACCGACGCCAAGGGCGCGGGCACTTTTTCCGGTGAAGCCGGCGGCATCATAAAAGCTTTCGGCAATTTCTTCGACGGCAGTTACGATTTAATGACGCAAAAGAATACCGCGGATAAAACCAATCTCGACTGCTATCTTGCCGATTCCCGCGATGAAAAAGTACCTTCGGATATAAAGACGAAATCAGGCGGCACCGCATACAACAATTTTGACACGGCATCCGATTTTTACAAATACGAAGTCGATACCCCAGAAGTCGCAAAACAGAAAGTAATGCTCTATGCCGGCAGAATCGGCGGCGGCGATTTAAAGTATACTTTCAACAACGAAAAGGAAGACTCCAATTATACGGTAATTGCGGCTCTTAAACAGTTGATAGTAAATTACAAAACCACGCTTAAAAAGGTAGGCTCTTAATTTCAAAAATTTACCGCCGCGTCGCGAATTTTTTTGCTCCGCGGCGGTTTCGTTTCTTGCCGAATTTATCAAAAAAGCGTTAAAAAACGCTCAAAAAGCGCCTGTTTTCGAAAGGCAAAATGTCTGAAAATTACATAAAAAGGTCTGATTTGTCCATAGACGGACAAGGGATTTTTATATATAATAGAGACGTATGCAATGCGTACGCAAGGAGAAAATTAATGAATATAAAGCAAAAAACCGACGCGCTCGTAAACGAACTTGAAAACGTCGGAATAGTGCCCGTAATCAAGCTTGACAACGTTGAAGACGCCGAAAAGCTTGCAAAGGCCCTCCGCGACGGCGGAATAAACTGTGCTGAAGTAACTTTCCGTGCAAAAGGAGCCGACGAAGTAATCCGCCGCATGACAAAAGCCTATCCCGATATGCTTGTCGGCGCAGGCACGGTTTTAACCTGCGAACAGGCGGACGCGGCTATAAAATCCGGCGCAAAATTCTGCGTTGCTCCCGGTTTAAACCCCAAAGTGGTAAAACACTGCCTCGATAAAGGCGTTCCGTTTGCTCCCGGTCTTTCTTCGGCGAGCGAAATCGAGCAGGCTCTGGAACTGGGGCTCGACTTTGCAAAATTCTTCCCTGCGGAGCAAGCCGGCGGGCTTTCCTACATAAAGGCGGTCTGCGGCCCCTATACAACAATGCGTTTTATGCCCACTGGCGGAATTACTGCGGATAACTTAAACGGTTACCTCGCCTATAAAAAAATCGTCTGTTGCGGCGGCAGCTGGATAGTTCCCCCCGCGCTTTTAAACGCGGGCGACTGGGCGGGCGTAACAAAACTTTGCCGCGAGGCAATCGATAAAATGCTCGGTTTCGAAATGGTTCACGTCGGGCTCAACTGCGCAAACCCCGAAGAGGCGGAAAGCGTTGCCGGCGAGTTTGAAACGGCGTTCGGTTTCACTAAAAAAGTCGGCAACAGTTCGGTGTTCGCCTCCACATATATGGAGATGATGAAAAAGCCTTTCAAGGGCGCGCACGGGCACATCGCAATAGCCGCAAACAGCGTTAAACGCGCCATATACCAGCTCAGACTCCGCGGTTTTGAAGCGGATGAAAGCTCGTTTAAGTACAATGCGGAAGGCATTTTGAACGTGGCTTATTTAAAGCATGAATTCGGCGGGTTTGCCGTTCATCTTGTTCTTAAAAAATAGCGGTAAAACGCATATATAAGGCACTCTGCGTTTTAATTTTGGTTTTTCCGAAATTGTTACAAACTGCCGCATATGCGGCGCCCGAATTAAAAAATAATATAAATTTTCATATATTTAAGGAGAAAAGAAAAATGAAAAAAATCGTAACCATGGGCGAAATTATGCTTCGTCTTTCCACCCCCAACAACGAAAAGTTTATTCAAGCCGACGAGTTTGACATAAATTACGGCGGCGGCGAAGCTAACGTTGCCGTTTCCTGCGCGAATTACGGTCACAAGGCGGAATTCGTAACAGCCGTTCCCGATAACGAAATCGGCGAATGCGCGGTTGCGGCGCTCAAAAAATACGGCGTTGATACCTGCCACATTGCAAAGTGCGGCGAAAGACTCGGCATATACTATCTTGAAACGGGCGCTTCGATAAGACCTTCCAAAGTCGTTTACGACAGAGCTCACTCTTCCATAACAACCGCAACCGCAAAGGATTTCGACTTCGATGCAATCTTCAAGGACGCCGACTGGTTCCATTTCACGGGCATCACTCCCGCGGTTTCCGACAGCGCGGCGGTTTTAACCGAAGAGGCTTTAAAGGCCGCTAAAAAGCACGGCGTAACCGTTTCCGTCGATTTGAACTTCCGCAAAAAACTGTGGTCAAGCGAAAAGGCTAAAAAGGTTATGACCAACCTTATGAAATACGTTGACGTCTGCATCGGTAACGAAGAGGACGCCGACCTCGTTCTCGGCTACAAGCCCGGCAAAACTAACGTAACCAGCGGCGATTTGGAGCTTGAAGGTTACAAGGATATCTTCCGCAGAATGGTTAAGGATTTGGGATTCAAATACTGCATTTCTTCCCTCCGCGTAAGCCGCTCCGCTTCGGATAACGGCTGGTCGGCTTGCATTTACGACGGTAAAACGGGCGAATTCTATCACTCCAAAACTTATAACCTGCACCCCATCGTAGACCGCGTAGGCGGCGGCGACAGCTTTGCCGGCGGCGTAATAACCGGCTTTTTAGACGGCAAAGACTTTAAGCAGGCTCTCGAATTCGGCGTAGCGGCGTCCGCATTAAAGCACACCATCCCCGGCGACTTCAACCTTGTTTCCCGCAAGGAAGTGGAAGCGCTTGCGGGCGGTGACGGCAGCGGTCGCGTTCAACGCTAAACCGACTAAACGCATATAAGCTGTGCTCTGCTGTGTTGAACCGGGGCAACTTTCAGTCATTTACTTAAAGTAAACTTCTTCAAGTTATCCTCTTTCGCCTTGCATTGCTTGCTTCTCTGCGTTTGAGTAAATTTTTATTGGTGAATAAATTGAAAATAGCTTTCCGTACTCACGACTTGGGCGTAAAAGGGCTTGAGAATGCAGTTCAAAAATGCGAAAACTGCGGCATATCCGCGGTGCAACTGGTCGCTTACAAGTTTTTAGACGACGTAAAATACGTCCCCGGCGGACTTAAAAAGGAACGCGCCGAAGAAATAGGCAAGGCGTTAAAAGCCGCAAATATATACGTGCCTTTAATCGGCGCGTACTTCAATCCCGTTCACTCGGACAAGGAAAAAGTTGCAAACTGCAAGGCGATATTTAAGGATTATTTAAAGTGTTCCGCACTTTTGGGCTGCAATGTGGTCGGCTCCGAAACCGGTTCGTTCAACGACGACAAGTGGACTTACAACCCCTTAAACCGAACCGAAGAGGCGCTTGAAACGGTTATTAAAACCTTTAAGGAGCTTGCCCTCTACGCCAAGGAGGTCGGGGCGTATATCGGGATGGAAGGCGCGGCGGGGCACGTTTGCTACGACGTTGCAACCTTAAAGCGCGCCGTAGACGGCGTTAACGAGGACAACGTAAAGGTTATTTTCGATATTTACAACTATCTCGACGCATCCAACTACAAAAATTACCTTGAAATTTTGGACGAGGGTTTAAAAACCTTTGCCGGCAAAATAGTAGTGTTCCACGTGAAAGACTGCGTTTTTGAGGACGGTAAGCTTAAACAGGTCGCCCCCGGCAGGGGAATGTTCGACTTTAATAAGCTTTTGGGCAAAATCAAAGCTTACGACAAAGATGCCGTACTTGTTTTAGAGGGCACCGCGGGCGATGATATTTTGCCTTGCATCGATTTTATAAATAAAAAATGGAGTGAAGTTTAAAATGAAATTCGATATCCGTTATTCGAATCACCCCGACGATTCCAAAAATTACGATACAAAGGAACTTCGGAAAAAGTATTTAATCAAAAAGCTTTTCGAGGAGGACGAAATTCTTCTCACCTATTCCCATCAGGACAGAATTATAGCGGGCGGCGCAATGCCCGTTAAAAAAGCCCTTTCTTTGGGAACTTTTAAAGAGCTTGCAACCGCTTATTTTCTTGAAAGAAGAGAAATGGGCGTAATAAACGTAGGCGGCGAGGGCGTGATTACCCTCGACGGCAAAAAATACGTTTTAGAGCACAAGCAGGGAATTTACATCGGTATGGGCACCAAGGAAGTGGAGTTCACCTCTAAAGACGCTAAAAACCCCGCAAAATTTTATATAAATTCCTGCCCTGCGCACAAGACGTATCCCACGGTTAAAATAATTCAGCCCGTAGAAGGCAAGCCCGCCCCCGCGGACGCGAGATATTGCGTGCAAAGGCGTCTGGGCACCGCAGAGGGGATGAACAAGCGCACTATTAATCAATTCATAATCGGCGACGTTTGCGAAAGCTGCCAGCTTGCAATGGGTATGACCGAACTTGTCGAAGGCAGCGGTTGGAACACTCTTCCCAGTCATACGCACGAAAGAAGAATGGAAGTTTATATGTACTTCGACCTTCCCGAAACGGAGGCGGTAATTCATCTTATGGGCACGCCTAAGGAAACGCGCCACATCTTTATGCATAACGAACAGGCGGTAATTTCGCCCAGCTGGTCGATTCACACGGGCATAGGTACGCACAACTACACTTTCATCTGGGGTATGTGCGGGGAAAATCAGGCCTATGACGATATGGATAACATCGCAACGAAAGATTTAAGATAAACTTCGCGATGCTTTGTTGCGCTCCGCTTTTCTTCGGACCGTTTACGCCTTTGTAAACTCCCCTTGAAAATGCCCGCGAACATGGTCTTGCTTGTTTCTATTTGTTTTAGGGTTAGCGTAACCGCTCCCGCAATTAAAAGAAAGGTTTGCCCGTAATATTGCGGGCTGAGGGCGGGCAGCCCTATAAATCACTGCAAATCGTCGCCGCAGAACAGGCGGAATTTGCGTGAGAATAAATAAAAAGGGGAAAAAATTAAAATGGCAACACTTTTATTTAAAGACGTAAACAAGGTGTATCCCAACGGATATCACGCAGTGCACGACTTCAACATGGAGATAAAAGACGGCGAATTCATTTGTCTCGTAGGCGACTCCGGTTGCGGCAAGTCAACTACGCTACGTATGATTGCAGGGCTTGAAGATATTACGGCGGGTGAATTTTACATCGACGGCAAGCTTGCAAACCAGATGTCGGCAAGGGAAAGGGGAATTGCAATGGTATTCCAGTCCTATGCGCTTTACCCTCACTTAACGGTATATGAAAATTTGGCGTTCGGGCTTACGCTTGAGGGCATAGACGCGGACGTTATAGAGGAAAAGGTTCAGGCGACGGCTAAAATTCTGGGCTTGACCGATTATTTGGAAAGATTCCCCCGTGCGCTTTCCGGCGGTCAGTGCCAGCGCGTTGCGGTTGGCCGTGCGTTAATCAGAAAGGTTAATATCTTCCTTATGGACGAACCTTTATCCAACCTCGACGCAAAACAGCGCGTTACCATGCGTTCGGAAATCAAACAGATTCACCGCTCCGTCGGCGCGACTACAATTTACGTAACCCACGACCAGACCGAGGCTATGACTATGTCCGACAGAATAGTAGTTATGAAGTCGGGCGGTTACGTACAGCAGATAGGCACCCCGTACGAGCTGTATTTCTATCCGCAGAACCTGTTCGTTGCGGGCTTTATCGGCGAGCCTCCTATGAACTTTGTCCGCGGAACGGTGGAAAACGGCAAGGTTGCCGCATGCGGGCTCAACGCCGATATCAGACCTATAGTTAAGGACGCGGCGGCGGTCGAAGGCAAAAAAGTTGTGTTTGCGTTCAGACCTGAAGCAATCAAACTTGCGCACGAGATTGACAAAACTCAGAAGTATTATGAAATAACGTCCAAAGTCGAACTTACCGAGCTTTTGGGCGACACCACCAACGTTTACGCGGTAGTCGGGTGCGGCGAGGAAAAGGTTAACATAATTCTTAAAGTTAATCCGCACTATACGCCGGCAATGGGCGAAGAGTTCAAATTCTATATCCCTCAAAGCGCCGCGTATCTTTTTGACGCGGAGACCGAGCAGATTATCGAAAACGAAGTCGTAAGGCACTGAGAGGAATTTATACTATGGAATTATTGAATAAAAACTTAATTAAAAATCCCGCGCCTGCAAGAAAGATTAAAATTATGCAGTTTGGCGAAGGTAACTTTTTGCGCGCTTTCGTTGAATGGATTTTGCAGGATTTAAACGATAAAGGCGCAATCGACGCGGGCGTGGTCGTCGTTCAGCCTATGCCCTTCGGCAGGGTTAAGGAACTTAAAGACCAGGACGGATTGTATACTTTGCGCTTAGAGGGTATCGACGGCGGCAAAAAAGTTAAAAAAAGCCGGATTATAGACGTAATCGGCGACTGCCTGAATCCCTTTACCGAATATGAAAAGTACCTTAAATACGGCGAAAGCGAGGATTTACAGGTTATTATTTCCAACACAACCGAGGCGGGTATTGCTGTTGACCCTGCGGATACCGACTTTTCAGAATGCCCCAAGAGCTACCCCGGAAAGCTTCTGGCGCTTTTAAAAAGACGTTACGACCACTTTAAAGGCGACAAAAATAAGGGACTTTGCATTATTCCCTGCGAACTTATCGACGACAACGGAGACGAACTTTACCGTTGTTTGACCGAGCTTGCGCACATCAACAAAATGGACGCGGCGTTTATCGAATGGTTGCAAACGGCAAACCACTTTACTTCCACGCTTGTTGACAGAATCGTTCCCGGCTATCCCAGAAACGAGATTGAAGAAATCCAAAAGGAAACGGGATATCTGGATAACAACGTTGTAAAAGGCGAAATTTTCCACCTTTGGGTTTTGAAGAAAGAGCCGAAGATACAAGCCGTTTTACCCGCGGATAAAACGGGGTTAAACGTAATTTTCGCCGACGATATTCACCCGTACAAGCAGAGAAAAGTTAAAATTTTGAACGGTTCGCACACGGCGATGGTGCCCGTTGCATATCTTGCCGGCATCGATACCGTAGGCGAGGCGGTTAGCGACCCCGTAATCGGCAAATTCGTGCGCGACTTCATTTTTGAAGAAGTAAATCCCACGATAGCTCTGCCGAAGGACGAGATGACGGCGTTTGCAAACAGCGTTATAGAAAGGTATCAAAACCCCTATATCCGCCACGAGCTGATGTCAATCGCGCTCAACTCCACCACCAAATTCAAAACAAGGCTTTTGCCCACGTTAACGGACTACGTTAAAATTAAGGGCGAACTTCCTAAACATTTGCTTTTTGCGTTTGCGGCGCTTGTTGAATTCCATAAGGGCAAGAGGGGCAAAGAGGACATTAAGCTTGCCGACGACCCCGCATACCTTGCGCACTGGAAACAGCTGTGGGCAAACTTCAACGGCGATTATAAAAAGCTTGCAAAAGACGTTATCGGCTGGAAGGAGGCGTGGGATTGCGATATGAACGCAATTCACCCCGACATATGCGCCGTTGTAGCTAAATATCTCGAAGCTATGGACACGTGCGGAATGAAAAAGTCCGTGGATTGTTTCGTTGCGGGCGGCAAGGACTGTTGCGGCACATAATAAGGAGTAAAATGCAGAAAAAAACCATAATTATAAATCCTCTCGACAACGTTGCCGTTGCGCTTTGCGATTTGCAAAAGGGCGGCATATACGAGGGTGTAACGCTTAAAGAGGACATAACCAAGGGGCACAAGTTTACCTTGCGCGACGTGAAAAAGGGTGAAAATATCGTTAAATACGGCAACCCCATTGCGTGCGCATTGCAGGATATTCCCCAAGGCAGTCACGTGCATACGCACAACGTAAAAACCAACCTTTCGGAAAACCTCGAATATTCTTATAACAAAGTCGCTACCGAACTGAAAGCGGCAAAGCCGCGCAAAGTAAGCGTTTACGAACGCGCGAACGGCGACGTCGGGATAAGAAACGAGCTTTGGGTTATTCCCACCGTGGGCTGCGTAAACGGACAGGCGAAATTAATCGTTGAAACGTTCAGGGAAAAGTACGGCGAAAAGGGCTTTGACGGAATTTTCACTTATACGCATCCTTACGGCTGTTCACAGCTGGGCGACGACCACGAGAGAACGAAATTAATTCTTCAAAAAATCGTAAAGCACCCCAACGCGGGCGGCGTGCTCGTTCTGGGGCTGGGTTGCGAAAACAACCAGATGGCGCAGTTCAAAGAAGGACTGGGAAAAATCGATGAAAGCAGAATTAAATTCCTCGTCTGTCAGGAGGTCGGCGACGAGATTGAAGAGGGCGTAAAGCTTTGCAGAAAAATCGCCGACATTATAAAGGGCGACAAGCGCGTAGAGCGCGACATATCCTGTCTTAAAGTGGGGTTAAAGTGCGGCGGAAGCGACGGGCTTTCGGGCATAACCGCAAACCCGCTCGTGGGAATGTTTTCAGACTATATCGTGGCGGCGGGCGGCACGACGGTTTTATCCGAAGTGCCCGAAATGTTCGGCGCGGAACAACTGCTTATGAACCGCGCGAAGGATAAGGCTACGTTTGAAAAAGTTGTTAAGCTGATAAACGATTTTAAGGACTATTTCCGTAAAAACGGACAGACCGTTTACGAAAATCCTTCGCCGGGCAACAAGGCGGGCGGTATAACCACGCTTGAAGACAAGTCGCTCGGATGTACGCAAAAGTCCGGTTCGGGACCTGTCGAGGACGTGGTTTTCGACGACGGTTATGTAACGGAAAAGGGATTGAATCTTTTAAACGGACCGGGCAACGATATGTGCGCGGTTACAAACATTGCGGCGGCGGGCTGTCATCTCGTACTGTTTACGACGGGCAGAGGCACGCCCTTCGGCGGATTTGTGCCCACGCTTAAAATAGCCACTAATTCCGACCTTGCAAAAAACAAGCCGGGATGGATTGATTTCAACGCGGGCGCGGTTTTGGAAAGCGACTTTAATACCCAGCTTGAAAAGTTAATCGACTTAATCGTGGACACCGCAAACGGCAAGCCTGCGAAGAATGAAATTAATAATACCAAAGAAATTGCTATATTTAAAACGGGGGTAACGTTATAATGAAAAAATTTATGGATAAGGATTTCCTACTTGACACCGAAACGGCGAAAAAGCTTTATCACGAGCACGCGGAGAAGATGCCTATAATCGATTATCACTGCCATTTGCAACCCAAAGAGATTTACGAGGACAAAAAATTCCGCAATCTTGCCGAGGTTTGGCTTGGCGCGGGCGACAGATACGGCGACCATTATAAGTGGCGCGCACTCCGCGCAAGGGGCTACGCCGAAGATTCCATTTCGGGCCCTGACGACGATTACAAAAAATACCTTCAATTTGCCGAAAGTATGCCGTACTTCGTGGGTAACCCCCTATATCACTGGTCTCACCTTGAGATGAGAAGATACTTCGGCATCGACGAAATCATTAACAAAGAAAACGCCGAGGTCATCTGGGAAAAGGCGAACAAAGTTCTTGAAAAGCTGACCGCGCGCGAGATGATGTATAAGTTCAACGTCAAGACTGTGTGCACCACCGACGACCCTGTCGATTCGCTTGAATGGCACAAAAAGATGAACGCGGACAAAACGCTTAAAGTAAAGGTTCGCCCCGCGTTCCGCCCCGACAAGGCGATTAACGTTGAATTAAGCTGGTTCGCTTCTTGGGTTAACCAGCTTTCCGAGGTCGCGGGCAAACCTATTGATTCGTTGCAGAACCTGTGCGACGCGCTTGCCGAAAGGATTAAGTTTTTCGACGAAATGGGTTCCAAACTTTCGGACCACGCTTTGGACGTGGTTCATTACGCCCCCGCAACTTACGGCGAGGCTAACGACGTGTTCCGGAAGGGGCTTAAAGGCGAACCGGTTACCGAAGAGGAGCAGGACAAATACAAGGGATATATTTTGACTTTCCTTGCCAAGGAATACGCAAAATACGGCTGGGTACAGCAGTATCATATAGGCGCGCTCCGCAACAATTCCAAATCCATGCTCGAAAAAATCGGTCCCGACACCGGTTTCGACGCAATCGAGGACAGTGTTTATATGGAAAAGCTTTCCGCGCTTTTGGGAGAGCTTGACAAAGACGGCAATATGCCGAAAACTATTTTATACTGCCTTAACCCGCGCGACAACTACGCGCTTACCGTGCTTGCGGGCTGTTTCCAGAAAGAAGGCGTTAAGGGCAGGGTGCAGGTAGGCACGGCGTGGTGGTTTTTGGACCAGCAGGACGGTATGCGCCAGAATCTTGAAACGCTTATGCAGGTCGGCTTGGTTGCTCAATCCGTGGGGATGCTCACCGACAGCCGTTCGTTCCTCGCATATCCCCGCCACGAATATTACAGAAGAATTTTGTGCCAAATGCTCGGGCACCTTGTAGAAAGCGGGCAATATCCCGAAAGCGAAATCGAAACGCTTGGCAAGATAGTGGAAGACGTGTGTTACAATAATGCGGCGGAATTTTTCGGATTTTAAGGGGGTCTACTTTGATTTGTAAGCATTGTGGAAAAGAATTGGAGGACGGCGGTACTTATTGCTGTTATTGCGGTAACCGCGCCGACGGCAAAGTAATTTGCCAGAGCTGCGGGGCGAGTATGACCTTCGACGCGCTGTTTTGCAGTGCGTGCGGCAAGCCATTGCAGGATAAAAAGCCCGTAAGCGGAGGCGGTTACGGCGAAATGGCAATAACCGACGCCGTTGAAAACGGTTTTGTTGCGCCCGCAGGGCGCAATACCGTAGCGGGCTGGAAAAAGATAACGGAATACGTGTGTTGCGGACTGATTGCGTGCGCGGCGCTGTTCGGGTTTATATTCTCGTTTATTATCGGAGTGCAGGCCGAATATGCGGGGGTAGGAACAACTGTTGATATCTATCATTATTTCGGCGGCGTGTATAATCAGATTTCCGAAGCTATCGGTAAAGGCAGTTTAACGGACGCGGTGCTGACCACGTATTATTTCCCCGCCGCTGCCGGAACGTTAATCGCCGCAGCGTCGATAATACTGTCGATTGTTTTCGGCTCGTTGACGATATCCGCCGCAGTTAAAAAGTTTGCGTATAAAAAAGAGAACGTCAATTTTTATAAACCTGCGGTTTTAACTTATTTGTCGTTTGCAATGTGCGCCACGGCGTTTCTTGCGATGCACGCAATGTTGGCGTCTTCAAGCGGAACGACCGTTTCGGCTGAGTTCAGCGGTGCAACTCTTGCTGGGCTCGTTGTGGGCGGTATTATGTTCGGCGGGTTTACGTTGTGCCGCATTGCGGTTCGCTTTGCGGATATACTTGTAAAAAAGGAAAACTGCGCCGCTATAATAATATCGGTTGTTGCAACCGTTTTATCCGTTGTAGTAGTTGCGGTTCTGGCAATGCCGTCAATAAATATATTTTATAACGGCAATTCCGCTTCCGCGGGATATATTGAATTTATGGAGCTTCTCCGCGGGTGGAAGAACGTTAATACCGCTATTGCCTGCTCGGCTGTCGGTTTTGCGTTGCAAATTACTATGATTGCGCTTACCTTCAAAATGCTGTTTTCGTTTACGTGGTATGCAACAGCGGGGCAGTCCGGCGCAATCCTCGGCGCCGCCATTGCAAATCTGGTGCTTTCGGGCGCGAACATAGCGATGGCGTACGTCAGCGCAAACGCTTTTGTAGATGTTGCGTATGAACAATCGTCTTATTCCTATACCTGCAGTTGCGGCGCACCCGTTGCGCTGACGGTTGTAAGCGCGGTTTTGCTTGTTGCGGTAATTTTGTTTAAAATTTATAGAGATAAGACCGCGAATAACGCGATTGTTGAAACCGAGTATATTGCAGAGTAACCGCGACCGACGTTAAAACGCCGGCAAAAATTTAATTTTTCAACAAACAAGCCGCCCGCGGAAACTTCCGCGGGCGGCTACTTTATCCGTTCTTTAAAAACGGTTTATTTTTTAAAATATTCTTTAATTTCGTTTTCAACGTTTAAATGCACTACCTTATCGTGGTTGTCTATGCGTTGCAGGGGAAACAGCTTTGTAAATGTTTTTACCTCCCCGCATTTCGGACACGTGCACCTGAATTCAACCTTTTTGTCCGTTCCGTTACCCGCCGAAACGGTTTCCATAATTTCGTAATTTACGTCCGTTTCCAAATTATAGCGCGTTTTGCACTTTTTACAGCGGGTGTGCCCGCCTCGTCTTACCTTTTTAACGATTAGTACCGTCAGCCCCGCAACAAACACCACCGCCAACACCGCAACAATTATGTTACCCATTTATCAATCTCACCGGTATATTTTAATAACTACCATTTTGGTAATATGTCAAATAAAATGAAGACGTATTTGGGAAAAAGATTAAAAGAGCTGAGGGAAGAAAGAGGTTACACTCAAAAACAGGTTGCCGGCAAGCTTGGGCTGAACAGTGTAACTTATCTTCACTATGAAAAGGAACAGCGCGAGCCGCCGCTTGCTTTGCTTGCGGATATGGCGCAGCTTTACGGCGTAACCGTCGATTATTTGCTGGGGCTGACCGATTATTGATTTAAAATTATAAGCCGCCCGCGGATTAAATCCGCGGGCGGCCGTTTATCATGTAATTTTTTTGTTACAATAATCGGCAAATTCAGATGTTATTGTCATTAAAATGCGCGTTACAGCGTTTTATAATTTCGTTTGCCTGACTTTCCGTGAGTTCCTTTGCCCAGCTTACGGGGTGCAGAGGGGAGGCGCTCTTTAATCCGTAATAATAAAATCTCGCGGTTTTGTCGCGGTCGGTGTCGTTCCACTTGTCAAAAAGTACGGGGTTTACGTGGTTATCTAAAGAGCAGTTGATAAACGCGCACTTGCCGAAGTCGCGCCACGGGCGGGCGAGGAATACTTCGTTTTCGCCGGCGCCGCCGTTTGTAAGGTTGCAGTCGATAAAGCAAAAACCGTTGTTCTGCACAAGGTGGTGGCAGGGAGCGGCGATAAAGCCTGTTCCGCGCTTGTCGGAAAGCGAAGTTATGCGGCAGTTTTTAAAATACGCTTCCGCGCCGCCGAAGATAAAATCAACGGTGCCGCTTATTTCGCAGTCTTCGAAAAGATGCAGTGAAGTTCCCTGTATATAGAGCTGGTTTTCGGGTATAAATCCGCGGTAACGCACGACAAGGTCGTCGGGGAACGGCGCTAAAAACAGCGTGTCCTGCATTGATTTCAGCGCAATGTTTTTGGCGTAAAAGCTCTTTGCGTTTACCGAAAGCGCAACGCACTGTCCGGCGGTCGAAGGGTCGGTGTTGGAGTTGATTACCGTCAGATTTTCCATCCGTATACTTTCACCCGAAACGCATACCGTATACGTGCGGAATGTGTTGTATTCCTTTCCGTCGGCGTGAATTTTACGCGCGTAATCGTCGTAAGTTATAATAGTTGTTTCACGGCTTTCGCCTATTAAAACCACGCCGCTTTTTTTAATTTCGACTTTTGTATAATAAATGCCTTTTTGCAAATATATTGTGGCGGGACCGTCCAGTCCGTCCAATATATTCTGCAAATTATCCGAGGGCGTAACGTATATTTTTTTCATATCAAACTCCTTGAAACTATAGCCTTATTATATCACATTTTTTTTCGTGAAACAATAAAAAAAGTATTGATTTTTAAAAAAGCGCATGTTATAATGGATAAGCTAAGTGTAAACTACTAACATTCTGCGGTTTAAAAAATGTCCGCTTTGAAAACATATGCGAAAAAACGGTTCAAGATTAATGTCAATAAAGCAGTATCGCTTGACGGATTCGTTGATTTTTGCGGCGATACTGGTCGTGTTCGAACTGATACTGCATTATGCGTTAATCGCTTATTCGGGCGCGTTTACGTTTTCTCCGCTTGTGCCGATAGTCGTTCTGGTGATAATGCGCTGGGGCTGGCAGGGCGTCTTTTACGCGGTCGGCGACGGAATTCTTTTCTGCCTTTTAAAGGGCGCGGGCTGGCAGAGTTACGTCAGTTTCGGCGTTGGCAACGCGTTTATTATGGTTTTGTTGCTTGCCGTAAAATTTGTGGGCAAGGATAAAATAGCCGGCAAATGGTATTTTTCAACTTTGTTCGTCGCCGCGGGGTGGCTTTTGGTTGCTTTCGGCAGAACGGTTGTCGC
This sequence comes from uncultured Christensenella sp., assembly GCA_910586065.1. Lineage (GTDB taxonomy): Bacteria > Bacillota > Clostridia > Christensenellales > Borkfalkiaceae > Coproplasma. Next base: position 79,570 of record CAJUGI010000004.1, on the reverse strand, counting down.
AACCTGTTGCGGAATGGATTTTGTCGGAACGCTTGTGGTTCAGCTTTCGGACCCTTCGAGCCTGTTGTCGCTGGCAATGGCGGTTATTATTATATTGGTAATGAGAAGGTTCGACGGAATGTTCGAGGACCAGAAGAATTACCTTAAACGGCTTGAAAGGGAACGTAAAGAAAAAATGGAGCGCGATAATTTCGGCGACGAACCCATAGAGATAGACGAGGAAACGATGTCTATTCTCAAAAGACATAACGATTTGGATTAATAACCGTTTTTAAAACGGTAAAGCGGGGCGCGCCCCGCTTTTGTGTTGCAGACAACACAAAAAACTGTTAACGGGTAACCTGCGGCGACGCCGCATTACAAATAATTGCTTAACAACCTTAAGTGATATGGAGGAAAAATTTTCAATGTTCAAACTCAAGTATGACGACTTCCTTATCAAAAACGAAGACGGCACCTATTCGATGCCGCCCGAGCAGATTGTAAGGGACGAGACGGAGAAGAACAGATGGAAGAACACCGGGTTTACTATTTTGAAGGATTGGCGTCTTTACCTGATGCTCGTGCCGATGATTCTGGTGTACTTGCTGTGGAAGTACATGCCGATGACGGACCTGGTGGGCGCGTTCAAGGATTATAACACCCCCGGAGCGAGTCAAGTTGCCGATTACAGGTGGTTCGGTCTGAACAACTTTGCAAATCTGTTTTTCGGAACCGACGCGGCGGAATTCTGGCCGGCGTTCAGGAACACGTTCACGATTGCATTTTATAATCTTTTGTTCGGGTTTCCAACTCCCATAATTCTCGCTTTGTTTTTCAACGAAATCCGTTCTAATGTAGTAAGGTCGATTATGCAGGTGTGCGTATATCTGCCTAAATTCCTTTCAACGGTTGTTGTAACCACAATAGCGCTCCTGCTTTTCCGTAAAGGGTCTACGACTTCGGAACCCGGCATACTTTCGCAGTTCCTTTCGAAGCTTGCCCCCAACAACGACGTGTTCCAGGAAGCGTTGAAAGGCGGATTGTTCTACTCGGCAAGGTATTTCCGGTCTCTGTTCGTAATTACGGAGCTATGGGAACATGCGGGTTACGACTCGATTGTGTTCTTCGCCGCGGTAATAGCGGTTTCGCCGACTTCATACGAAGCTGCGCAGATAGACGGCGCGGGGAAGATGGCGCAAATGCGTTACGTCGTTATTCCCAGCATTCTTTCCACCGTGGTAATTATGCTTATAATGAAAATCGGCGGACTTCTTTCCGTAGGTTACGAAAAAGTTTATCTTTTGTACGATAACGGCAACAAGGCTACTTCGGATATCGTTGCAACCCTTGCAAACAGATGGGGCGACGGCAGAGGTATTGCGGCGGATATGGCTAACAATCTTATTGGTATGATTTTGGTTCTCGGCGCAAATACCGTGGCAAGAAAAGCCGCAAACGTTTCGCTGTATTAAGGGGGATAAGGCAATATGAAAAGAAAAATGGAAGCCAGCGAGTTGATTTTTAAAATCGTCGCTTACGTTATTCTGATAATTTTTGCGCTTTTATGTATATATCCTCTTTTATACGTTCTGGGTTCTATGTTCAGCTCTTCGGACGCGGTAGGAGACCGCGCGGTTGTTTTATGGCCCATGATAGGTTCTAACGGAGAATATCACATAGGTTTTTCGGGAACCGCGTTTTTAAAGGCCTTTCAGGATACCGCATTCTGGGTTAGTTATTCGAACACGCTGTTCATAACCTTTATAGGTACGATATGGTGTATGGTTTATTCCATACTCGGCGCGTACGCGCTTTCCAAAAAGAGACTGTTGGGCAGACACGGCTTTAACTTCTTCCTCGTGTTCACAATGTGGTTTTCGGCGGGTATAGTTCCCCAGTATATCAACTACCTTAAAACGGGCGAAGCTATGGCGGCGATAGTCGGCGCGGGAAGCATGTATGATATCGACCTTAAATGGCTTATTGTAATTGCGATGGGTATGAACGCGACGAACATAATCCTTTTGCGTAACGCGTTTGAGGGCGTTCCTTCGGAAATAGAGGAGGCGGCGCGCATAGACGGCGCAACCGAACTTCAGATTTTATGGCAGGTTTACATACCGATGAGCAAGGCGACGATTGCAACCGTTGCGCTCTTCTTTGGAATTTCACGTTGGAACGGTTATTTCTGGGCGTCTAAGGTTTTGGGCGAAGGTTCGGAAGGTCAGTCGTATTCCTGGCCTGTACAGGTAAAGATAAGAGATATTATTAACAAAGAGACCGACCTGATAAACATATACAGTACTGACGACGACCATCTGTATGCGAACGCGGCGGAGGGCACTTCGGTACTTTACGCGATGGTAGTGCTTGCAATTATCCCCGTACTCGTTATTTACCCCTTTATTCAGAAGTACTTTGCAAAGGGCGTAAATATGGGCGGCGTAAAAGAATAATCAATGTTAATTTGCCCGTAAAAAGGCTTTTAATTAAAAATTTTTAAGGAGAAAAAAATGAACAAAAACAAGAAAATCGCTATGGCGGTTATTTCAACCGTAATGGCAGGCGCAATGTTGGTTCCTCTTGCGGCGTGCGGCGGGGGCGACGACCCCGGCCCCGGCCCCGGCCCCGGCGAATCGGTCGTACAGCCCTACGGCGCAAGAAGCAAAGACATTCCCACAACCGGTTACAATGCTGCAGGCGGCGCGGCAGACGCTAAAGGCGTTTCGGTTAAGGACGGCAAACTTGCTTATCCCACAACGACAACGCTCAATATGAACATCTGCGACGGCTCGAACAAGGACAGACATATCGCATACGATGCGGCCCAGATTTCCTCGGCGGCTATTATGCCCGATAACTACCGCTATACGCCCGGCGATTTAAAACCCGCTTGGTGGCAGATGTCGCAGGCGCTCGGCGTTAAATTTGTGGACGTAGGACAGAACAAGGCTTCCGACGAGCAGATTACCGAACCTATTAATAAGGGTACGCTTAAAAACTATCACATTATCACGGGCTCGGGTGCAAAAATTACCGAAAACTCCACACATTTCCTCAACTTAAACGAATATCTGGAGTATATGCCTAACTATAAGGCGTTCCTCGACGAAAACGAAATCGTTAAATGGTCGCTCACCAGCGATGTTTCTACGGGCGCTATGTATTACGCTCCCTACTTCGACGGTAACAACGATATTGAAAAATACGTTATAACCCACAGAGAGTGGACGCGGGCAATGCTCGACGGCGACGTTGCGGCGGCAACAACCAAGTGGAAAGAATCCAAAACCGGCAAGGCTGACGTGGGTTCGGAACAAGTTTACGTAACTTCGTTTATGGGAACTACGGGTTCGTATCAGGTAGATACGACCGACCCCGCTAACCCTACGGGCGCGCTTATTAAAGTAAAAGTAAACTACGACGCGGCTAAAACCGCTGCGGATACCGCCGGCACAGAACTCAACGGCGCCATTAAAGCCGCATATTCCGGTTTCACTTCGGCGACTTCCGGAAATATCGTAGACATACAGAACGACGTTATCAACGGAACGAGCGGCGAGGTTACCGGCGCACAGCTTTTAAACATTCTCCGCGCTTATATCGACGTTGCTTATCAGAAGGCGGACGGCTCCAAGTTCTACGCAACGCGTTCGGACGTGTTTAACAGCACTTACGCCGCATGGGACGTTGACCTTTTGGTAGGACTTTCCCGTTGCGTAGTTACCTCTTATAAACTTTTCGGAGGTAAAGTGGCAGAAAGCGCAACAAATACACAGATTTATGCAATTGCCGGTAGACAGGGTACTTCGCAGAGACGTATGGACCTCGTTTCCTTCGTGGGCGAACTTTACGGCGTACGCGGTCTCGAACCCAGAGCTTCGGACAATATGTATATAAATAAAGACGGCGAGCTGGTTGACGCCCGTAACAGCAGTGAGATGTACGACGCAATGCAGAAACTTCGTGCGCTTACACAGGAAGGGCTTGTATATACCGGTGAATCAAATGCGGATAAAGTTTATTCCAAAGCAAGTACCATACTTCCTTACCTTATTCACGACTATTCGCAGACGCAGACTACCGACGGTTTCTACGTTCAGGGTATCGAAGGTTTGACGAATGCTAACATTATTTCCGAAGGGGCTCTTAAATTCGACTTTGCTCCCATTCTTACTCCCGTATCCAAGTGGGACGAGAACGAGAATAATACTATCGATGAAAACGAATATTTCCGTTTCACCGAGAGCTGGAGAGCGGTTAAGAATACCGGTTTCTGCGTTCCCAAGGCGGCTGTTGAAAACAAACCCGAAGAACTTGCAGCGGTTCTGGCTTTCATCGACTATCTCTTCTCCAACGACGGTCAGATAGTTGCAACCTACGGGCCCAGATCCACCAACGGCAATGCAACCGGCGAACAGCCGGCAAACGGTTTCTGGTATGCAACCGAAGCTACCGGCGTAAATATCGACACCGTTGCCGAAAAGTACGAAGGTTCCGACCAGTATCACGTTAAAGAAGCTAATAAGGGACAGTATTTCATCTATGAAAACAAGGTTTACGAAAGCGAAACCAAGTATCTCGGAAGAACGATACCCACCCTTACGACTAACAACATCAACTATTACTACGGTCTTAAAGTTAACGGACACCAGCTCGGCGAAGGTAAAACCGAAAACGGCGGCGTAGGTTATTCCGGCACTCCCGCAAGAAACTACACCAACTACGCCCGCGGCATTATAGGCGGCGCTCTTCCCCTCGGCAATAAGGACCAGGGCTTCGAATACCAGGCTACCGCGGCGTGCGGACTTGACGGTTCGGCAGTGGTTTCCGTAGCTTTGAACAACGGTTCAATAAGACATCTTACACAGCAGGTTAATCCCGAAACATACTGGTACACACTGGTTCCCACAACGTTGCCTCTGAACAGTACTGACGGTGATACGCTCGGTAGTCAGACAAAACTAATGGGCGCCGATAAAGCTGCCGGCTTGTTCCGTAACAGCAGCAAAACCGAAAACGGCAGAACCAACCTCTTAATCGATATTATGTTCTACGGTTACAACGCTTTCGGTAAAAACATCTGCGGAGACCAGACTTTGGGCAACATCCCCGCCGACGCTGCGGCATGTATCGCAAAAGCTAACGAATACGGTTTGGCCGAACGTATAGCTATTTATAAAAAGGGCTGGAACCAGCTTAAAACATATTACAATGTCGGTCAATAAGACTGGCGGTTTAAAAATCAGTTAGTTTGCTTAAGCGCGCCCGCTTTCGGGCGGGCGCGCCTTAAGTAAAAAATTTGGGGAAAATGTATGAAAACTCAAATGAGATTTCAAAAAATCTTATCGTATGTAACGCTTGTTATCGCGGCGCTGTGTCTTGTTTTCACTGTTTCGTTTTTAACAGGCGGTATGGGCAACGTTCATTATTATGTGCCTTTGGAAGGCGGCGTGCCCAGTGATAAAATAAATGCGACAAATTTTATTAACGCGTCGCAGGGATTTGTCAGCACTATGCTGATTTTATCGATAGTATTTATCTTAGTTGCTGCTTTGTTATTTGTTACCGCGTCTAACAGAAGACGTAAATATTACGTGACGAATTATATAGCCATAGGCGTTTTATCCGCGTTTGCAATAGCTGTTGCGGTGTATATGTTTATCGGCGTCAGCAATGTAATGAATCTTTTCTATAACGACATAGCCTGGGAGGCGGGCACTAACGGTGGCAAGAATTACGCGGATATGTTCAACTCCAATTATCCCGTGGCTAAATCGGCTGCAAACTTTGTTTTAGGGTATGCGCTTGGCGCAATTGTGGCGTGCACCGCCGTTGTCCACGGGCTTAACCTTCTTTGGAAAATCAAATTGATGCAGGGCGAAAAAGCTCTTTTGCAGGGCGGACTTGTAAAGGAGGTAGCGTGATGAAAAGAACTCCAAATCAGGAAATAATACATAGCGATATTCTTCGCTATAAAACAAATAAATTACCCGCAACGCTTGCGCTTTTGGGTATTGTGTTCAGTTGCCTGTACTTTTGTTTGTTATACGGATTCCGTTCAAACTTTTTCAGTAACTGGCAAATCGGCATATCTGTTATATTAACGCTTTTCAGCCTTCTTATCACCTTCCTTGCTTCGGAAGGGATAAAGGGATATAACAAAAAGTTTGTAATCGTTTTGATTGTGCTTGCGGCTATACAGATTATACGTATATTCGGCATACCTCTTTCGGCGCTCCGCTACGATATTGCAAACGGCAACACGGTGGCGGACGAAACTTCGACGTTGTATACGCGTTATTTCGGGGTGGATTTGGCTCCCTGGACGTGTTTCGTTTTTCTTACATTATGGCTGTGCGCATCGGCGGCTTGCCTTATTGCTTCGGCTGTTATAGGTTATATTAACTGCGTAAGACTTGAGGCTTTTAACAAAAAAATCGAGAGCGGCGAAATTTCGGTTGAAAAAACCATTAAAGAAATGAATGAAGAGGACGAAAAGGCGAAAGCACTTGATTTGCAGCCCGATAAGGCCGCTGAGGAGGTGCGGTAATGCCCTGCGTAAATATTCAACATCTCGATAAAGTGTACGATGGCGGCGTTCAGGCTGTTTACGACTTTAATCTCGACATAAAAGACGGCGAATTTATAGTTCTCGTCGGTCCGTCCGGTTGCGGAAAGTCCACTACTTTGCGTATGGTTGCCGGACTTGAAGACATAACTAACGGCGCTCTTATAATCGACGGAAAGGATTGTACCCGTCTTCCGCCCAAGGACAGAGATATAGCTATGGTTTTCCAGAACTACGCTCTGTACGGGCATATGACGATTTATGAAAATATGGCTTTCTCGCTTACTTTGAGAAAGGAAAAGAAAGAGATTATTCACAGGAAGGTTATGGCTGCCGCCGAGATTCTCGATTTGAAATCTCAGCTCAACAAAAAGCCCAAGCAGCTTTCCGGCGGTCAGCGCCAGCGTGTTGCAATAGGGCGCGCAATCGTCCGCAACCCCAAAGTATTCCTCTTTGACGAACCGCTTTCAAACCTCGACGCAAAACTTCGCGGCTCAATGAGAAGAGAACTTATACTTCTCCACAAAAAACTCAACGCGACGATGATGTACGTAACCCACGACCAGACGGAGGCGTTGACTCTTGCGGACAGAATCGTTTGTATGTCGATGGGACACGTTCAGCAGATAGGAACCCCCATAGAGCTCTATGAAAAACCCGCTAACACCTTTGTTGCAACGTTCATAGGACTTCCTCCGATGAATATGTTCGAGGGTAAAATCGAGGGCGGCGCGTTCAAATGCGAATATTTCGATTATCCTCTTGAAGATAAACAGAAAAAACTGTTGGCGGATTATGAGGGAAAACCGGTAATTCTCGGCGTTCGTCCCGAAAATGTAACGAGAACGGGTTCTGTAAAATTACATATAACCAATAACGAAAATCTCGGAATGAACACGCTTGTTCACGGCAAAGTGGGAGGCGTAAAAAATATCGTCTGCAAGTTTGCGGAGTGGTGCAATTATGTTGCCGGCGACGAAATCGAAATAGGTTTCGACCCCGAGATGACGCACTTTTTCGAGCTTCCCGTAAAAGACGAGAACGGAAAGGAAATCGAGCCGGGCAAGGCTATTAGGTAAGGAGGAAAAAATGGCAGAATTTGAAACCGTTACGGAATCGGGACAAGTAGAGCTTGAACCCGAAATCCTTGAATCTCCCGAAAACGGCAGTTTGCCCCAGCCTGCCGAACCTTCAAAAGGTCAAAAGTTTCTTGCCGGGGTAAAAGAGTGGTTAAGAAAATTCACGGTAAAATTAAAGTATAAAACGCATATGATTCCACTGGTAATCGTGCTTATTTCGTCACTGGTTTACCTTTGCAGTCTCAATACGCTTTCCATAGCTTTAAACGATATTCAAGGCATCGATTCGGCGGGCATTTGTATGTTCGTTAATACGCTCGTTTCGATTCTTGTTTTACTTGTGTTCTTAAACGCTTTCCCCAAGAGGAAAAAGCCTAACATTGTGATGTTGGTCGGCGTGTTCGTGCTTTTGGGACTGTTGCTTGCGCTGGATTTGGTGTTCTATTTCAAAGTTGTGAACTTTGCCGAGATGAGTGCAAAAAAAGTATTTATGACTTTGGATGAATATTACGCCGAGCATCCTATGATAATCCCCGCGCTCAACAAAGTTATTTTGCATGTGGTTTTTGTGGGAATATCCATTTTGGCGCTTGCTTTCCTGCCCCTTTACAAGATGGGAATAAACAAGATAAACACCAGAAAGGTACTTGCGGAAAACGAAATAAAAGAAGAAATAGATACCAGCGCAGAAGTTTAATACAAAATAACCGGCAAATAACTTTTGTCGGTTATTTTTAAAAAGGTAAGTATGGCAAAGAAGAAAAAAATACAGGAAACGACAATTGAAAACTACTACGACCTCAAAATCGACAAGGTCGACGAGCTTGTAGCGGCGTTGAAAGACGACGGCGGCGCGGCGAATGAAGATATTTCATTTGATATATACGAATGCACCGGCGTAGACGCCCCCGAAAACGTAAAGAGAAACGGCAAACAAAAGCAGTTCGACCCCTATAAAACTGATTTTTTGGGTAGAGTGCCCGCCTGGCTGAAAGCGTTGCTTGTAAAGTGGTGGTTCGCGGGGATGGTATGTTTTTTCTTTGTGTGGGGACTGGGAATAAGCGATTCGCTCGACTTAATGGTGCTTGTCGGCGCGGTGCTCGGCATTGTCGTTGACGCGCTTGTAAATCCGCTGTTCAGATATATGGAAACGGACAGGCGCGAGTACAACGCTTATATGATGTTTCCGTTTCCGTTTAAAGCCTTCTGGACGTTTTTTACTAATATAATTTATTACATTCTCGTAATGATAGGGGTGAGTTACTGCTACGCCGGACTCAACGAATTAATTAACCTGATTACGGGGCATACCGACGCGTTTCACATAGCGGTGGGATTGGAACCGCTTCTATTCGGCACGTTCTGCGTGTTGGTGGATATGGTTTTTATCGGCATAAAAAACGGCGTGGTGCTGCTTGTTAAAAAATGCAGAAAAAAGGAGAATGTAAATGTTTAAAAAACTTTTTGTGTCGGGCACCTCGGCTTGCTTCGAGTTTGAAAATAAAAACCCTTATTATAATCCGCAGAGTTATAAAATTATTTTAAACGGCGAAGAGCTTGAAGGCGAACGCGACACGAACGTATTTTCGCTGTTTAATTTGCAGCCTTCCACGCGCTACACCGTGCAGACGACAAATGATAACTGTAAGTTAACGTTTGTCACTTCTTACGAAACGGGTTTAATCGACGTTAAGGAACTGGGTGCAAAGGGCGACGGGGAAACCGACGATACTTATTTTGTTCAGCTTGCAATAGATATCTGTCCTAAGGGCGGCAGAGTGCTTTTGCCCGAAGGTACATATCCGGTACGTCCTATAGTTTTAAAGAGCGACGTAACGCTTGAACTCAAAAATGGCGCAACTCTTTTGGGCGACGTTGCGGAAGAGCACTATCCGTTTGTGCCGGCGCGCGTGCTGATTGACGGTAAAGAGACCGTTACGGCTACGTGGGAGGGCGAACCTTTCGACTGTCATCAATCGTTAATTTCGGCTTTCAACCAACGTAATATTAAAATTGTCGGCGAAGGAACGATTAACGGAAATGCGGATAATTCCACGTGGTGGGCAACCCCCAAGGGCAGAAAAGTTGCGCGCCCGAGGCTTGTGTTTTTAAACAGATGCAAAAATGTTGCGTTTCACGGAGTAACATGTAAAAATTCGGCAAGCTGGAATTTGCATCCATTCTTTTCGCAGAATCTCGGATTTTACGGGCTGAATATCGAAAATCCCTATACCGGCCCCAATACGGACGGGTTGGACCCCGAAAGTTGCGATAAGGTAAATATAATCGGCTGTAAATTCAGCGTGGGCGACGACTGTTGCGCGATTAAATCGGGCAAGCTCTATATGGGCAAAACCTATAAAACGCCGGCAACAAACCATACGCTCAGGAACAACTTGTTCCAAAACGGGCACGGAGCGATTGTTCTGGGCAGCGAAATGTCGGGCGGGGTTAAAAACCTTTCCGTAAGCCAGTGTGTATTTAAGCATACGGACAGAGGACTGCGTATAAAAACGCGCCGCGGCAGGGGTAAAGACGGCGTAATCGACGGCGTGGAATTCGAAAACATAAAAATGATAAACGTAATAACGCCGTTCGTCATAAATATGTATTATTACTGCGACCCCGACGGACATACGGAGTACGTGTGGTCACGGGATAAAGACACCCCCGTAGACGAGGGAACTCCTTATCTGGGAGAATTTATCTTCCGGGATATAGAGTGTACGGAATGCGAGTGTATGGCGGGATATTTTGACGGGCTTGTGGAACAACCCATCAAAAAAGTCGTGCTTGAAAACGTAAGCTTTTCGTTTAAAGAGGACGCAAAGCCTTTCACCCCCGCAATGCTTGAAAACGTGCGCCAATACTGCAAAGAGGGGCTTTATCTGGACAATGTTGAAAGTCTTACACTTAAAAATGTAACTTTCGACGGCGTCGAGGGTGAGGAAATAATAAACAAGAACTGCGGACTTATTATCAAAGATTAAAATTTTGAGGTATACATATGGATTACACGATTATCGACAGATATATTGACAGGCTGATAAACGATACCACGCCCGACGCGCCGGTATGGAATATAGAAAATTTACAGCACGGTAAAAAGCCGGGCTGGAATTACATAGACGGTTGTATGATGACGTCGCTGTACGCCATTTACAAACAGACGGGCGACAAAAAATACCTTAATTTTATAGACGGTTTCGTGGATTATTACGTGTTTGAAGACGGTTCGATACGCGGTTACGAACTTGAAACTTACAACGTGGATAACTTGAACGAAGGGCGCGTGCTCTTTGATTTATACCGCGAAACCGGCAAGGAAAAGTACAAAAAGGCTATCGATTTATTGCACAGGCAAATAATCGGTCAGCCCCGCACCGGCAAGGGCAACTTCTGGCACAAGAAAATTTACCCCAACCAGGTTTGGCTGGACGGACTTTATATGGCGCAGGTTTTTTACGTCCGCTATGAAACGGAGTTCAACAGGGGGATAAACTACGCCGACATAGTTTTCCAGTTTAAAAACGTTTACGAAAATATGTACGACAAAGAGAAAAAGCTCTATTACCACGGATGGGATTATTCAAAAGAAGCGTTCTGGGCGGACAAGGAAACGGGGCTTTCAAAAAGTTTTTGGTTGCGCGCTATAGGCTGGTACACCGTCGGGCTTGTGGATGCCATAGGATATTTCGGCAAAAACGCGCCCAATTTTAAAACGGAACTCATCACGCTTTTCCGCAAGACGATTGCGGGGCTTGAAAGTTATATCGACCCTGAAACGCAAATGTTCTGGCAGGTGGTGGACCAAATAGGCAGAGAAGGCAACTATCCCGAAACTTCGGGCAGCGCAATGATTGCCTATGCAATGATGAAGGGCGCGCGCCTCGGCTATGTTGAAAAGCGCTTTGCAAAGGTCGGCGAAGAAGTGTTCAACGGCATCTGCAAGCAGTATTTAACCGAAACGGACGGCACGCTCAACCTTGGCGGCATCTGCCTTATGGCGGGGCTGGGGCCCGAGGATAAGCCGCACCGCAACGGCACTTTCGAGTATTACATTTCGGAGCCTGTTGTCGAAAACGACGCGAAGGGCACGGGACCTTTCGTAATGGCGTATACCGAGATAAAGAGATTGAAAAAATAATTAAAATTATTAGAGCGGCGGGCGCGTTTAATGCGCCCGCCCATGTTTTTATACGTCTGCCGTTTATCCGATAATCATAAATTTATGAAAAACTCTTGAAATAATCGCCCTGTTGTGTTAAACTTATATTGCGCTAAAATATAACAAGCTGTATCGGGCTACAACCAGGCATAGGTGTATCCTGATTTTCCGATACAGTGAAAATTTTAGCGCAACTTAAAGGGTACTTCATGCAGGCGCCCTTTAGGGGCGCTTTTTTTAACAGGTACACTGGAGGTTCATATGAAAAAGAAAATTTTTGCAATAATAACTGCGATTGCCGCTCTTGTTGCTGTGCCGTGCGTTGTTGCGGCTTGCGGCGGTCACGAGCACAGTTATACGGATAAGGTAATCGCGCCCACGTGCACCGAAAAAGGTTATACTTTGCACGAATGCGAGTGCGGAGAAA
>CAJUGI010000004.1:52898-67243 GCA_910586065.1 uncultured Christensenella sp. | reverse complement strand
CAAAAGGTCACAGTTACACGCAAACGCAAGTTGCGCCCACGTGCACCGAAAAAGGTTATACTTTGCACGAATGCGAGTGCGGAGAAAGCTATAAAGATAACGAAGTTTCCGCAAAAGGTCACAGTTACACGCAAACGCAAGTTGCGCCCACGTGCACCGAAAAAGGCTATACATTGCACGAATGCGACTGCGGGGAAAGTTATAAAGATAACGAAGTTCCCGCAAAAGGACACGATTACGTTAACTTTGTTTGCGGGAAGTGCGGCGACGAGGGTGGCGATATCCCCAATACCGAGGGGCTTGAATTTGTGCCGAGAGACCGCAATAGTTATTCCCTTGCGGGTATAGGTACCGCGCAAGGCGAAATTTTAAAAATCCCCGCAACCTATAACGGCAAGCCCGTGGTATCTATTTCCTGGCAGGCGTTTTCCGGATACGAAGGTTTTAAAAAAGTTTTTATCCCCGAAACCATAATTTCTTTATCAAGTTATACATTTTATAACTTCGACAGTCTCGAAAATATAACCGTTTCATCAAAAAATGAAAATTACAGCAGCTTAAACGGCGTTTTATATAACAAAGACAAAACGAAAATAATCCGCGTTCCCACAAAGCGCTACGGGGATTTTGAAATTCTTTACGGAGTAAACGAAATATATTACGAAGCGTTTAAAGACTGCGCCGGCATTACTTCCGTGAACATCCCCGACAGCGTAAAAACAATAGACGGATATGCGTTTGCTTAACCTCGTTAGAACACCTTTTAAGCCTATTTTTCATCGTTTTTAGCCGTTTTTCCATCATATTTCTATATATACAAGCATATTACGGGTTTCCTTGAGTTTTGGCTCAAGGTCTTTTTTCTTTAATCCTTTCCACCAAAACTCGTCCACCCAAGTCATTGCCGTAAAAATAAGAACGCCCCGAAGGTCAGTTCCTTCGAGGCTTTCTTCTTTATCGTCTATTCGGGGTTTTGTCTTTATCGGTTCGTCAACGTAGTGGAGTATGATTGATTAAAATTTTAAGTAATATTTTCGGTATCGGCTGGAAAGTCGGGGATATTTACAATCGTTACTATTACACCTACGGCAGTTTGTTTCAGTCGTGTATGCAAGCGGTAAAAACCAACAGTGCAGGCTACGGCGATTATTACATTACGGTTGATTTATCTTCGCTGTTCTCTATCAAGGAACCTTTATGGCGGACGGTGTAAATCACAATAGCCAAATCGTATTGAAGGACGCCAAACAAACTCATAAACGCTTGCCTTATTAAGTATTACGAAACCTTTTCGCACACGCTCGATACCGCCGACTTCGTGCCGGACAAATTCAACGATAAAATACTCAATTATATTTTTAAGAATATGAAGAAGTCGTTTAAGAAAATCGACAAAGAAGATCGGCGTTATCAAAAGCAGAAAATCAAAGAACAGCAAGTGAAAGTCAAGCAAGAAAAACGCCGTTTGAAACTTGAAAAGAAGCAAGAAAAGCGAAATAATAAACTCGCCAAAAAGCAAGCCAAGCTTGATAAGCTGCAAAAGAAGCGCGAACCCAAACTTGCTAAAAAGCAAGCTATACGAGAACAAAGACTTGTCCAAAAGCAGGCGAAGCGTGAGCACAAACTTGATAAAAAGCAACAACGACAATCAAAAAAAAGGAGGTAAGTAAGCGTGGGATTTTTCACTTTAAGGCACAAGAAATTGGCGCGTAAATATTCCGTAAGCGAACTCAAGAGTGGCTAGTTCGGCAATGTAGCGGATAGGGTAGTTTCCTAAACTCTTTTGCTCAAGCAAATATATTGTCGGTGTAAAAGCATAATTGCGTTGTATGTCTACGGGCAGTTCGTAATTGATGAGTGTAGCCGTATCGAGCTGTAGAGAAAATTTATATACGTTTAATCGCTGTATATTGATGGCGTTAAAGAACAGGGTATCGTATTTGGCGCTTAAGCTATTTTGTAACACTCTGTTGAATATAGAGTAGAGGAAATCAACGGCAATCCCGTATTCATCGTAAAGCTCTTGCAAGTATTCATATTGGCGATCAATAAACTCTTTGCAAGCAATGGTTTCTGTTGTATATTCACTGCTGCATGAAAAAGAGTGGTCGGTAATTTCGCCAACGATGAAGAATTTATAGTCTTGTTTTATTTGAGCATTTTTCAATGTCCAAGTATTAGTTCCATCTGCTGAATTTGATGCCGTTATTTGATTAGAAGTGTCGTAGATAAAACTATTGTGTTTGCCTTCTGCGAAAGATAATTCAATCGAAATAGTTTCATTGTCGGGGGTAATAGTGTATAGTGTTCCTATTGCGGTTTCGTCAATATCGGTGGAATATGTATCGGCAATAAGGCTTTCAAAATCGGTATCGTCATCAGATGAAAAGAAGGTGTTTCCGTACCAGATTGAGCCGTTGATTTTTTGTTCGTTTGCTGTTATGGAAAAGAGCGGTGCGTTTTCTGCTGACGATATAAAAGGTATTTCAAATTCTACCGTGCGATTAACAGCCGCTATTTGATAACTCGATTGTATTGTGGCTTTCCCTTGCTTGATAGCTTCAGCATCGGATAAATCATATTTCATTGTACCTGATTGTATCACGGCTTTATCTTCACAGTACAGCCCAAAGGAAGGAATACGCTGTTCAAATGTTTGTGCGTGTGCCGCGTGTGTTTTTAATATCGGAGTACAAGTAGCGAGTACGCCTATAAACAGTAATAAGCCGATTGCGAATACCGATAGACTACCCCCTTATAGGAGGCAGACAGGAGTTTATAATAATGACGTAGCATTAGTATTATAGCACGTTAAAGGGAAAATATCAAGGATAAACGGTTTCAATTTCTGTACTCAACATAAAAAAAGCCCAGACTCCGAAAGGAATCCGGGCTTTGACTTTGTATTCGGTTAAACCGTTTGTGTGCGGTCGGGTATGTAGATTTTGTCGGCAACCTTTACGGCTTTATATGTAACGCCGTTTATCGTCTGGGTGGTGTATTCGGGTTTGCCTTTGGCGTTTGCACGTAAGAACATAGTTTCGGTGTTTTCGTCTATGCGGTCTATATTACCGTCCATAAACTTTGCATCGTTGCCGACTTCCAAGACTTTTAAGCCTTTTTGAATTAAGTGTGAACTGAATTGCCACAACTTCTCGAACATACCGAAGCAGTCCATAATAAAGCAAAAATCTTCTTGCTCGCAGTAACCTGTAATTCTGTAATAATTGTTCATAAGTTTTACTCCTTTGCGGTTATGCCGCTATTTGTATTTTCTTTAATTGTCTGTTGGCGAAAGGCAGCCATTTCTTATTGACGAAATCTAAAACGCTTTCGCTGGGTGTATTGTCGTGTTCGCCATAGCATTGTAATATCTTTTTGTTTTTGAGCGAATATTCCATTGTAACGAATGGGGTAGCAGGCTCGGTTGCATTTCGTACAAAGAAGATAAGGCTTTCTTCGCGTGCGAACTTTTGGTCGTAGTTCATACGGCCCACGCAGTGATGCAGTGTGTCGCCTTCGAGTATAAGTTCGCTCGGACTTCTTGCTATGATTACGACAAACGCATCATTACTGTTGCGCTGTAACGGCAGATACTTTTCGGCAACGCTCGCAAATTTCGCATATAGTTCTTTGCGTTCTTCGGCGTCTTTCATTGCCTTTGCCGTGTGATATTGGTCTATGCGCATATCGTGCCAATGCTTGAAGTTGTGGGGGAATACGTTTTTATCTTCGGTCATATCCAAGCCGAGATAGTTGCAAGCATTGAAATAATCGTTGTATGTTGCTATGTTCGTATCTTGCTTTTTCACATATTCCAAGAACTTATCTATGCGACCTTTGAAGAACCGTCGCAATTCGGGATAACTGCCGTTTTTGTTACAAAAACTTTTCTTTTGGCTTTCGAGCTGCTGTATATGGTCTAACGGTTTGCCCGTTTTGTAAGACGATAGAATAGTGGTTATATAGTAGTATTTGCCATGTAGCTCACCGCTGTTTCTAATCAGCCATTGATATTTGTTGCAAAGGTAATAAAGTTTGTCTGTTGAGATTTTCATATTTTTAACTCCTTATTGAGAATTTGATATATAAAAGAAAAGATGCGACTACATGGATTTGAGTTCGCAGCGCGACAGTTCCCATATATAATCCGTGTCGAGATAGTCCTTGCCGTCTTTGTCGGTTTTAATCATAAAGGGGTAATGCTCTTTACAGTAGGCAATGGCTTCTTCACGTTGATCCCAACTCATATCGTAAATCTTTTTCTTTTCGTCGAGCGTAACGTATTTGTAAAGGTTGTCCCAAACGACAGCGAGTTCCGCCCATAGTCCGCTTTCACGACAGAGTTTCACGGCACGCTTCAGCCGTTTCTTCCATTGTGCGTTTTCATCGGTGGGGAGTAACGGTTCAAAGCGTATCAAGAAATGTTCTTCATCGAAACGCCAGCCGTATCTTTTTTTGTTGTGAGCATACACAAATATGTTGCCGTCGCTTTCTATGTAACACCGATATGTTCTTTGGTCGTGGATATTTAACGCCTTGAGTGTTGTTTTCCATTTTTAATAACTCCTTTTTAATTTTTTTTATCTAATTTCAATTACGCCGTTTGACGTTTCCGTGTATCCGTCGTAACTCAAATCCCTTGCAAATGCGTTATAGTCGAAATAGTTGGCAAGACTGCCGAGCATCTTTTCCAAGTTGTAACATTCGTCTATAATCTCGTAAGCCACGTCGAGCATTGTCTTATCTTTGTAAAAGACAATATCTCTATCCCAATTTTCTTCGTAATCTGAAACGAGGTCAGACCATTCATTGAACGATCTAACCTCGCAGTACGCTTCCATAAGCTCGTATTTATATTCATCGTCCAGCACGCCGGACTTCTTCATAAGCTCGAATATTTCTTTGGGGTGCGTGTTATCCCAATCGGCGCTCGAATCGGGAACTCCCTCGATGTCCTGCACAAACAGTTCTTCGTCGATGCCGTCCAGCTCGAAGCCTTCGCGTTTCAGTTCTTCTACGATTTCGTCCCAATCGTCGTAATCGTCGAAGTCCAGCCATTGACTGCCTAACGCTCGCTCGTTACATTCGTTGTACGAACCCCATGAGCCAATTACCATTGCAATTCTGTTCATATTTCCTCCATAAGTTTTTTATAGTCTTTATAATCGTTTACAGATTTCATTTGACGAAGGTAGGGGAGATATACGTTCACGCCTTTATTCATATTGATTAAACGCAATATGTTCGCTTGCGTGCCTCTGCTTTTTCCGTCCCATATCATAAAACCAAAATCACAGTCGGTACTCATTGCGAAGTCCTTATATGTATAGAACTCTCTGCCGTAAACGTCGCTCGGAACTTCGATAGCTTTTACTTTCCAAAGCCCTATATTATTTCTTGCTCGTCCGTTACTTGCATAAACCGTTACGTTGTGATATCCGTTTTTATCCAAATACTTCTGAACGAGCTTATCTACTCCATAAGCATCGCCTACAAAGATTTCAAGTTCGCCGTTCATATATTTGTCTAATTCGTCCGTAATGGTTAAGTCGAGATAGTCAAAGCTGATAGAACCGCCTATAAATACGTTCATTATCTGTCCTCCTTGTTTTCGCACCAATCTAACAATGCCGATATAAATTCGTCATCATCGGCAAAGTCTTTCGGATAGTCTTGTTTCATTATTTCCATATAAGTCATTTCGTCCATTTGAAATACTCCTTATAAGCACTCAAAATCGTTTATGTAAATTCTATCTTGATATAAGCCAAATTCAAAGTAACGATTTTCGCAAATGTCTTTTAACTTTTCATCTTCAAATAAGTTGAAAATATCGTGCGTTATACGACCTTGATTAGATATTGCTATCAATGCCGTATTCGTTTCATCGTTTATTTCAACTATATCGAATGTGATAAAGTGATCACCGTCAAAGAAATCATATTCAAACATTTCAAGCACCTCAATCAATGTATTTGAACCAGATGTAATAGGTTGTTTCAACGTAATCCAATGTATCGTAATGATTTTTCTCTTTGTTGAATACGTGGATGTTTTCGTAAGCAACCGTAATGTAACCCTTGAACTCGTTGGTGTCCTTGATGGGTTTACATTGTTCTGCAACGTCCTCAAACACCCTTATGTACGGATTACCTTTGCTTGAAGTAGAGGGTATAAGTAAGTTACCTTCGACCAGATAACCTACACCTTTCAACTTCTCATCTTTGTTTACCTTTGTTATTGAGTAAACTACTTTTTTCATTTCTTTTTTACCTCCAAAATTTAATAGCCTTTCGGCAAAGGGGCAGTGTAGCACTGTTCGGGCAAATACTCGTCAATATTCCAATCAAGCTGTAAATGTAAACGACTTGCTTATGTTCACGGATAGATACCAAAAAATCATTGCATTTAGGGCAAAATAAAACAGCCAAACATTTCTGTCTGACTTCTTTCATTATTATTTTAAGTGATGATTTTTTGCCGTTTACATTTACGAGAACCGTGCTACAACAGCACCCCGAAAGGCTAAATTTTGGAGGACGCCTAACCCTATCATATAAATATGGTATATATGGGTGTTCTAACACGGTTAAATAAAGGTGCGTTCAATGGGTGCCGCGGTATTCAAAGTTTGACCGTGCCCGACAGCGTGACAGAAATCGGATATTATGCGTTCGGGCTGTGCGACAATCTTAAAAGCGTAAACCTGCCGCGCCGTTTGCCCGGGATAAGCGGCAGAATGTTTTTCCAGTGCGGAAAGCTCGAAAGCGTAAACCTGCCCGACGGAGTAACAAAAATCGGCGAAGACGCGTTTTTCTACTGTGCAAATCTTAAAAGCATAACTTTGCCCGAAGGTATAACCGTGATAGAAGAGGACGCGTTTTACGGGTGTTACGGACTGACAAGCATTAAGCTGCCGGACAGCTTAAAAACGATAGAGCAGTATGCGTTCAGGAATTGCGCAAACGTTGAAAATCTGATTTTGGGCAAAGGCTTAACCGAAATAGGCGACGGCGCGTTTATAGGCTGCAACGGGCTTACAATCGTTACTATCCCCGACGGGGTGACGATTTTGGGCGCCAGCGCGTTTTACGGCTGTGAAAATCTGACGGAAATAAATGTTCCCGAAAGCGTAACGCAAATAGGCGACGACGTATTAAACGCTTGCTCCGCCCTTGAAAGGATTAATGTTTCCGATAAAAACAAAAACTATTGCAGTGAAAACGGCATTTTATACAGCAAGGATAAAACAATTTTACTCCGCGTTCCTCAAACGGTATCGGGCGGTTTTTCCGTTAAGGACGGCGTAACCGCTTTGGGAGCTTCGGCATTTAACTGCTGTGCGGGTATTACGGGCGTAACGTTGCCGCAAACCGTAACGACTATAGGTCGCGGCGCGTTTTACGGTTGTACGGAACTGACCGCAGTAAACTTGCCCGAAGGCATAACCGCGATAAACGAAAGAACTTTTTATAATTGTAATAAACTTACCGAAATAAACATCCCCGAAAGCCTAACCGAAATAGGCGATTATGCATTTAATTCCTGCACGGGGCTTGCAAGTTTAATTATTCCCGAAAGCGTTAAAACGATAGGACGCTTCGCTTTTGCGAGATGTTCAGGCTTGACAAGCATAACTCTGCCCAAGGGCTTAACCGAAATAAGCGAAAATATGTTCGCTATGTGTTCTAATCTTACGGATATAAAAATACCCGACAGCGTTAAGACAATAGGCGAGTATGCTTTTGCGGGGTGTTGGGGCTTGACCGACATAACTATTCCCGAAGGCGTAACTTTTATCAGCTACAATGCTTTTATGAGTTGCAGAGAATTGACGGGAATAACTATACCCAAAAGCATAACCACTATTGAAAGGTCGGCTTTCAGCGGTTGCAGGAACCTTGCGGATATTTATTTTGACGGCACTTTGGAAGAGTGGGATGCGGTTGAAAAAGAGGACGGTTGGATATACAATTCTTATGATTATACAATCCATTGCACAAACGGCGATTTGATAAACGGGTAAAAAGTTAAAATTATAAAAGCCGCCCGCGGATTTTTCCGCGGGCGGCTTGGTTTTAAAACCTCGGTTAATCTTCGGTTATTTCCATACCAACCTTTAGACCAAATTTAAATCCCGCAACGTATCTGGATACTCCTGTTTCATATTCCAAATCGTCGTGGAGTTCTTCAAGTTTTTCAAAAATCTCTTTTTGTTTTTCGGTTAAACCGGCTTTAAAGTTTTCTGCAAATCTACAAAACTCGGTTAAACTTTTTTTATAATTTTCGTTGTCGGCTATATTTTCACATGACGGGTGTTCGGCTTCGTAAATTTTTTCAATAATCGAGCGCATATCGTTCCTCCTTGACTTTCGCAAAATGATTTACAATATAATTATACATGCCTTAAATAATAATACTTGTTTTTACACGATTTGAATAAAAGTTTTTGAATAGTCACTATTAACAATGGGGCGACTGTGTAAATTATTGCTTCAAACGCAAAGAAGCGGCGCGGGCTAAAAAGCCCGCGCCGCTTACTCTGTTATTTTGAACAATCCCCTTTTGTCATTCTGAACGTAGTGAAGAATCTTCTTTATTTTTTTCCGTAGTCGGAGGGGGCTACGCCGAAGTGCTTTTTGAACGCTTTGGAAAAGTACATCGAATCGGAATATCCGCACAAATCCGCGATTTGCGCAACGGTATAAAAGGAGTAGCGGTTTGTCTGTCCGCTTCTTAAAATCTGCGCCGCGCGTTCAAGCCGCACGTTCTTTAAATAGTCGTGCGGAGTAAGCCCCGTATCCTTTTTAAAAAGTCTGCGCACGTAATCGTAACTCAGCGGCAAGCCGTTTAAATAAGCGTCCAGCGAAAACGCGCTGTCCGAGATATGCTTTTCGATATCCGCGCGTATTTTCTCGGTCACGGGTGAAATTCTCTCGCGTTCGCCCGCGTTAAGCGTTACAAGACTGATAATAAGCGCACCCAACGCCGAAAGTACGGCTCCGCGTTTTTTATAGCCGGTGCGGAAAAAAAACAAAGCTTGTTCCGCAGCGGTGCGTATATTTTTTTGCGGCAGGTCGAAAACTGTTGTAATTCCGGTTGCCGGCAAAAGCGAATTATCTATTAAAAGCCGCAGCGCGTTTTTGTCGTTTATGTAAAGTTCGCGCTCGGTCCGCGGTGGAACAATCAAAATTTCATCGCTACCGAAGGTAATTTCAGTGTTTCCGTATTTTATTTTTCCGGCGGGGCCGCTTTCTTTTCCGTCGGCGGACACCGGTACTATAATTTCAAGATAGCGTCCGGCTTCCGTTGCGTAGTGCGAAACCGCTTCTTCGACAAAAATAACGTCGTTCATATCCGTATTATACCGCAAAAAAACTCCCCCCGCAAGCGGGGGGATTAAAAAACCAAGTAAATTATTTAAAATTCCGCAAATTAAAGAAATGCTTTGAGTTTCTTTTCGAAATCTTCTTCGATTGCGATAAGGTCGGTGAGCAGTTTTTTTACTTCGGGGTCCATAATCTTTTCACCGTCGGTGAGAGAGGTTTTAAGCGACGTAAGCCCCGTAACCGTGCCCTTTATCATCATCTGCGCAACGTTCTGCGCCGAGTTGTCGCTTGCCGTTCCCATTTTTATGGCGCTCCACATCATAGCCTTTTTCATAGGATTGGGTTCTTTAAGCTCCAAACCGAACTTTGTTGCAAGCGTAGCCGCCTCGCTGCAAATTCTTTCGTATTCTTCGTGTTCGCGCAAAAGTTCTTCTTTTATGCGTTCGTCGTCAACTTCGGGCAGGATGTCGGTTATGCTTACAACCCCAAGCTGTGCGTTGCGGTAAATTTCCGCTAAAATTTCGCTGTCTGATTTTAATTCTCCCATAATGGCTCCTTTTTTGTCGTTATTAACAGTTTGCGTGCAAGTTTAAAAAATATGCTTAAAGTTACTAAAATGATTGACAACAGGTTTAATTTGTGTTAAATTTATGCATGAGCCGCTCGGGACGGGCTTTTTTAAGTGCGCTTTGCGCCGCCTAATCCTTTGGATTTTGTGTCCGGCGAGACTGGTTTGAGGAGGTAAAAAACATTGTACGCAATTTTTGCAAACGGAAACAAGCAGTATAAGGCTGCCGTAGGCGAAACGGTTAAACTTGAAAAACTCAACGCCGAAGCAGGGAGCACCGTTGAATTCCCCGTGATTATAACCGCGGACGAAAAAGGCATTCAGACGGGTGCGGAGGTAGAGAACGTTAAGGTAACCTGCGAGGTTCTTTCCCACGGCAAGGACAAAAAGATTATCGTCTTTAAGTACAAAGCCAAAAAGAACGAGAGGAAAAAGCAGGGTCACAGACAGCCCTATTCGCTCGTTAAAGTAACCGCTATCGGCGCGGTTGAAGCTAAAAAAACAGCAACCAAAGCGGCGCCCAAAAAGCCCGCCGCGAAGAAACCCGCAAAGGAAGCGGCTGCGCCCGCGGCTAAGGCGGAGTAAGGAGGAGGAATAATATGTTATTTATTCGTTTATTCGCTCATAAAAAAGGTACCGGTTCTTCGCACAACGGCAGAGACAGCAATCCCAAAATGCTGGGCGTTAAGCGCGCGGACGGACAGTTTGTGCTTGCGGGAAACATTCTCGTAAGACAGCGCGGTTCCAAGTTCAAGGCAGGCAACAACGTAGGCATGGGCAAGGACGACACTCTGTTTGCGCTCGTTGACGGCACCGTAAGATTCGAAAGAGTGGGCAGAGACGGCAAGCAGGTTTCCGTAGTACCCGCCGCAGAATAAAAAAGTAATTAAACGAGGGTGTTGCCCCTCGTTTTTTTCATAAGTAATTAAATTTTTGGGGGTAAACGGTTATGTTGCAGGTTTCGCCTTTAAGGGACGATTTAAAGGATAAGTTTGCGGAAATGTTCGAAATGTATTATAAGGAGCTTGGGTGCGACGAGGACTGCCGCCACCTTGTGGAAGAATATATAATTCCCGACCTTTTGTCCGGACTTTTGAAAATAGATATTCTGCGTTCGGACGGCGAGGCGGCGGGGTTTGTAATTTATCAAAAGGACGAAAGCGCTAACGACTGGAACTTTAAAGAGGGCTGGGGCGACGTGCGTGAAATTTATATCGCGCGCGCATACCGTGGCAAGGGCGCGGGCAAGTTTTTGCTGTATACCGCCGAAATGAAGCTGAAGGAAAGCGGCGTTCCGCGCGCGTACTGCCTGCCGAATCTGGCGGCGGAAAGCTTTTTTAAGGCTTGCGGCTATAAAAAGACCGAAGAGTACTGCGCCGAACTGGACAGTTTTGTTTATGAAAAGACGGACTTAAACAACTGCGAATGCAAGAAGTAAGGGATTAACAACTAAAAAGTTGCCGCCCGCGCTATTTAAGCGCGGGCGGCTGTATGTTTTTTTAATGTGAGTTGCGCTCTGTTCTGCCAACCAGTTCGTCTAACGTAATATCAAAAAAATCGGCTAACTGAATTAATTGCGCAATAGACGGTTCTGTATAATTTGTTTCCCAGTGTGAAATTGTTTTCACGGAAATGTTTAACGCCTCGGCAAGTTTTGTTTGCCCTATATCTTCCGCAATCCTTAACTGTTTTAAATTTTCACCGAGCGAGTTCCTTTGCATATATCTACGATATCAAAAACTGAGAAATTTGCTTGACTTTCTCAACTTTTGAGAATATAATAATGCAAAGTAAATTAAGGAGAGTAAAAATGAAAAAGAGCGGGCATTTGTTTGCAAAGGAATTGGAAAACCTTGAAGTGAGGGTGGATGAAAAGAGTATGCTGTTGGATTTAAAGGTGCTGTTAAAGGATTATTATACGGCAACATTTACCGCAAACGAAAAAAAGCTTGAAATAAAGTTCGACAACGGACAAAAATTCGAAATATCGGTAAAAGAGAAGTAAGCCCGTTTGTCTGGAATGGTTAAGCCGCGGCGCGTTATTCAACGCGCCGCGGCTTGTTTTATTAATATTTCAACACAATTTAACGGCGTCGTCCGGCAGTTCAAAACTGTCCCTGCGCATATTGTATTGTTCTTCGTGATAGGTTCTGTGCGGCACCGCGTAAATTTCCGTGCCGTTGGCTTTTACGGCAATATCGCTGCGGAATTCTTCCCAGTTTGAAAGTTTTGTCAGTACTTCGTGGTTCATATCTATTCTCAAAGCCCGCGCACCGTCGGCTACGTGTCCTAAAATTTTTGCCCGCAGTCCGAAAAGTATGAACTCTTGCGAAAGTGTGTAGCCGCCCTCCCTGCAATATTTGCACGGTTTTGTCATTAAGTGCAAGGGAGAGCCGCCTATCCGCTTGCGCGTAAACTCTACCAGCCCGAACCGCGACATTGGCGAAACCACGCACTTTGCCTTGTCGGTTTTAAGCGCGCGTTCCAGTTCTTCCACAAGCGCTTTTTTGTGCTCCGAATTTTGCATATCTATAAAATCCACTACAACTATGCCGCCGATATTCCTCAACTTCATCTGCCGCGCAATTTCTCTTGCGGCTAAAATATTTGTGTGGTAAACGGTTTGTTCCAGATTATAATCACCCGTAAATTTTCCTGTGTTCACGTCTATAACCGTCAGCGCTTCGGTGCGTTCGATTACAAGATACGCACCGTTATCCAAATCGGCGCGGGTGGACGCTATGTTTAAAATCTGTTCGGCAATGCCCAGTTCGTCAAACATGTCGCGTCGGGAATCGAACAGGGTAACCTGCGGTTTTTTAAGCATAGGATAGAGATTGACGGTGTTTTCAATCTCTTTGCAAAGTTCGGCGTTGCCCACGGTTATGCCGTTTATGTCGCTTGACAGCGTGTCGCGGAGCACGCGCGCGGGCAGGGACGTTTCGGCGTAAAGCAAATCGCCGACTTTGGCGCGGCTGAATTTTTCCTTTACGTCGGCGTAAATGTTTTTAAGGTAAAGGTATTCGGTTTCCAGCTGATGCCGTTTTGCATAAGGCGCGGCCGTGCGCAGAACAATGCCCTCGTCCTTATCCTTTAATTTGTCCGCCGAAAAGGCAAGGTTTTTTCTCAGTTCTTCATCGGCAATCTTGCGCGAAACGCCTATAAACGGCGTTTTCGGCATATAAATAAGGCACTTGCCCACAAACGTTGGCTGGGCGGTAACCTTTGCGCCTTTTTTGCCTACGGGCGCCTTCACTACCTGCACCATAATTTCGTCGTTGGGTTTAAGTTCGGGGAAAGAGGACTGCGCGTCCGTACCCGCGTAATAATTATCCGCGTCGGGCAGAATGTCGTCCGCGGAAAGATAGCAGTTGCGTTCCAGTCCGCAGTTCACAAACGCCGCCTGCATTCCGGGCAGAACGCTTTCCACCCTGCCGCGGTAAATGTTGCCGACGATGTTGCCGGTTTCGGTTTTTTCAAAATTAAATTCGGTCATCTTTCCGTCTTCGGTAACAACCGCGGTTACGTAACCGCAATAGCCGTCGAAGTACAGCGTTTTCTTAGGCATACAGCCCCCTTTTAAGCAATTTGCGTACAGCCGAAAAATCAAAATTTAAAAAATCCTTTTCATTATAATATAAAACTTCGGGCGGGGCAATAAAAAAATGTGAAAATGTTGCGGATTATTGACAATTAATTCCAATTCGGGTATAATTACTTAGATGCGTGTGCCTGAATCCCGTAAAATTACGCCGCATTTTAACTTAAAGGAGATAATAAAAAATTATGAAATTCGTTTTAATCGATACAAGAATAAATCAATTTTCGTTCAGCCCTTCCGGAGTGCAGGTTCCACCCAACACCAAGGTGCGGATTGCAACTCAGATTGGCCGCAAATATACCAAGCTGGATGATACGCATTACGAAATAACTCTTATAGCTCAGATTAAAAACTCCGAGGAGTATCCTTCGCCGTTTAATCTTGTATCCGAATTTTCGGGGTTGTTCGAAGTTACTGAAGTAAAGGACGATTCCGATTTGAGGAAGTTCGTAATAGAGGGAAGCAAAGCGGTTTATCCGCATTTGTGCGCACTGTTTGCAAACGTGGCGACAATGGCGCGCGTGCCCAATCTGCATTTGCCGTTTAAGTCCGGCCCCGTGTTGCCCGAAGACGAAGATAAATTCGCGTTCGTCGTCGGCGGCGCCGAAAACGGAAACAATCAGCCCAACTGAAAATAATTTTGCAATAAACCCGCCCGAGAGTATAAGTTATCTCCTGGACGGGTTTTGTAAAATCCTGCCAAAAAATGTTATCGGCGTACAAAATGCAATATTCAGTGGTCAAATTGCAATGGTTTTTTTTCTGAAATCGGGGTATAATCTAATAAAGTAAATTTTTGCCAAGAGGGGCGCCCCCTCTTTCTATTGTCCGCAGGCAATAGAAA
>CAJUGI010000004.1:0-52798 GCA_910586065.1 uncultured Christensenella sp. | reverse complement strand
TAAATTTTTGCCAAGAGGGGCGCCCCCTCTTTCTATTGTCCGCAGGCAATAGAAAACAAATTTAATAGCATCGTGTGCGGCGGTGCGTGGAGAATTTTATGCTAAATAATTACATGAAGGATAAGGATGTCGGATTTTGGTTTTCGGCATCCCTT
The DNA here is from genome assembly GCA_910586065.1 of uncultured Christensenella sp. Classification (GTDB taxonomy): domain Bacteria; phylum Bacillota; class Clostridia; order Christensenellales; family Borkfalkiaceae; genus Coproplasma. The sequence continues at coordinate 52,643 of CAJUGI010000004.1, read as the reverse complement.
GTTGTGTTTTCGCTGATTACGGCGGTGGTTTACGCGGCGTGTTATGCGGGAACGGACAATATCAACTGGATATCGTTTGCGCTTATGCTTGCCGCGGCGGTTTCGGGCGCCGTGCTTATTGCGTTAAAACTTTACGTTTACGTTCCGTATGTGCTGGCGGCGCTGATATTTTTATCGCTGTTGTTTTTTGTATACGGAATATACTATTACGTTTCGGTAGTAATGGTCGGAATCGATTTGGACCACTTTGAGCCGCAATTCATTATTTGCGCAATTATGTATATTCTTGCCGTCGGTGCAAGCGTTGCAAACGTATTTTTAAGACAAATCAAAAAAGAGGTGCGCGAAGATGCTTAAGAACAAAAAACTTTTGTGTAAGATATCGACCGTGGCAACGAGTATGCTTTTGGGGCTTTCGGTTACGGTGACCGCCATTATGGTTGAAAACAAAACCGCGGTAAACAACTTTTTCAATACAACGGAATACGAAGTGTTTACGCCCGAAGACGATACCACGGACAAGGAGTATTTCACAAGTAAATATTCCAGCGTAAAAGATTTGCGCACTGCGGGCAAGGCGGCGGCGCAGCGCGTGGAGGAAGAGGGCGCGGTGCTCTTGAAAAACGACAATAACGCGCTTCCTTTAAAGACAAGCGCGTCCGATAAAAAGAAAATAAGTCTTTTCAGCATTTCTTCGGTAGACCCCGCGTACGGCGGAAGGGGCTCGGCGCAGTCGGGTTCGGCAAGCGACCAGGTTACGCCCGTACAGGGGTTTGAACAGGCCGGCTTTGAAGTGAACGCAGACCTTCATAATTTTTATAAATCCAATCAATCTAAATACGCCCGTTCAGGCAGAGGCGTAAACGCGCTTATAAACGACGCGCCCTGGACTGATATAACCGCGGCGGTTTCCGAAAGCAAGATTGCGGAATACGGCGACGCGGCGGTATTCATTTTAACGCGCGTGGGCGGCGAAGGCGCGGACGCGGCGTATACCGGCACCGACGGCGAGGACGGTAATTATTTAAAGCTTTCCGCAAACGAAAAAAGCGTTTTGCAGGGGCTTGCCCAGATGAAACAGTCGGGCAGAGTTAAACGGATTATTCTTCTTTTAAACGTTGCAAATCAGGTGGAATGCAAGTCGTTCCTTTCGGACGGACTCGGCGTGGACGCGGTTTTATGGATAGGCAGTGTGGGAATAACGGGCTTTAACGCGGTTGCCGACATAATTGCGGGCAAAGTCAATCCTTCGGGGCACCTTGCCGACACGTTCTGGTACGAGCACGGCGAAAATCCCGCTTATTACAACTTCGGCGACAACACTTACGAAAATTATTCTTCGTTTGCATATCTTCCTACTTTCAGCGGCGGCGTGCATGCCAAATACGGCAAATACGTTGTGTATCAGGAGGGATTGTACGTCGGTTACAGATATACCGAAACGCGCTATTACGATTCGGTTATAAACGGCGGTGACGCGGGCTTTAACTACGGCGCGGCGGTTTCTTATCCCTTCGGCTACGGTTTAAGCTATACGACTTTCACTCATAGCGCTTTCGGCGTTACGGATAATGCGGACGGCACGTATACCGCGAGCGTAACCGTTACCAACACGGGCGCGGTTGCAGGCAAGGACGTGGTGCAGATTTACGTTCAGAAGCCTTACGGCGAGCGGAGCAAGGAACGCAAAATACAGACGCCCGTTTTAGAGCTTGTCGGTTACGCAAAGACGGACGAGCTTGCGCCTTACGGACAGGCGGGCAGCAGCCAGACGGTGGAAATAACCGTCAACAAGTCGGACTTCACCTCTTACGACGCGGAAGTGGACAAAACTTATATTCTCGCGGGCGGCAACTACCGCATTGTAGAGGGTGCGGACGTTCACGACGCGGTCAACAACCTTATCGCTTATGAAGGACACGCCGGCGACGGGACGGGCGACGAAAACAAAGTTGCAAACTTTGAAATCGCTTACGATAATAAGACTTATTCCGTTTCGAACGGCAAAACGGTTACTAATCTTTTCGACGACGGCAACGTAAATAAGTATTTCGAAAATTCGGAAAACAGCGTCGAATATCTTTCGCGCGATAACTGGGCGGAAAGCTTTCCCGCGGGCGGCGTCAAACTTAAAATGACCGAAAAACTCGCCGGAGCGCTTATGGCGCAGGATAATCCGTCGGAACTGGTTAAAAAGGACGATATAGAATATCCCGAATACGGAAAAATCGACGGCGAAAAAATAAGGCTTATCGATTTGCTGGTTGATGAAAACGGCAACAAGCGCGACGAAAGCTATTATGCTTACGACGCGAAAATATGGGATAAATTTTTAGACCAGCTCACCTGGGACGAAACCATAGAACTTTTGAACACAGGTTTAAGAAGTACGGCGCCGCTTGTTTCCGTGTTGAAACCGGGCACGGTTGAACACAACGGACCTTTGGGGGTTACCAGCGCATATAACGTTAACCCCAACGGACTGGCAACGCGAAAAAGCGACCCCGACAGCAACCAGATACCGCCTTATTATCCCTGCGTAGGCGTGCTTGCCTCAACGTTTAACGAAGAGCTGGCAACGCTTTTCGGCGATATGATGGGCGAAGACGCAATCTGGGCGGGATACGGCGGACTTTACGGCATAGGGCTGAATATCCACCGTTCACCTTACGGCGGAAGATTATACGAATATTATTCCGAGGACCCCTTCCTTACGGGGCATATGGCGGCGGCGGAAGTTAAAGCTTTGCAGGCGCACGGCTGTAACGCTTATATCAAACACTTTGCTTTAAACGACCAGGAAACCAACCGTTCGGGGCTTGGCGTGTGGCTGGACGAACAGACGTTAAGGGAAATTTATTTAAAGCCCTTCTATATTGCGGTTAACGAGGGCGGCGCGATGAACGCCATGGCGGCGTTTAACCGTTTGGGCGCAACCCATTGCCCCGCGAGCAAGGCGCTTTTAACAGACTTTTTAAAGGGCGAGGCCGGCATGAAGGGCTTTGTGGTTACCGATATGTATTCCATAGGTTACTCCTCGCAGCAAATGCCGATATTTATGGCGGCGGGTTGCGACTTGCCCGACGGCGAAATCCAAAAGCTCAATCCCTATCAGGTTTATAAATACGGTTACGGCGGACTCGCCCAAAATATGCGTGATTCGGCAAAGCGCATTATGTATGCAACCGTAAAAAGCAACTCTATGAACGGAATTTCCGTCAATTCGCAAGTTAACAGCGTAATGCCTGCATGGCGCGTTGTGCTTACGGTGGTCGATTGCCTGTTCGGCGTACTGTTTGCGGCAAGCGCGGCGTGGGCTGTCGTTCTTATCTTAAAGGATAAGGGGATAATAAAGGCAAAGCGCGTTGATTCAAATAAAAACAATAATGATATTCAAGGAGAATAAAATCGATGAAAAAGACAATTAAAGCGGCTCTTTTGGGGCTTTTGGCAACTCTTACCGTAGCGGCTTGCGTAGTGTTTGCGGCTTGCGGCGGCAACAAAGACGTTAAGTTTACCGGCGAAGGCACCTTTATGCAGCTTGATATGAATTATACGCTTACTTTAAAGGAAGAGGATAAAACTTTCGAATTCGTTGCAACCGCTAAAACCGAAATCGAAGAAAACGGTCCCATTTCTCAAATTTTAAATATGCTTAAAAGAACCGGCACTTACAAATTTGAAAACGACGTGTATACTTTAACTTTCAGCACCCCCGTAAAAGACGCCAACAACGAAAACACCACAACAATCGCCTCCACTTTGGCGGACGGAAAATATACTATTGCGTTCGGTATTCAGGGCGGCGAAGGAACGTTAAAAATAAACGTTTCTCACAACAAATAATTATCAGCCAAATTAAAAACACAGGCACCCGCCCCGCGCAACGAAAAGTGCGGGGCGGGATTTTTAAAAAGCTGTGCCGCGTGGCGGCGCGCGTTAAAAAAATAATTAAAATAAAGCAAAAAGGATTGACAAGCCCTTGCTTTGTGTGTTAAAGTTAATTAGCACTCAAACGGGGGTGTAATTTTTTTGTACGGAGTTTTTCCAAAATGGCTAAGAAAGCAGACGTAAGAACTAAGATAACCTTTGAATGTACGGAGTGCAAGCACCGTAATTACGACAGTTATAAAAACAAACGTAACGACCCCGACAGGCTCACCATTTCAAAGTATTGCCCTTTCTGCAAAAAGCACACGGAGCATAAAGAAAGCAAGTAAAAAGGTTCACAAATATTTCGCGCTATTCTGCGCGCAAAATATTTCGTGATTTTAAGGGCTACTCGCCCTCGAATTGCAATATTAATGGCAAACTTATTATATAATTGCAATTTTCACCTCGCCGAGGCGCAGGTATGCGCAAATCGGGGCTGCGGGCAAAAAGTGTGATTTTTACCCGCAACATAAGTTATTTTAAGAGGTTTAGTTATGGCTAACAATCAAAAAAATCAAGACGCTAAAAAGCCCAATATTTTCGTAAGAATGGGCAGAAAGCTTAAGGAAACTTTTTCCGAGCTTAAAAGAGTAACCTGGCCTACGTTTCCCAAGGTTTTAAAGAGCACGTGCGTCGTTCTCGTCGTCGTGCTGGCGTTTTTGGTAGTCGTTACCGCGCTCAACTACGGTTTGAACGAGCTTTTCAAATTAATAACAAGTATTAGTAACACGGGGGCGTAAAGTAAGATGGCAGAAAATATAGCCGATACCGAAAACCCCTGCTGGTATATTCTTCATACCTATTCGGGTTACGAATCCATGGTAAAGGACAGTTTGGAAAGGCTTATCGAAAACAATAATTTGCAAAATATGATTTTCGACGTCCAGATACCTATGGAGCAGACGATTGAAGAAAAGAACGGCAAGCGCAAAATCGTTGAGCGCAAGCTGTTGCCTTGCTACGTGTTCATAAAAATGATATATTCCAACCAGCTGTGGTACTGGGTAACCAACACCCGCGGCGTAACCGGTTTTGTAGGCCCGCAGGGCAGACCTATTCCTATGAAGGAAGCGGAAATCCGCAAAATGAGGCTGGAAACGGTTAAAATCGACGCAGATTTTGCCGTGGGAGACAAGATTTTGGTTGAATCGGGTCCTTTGGAAGGCTTTGAAGGAACCGTTACCGAGCTTAACGACACCGCGCAGAAAGCTAAGGTCAACATTCAGATGTTCGGCAGAAACACTGACGTGGAAGTTGAGTACGTTCAGATAAAGAAGATAGATTAAAGGCGCATTAAAAGGCGCAAGTAAAATCACGCTTATGTGCAAACTGCACTTTGGCGGACCGAGGGCGGTCAGCCCTAAAAATCACGAAAGCCCGCAGGCGCAGAATAGCCGGGATTTTGTGAAAAGGTTTATTTTCGTGGGAGAGTTTGTTAAATTTTTTATGGCAAATTCGTTTTAACCACGTTGGAGGATAAAAATAAATGGCTAAGAAAATTACTGCGGTAGTTAAACTTCAACTCCCCGCCGGTAAAGCAACCCCCGCACCCCCCGTAGGTTCTACGCTGGGTCCCCACGGTATCAACATACCGGGTTTCACCAAGGAATTCAATGCAAAAACAGCCGCTCAGGCAGGACTTATCATTCCTTGCGTAGTAACTATTTATCAGGACAGAAGCTTCACTTTCGAGCTTAAAACTCCCCCTGCACCCGTTCTCATTAAAAAGGCGCTGGGTATCGAAACGGCAAGCGCCCGCCCCAATAAGGACAAAGTGGGCAAGCTTACCAAAGCTCAGGTTGAAGAAATTGCAAAAATTAAGTTGCCCGATTTGAATTGCACCGACTTAGAGGCGGCAAAGAGCATGGTTAAGGGCACCGCGCGCTCGATGGGCGTTACGGTAGAAGAGTAAGGAGGGGCGGATAATGAAACTTGCAAAGAAATACGCGGAAAGCATTAAATCGTACGAACCTTCCAAAGCTTACGACCTTACGGAAGCGGCTAAAATAGTAATCGACACCGCAAAGGCCAAATTCGACGAAACTATCGAACTTCACGTTCGTTTGGGCGTTGACCCCAGACAGGCAGACCAGCAGGTCCGCGGCGTTCTCGTTCTTCCCAACGGTACGGGTAAAACCAAAAAAGTGCTCGTTGTTGCAAAGGGCGACAAGGCTGACGCGGCACAGGCGGCAGGCGCAGATTACGTCGGCGCGGAAGAAATGGTTCAGCGCATTCAAAAGGACAACTGGTTCGACTTCGACGTTATGATTACCACTCCCGATATGATGGGTGTTGTAGGTAGAATAGGACGTATCCTCGGACCTAAAGGCTTGATGCCCAACCCCAAGAGCGGTACCGTTACTATGGACGTTGCAAAGGCGGTTAAGGAAGTTAAAGCAGGTAAGGTTGAATACCGTTTGGACAAAACCGCAATCATCCACGTTGCAATCGGCAAAAAGTCTTTCGGCGTTGAAAAACTTACCGAAAACTTCACCGCGCTTATGGACGCAATCGTAAAGGCAAAGCCCGCAACCGCAAAGGGACAGTACATCAAGTCCGTTACACTTTCGGCAACGATGGGCCCCGGCGTAAAAGTTGCTTACAACAAGGGTTAAGTAAAAGTTCACAAATAATTCGCGCTATTCTGCGGGCAAAAAACGTGGTTTTTACCCGCAACGTAAATAAAATAAAAGAAAAAGCGGAGCAGTTTTGCTCCGCTTTATTTTTAATCTTTTTGCAAACTTTTCAACGTACATAATTTCAACAAGCTGGTTTGCCGAATATGATATTCACGAAATTCGTGAATATTAAGCAATGTTTACGAATTTATGAAATACTTGTTTCAAGGTAAATTATAAAAAACAAGGAAAAGGGTTTATGGATAATCAAGAAAGCGGTGCGGGAACTGCAAATATTTTTCGCGGCACTATTTTAAGTATAAGGAAAAATTATTAAAAGCGGACTGCGGAAATTGCGTTAATCCGGCGCACCCCGTGAGTGTAGGCAAAAAGTGCGGTAACGGCAATTACGTTTGCAGGCTTTGGGAGCCTTATGAAGTTGCGGTTAGTGGTCAAATGGAGCGGATTGAGAAAAAGTTACAACAAATTGCGGCGCAGTTCGGCGACATTGCGCTTATTTTAAAAGATGAAAAACGCACTTAAAAAATTAAAAAAGTGCAAAAAAACGGTTAAAAAACGCTTTACATTTAAAATTCAATTTTATATACTAAAAAAGTAAATTAAATTTGCTGCCGTAGATAGCGGGTGCCGTAAAAAGCTCAATACCCCGCCGAGGTGACAGAGGTAAAACAAGCGACAACCTTTTTAAGGTATAATTTCGTAGATTTCCCTGCTGTTCTTCGGACGGCAGGGAAATTTTTCGCGTTTAAGCGGAAAAGGAGGTAAAATTTGTCAGCTAATTTCGAAGCTAAAAAAGTAGTCGTACAGGAAATTACGGATAAAATCAAGTCTTCCAAATCGGTCGTTTTAGTAGATTACAAAAACCTTACCGTTAAGGAAGTTTCCGAACTTCGCAACAAGTGCAAACAGGCGGGTTGCGAATACAAGGTTTATAAAAACACTTTGGTAAGAAAAGCGTTGAACGACCTTGGATTTAACCAGTTCGATAACGATTTAAACGGTCCCACGGCAGTTGCGTTCGGCTCTGACGAGACGGCGGCGCCCAAGGTTATGGTTGCCGCGGCAAAGGATTACGACCAGAAAATCCTTTTAAAGAGCGCGTTCGTAGACAACGGTTACGTGGACAAGTCGGGCATTAAAGCTCTTGCCGCAATCCCCGCAAGAGAAGAGCTCGTTGCAAAAATGCTCGGTTCGCTCAATTCGCCCGCAACCAACCTTGCAGGAGTGCTCAACAACGTTGTTTCGGCGTTGGTTCGCGTGTTGAACGCGGTTGCAACCAAAGAACAGGCTTAAAACTTATATCTGCATCGCATAACTTTGTTGCGTTCCGCGCCGCCTCAGTCACTTACGTTTAAGTAAGCTCCTTCGTTGGTGCTCGCGCGCCTCGTTCTGCTCGCATCTCTAAGTTTTAGGTTAACTTGTTTACCCGTGGTAAGCATTATTCAATACAGTTAAGCGGTGCGCGCAACCTTAAAGCGCAAAAATAAAATATGAATATAATTTATTAAATTTAAAAATTATCAGGAGAATTAAATAAAATGGCAGACATCAAAAAGTTAATCGAAGAAATCAAAACTTTAACCTTACTTGAAACCAGCGAGCTTGTAAAGGCTCTTGAAGAAGAATTCGGCGTAAGCGCGGCTGCTCCCGTAGCAGTAGCGGCAGCTCCCGCAGCAGGCGCAGCGGCAGCAGCTCCCGCAGCAGAAGAAAAGACCGAATTCAACGTAGTTCTTAAAGACGCAGGCGCTAAGAAAATCGACGTTATCAAAGTCGTTCGCGCATTCACCGGTCTTGGACTTGTTGAAGCTAAATCGGCTGTTGAAAAGGGCGGTGTGCTTAAAGAGAACGTTGCTAAAGAAGAAGCTGACAAGATTCTTGCAGACCTCAAAGCAGCAGGCGCAACCGCAGTTCTTGAGTAATTTAAAAATTAACTTTAACGCCCCGCGTGCAATTATGCACGCGGGGCGTATTTTTAATTAATCTTCCAAACCCAACAAATAATCGGTTGAAACACCTAAATATGTCGCTATTTTTACTATGTACTCCATAGAAGGTTCATTATTGTTGTTTAGCCATTCCGATAAAGTAGATTTGTTTACGTTCAGATGCTCGCACAAATCTTTTTGCTTTTTTCCTGTTTCTTTAAGCTCACTTTTAACTCTTTGTCCAAATATTTCCATTACCACACCAATTAGTTTATATTTTATGAATTTTTATCCAAAACGGTTGACTGTTTAGAAAATATGAACTAAAATATAAAAGTCGGTTAATCTATACAATAGTTTAATATATTTTGAGGTTCAATATGGACGAAGAAGAAAAGCGGTGCGGAAATTGCAGATATTTTTCGCGGCACTATTTTAAGTATAAGGCAAAATTATTAAAAGCGGACTGCGGAAATTGCGTTAATCCGGCGCACCCCGTGAGTGCAGGCAAAAAGTGCGGTAGCGGCAATTACGTTTGCGGACTTTGGGAGCCTTACGAAATTCAGTTAACAGAACGGCGGGAGGCAATTAAAGAAAAATTGCAACGCATTGCCGAAAGCCTGAACGACGTTGTGCTTATTTTAAAAGATGACGAGTAGGGGCTGAAAAAGTGATTATTTTATGGTAAAAAAGATTGACATAGCGGAAATTTAAAAGTAAAATAAAATGGTATAAGTATCATAGCGGAAAACTACTATTATGAATAAGAAAAGATTAAAAAAATTATTAATAGGTTTGGCAGGCGCGGCAGTCGTCGCTTTTTCGGCGCCGCTTGCGGCTTGCGAAACCCCCAAACCCCGCGCGGTAATTACGTTTGAATTCAATCAGACGGAATATGAAGTGGAATATACTTTGCAGAGGGATACCTGTCCCCACACCGTGCGCAGATTTATCGAACTTGCCGATAACGGCTATTACGACAACACCGTAATTCACGACGTTAAAACAAACGACTGGTTTACCGGCGGTTACTCTTACGACGCCGAAGAATACGCGGCGCGTGCAAACGACGACGGAATGGGCGATTATCTGACCAAACACTCCAAATATAACGAGTTTATGTCGCTCTTTAACGACAACAAACTCAGCGTTTCGGTTTACGGCAACCACGCATACGATTCGCGCGGAAACGAAATTCCCGACGAAAGCACCAAACTGCATACGCTTTTGGGCGAATTTAAGAGTAATATCCAGCAAACGATAACAAACGACCGCCGTTCGGCTAATTACGGTTGCCTTAAAATGTATTATTATAAGGATACCACCGAAGACGTTGAAAACAGCTATCTTTACGTAACTCCCACGCCCGACCAGATAATAATGGCCAACTATAAAAACAACAACGCAACGTCGCTTTTCGGCGTGCAGATGGGCGACAGTTCGTCTTACGGCATAAGCGATTACGCAGTGTTTGCAATGCTTTCAAGCGACGCCGCGCGCGACAGGCTTGAAGACCTTGAAGAAGCCGTTCACGACTACGAAAATTACGGAACGATAAGCGCAAGCGTTAACGTAAACGTCGGCGGGCTCGACGGCGAAACCCACGCGTACAAGGATAAATTTATCGAGCAGACTTTCAGCGCGCCCAATACGGCAATCGTAATCAAATCGGTTAAAATCACAAAATATTAAAATCTATCCGCCCCGTATCGTCACGTCGGGGCGGCAACTTTAAAAAGACAAGGAGAATTTTATGTCCGCAGCAAACCTTTTACTCAACGTTCCCAACTGGGTGTGGTGGCTTATCGGCGTCGTGGCGGCAATCGCGCTTATTACCGTCATCGTTATATTTATTATAATAGACGTAAATAAAAGAAAATACGGCGATGATTTCGGCAGAGGCGGCAAAAATGCGGAAACTACCGAAAAGAGGCAAAAGGAATCCGAGTCCGCGGTTTCCGGCGAAAAGAACCGTAAGGTAACAAAACCTGCAAAAGTAACCGAAGAAAAAGCGGATAAAAAGCAAACGAAACCTGCCGAAGCTAACCCCGAACCTAAAAAGGTTAAGGAAGAAAAGACGGCTCCGGCTAAAAAGGCCGAAAAAACGGAAAAGCCCGCCGAAAAAATGCAGGCAAAAGAAGTTAAAACCGCGGAAACTAAAACCGAAACTAAAACCGTTAAGGAAACGAAGCCCGCGGGAAAGAAAAGCGAACCCAATCCCGCCCAGAAAGGCGGCAAGGTTTATCACATTTCCAAGCGCAAGGAAGACGGAATGTGGCAGATAAAGGCCGCCGGCGGCGAAAAAGCCATCAAACTCTTTAAAACGCAAAAAGAGGCAATCGACTATTGCAAAACACTTGCGGCTAATCAGGATGCAAATATAATGATTCATAAAGAGGACGGTTCGTTCCGCAAACTTACATATTAAATATAACGGCGGAACGCGAAGGCGTTCCGCCGAATTAAGATTAAAATAAACCTGCAAAAAAGGAGACGTTATGACAAAAATAGATATATTTTCGGGCTTTCTCGGCGCCGGAAAAACCACGCTTATCAAAAAACTTATAAAAGAGGCCTACAAGGGCGAGCAAATTGTTTTAATCGAAAACGAATTCGGTGAAATAGGCGTTGACGGCGGTTTTCTTGCGGAGGCGGGAATTAAAATAAACGAACTTAACTCAGGCTGCATCTGCTGTTCGCTTGTCGGCGACTTTGCAAAAGCGTTAAAAGAAGTGCACGCAACGTACAAGCCCGACAGAATAATAATCGAGCCTTCCGGCGTCGGCAAACTTTCCGACGTCCTCGGCGCGGTCGAAAGCGCGGGACTTGAAGATTGCAAAATAAATTCATATACCGCGGTTGTTGACGCGGCTAAATGCAAAATGTATATGAAAAACTTCGGCGAGTTTTTTAACGACCAGATAGAAACCGCCGCATGCATAGTTTTCAGCCATACGGACGTAACTTCCGCCGACAAACTGAAAACCGCGCTTGAGCTTGTCCGTGCGCACAACCCCGCTGCAACAATAGTAACCACGGCTTGGAACGATTTGAGCGGCAAAGAAATTCTTTCCGCAATGGAACACGCGGAAACGCTTGAAACCGAGCTTAAAAAACTTGAAGAGGAGCACGAACACCACTGCTGTCACGGTCACCACGACCACGAGGAAGAGGAACACGAACACCATTGCTGCCACGGGCACCACGAACACGGGCACGGTCATCATCACGCGGACGAAGTGTTCACAAGTTGGGGCACGGAAACGGGCAAAGTTTTCAATAAATCCCAGCTCGAAGCCGCTTTGGGCGAGCTTGCAAACGAAGCGCGTTTCGGCACGGTTCTTCGCGCAAAGGGCATTGTTGCCGGCGAAAACGGCAAATGGATTCACTTCGATTACATCCCCGGCGAGGTCAACGTCCGCGAGGGCGCCGCGGCTTATACGGGAAGGCTGTGCGTAATCGGCAGTAAAATTTCAGAAGACGAATTAAAACAACTTTTCGGGGTTTAATCACATTATGCCGCAACAAATTCCAGTCTTTTTAATTTTAGGAATGCTCGAATCCGGAAAAACCACTTTCATACAGGACACCCTTTCCGACCCGCGGATGAACAGCGGCGAGCGCACCCTTTTACTGGTGTGCGAAGAGGGCGAAACCGAATTCGACCCCGAAAAATTTGCGGTTGACAATATTTCGCACGTCACTTTAGAGGACGAAAGCGAATTTAACCCCGTACTTCTTGCGCAAATCAACAAAAAGCACCGCCCCGAGCGCGTATTTTTAGAATACAACGGAATGTGGTCCATGCAAAAGCTTTACGAAAGTCTTCCCGCAAACTGGGCGCTTGCGCAAATAATAACTTTTTTCGATTCAACCGTATTTTTAAGCCAGAACCGCAATATGCGCCAACTGGTTTACGACAAAATGACGGATTCGGACTTAATCGTTTTCAACCGTTTCAAGCCCGAATACGACAAAACGGAGTTCCACAAAACCGTTCGCGGCGCGTCGCGCACGGTGCAGATAATTTATGAATATCAGGGCGGCAAAATCGAGCAGGACGACATCGAAGACCCAATGCCTTTCGACGTAAACGCTCCGGTAATAGAAGTTGCCGACGAAGATTACGCCTGGTTTTTTTCAGACGTGCACGAAAAGGAAAACTTTTATAACGGCAAAACCGCAAGGTTCAAGGGTACGCTAATCGTCGATAAGCGCGTCCCCCAAGGCTGTGTGTTTATCGGCAGGGAAATTATGAACTGTTGCGCCGAAGATATCAGCTGTTACGGCTTTTTATTGAAAACGGGCGAACTTATGCCCGGGGCAAAGACCAACGACTGGTATGTTGTTACGGCAAAAATAAATTTGGAATACAACGCGATAAACGGCGAAGTTGGCCCAGTAATGACTTTGGAGCGTGCCGAAAAGTGTTCCGCCCCCGAAAACCCCGTTGCCACTTATTATTAATATGGAAATAACGAAAAAGCCGCAGGCGTAAACCGCCTGCGGCTTTACTGCTGTGAAATTGCAAAAGTGGTCGCAATGTACATCTATTAGTATAATAGATGTATCTTTGTAAGCTCATATTATCATTAAAATGCAAACATGTCAAGAAAATGTGACAAATTTTTCAGGAAAATACTCTCAACCGCGCAATTCGTTTGTTTATTAATTCAAAAAATTGAAAAAATCGAAAGTTTTAGTTCATCTATTATACTAATAGATGAACTTTTTTATTAAAAAATCTTATCTGCTTTGTGTTGATGTGAAAAATTAATGTGGTCGCAAAGCGTTAAGAAGCCCGGCGCTCTCACACCCTACCCCGAGGGCGCGGGGCAACCTTTAAAACGGCAAAAACCCGAAAAATTAAAACGGGGTTTAATATAAAAATTCAAAAAAGAAAACAACCGTCCCTCAAGGGCGGATTTTGTCAACTGAAAGAGGTAAAGGAAATGATAACTAATTCAGGTAAAACAAGGAAAAAGAGGGGGCTAAGGCGAAGCGTAATAATAGTATTGTGCGCAGTGCTTGCAGCCTGCACGGGCGTGGCGTTCGGCGGGTTTATTGCGCGCGAAGTTTCGCCCAATCCTATATACGCCGAAGCCGCAATTTCCGGCGCCGGCACTTCGGCAAGCCCTTATGTTATCAGCGGCACCACGGCAGAAATGGCTGCGGGCTGGACACAGGCGATTAACGCAAGCATAAGCGGAAAAAAGAAGGTGTACATAACCCTCGGCGCCAACTGGACGGCAACAAGCGGCAGCTTTGGCACGGGCACAGGCTTTGCCGACGGAAGAATAGATATAAAATCCGGCTCCGATATAGTTCTTAACTTAAACGGCAAAACGATAAACAGAGGTCTTACCTCCGCAACGGATAACGGGCATGTAATAAAAGTCAATCCCACAAGCTCGCTTGAAATTACGGGCACGGGCACAATAACCGGCGGCTACTCTAACGGCTCCGGCGGCGGTATTCATGTTAACGGCGGCACGCTTAAATTAAGCGGCGGCACAATCAGAGGCAACCGCGCCGTTTCGGGCGGCGGCGTTTATGCGACTGGCGGTGCAAACGTAACAGTTGCCGGCGCAACCGTTACGGAAAACATCACCGGTGACGGCGGTGTTTCCAGCGGCTCCGGCGGCGGAATTTACGCGCAGAGCGTCGGCACCGTCTTGACCATGACAAGCGGTACTATTTCCAAAAACTCCGCATGGAAAGGCGGCGGCGTTGCTATATTCGCCGGCACAACCTTTAATATGTCGGGCGGCTTAATCGATGCCAACAAATACGGCTTGCAAGGCGGCGGCGTTTGGGTATGGCACGACGACTACAAAACTTTATTCAATATGTCGGGCGGCACTATTTCGAACAACTCGACCTTGGGCGAAGGTTACGGCGGCGGTATCTGGACGGACTATTACGGCAGAATAAAGATTTCCGGCGGCACTATCTCGGGCAATTCCGGCCTTACCGGCGGCGGTGTACAGTTAAGCAGTTATATGACGGAAACTGATAAAGACCCCGTAATTCTTGAAATCACCGGCGGAAAAATAACCGGCAACACTGCAGTCAGTTCCGGCGGCGGTTTAAACATTTCGTCACGCGGCGCGGCTCCTGCCCAGGTAAAAATAAGCAACTGTGAAATTACCAACAATACAGCCGGCGGCGATGGCGGCGGCCTATATTTTTACGGCACACAGACTTCTTATAAAAAGACTATTACTTTTTCCGGTACGGTTAAAATAACCGGCAACTCGGGATATCGCGGCGGCGGCATACATATGTACGGCAACGATGAGTTGACGACTTGCAGCGGCATGGTTGTTCAGGATAACACCGCATCCGTTACCGGCGGCGGAATATATATAAGCGATTACTCAATTTTAAACTTTTACGGCGGAAACGTCAGCGCAAACAAGGGCGGTTCATACAGCTTTTATTTCACTTCTAACGCCGTTGTAAGAATACAGGGCGCACCCGTCGTCGTCAACAATACCTCTACAAACGGTGACCTTGGCAGGAGCACTCAAAATAACTATTTAATAGTTACCGGCGCGCTTTCGGCAACCAGCATAAACAGCGGAATCTGGCTCGGCAAAGGGGTTACCGGTCAGATAACTTCGGGGTATAAAACATACAACAGCTCCAAAAACCCCAACGTTATTTTTGCCGATAAAGGTAATACCGCCAACGAAATCAAGCTTGCCGGCGGCGAGGCGGTAACCGTTACCAAGGGTGCTGACGTAAGCAAAATGATTGCGGTTCCTATGGGGCAGAATCTCGTTTACAACGGAGCTTCGCAAAAGGTAATAACGGGTTACAATTCAACTGCAATGAACGCGCCTTCAAGCATAACATCGGGCGCAAGCCTTTCCGGCGCAAACATTGTGGCGACAAACGCAGGCACATATTCGGCGACTTTTTCGTTAAAGAGCGGATATAAGTGGACTGACGGCACCACGGCAAACAAAACGGTTAGCGGCGTTATTTCAAAGGTTTCGGCAGCTGTTTCCACATTTGCAAGCAAAACCGTAACGTATAACGGCAGCGCGCATTCAATCGCCGCGCCCACGGCAACCCCCGGCACGGGAGTAACATGGGCGGTAACCTACAAGCAAGGCAGCACAGCTGTTACTTCGCCTACAAACGCGGGTACTTACACGGCGACGGCAACCCCTACGTTCAATTCGGCAAACTATCAGGAAATAAAAACACAAACGGCAACTTTAACTATAAACAAGGCAACCCTTACGGTAAACTTCGCTTACGCCACCGCGCCCGTTTACGGCGGGTCTGCGGTTTCGCCCACGCTTACCGTAAAGCTGGGTACGGCAAACGCATCAGGTTACGGCGCGGTAACTTATTCAATAGCGTCAACCGACCAAGGTACAACCGCTTACCCCGGCAAAGCCACTATCAACTCGTCAACAGGCGCGCTTACTCCCGCCAAAGCGGGAAAAATCCGCGTTACAGTTTCAATTGCCTCAAGCACCAACTTCAACGCCGCAACAAAGACGGTTGAAGTAACCATAGGGGCTAAAAATATTGCCACCGGCGGCGCGGTAGCCAGTATCGCGGCGGTTACTTACACAGGCGCGGCACATACGCCCACGCCTGCGGTTACAAACTCGTCTAAAAACGCCGCTGGCACTTCTACAACGTTGACGAAAGACACCGACTATACGCTTTCGTACAGCAACAATACAAACGCGGGCACGGCAACCGTTACGGTTACCGGCAAGGGTAACTATACCGGTACGCTTACAAAAACTTTCACAATTAATAAAAAGGCTCTCACCGCTACTTCTACGGCGGCGAATAAGACCTATAACGGCAACACTACCGCAACGGTAACTCTCGGCACGGTTTCGGGAATTGTTTCCGGCGATACGGTAACGGCAACCGCGGCGGGAACATTTGCCGATAAAAACGCGGGCAACGCTAAAACCGTAACTATTAAGTATACGCTTTCGGGCGCGGATGCGGCAAACTATTCAATGGCAAATAAAACCGTCACCGCAAACATCACCAAAAAGGCGCTCACGGCTACTTCAACCGCGGCAAACAAGACCTATAACGGCAACACTACCGCAACGATAACTCTCGGCACGGTTTCGGGAATTGTCTCGGGCGATACGGTAACGGCAACCGCGGCGGGCACTTTTGCCGACAAAAACGTGGAGACGGGCAAAACCGTAACTATTAAATATACGCTTTCGGGCACGGATGCGGCAAACTATTCAATGGCGGATAAAACCATTACCGCAAACATCACCAAAAAGGCACTTACTGCGGCGTCAACCGCGGCAAACAAGACTTATAACGGCAACACCACAGCAAC
This sequence comes from uncultured Christensenella sp., assembly GCA_910586065.1. Classification (GTDB taxonomy): domain Bacteria; phylum Bacillota; class Clostridia; order Christensenellales; family Borkfalkiaceae; genus Coproplasma. Next base: position 35,802 of record CAJUGI010000004.1, on the reverse strand, counting down.
GATAACGCTCGGCACCGTTACGGGATTGGTTACGGGCGATACCGTCACCATAACCCCCGCCGGAACTTTTGCGGATAAAAACGTGGGCAACGCTAAAAACGTTACCATAATTTATACGCTCACGGGTACGGATGCGGGCAACTATTCAATGGCAAATAAAACCGTCACCGCAAACATCACCCAAAAAGCTCTAACCGCAAATTCAACCGTGGCGAACAAAGTGTTTAACGGCAGCGCCGCGGCAACAGTTACAAAGGGTACGCTTTCGGGTGCGGTATCGGGAGACGATATCGACTTTACCGCGGCGGGCACTTTTGCGGATAAAAATGTGGGGACAGGCAAAACCGTAACCATTAAATATACGCTTTCTGGCACGGACGCGGCAAACTATTCCATGGCGGATAAAACCGTTACCGCAAACATCACCGCAAAGGATATTGCAACCGACGGCGCGATTTCGATTACGGGTTCTTACGTGTATACCGGCGCGGCGTTAACCCCCACATATACCGTAACTAACAGCGCAAAGAACGCCGCCGGCGATTCCACAACCCTTACAAAAGATACGGATTACACCGTTATCATAACCAATAACACCAACGCCGGCACGGCCACCTTAACCGTAACCGGTAAGGGTAACTACGCTTCTACGATTTCAAAGGATTTCACTATAAGCAAGTCGCAGATTACCGCCGTCAAGTGGGATAATAAGTCTGCAAGCGAAACGTTGGGATACGTTTACGACGGCACGGAAAAACAGCCTGAAATAACTTCGGTCACCACCGGCAACACGCTTGCAAGCGGCGCATTGCCTGCAAACTTCGACGATATGTTTACATACGGCGGCGCGCAGACCGAAAAAGGTGAAAGCTACACGGCAACGGCAACTTTAAAGGGCGCGTATGCAAACAATTTCGAGTTTTCGTCTTCGCTTGCATCAGGCGGCGACAAAACAAAAACTTCGCGCGCGTTCAAAATCACGGCGGCGGCGCTTGTGCTTATTGCGGGTGCAACGCAGGCTGCTGTGGTTTACAGCGGAAATTACGACAGAAAGAAACACGGTGCATTTACCGCGCTCAATTTAAAAACCACTTCCGATGACGACGCGGCTTCTTTAACCTGGTATTACAGCTTAACGAACAACGGTACGGATTGGACGACGAGTATGCCCGAGTTTACCGACGCCGGCAAAACCACCGTATATTATAAGGTTACCGCCGATAACCATAGCGATTACACGGGCAGCGCAAACGTTGTTATAACCTCCAAGGACATAGGCGGCGCCGGCTCAACCCTGCCCGCAAGCCTTGCCGACGTGTATTATACCGGTTCGGCAATCACGGAAAAGAACGACCTTATCATAAGGGTTGCGTTCGGTTCCGACGGGCACGTGCTTGAAAATACAGAAAGCGTAACGGAATATACTCTTACATTCACAAACAATAAAAACGCGGGCACCGCAACCATAACCATTGCAGGTTCGGGCAACTACACGGGCACAAAATCGATAACTTTCGAAATTCTTCCCGTAGAGTTTGCAAGCGTTTCGGCTACGCCTTACGGCGGCGCCGACGGTGCGGAGTTCGACGGTGCGGCGCATGCGGTAATCACTTCTAAAACCGCAAACTGTATAGCAACCGCGCAGGCAAGCGATATTTCTTCTGTTAAATGGGAATACAGCCTTGTCGGCGGCGCGTCTGCAACCGACTGGACGACTACAATGCCCGAAGCAACTGACGTGGCGGACGGAAATACGTACTATTACAGGGTTTCCGCTGATAATCACGTTACAAAATACGGTTCGGTAACCGTCAAAATCATCCCCAAGGACTTATCCTCGGCGGTTATAAACGGCGGCGCCGCTATTGCCGACCAAACATATACGGGCACGGCAATCACCCCTCGGCCTTCCGTGGGCGTCGTCCTCGGAACAAACGCGTCGGCAACGGAGCTTGTAAAGGACGCCGACTTCGAATATTCGTATTCGGCTAATACTGCGGTAGGAACCGCAACTTTAACGGTAAACGGCAAGGGAAATTATACCGGCGCCGCAAGCGTTACTTTCAATATCGTAAACGCGGCTATAACCGTTGACAAAGACGCGCTCGGCTTACTTGTTTACAATGCAACTTACGACGGCAACGCTCACAACGTTATAGCGAGCGGTTTCGAATCCTGCGCAACTGCGGCGGGTTCCGATACTCTTGTCTGGAGCTTCAGCCTCAACGGAACGTCCGACTGGAAGAATATGCTCCAACTTAAAGACGCAACCGAGGGGACTACCATATATTATAAGGTTTCGGGCGATAACCACTTTGACGCAACGGGTTCGTTCACGGTTGTTATAAACAAAAAGAAAATAACTTCAGTGAGCGGAATTACCGCAGAATCGAGAGATTACGACGGCACAACCGCCGCAACGCTCGACTATTCGGCGGCACAGTTCCCCGACGTCTGCAATTCCGACGATATTAAAATAGTTTCCGCAACCGGCACGTTCGACGGCAAAAATGCGGGGCAGAGAAAGGTATTCGTTTCGGATATAGTTCTCGGCGGAGACGCGGCGGCAAATTATGAGCTTGCGCTTAACGGCGAAGATAACACCAAGCCCGAAAACGCATTCGAGCTTGCCGGCACGGTTGAAATAACCAAACTTGCCGTTCAGGTCAAACTCGAATGGACGAACGCCGTATTCACCAACGAAAAACAGGTTCCCAAGGCGATAATAACCAACAAGGCGGAAGGCGACCTCATCGACGTCGTTTCTTCGGTAAAGGATAACAGAGAACCCGTTCTTCCCGATACTTACGTGCTTGTTATTTCTTCGCTTACCAACAACAATCCCGAAAACTATTACCTCGCAAACGCGCCTTTAGAGCTTACCTTCTACATAACAACCGATAAGACGGCTGTAAGAATCAGCGAAGAAAGTTTAAAACATCTCTACGACGGTAAAGCCGCGGAACCCTATCTCGAAGTCAGAAAAGTTGACGAGGAAACGGGCGACATATCTTGGGAAAAACTTGCAACAGGCGAACTTTCGTATATGTATACGGTTACTCCCGAAGATAAACTTACCGAAGTGGACGGCAAAAAAGTTCCCGTAAACGCGGGCGCGTACGTCGTGACTTTCACCATAAACAGCTACACTCATTCCTGGCAGGATACTTATCAGAACGCCACGAGAACGGCGACTCTGGTAATCGAAAAAGCTACTTTCGGCGAAATAGAATGGGCGGGCACCGAAGGCGTAACGGCAAGCGGCAACAACACGTTCACCGCAACATATAACGGGGGCAATTTCGGCGTAAACGTTTCAAATACGCTCCCTGCGGACGTTTACGGCAATCCCGAAATAACCGTCGTTTATCTCTATGACGGAGTTGCGGCAAGCGGCAGAAGCGACGCTAACGAAAGCGGCTACACGGTAACGGCAAAATTCACCGTAAGCGGCAACTACAACGCAATTCCCGACAGCACTGTCAAGCTCGTTATCAACAGAGCGGTTTACGATTTGTCGGGCGCGCAGTTTGCCGACGGCAGAACGACTTTCGACGGCGCGGTTAAAACGATAGCTCCCGCAAGCGGACTTCCCACAGGCGTAACCGTTTCCGGCTACGAATATATCCTGAACGGCGCAAGCCTCGGTTCAAACGGCGTAAGAGCGGTTGGCGAATATACCGTAAGGGCGCACCTTAATTACGATTCTTCCAACTACAAGCTCGTAAAAGACGGCGCCGACTATGCAAACGATTATCTCGAAGCAACGTTCACGGTGGATAAACAGTCTGCCGAAATCGACGTAAAGCTCGAAAACGCTACGTTTACCTACGACGGAAACGTTCACAGACTTCTCATTACCGGTACGGCAAACGGCATAAAGAGCGTAAGCTATACCTATGTAAACAAGGCTACGGGCGCAACGGTCGGCACTGACGGCGTGCGCAATGCGGGCGCTTATACGGTAACGGCGCACTTCGAAATAGACGAAGCCAACTTCAGCGGCACGATAGAAGATATCACGGCCGAACTTACAATCAACCGCGCACCGCTCACCGTAAAAGCTAACGACAGCGTAATTTATTACGGCGACGCGCGCAGTTTCGGCGGCGCCGAAATGATAGGGCTGGTTTCGGGAGACGGCGCCGCAAGCGTGGGCGCTGTTACCTTGGATTCTTCCTACAGACAGTACGACGACGCGGCAACTTATGCAATAGTTCCCGAAATTACCGCGGCAAACCGCGGCGCAAACTTCAATAACTACAGCATAACTTACGAAAACGGCGCTCTTACCGTTAAACCCCGCGTAATAACCGTTAAGTGGTATAACACTTCGGATATCTCGGGCGCGCAGGATTTGTCCTATGTTTACGCCGAGGGCGTAATCCATACGCCTTACGCTGTGGTAAGCAATCCCGTTCTCGGCGACGGCGGACTTGTTCTAAAAGTTTCGGGCGGACAGGAAAACGCCGGTTTCGACTACGTGGCAACCGTAGAAAACGCCGTATACAATGCGGACGGCAGTGTCAACAACAATTACGCGCTTCCCGCAAACGGAATAAGCGTTCATTTCGATGTATTGCCCCGGCCTAAAAACGGCGTAATCATCTGGGATAATTCGCCGCTCTATTACAACGGCGAAGAGCAGGCTCCCAAGGCTTATTATTACGAGAACGAAAACGATAACTCTCCCGAAACGCTCACCGTAACAACCGACAGGCGCGCGGTCAACGTAGGCACGGGTTACGTCGCAACCGTATCTCTCGGCGATAATTACACGCTCACGGGCGCAAAGACTAAAACCTTCGACATTTTAAAGAGAGAAGTTTATATCGAAATCCCCGATTTATCCGTTCCTTACGGAAAAACGCCCGATTTGAGTTCTCTCGAGTGGCGTTATCTCGACGGAAGTCTGGGCTTTGTTGACGGCGAAGTATACGAAATAACGTTTACCTGCGGCACAGTTTCCGCAGTCGGCAACTATCCTATATCGGGTAACTTCACGTCTGCAAACGCGGCTAACTACGACGTTAAATTCGTAGGCGGCTACATTAAAGAGGGCGATATCAACAGCGGTAAATGCGGCACTTTAACCGTAACCGCGTCCAACGTCGATATGAGCAAGGTTACCTTTGTCGGTACCGAAGCAACGTACGATAAAAACGTTCATACCGTAAAGGCTACCGGTCTGCCCGAAGGCGTTACGGCAACTTATAACTATACGCAGAACGGCTGGAGTTTCGGCTCTGCCGGCGTAACGGAAGCAGGCGTTTATAAAGTAATCGTCTCCTTCGAGTGCGGTGACAAATCCTACGGCGCAATTGCCGACAGGGAAATCACCCTCACAATCAAAAAGGCGGCGCTCACCGTAACCGCAAACGACAAAGAAATCTTCTACGGCGACGCTCCGGTTACAAACGGCGTCACGTACGGAGCGGAAGGAGTCGAAAGCGGGCTTTCCGGCACTCTCACTCTTATTACAAACTATACGCGTTACGGCAACGTCGGCGAATACGTAATCACTCCGTCGGGCTTAACCTCGGACAATTACGAAATAATTTTCGTTCCCGGCACTTTAACCGTTATCCCCCGCGCAGTTACGGTAAGCTGGTACACCGACGAAACGGCAACCAATTCTTCAGACTTTAACTATCAGTTCGTTCAAGGCAACAAATATCTGCCTTACGCGGTGGTAACGTCCGGACTTGTAAACGGCGACTACGTAACGGTTTCCGTCTCCGGCGAAGCGACCGAAGCGGGCATAGACTACGTTGCAACAGTAAAAGAGCTTTTAAACGCAGACGGCAGTGTAAACGGCAATTACGTAGTTACAAACGCCTCGCGGAAATTCAGCGTAATTCCCGCGGCATATACGGTGGTCTGGGACAACTCACCGCTCTACTACACGGGTGCGAATCTTAAGCCCGCAGCGTATTACTTTGAAGAAGGAGGCAATACTCCCGTACGCATTCCCGACGGCAACATAACCGTAAGCGGCAACCATTCCGAAGCGGGCGTTAAGTATACCGCAACGGTAAACTACACGGTTGGCGGTCACGTTTTGAGCGGTACGCACGAATATGAAATTCTTCCCGCCGAAGTAACCGTAACAATAAACGGCGCAATTGCCGTTTACGGCGCAAAACTCGGCGAAATAGCTCTCTCGGCGGACAGAACCATCGACGGCGTAACATTGTTCGTTAAGGGATATTCCGATACGAATGCGGTTTTAAATGCAGGCAGCTACACAATCGGCGGCAGCTACGCAGGCTCCAACTACAAAATAACTTTTGTCGAAGGCACGCTCGAAATCACCCCTGCGGAAATAGACGAGGCGAACCTTGCGCTTACGGGCGATATAACCGTCCGTTACGACGGCAAACCGCACACGCTTCTCCTTGCATACAAGGGCAGCACCGAAAATCTTCCCGAGGGAATTACGGTAACTTACAAATACTATAAAGACGGAAAGGAAATTTCCTCCGACAAGGTAACGGGCGTCGGCACGTACACCGTTGAGGCGGTTATTACAACCGACGGCAACCACAAACCGTTAACCGGAACTTACAGCGGCACAATCACAATTACCGCAACACAGGTTACCGGCATAACGTTTACGGGCGCTGCGCTCACTTACGACGGCAACCCTCACAACATTTTTGTCACCGGCAATACCGAGGGCGTCGATAAGGTGGAATACTTCGTAGACGGCAAGCCCTTTGCAGGCGCAACCGACGCGGGCGTATACGCGGTAACCGCAAAAATTACGGTCGGCGAAAATTACACGATTGCAAACGGCGAACTTAATGCAACGCTTACAATAGGCCGCGCAAATCTCACCGTTAAGGCGAACGACGGCTCAACCGTTTACGGCACTCCCGCAAAGGCGGAGGGGTACGGCTATACGGTGAGCGGCGTAAAAGCTGCCGATAACTCCGAAGCAAAACTTGCCGAAATTATCGGCAACGTAACCTACAGCTACGGCGTTTACGGCAACGCAGGCAAGTACGCGGGCGCAATAACAATTGTCGGCGGCAACGTTCAGACAACGAACTACAACATAACTTATGTTGCGGGCTCGCTCACCGTAACCCCGTTTATCGTAACTTCGGCTAACGTAAACTGGTCCGCAAACAAAAACTTCAACTATGTTGCGGGCACGGCGCACTCTCCCGAAGCAACGGCGGTCAATCTTCCCGACGGCGGACTCGGCTTAAAGGTTGAGGGCGCAAAGGAAGAAGTCGGCTCCAACTATACGGCTTACGTAACCGCAGTTCTCAATTCCGACGGAAGCGTAAACAAAAACTACGTTATCGACGTGGCGGGAGTGGAAACGCAGTTCAGCGTGCTCCCCGTGGCTCCCGACAAGGTCGGAAAGGTTGTATGGGATAACACAAAGTTATACTACAACGGCGAAGAACAGCGTCCCGACGCATGGTACTATGCGGATGAAAACAGCGACGAGCGCACCCGGCTCACCGTTGAAGGCGGCGCGACCGACGTAAACGTAAACGGCTACACCGCAAAGGTAACACTCAACGGCAAAACCTACGCAACTACATTCTACATAGTTCCCCGCCCCGTAATTATCGTAATAGACGATGTAAAAGCGTCTTACGGCGAAACTCCCAATATGGGCGCGGTCGGCTGGACTTACCGCGGCGACAGCATGCACTTCCTGGGCGAATTCAGCCTGACTTTCACCTGCGGCGAAGTAAACGCAGTCGGTAAATATCCGGTTCACGGCAACTTCAATGCGGCGGACGCGGCTAACTACGACGTAACGTTTGTCGGCAGTTGGGCAAGCGCGGACGAACTTAGCGGCAGATGCGGCACCCTCACGGTTGTCAAAGCCGTATACGATATGGGCAAGGTAACCTTTACCGGCACCGATACGGTATACGACGGCACCGCTCACAAACTTGTGATAAACGGACTGCCCGAAGGCGTTACGGCAACGCTTTCCTACTCGCTCGGCGGCTTCGGCTACGGCTCCGACGGCGTTGTAAACGCGGGCAGATATACGGTTAACGTCGTCTATACCGGCGACGGCAACCACGAGCCTTTAGAAGGCGCAACGGTAACCTTAACCGTCCGCAAAGCGGCGCTCACCGTAACCGCAAATCCCGTGGAAATCACTTACGGCGAAGAACCCGCAGCTAACGGAGTAACCGTCGGCAATCCCTCTGCGGAAAGCCAGCTAAAAGGCGGCGTAACGTACGAATTCAATTATCAGTACAAGGGCGACGCGGGCGAATATCTCATCACTCCGTCGGGACTCACTTCGGATAATTATGAAATAACTTTCGTCCCCGGCGTCTTAACGGTCAACCCCCGCGAAATCTCAATCAGCTGGTTCGACGACGAGAGAATGACCTCGCAGAACTTTGTATACGGTTGGGACGACGTCACGGTTTACCGTCCTTACGCCCATGCAAGCGGTCTTGCGGACGGCGACGCGGTAATCCTCGCGCTCTCCGAAGGATATATGGACGCAGGCGAAAACTACGTTGTAAAAGTCCTTTCAATCAACAACGCGGACGGAAGCAAAAACACAAACTACGTTCTGCCTTCAAACGGTTCCGCGCAGTGCACGTTCAGCATAATGCCCCCTGCGTATACCGTAATATGGGATAACACTCCCCTGTATTACAAGGCGGGCACGGCTCAGGCTCCTTCGGCTTACTATATCGACGCGGCGGGCGTACGCCACGAAATGGACGTAACCACAAAGAGAGTTGCAATCGACGTCAACGACTATGTTGCAACGGCAAGAAAAAAGGACGGCGATACAAATGCTATTCAGCCTTCCTCCAAGGAATACAGCATTTTGCCCGCTCCCGTAACGGTAACCGTAAACGGTAAAACCGAAAAATACGGCAAGGCGCTCGGTGCAATCGCGTTCTCTTCCAATGCTGACGCGGCAATCGCGGCGGACGTAACGTTCTCCGTCGGCGGCTTCGAGCCGACCGATATCCCCGGCGCAGGCAAATACGAAATAACCGGCGCATATACGGGTACCAATCAGTACGGATACTCCAATTACGACGTTACTTTCATCAGCGGCGAACTCGTAATCGAAAAGGCGGACTACGATATGTCCGGAGTAACTTACGGCGGTCTTACGGCGGAATACGACGGCAATCTTCATAAGGTAACTGTAAACGGCCTTCCCGAAGGCGTAACCGCTACGGTAACTTATTCCGACGCGTCAACGTCTTACGGCGCGGACGGCGTAAGGGCTGCGGGCGTGTACAACGTGCATATAACCTTTGCAATTGCCGACGGCGCAAATTACAATGCTGTCGCGGATAAAACCGATTTGCAGATTACAATCAGCAAAAAAGCGGCAAGCGTAAGCGGAATCGTGTTCAACGACGCAACGTTTACTTACGACGGCAACGTTCACGGACTGTTCGTAACCGGCGGCACGGCGGAAGGCGTAACCGAAATAGTTTACACCTATACCGATACGGCTACCAATACCACGGTAACGGCAAACGGAGTAATAAACGCCGGCACCTATAAGGTAACGGCAAACTTCACGGTCGATACGTTGAATTACACGGGCGGTATAGCTCCCGTCGAGGCGACGCTCGTTATCGGCAAGGCAACCTTAACGGTAACGGCAAACGACGGTTCGGCGGTTTACGGCGACGCGCTTCCTTCAAACGGCTTCGGCTATAAAGTAAGCGGCCTCGTCGGCAACGATGCCGAAAGCGGTGTTCTCGGTACGGTAACCGTGGGATATGCGGCGGGTAATTACGCTAACGCCGGCACGTATGCAAACGCAATAACCGTATCTGCGGCAAATTCCGGCGCGGATAATTACGAAATAGTAACGGTTGCGGGCACGCTTTTAGTAACTCCCCGCATCCTTACGGCAACGTGGCAGCGCGGAGAAAACGACGCTTCGGCGGACTTCGTATACGAATATGTTGTGGGCGGCAAATTCATACCTTACGCGGTGGCAGGCAACGTTGTCGGCGGCGACAGCTTAGTCTTTACCGTAGTCGAGGAAAAGGAAGGCGCCGGCGACAATTACGTTGCAAGGATTACGGGAGTCAAAAACGCCGACGGCAGCGAAAACAACAACTACGCTCTTCCCGTAAGCGGACTTACGCAAAACTTCACCGTTAAATATTCTCCCGACGAAGAGTCCGACCACGAGTACGAAGTGGTCTGGGATTACAACGCCCCTTACTACGACGGCAACGCTCACGCTCCTTCGGCTAAATATTATAACGGCAGTGTTTGGGTAACCGTAACCGATATTATTGTAAAGAACGCGCAGGGCGATACGGTAACCGCCGTAAACGCCGGCAAGTATACCGCGGAAATAGGCGGCGACACCTCCATATTTAAAGAGGGTTCGGCTCTTACTTCCGAATTCGAAATTCTCCCCCGTCCAGTTCACGTGCAAATCGGCGACGCCGAAATCAGATACGGCGCAACCTTCATTCCCAACGAAACGTTGTGGAGCGTCAGGGACGGCAGTCTCGGCTTCGTAAACGGCGACGAAAGCGGACTTGTATTTACGTCGAACGGCTCGGCAGTCGGCAAATATGCAATTTACGGAAGCTTTGCAAATGCAAACTATAACGTAACGTTCTTCGGCGGCTGGGCGGCCGACGGCGACGCCGACAGCGGCAAATGCGGCGTTCTCGAAATTATAAAAGCCGTTTACGATATGACCAAAGTAACGGTAACCGGCACCGAGCTCGTCTACAACGGCGAACATAGACGGGTAAGCGTAAACAACGTTCCCGCAGGCGTTACGGCAACCGTAACCTACAAGGCGGACGGCTGGAGCTATTCCTCCGCGAAGAATGCGGGCACATACGCGGTGCTGGTCACGTTCGAGGGCGACAGCAATTACGAGGCAATCGCGCCGGTCACGGCAACGCTTACAATCTCAAAAGCAAAACTCACCGTAACCGCAAACGACAACACCGTAATTTACGGCGAAGACCCCGCGGCAAACGGTGTAACGTTTACAGGCTTTGCCGGTGACGATAACGAAACGGTTTCCGGCGTTCTCGGCGGCGCAATCAGTTATTCGTTCAACTACGTCAAGGGCGCTTCCGCAGGCAGTAATTATAAAATCACTCCTTCTGGGGTCACCTCCGACAACTACGAATTAACGTTTAAACAGGGTGTCTTAAAGGTAGACAAACGCCCCGTAACGGTAAGCTGGTATAAGGACGCAAGTCTTACTTCGCAGAACTTAAGCTACGTATACGACGGCTTAACGGTATTCGCGCCCTTCGCCGTTGCCGGCAACCTGCTTGCGGGCGATACGGTAACTCTCACCGTCTCCGGCGGGAAGAGCGCCGCGGGTATCGACTACGCCGCGCGCGTTACGGCAATAAACGGCAACGGCAACTACCGTCTTCCCGACGGCGGCGCTACGGCAAAATTCAGCGTTATCCCCGGCGCTTACGAAATAGTCTGGGAGAGCGCTACGTTTGTTTACAACGGACAGAGACAGGCTCCCCGCGCATTCTACTTTGATGAAAGCGGCGCAAGAGTCGAGCTCACCGTAACGGTGGAAGGCGTAACGGACGGCGTATCCATAAAGGCCGGAACGTACCTTGCCGTTGCGTCCCTGCCCGCGGGGAGCAGCGTTACTCTCACGGGCAACGCAAGATATTCTTTCGCAATCGAAAAACTTGCGGTAACCGTAAAAATCAACGACGCGCGTTCGGCTTATCTCGAACAGATTGTTCTCGGCGGGTGGGAGTGCGTAAACGGAACTTCGTTCGTCGGCGGCGCGGCTCCCGTAATTCTCGGCTGTACGGCGGCGGCGACTTCACCCGCAGGCGCTTACGCAATAACCGGCAGATGCTCCGACGCGGCCAACTACGACGTTACTTTCATTGACGGCGTGTACACAATCGAAAAGGCCGTAATCGAAGCTCCTTCGATTGCTTCAAAGCAATACACCGGCGAACTTCTCGTTGCGGATATCGCGGATACGCCGCAGTACAGGGTTTATGTCAACCGCGGCGGAATAAACGCAGGCAGATACGACGTCGTTCTCGAACTCAAAGACTACGAAAACTACAAGTGGCAGATTAACGGACAGGATATACGAAGCGCCAACTGCACCGTAACTTTCGTAATCGAAAAGGCGGAAAACTCGTTTATCACCGAGTTCGAAGCCCGCGAAATAAAGGTGGGCGAAGAAATTCTTATAACTGCTCCCGTCGCTAAGTTCGGCACGGCGCAAGTCGGGTACTTCAAAGACAGAGACTGCACTCAGCCGGTAAATACCGATGGAAATATCTGGAACGAACCGCAGGGAATTTACTACGCCCGGGTATCCGTTTCGGGAACCGATAACTACTACGGTCTCGACGGCTCCGATTACGTGTATGTCTTCGCGGTAACCGGTAAACTCACCCTGAACCTCAACTGGAGCGCCGACCCGCTCGTTTACAACGGCGCGGCGCAGGCTCCCAGGGCGTACGTATGGATTAACGGCAGGGAAGTGGAACTCATAGTAGCCGGCGCCCAGGTTAAGGCGGGCAACGGTTACACGGCGTCAGCAAGTCTTAACGCGGTTGACGGAACCGACCTTTCGGCGTACGTGTTCTCCGAAGGCGAAGGCTCGGCAAGCAACACAATCACCTTCTCTATTCTCCCCCGCGAAATAACGGTATGCATAGAAGAAGACAGGGAAAGCGTTTACGGCGACAGACTTGCCGATATTTCAAGACTCGGCTATACGATAATCGAAGGCAGCCTTTTAAGCGGCGACAGACTGGGAATATCCTTCACGTGCGACTTCGGAAACAGCGCGGTTACCCCTGCGGGCAAATACGCAATCCTCGGCGTCTGGACGGATAAAAACTATAACGTAACGTTCAAGGGCAGTTGGGACGGCGACGACGTTTATAACGGCGCTGCGGCTACTTACACCGTCCGCAAAGCCGATATCACCGTCAACAAGAGCGGTTCCGAATGGTTCGACGAAGCCGGCGTAATCGATAAACACAATTCGCATTTCGTAACTCTCGGCAACGAAATAAAGAACGAAGAAGGCGAGGTAACGGGCTACAGCCACCTTTCGTTAAAGGGCGGGCAGAAACCCAACGTTTACTTCAGTCTCACTCTCGACAGTTACGATTCCGCAATTCACGACAATATGACCGAGGAAGACGTCAAAGCCTTCTTCGACCGCGGAATACAGACAACTCCTCCCGAAATCAAACAGTCGGGCAACTGGGTAGTCTACTACCGCATAGAGGCGGAAAACCACAACGTTAAATACGGACAGTGGCGCGTACTTATACAGGCTTCCGACAACTATATTATCGTCGAGTTCGTTAAAAACTTCGAAAGACCTTACGGCGACACCGCCGCAGGCGAAAATATCCTCGGCGAACTTATCGACAACGGAGTTATCAGGCTCAACGAAAAGGGCGCGGTAACCAATATCGAACAGCTCCGTTCCATAGCCAACGCTTACGCGTACGAAGACGTTTCCGGTTCGGAAGGCTTTGCCGGTAAGACGACGGCGGCGGGCGCTTACCCGATACTTCTCTCGCTCAAACCCGACCGGTGGGTACAGGAAGCTTACGGCGACCTCGTGTTTATCTACAAAGCCTCGTCCGACGACCCCGATTCCAATCTCGACAGATACGTAATCACTCCCCGCAAGCTCGGAATAAGCTGGGGCGAATGCAGCTTTACGTACGACGGCGAAATCCACGTTCCTTCCGTTAAGCTTACCGGGCTTGTGGACGGCGCGGAACAGGATATAGCTCTCGGCGTGGGCGAAACAAAGGAAGTAACCCTTCCCAACGGCGATATGATAGACGTAACCCTGTCGCTAATCAGCGGCAACGGCGTGGTAAACGCAGGTCGCTCCACACTCCGTCTCGCTATTAACGGCGAAAATTACGCGCTTGCAACCGACGGCTTCGTCGATGTCAACGTGGCGCAGAACGAACTGGATATCGTCTGGGGCGACAAAACCTTCGTTCACGACGGTTCAAGCCACTTGCCTACGCTGTCTATAAACGGCGAAGAAGTGACTTACACGCTCACAAACGGCGTTGCGGTTATCGAAGTCGTTATGCCCAACGGCGAAAAGGTAAACGTAACCGTAAGGCTTGTCGGCGGCGCAAACACCACCGACGCCGGCACTTACACGCTGCAGCTCGAAGTTGATAACGCAAACTACGCTATTAACTCCTCGCAAAACATTGCCTCGGTAACAATCGTCGGCGAAGAATCGGGCGTACAGCTTCCCGTCTGGGCGATAATCGCAATCGTGGCGGGCGGCGCAATGTTGTTGCTGATATTAATTATTGTAATAGCAAAGCGTAAAAAGAAGAGTTCGGCGGGCGGCTACGAAGACGAGGACGGTTTCAACGAAGTCTACGAAGAGTAAAACCACATCATTAGCCTTAAGCTAATACAAAAAGCGCCGTGCGGCGGAAAAATTTTCCGCCGCACGGTTGTTTTTTGGTTTATTATCTTAAAAATATGTAAAAATTTGTTATAAATTAACATTTCTCAGTCAAAATAACAATTTAAAAAAGTTAAAAATTTTTTTCGTTTTCGGTTGACATTCTTGAAATTTATTTTTATACTAATAAAGTACGTTAATGCGTGGTATTGGGTTGAAGTGCAAAGTTACTGCAAAATTGCGGCAAAAAGCTCCCGCAGACAGATAATTTGCGCCGACAATTGTAGGGGCTTGACTCCTGCGGCTAACCGTGGCTTTTTATTTATATTCAAAGTCGCGATACACACGGTTAAGTTGACGTAAATTCACAACACAGTTAGTATAAAGGAGTAAATCATGGCAGGACAGAAAATCAGAATCAAACTTGCGGCTTACGACCACGAACTCGTAGACCTTGCCGCGGCGCGTATCGTTGAAACGATGAAGAAGGGCGGCGCTAAAATTTCGGGCCCTATTCCCCTTCCCACCGAAAAGGAGATAATCACCATTCTCCGTTCCCCTCACAAATATAAGGACAGCCGCGAACAGTTCGAACAGAGAACTTATAAAAGAATAATCGATATTTACACCCCCAACGCAAAACTTCTCGACACGGTTCATTTGCCCGCGGGCGTAGACATCAAAATCAAGTTATAACAACCCGATACTCTACGTTTTGCAGACGACGCCCGCCATATTATATATATGGTGAGCGGCGGGACGGCAAAACGCGGTATCTCAAAATAAAATTTCAAAAGGAGAACTTTATCAATGAATAAAGCAATCATCGGTCGTAAAGCTGGTATGACGCAGATATTTACGGCGGAGGGCAAAGTTATTCCCGTAACGGTAATAGAAGCGGGTCCGTGCCCCGTAGTGCAAATCAAAACTGTTGAAAAAGACGGCTACGCCGCATTAAAGCTCGGTTTTGACGAAGCAAAGGAAAAGGCTTTAACCAAGCCCGAATTAGGTCAGTTCAAAAAGGCTGGAGTAAAACCCTGCAAAGTTTTAAAGGAATTCCGTCTTGACGGCGCGGCTTCCTATCAGGTAGGTCAGGAGCTTAAAGCGGACGTGTTCGCCGCAGGCGACAAGGTTGACGTTCACGGCGTTTCAAAGGGTCACGGTTATTCTGGCGTTATCAAGCGCTGGAATCAGCAGCGCCTTAAAGAAACCCACGGCGTAGGCCCCGTTCACAGGGAACCCGGTTCCATGGGCGCAAACAGCTCGCCTTCGCGCGTATTCAAGAACAAGCGCCTCGCAGGTCAGTACGGTGTCGAAAACGTAACCGTGCAAAACCTCGAAATAGTAAGAGTTGACGCAGAGAGAAACTTCTTGCTTATTAAGGGTTCGGTTCCCGGACCCAACGGTTCGGTCGTAACCATAAACGACACCGTTAAATAAGGAGGTACCGATAAATGCCTAGTATTAAAGTCTATAAAATGGACGGCTCCGAAGCCGGCACAATGAAATTAAGCGACAAGGTGTTCGGCGCCGAATATAACGAAGCGCTCATTCATCAGGCGGTCGTAACAAGGCTCGCCAACGAAAGACAGGGCACCAAATCCACACTCACCCGTACGGAAGTAAGGGGCGGCGGCAGAAAGCCCTGGAGGCAGAAAGGCACGGGTAACGCGCGTCAGGGTTCCATAAGGGCTCCCCAGTGGATAAAGGGCGGCGTCGTATTCGCTCCCAAAAGCCGCGACTTCTCCAAGGATATGAACAAAAAGGCAAAAACGGCGGCTTTACTTTCCGCACTTTCCAAAAAGGTTGCCGACGGCGAGTTCGTCGTAGTGGACAGCCTTTCCGTAAAGGAAGGAAAGACAAAGGAAATGGCGGCTTTCAAAAAAGCGCTTAACCTTGACAAATCCGCGGTAATCGTTATGGATAGCGACGACGTAAACGTAATCCGCGCGGCAAGAAACATTCAAAAATTATCCACTCTTCCCGTGGCGCAGATTTCCACTTACGAAGTAGTCGCTAATGCAAAAGTGGTAATAACCAAAGCCGCGGTCAAAAAAATCGAGGAGGCTTACGGAGAATAATGTTTGCAGAAGATATAATTTTAAAGCCGCTCCTCACCGAAAAGGGTTACGACGGCATAGCCGATAAAAAATATTCTTTCATAGTAAAGAAATCGGCAAACAAAACGCAGATTAAAAACGCTGTCGAAAAGCTCTTCGGCGTACAGGTTGAAAGCGTAAACACTTTAAACTGTAAAGGCAAAAAGAAGCGCATGGGCAGAAACGAGGGATACACCCCCGATTACAAGAAGGCAGTCGTTCAGCTTAAAGCTGACTCCAAGGCGATTGAGTTCTTCAACTCGTTATCGTAAGGAGCAAGGAGGAAGAAAATGGCAGTTAAAAGGTATAAACCCACCTCCCCCGCACGCCGTTTTATGACGGTAAGCGCGTACACCGAGCTTACGGGCGACAAACCCGAAAGAAGCCTGATGCACGACAAGCGCAAGTCGGGCGGCAGAAACAATCAGGGTAAAATAACCGTACGTCACATCGGCGGCGGCAACAGAAACAAATACAGAATAATCGATTTCAAACGCAATAAAGACGGCGTGCCCGCAACGGTTAAGTCCATTCAGTACGACCCCAACCGTTCGGCTAACATCGCCCTTCTTGCATACGCAGACGGCGAAAAGAGATACATCCTCGCTCCCGTAGGTCTTACGGTTGGCGACAAGGTTATTTCCGGAGCCGGCGCAGACATTAAGAGCGGCAACGCGCTTAAGCTTGCGGACATCCCCGTAGGTACCGTCGTGCACGCAATCGAGCTTAAACCCGGCAGGGGCGCGCAAATTGCAAGAGCGGCGGGCATCTCGGCGCAGATTATGGCAAAAGAGGGCGCTTACGCAACCCTTAAAATGCCTTCCGGCGAAATGAGACTCGTTTCCGTAAACTGCAAGGCGACTATCGGACAGGTAGGCAACATCGAGCACGAAATTATCCGCGTGGGCAAGGCGGGCAAAACCAGACACTTCGGTATCCGTCCCACCGTCCGCGGCTCTGTTATGAACCCTAACGACCACCCTCACGGCGGCGGCGAAGGTAAGTCTCCGGTAGGCCACGCAGGTCCTATGACGCCTTGGGGCAAGCCTGCTTTGGGTTACAAGACGAGAAAGAAGAAGAACCCTACTTCAAAGTTCATTTTGAAGAGAATCAATTAAGGAGGAATAGACAATGTCAAGAAGCGTTAAAAAAGGCCCTTATGCCGAAGAAAGACTTATGGCAAGAATTGAGGCGATGAACGCTGCCGGCGAGAAGAAAGTCGTAAAGACTTGGTCGCGCGCGACAACGATATTCCCCCAGTTTGTCGGACACACTATTGCGGTTTACGACGGAAGAAAACACGTTCCGGTATACGTAACCGAAGATATGGTAGGTTGCAAGCTCGGCGAGTTCGCGCCTACGAGAACCTTCAAGGGACACGCGGCAAAGACCGCCAAGAAGTAAGGAGGTAACAAATGTCAAGCATTAAAAACGATAGCCGTCCTTACGCAACGGCGAAATACCTCAGAATTTCTCCCTACAAAATCAGAACGGTGCTTGCGCTCATCCGCGGCAAATCCGTAGACGAGGCGGAGGCAATTCTGACCTATTGCAACAAGGGCGGCAGCGAAGAAGTTAAAAAAGTACTTTTGTCTGCGGCGGCAAACGCCGAGCACAACAAGGGCATGGACAGGGGCGACCTTCTGGTTGCCGAAGCGTTCGCAAACGGCGGTCCCCACTTAAAGAGAATGCAGCCCGTTTCCAAGGGCCGCGGTCATGCAATATTAAAGAGAACCAGCCACGTAACCGTCATACTTGACGCAAAGAAGGTATAAGGAGAAAGATTTATGGGACAAAAAGTTAATCCTCACGGTTTAAGAGTCGGCGTAATTTCCGCTTGGGACACTCAGTGGTACGCAGACGACAAAAATTTTGCCGCGTATATCAAAGAGGACAATCAAATCCGTACCTTCCTTAAAAAGAAGTATTACGAGGCGGCAATCAGCAAAATCACGATTATAAGAGCTGCTAACAAAATCGAAATAGGCATCTACACCGGCAGACCGGGCGTGCTTATCGGCAAGGCAGGCTCCGAAATCGAAGTAATTAAAAAAGATTTATCCAAGCTCACCAAGGGTAAGCAGGTAATAATCAACGTTAAAAAGGTCGAAAAAATCGACCAGGACGCACAGCTCGTTGCCGAAGCGGTTGCCGCTCAGCTCGAAAAGCGCGTTTCTTACAGAAGAGCTGTTAAACAGCAGATAGCAAAAGTTGCAAAGACGGGCGTCAAGGGCGTTAAAATTACCGTCGGCGGCAGACTTGACGGCAGAGAAATCGCGGGAAGCGAAAGCTACCACGAAGGTTCTATTCCCCTTCAGACAATCCGCGCCGACATCGACTACGGTTTCGCGGAAGCGCACACCACGTTCGGCGTACTCGGCATCAAATGCTGGATTTACAAGGGCGAAGTTCTTTCCGCCGCTAAACGTCTCATAATTTCAGAGGGAGGCGAAGATTAATGTTAATCCCCAAGAGAGTTAAAAGAAGAATGCAGCACCGCGGCAAAATCCGCGGCACCGCGCAGAAAGGCAACAAAATTGCCTACGGCGAATACGGTTTGGTGGCTTTGGAAGGCGGCAGAATTACCTCCAACCAGATAGAGGCGGCCCGTATCGCAATGACGAGATTTATTAAGCGTGGCGGCAAGGTGTGGATAGACATCTTCCCCCACAAGCCCATCACAAAGCACCCCGCCGAATCCCGTATGGGTTCCGGTAAGGGCTCGGTAGAGTGCTGGGTGGCAATAGTAAAGCCCGGCAGAGTAATGTTCGAAATGGCGGGCGTTTCCGAGGATATCGCACGCGAGGCAATGCGCCTTGCAAGCCATAAACTCCCCGTAAAATGCAAGTTCCTCGTAAAGGAACCCGAGCAAGTTGAAGAAGGCGGTGACGCTAATGAAGGCTAAAGAAATAGTAAATTTGAGCGACGAAGAGCTCCTCAAAAAACTTCAGGAATTAAAGAGCGAACTGTTCAATCTGCGCTTTCGTCACGCAAGCGGTCAGCTTGAAAATCCTCTTGCAATCAACCTTGTTAAAAAGGACATCGCAAGGGTGAACACGGTAATCCGCGCAAGGCAGTTAAAGGCGTAAGGAGAAAGAAATGGAAGAGAGAAACCTCAGAAAGGAAAGAGTAGGTCTTGTAGTTTCCGACAAGATGGACAAAACGGTAGTTGTTGCCGTCGTCGAAAAATCCAAGCACCCCCTCTATAAAAAGACGATAACCAAAACCACGCGTTTCAAGGCGCACGACGAAAACAACGAGTGCGGCGAGGGCGACAAGGTAAGAATAGTCGAAACGCGCAAGCTTTCCAAGGATAAAAACTGGCGCGTGGCTGAAATCATCGAAAAAGCAAAATAATCTGCAAGTCCGCATATGCGCCGCATAACTTTGTTGCGTTCCGCTTTTCTTCGTGGCATTTACGCAAAGTAAACTCCCCTTGAAAATGCTCGCGCGCCTCGTTCTGCTCGCATCTTCGTACTTGATACGTTGCTTTTTGGCAACTTAACATCATAAAAATCAATAAAATACAAGATTTCGTTATATCCGTAAAGTAGAGCGGGGCGCTCAACTTCGCTTATGTGCGGATAGCGCAATCCTCTGTGTAGTTGTAAGTTAATCATAATAGGAGAGATATTATATGATACAACCTCAGACAAGGCTCAAAGCCGCGGACAACAGCGGCGCAAAAGAGCTTATGTGCATAAAGGTGCTCGGCGGTTCATTCAGAAAGTTCGCAAACATCGGCGACGTAATCGTTTGTTCTGTTAAAACCGCAACGCCCGGCGGCGCGGTTAAAAAAGGCGAAGTCGTAAAGGCGGTAATCGTACGCACCAGCACGGGAATAAGACGTGAAGACGGAACATATATCCGTTTCGACGATAACGCGGCGGTTATTATAAACGCCAACAAGGAACCCCGCGGAACGCGTATTTTCGGACCGATAGCAAGGGAACTCCGCGAGAAGAACTACATGAAAATAATTTCGCTCGCGCCCGAAGTGCTTTAATTAAAGGAGAAAGGCTATGAACGTAAAATTAAATGATACCGTACTTGTAATAACCGGTAAGTATGCGGGCAAGCAGGGCAAAGTTGTTGCCACTTCTCCCAAAAACGGCACGGTAACCGTAGAAGGCGTAAACATTCACAAAAAAGCTAAAAAGGCGAGAAAGGCAAACGAAGTTTCGCAGATAGTCGAAATCGAAGCTCCTTTAAACGTTTCCAACGTAATGGTGGTTTGCGACGCCTGCCAGAAAGCGATAAGGGTTAAACATTCCGAAGTTGACGGCAAAAACACACGCGTCTGCCCCAAATGCGGCGCAACGCTCGACAAAGCGTACGCAGGCAAGGGCGGCAAGGCTGTCAAGAAAGAAGAACCCAAAAAGCGCGTAAGAAAACGTGCAAAGAAAGAAGAAACCGCGGAAACTTCCGCGGAGGATAAGGCTGAATAAGGAGGTAAGAGATGGCTACGAAGAAAGAAGTTACCGAAGAAAAGGCAACGCCCGCGGCAAAGAAACCCGCAGCAAAGAAAACCGTTGCAAAAGCCGAAAAAGTTTACTCTTCGAGAGTGCTTGAAAGCTACGAAAAAGAAGTTGTTCCCGCCCTTACCGCTAAGTTCGGTTATAAAAACCCTATGCAGGTTCCCAAACTCGTAAAAATAGTTTTGAGCTCGGGACTCGGCGACATAAAGGACAACGCAAAATCCATACAAATCGCGCAGAACGAAATGAAAATCATCTGCGGTCAGCAGCCCGTACTTTGCAAGGCTAAAAAGTCGGTTGCAAACTTCAAGGTGCGCGAGGGAATGCCCATCGGCTTAAAAGTAACCCTCCGCGGCAAGATGATGTACGACTTCTACGACAAGTTCGTTTCAATCGCGCTTCCCCGCGTTCGCGACTTCCGCGGCGTTCCGTCGGAAAGTTTCGACGGCAAGGGCAACTACTGCATGGGCATTAAAGAACAGCTCATCTTCCCCGAAATCCAGTACGACCAGGTCGAAAAGATAAGAGGTATGGACATCTGTTTCGTAACTACCGCCCAAACCGATGAAGAAGCGAGAGAGCTTTTAAGGGCAATGGGTATGCCCTTCAAGAAGTAAGGAGTAAGATATGGCAAAGAAATCAATGATAAACAAGCAGCAGAAGCCTGCTAAATTCTCAACGAGAGCTTACACGAGATGCTCCATTTGCGGCAGACCCCACGCGGTTTTACGCAAGTACGGAGTTTGCCGTATTTGCTTCAGAAACCTCGCTTACAAAGGGCAGATTCCCGGCGTAAAGAAATCGAGTTGGTAAGGAGGAGAGAGAAATGACAGACCCTATAGCAGATATGCTCACACGCGTAAGAAACGCGCTCGCAGCTAACAAAGAAACGGTTGAGGTTCCCTCATCCAATATGAAAAAAGCAATCGCAAACATTTTGCTCAGCGAAGGCTACGTGTCCGACGTTAAACTCGTCGAAGACGGCTACAACGGCAAAATAGTTTTAACCCTTAAATACGTAGGCAAGAAAAAGCCCGTAATCAACGGCTTAAAGAGAGTATCCCGCCCCGGCTTACGCGTCTATTCCGACGTGGAAACAATGCCCAGGGTTATGGACGGTCTCGGCGTTGCCATCGTATCCACCAACAAGGGAATAATGACGGACAGGCAGGCAAAGGCGGCTAACGTAGGCGGCGAAGTGCTTTGCTACGTCTGGTAAGGAGGTAATTATATGTCAAGAATAGGTAAATTACCCGTTGCCTTGCCCGCAGGCGTTTCCGTCACTTTCGAAAACGGTCTTTTAACGGTAAAAGGCGGCAAGGGTACGCTCACCCAAAAGGTTGTGGGCGACATAGATATCAAAGTCGAAGGCGCCGAGGCTCACGTAATTAAAACTTCCGAAGCCGCAGGCACCGACGCAAAACACGGTCTTTACCGCGCGCTCCTTCACAATATGGTAGTCGGTGTAACCGAAGGCTATAAAAAGACTTTAAAGGTAAACGGCGTCGGCTGGAAGGTCGCAAAACAGGGCAACAAGCTCGTTATGAACGTGGGCTTTTCCCACCCCGTGGATTTTGTCGAACCCGCGGGCGTTAAACTCGAATGCCCCGCACCCAACGAAATCGTGGTGTCCGGCATCGACAAAACGGCTGTCGGACAGGTTGCGGCAAACATCCGCAAAATCAGACTTCCCGAGCCTTACCACGGCTACGGCATTGCATATTCCGACGAAGTAATCGAACGTAAGGAAGGCAAGACGGGAGGCAAAGGCAAGAAGTAATTCCGTGCGCCGCGTAGCGCAATGAGAAGAAACGCCTTAAAAGGCGGCTTGCTTAAGGAGACATTATGATTAATAAAATCGATAAAAACGAAGAACGTTTAAGAAGACACGCACGCGTCCGCAAAAAGATTTCGGGCACTGCTCAAACTCCCAGAATGAGCGTTTTCCGCTCTCTTAAACACATTTACGTTCAGCTTATAGACGACGTTAAGGGAGTAACTCTTTGCTCGGCGTCAACCGAACAGAAAGATATTGCGGCAAAAGTTGCAAAACTTAACAAAACCGAAGCTGCGAAAGTAGTCGGCAAAGCCGTTGCCGAAAAAGCTAAAAAGCTTGGCGTGGAAACGGTTGTGTTCGACAGAGGCGGATACCTTTACACTGGGCGTGTTCAGGCATTGGCAGACGGCGCAAGGGAAGCCGGACTCAATTTCTAAGGAGCGTATTATGGAAGAAAGAAAAGAAAGACCCGCAAGAAGACAGGGCGACAGACGCAGACAGGAAGACGACGGCTTAATCAAAAAGCTAATTCAGGTAAACAGAGTAACCAAAACGGTTAAAGGCGGCAGGAATATGCGCTTTGCGGCGCTCGTAGTCGTCGGCGACGGCAAGGGCTCGGTAGGATACGGAATGGGCAAGTCCAAAGAAGTTCCCGAAGCAATCGAAAAAGCAAACGCTCAGGCTAAGAAAAATATGCGCAAAGTCGCGCTTCAGAATACAACGATTCCCCACACCGTACTCGGCGTGTTCGGCAGAGGCTCAGTCCTTATGATGCCGGCAAGCGAAGGTACCGGCGTTATCGCGGGCGGTCCCGTCCGTGCGGTTATGGAAGCGGCAGGCGTAAAGGACGTAAGAACCAAATCACACGGCACGTCCAACCCCATCAACTGTGTAAAAGCAGCCGTTCAGGGACTTTTCGATTTGAAATCACCCGAAGAAATCGCTGCTGCGCGCGGCAAGAGCGTAGAAGAGCTCAAAGCGTAACGGAGGCAACAAATGGTTAAAGTAACGTTAATAAAGAGCCTTAACGGGCAGATTAAAACGGTAAAAGACACCGTTGCGGCGCTCGGACTTAAAAAAATCCGTCAGTCCAGAACTTTGGAAGAAACCCCCGCTAACATGGGCCAGCTCAAAAAAGTAGCTCACCTTATTAAGGTAGAACAGGTTTAATCGGAGATATTATGAGAGTAGATACATTATCGCCCGCAGAGGGCGCAAGAAAGTCCGTAAAGAGACTTGGCAGAGGCATCGGTTCGGGCACGGGCAAAACCTCGGGCAAAGGTCATAAAGGACAGTGGGCACGTTCGGGCGGCGGCGTGCGCCCCGGTTTCGAGGGCGGTCAGATGCCTCTTGCAAGACGTATTCCCAAGCGCGGTTTCCACAATAAATGGGCAACCGAATATACGATAATCAATTTAAAGCAGCTTTCCGGCGTTCCCGCTGGCACCGTTGTCGATTTCGATTACGTTGCAAAAGAAAGCCTTACCAAGGAAGTTAAAAATTCCGCGGGCTTAAAGGTTTTGGGCACGGGCGAACTCAAAGTTGCGCTTACGGTTAAGGCCGCAAAATTCTCGGCTTCTGCAAAAGAAGCAATCGAAAAGGCCGGCGGCACTTGCGAAGTAGTCGAGTAATCGGCATTAAACAAATTAACGGCGCAAGCAAAACCACACTTCCGCGGCAAACCGCGGTAAGGAGTAAAAATGTTTGAAACAATAAAAAATTGCTTTAAAGTCAAAGAAATAAGAAAGAAGATTTGGATAACTCTTGCTCTTCTTCTTGTTTTCAGGCTCGGTTGCTATATCCCCGTTCCGGGCATCAACCCCAAAACGTTTTCGGCCGTAATCGGCAGTAACGACTTTTTGGGCATCTTGTCGTCCATTACGGGCGGCTCGCTTGCCAACGCAACACTTTTTGCGCTCGGCATAAGCCCTTATATCAACGCGTCGATTATTATTCAGCTTTTAACCGTCGGCATCCCCGCTCTGGAAAGACTTTCAAAACAGGGCGAAGACGGCAGAAAGAAAATCGCGCAGATTACAAGGTACGTAACAATCGCGCTTGCTGTTGCACAGGCAATCGGCATTATCCTTAACTTCGGTTTCCAAAGCAGCGGCGAAGGCGGCATGCCCATAAGACTTGTGTTCTTCGGCAGCGCCGCAATCGGAGAAACGGGCGCAAAATGGCTTGCCGGCATATTCTTAACGGTAGTTTACACGGCAGGTTCTATGCTCGTTATGTGGATAGGCGAAAGAATAACCGAATACGGCGTTTCCAACGGCATTTCGCTCATAATCTTCATTGGTATAATTTCCACCGCCGGTCTTACAATCATCGGCAACCTTACCGAAGGTTTCGGCGGCAACTATGCAAGATTCTGGGAGCTTTTGGGTTTCGTACTCTTAACCATTGTGGAATTTGCCGCAATCGTAGCGGTGGATTTGTCCGAAAGGCGAATTCCGGTGCAGTACGCAAAGCAGGTCAAGGGCAGAAAGATGTACGGCGGACAGTCGTCCGTAATTCCCATCAAAATTTCGGGTTCGGGCGTTATGCCTCTCATCTTCGCGTTCGCGATTATTTCCGCGCCCCAGATGATAATAAGCGTATTCTTCTCGTATAACCAGAGCGCGGTAGACGGCGTAACAAACTGGTTCTCCGGTTCGTCGCCTTTCTGGTACGGTCAGCTCATCTATATGGTAGTTCTGTGCGTGCTCATATTCGCATTCTCTTTCTTCTACCAGTCGATGCAGTTCAACCCCGAAGACGTTTCCAAAACAATCCAACAAAACGGCGGTTTCATACAGGGCATCCGTCCCGGCAGACCTACCGCGGATTATTTAAAAAAGATTTCCAACCGCATCACGCTGTTCGGAGCAATCTATTTAACTTTGGTTGCGTTCATTCCCTCGATTCTCTCTATGGTTTTAACGGGGCTCGGTCAAAGCAACCTTTCGCTTCTGTCGGTGTTCTCCACAACCGGTATCCTCATCGTAGTGTCAGTTGCAATGGAACTTGACAAGCAGCTCGAATCTCAGCTTATGATGAAGAACTATAAGGGATTTTTAAAGTAATAAACGTTGCGGGTAAAAATCACGCTTTTTGCCCGCAGCCCCAAATTGTGCATACCTGCACCTGAGCGAGGTGAAGAATTGCGATTATATAATAAGTTTGCTCTTATTATCGCAATTCGAGGGCGAGCAGCCCTTAAACTCACAAAAAATTTGCGCCCTATTACAAGAAGTTTTAAAAATAAGGTGCGCAAAGTGTCGTTACACCCGCACGCAGGCGCAGAACAACCGAGATTTTTGTGAACATGAATATTATTCTTTTGGGCGCGCCCGGCGCAGGCAAGGGCACGCAGGCAAGTAAAATTGCCGAAAAATATAATCTTTTACACGTCTCTACGGGCGACATCTTCCGTGCCAACATAAAAGGCGGCACCGAAATCGGCAAACTTGCAAAATCGTATATCGACGCCGGCAAGCTCGTCCCCGACGAGGTAACGTGCGCAATCGTCAAAGACAGGCTTACTTGGGCGGACGCTCAAAACGGCTATATGCTCGACGGTTTTCCCCGCAATCTTTTTCAGGCTGAGGAGCTTGAAAAGTTTGCAAAAATAGACCTGTGTTTAAATATCGACGTAGACGAAGCGCTTTTGATGGACAGAATTTGCGGCAGGCGCGTATGCAAGTGCGGCGAAAGCTATCATGTTTCCACCTTAAACGGCGCAACGAAATGCCGTAAGTGCGGCGGCGAGCTGTATCAGCGCGAGGACGACAATCCCCGTACCGTAAAAGCCCGTCTCGAAACTTATAACACGCAAACCGCGCCTTTGATAAACTACTACAAAGCGCAGGGCAAGCTCGCAACCGTAACAAGCGGCGAAGGTTCGCCCGACGAAGTATTCGGGCAAATAATAAAAATACTTGGTTAAGCGGAACGCTTATGGTTACGATTAAAACCGAAAAAGAAATAGAATATATGCGCGAAAGTTGCCGGATAGTAAAGGAAACTTTGGAATTCGTCGGCAAAAACATCCGCGCGGGTATGACCACAAAGGAAGTGGACGAACTTGTTTACAAGTACATTACTTCCTGCGGGGCGTATCCTTCGGAGCTGGGTTACGAGGGCTATCCCGCAAGTTCCTGCGTTTCGGTAAACGAAGTCGTCGTGCACGGCGTTCCGGGCGACAGAATAATCCTCGACGGCGATATCGTCAGCGTGGATATCACCGCCGAAAAGAACGGTTTTCACGGCGACGCGGCACGTACGTATTTAATCGGCAACGTGTCCGAAGAAAAGAAAAAACTTGTAAAAGTAACAGAAGAGTGCTTTTTTAAAGCAATCGAAGGATTGCAGGCGGGTTCGCCGCTTTACGACATAGGTTACGCGGTTCAAAAGCACGCCGAAAGCAACGGCTACGGCGTCGTAAGGGCGCTTACCGGTCACGGCATAGGAAAAAGCATGCACGAGGACCCCTCGGTTCCCAACGTCGGCAGACGCGGCACCGGTATGCGGCTTAAAGCGGGCATGACAATCTGTATCGAACCTATGATAAATATGGGCACGCATAAAGTCGTGTTCAATTCTCAGGACGGCTGGACGGTGAGCACCGCGGACGGAAAGCCCGCAGCCCACTACGAAAACACGGTTTTGATAACCGAAACCGGCGTGGAAATTCTGACTTTATAAAGGAAGTATGAAAGTAAAAACCGCTGTTATCGGGGGCGTTTGCAAAAGCACCCAGGGCAGAGATAAGGGAAGGCATTATATAATCAGTCAGGTTGCCGAAAGCGCAGTATACGTTGTCGACGGCAACTTCAAAAAACTCGCTTCCCCCAAAAAGAAAAATTTAAAACATATCGAACTTCTTCCCGAATCGGCGGAATCGATAGGCGCAAAGCTTACGCGCGGCGACAAAGTTTTCGACTCGGAAATTTATTCCGCGCTCAAAAGTTACAATTGTCCCGCCCCGACCGAAGAAGAGCAATCCTAAAACCATATCGAGGAGAAAATTATGAAAGTAAGACCTTCAGTAAAACCTATGTGCGACAAGTGCAAGGTAATAAAAAGAAACGGCAAAGTTATGGTAATCTGTTCCAAAAACAAGAGCCATAAGCAGCGTCAGGGCTAAGGAGTTATAATGTCAAAAGACGACGTTATCGAAACGGAGGGCAAGGTAATAGAGTGCCTTCCCAACGCCAACTTCAGGGTAAAACTGTCCAACGGACACGTAATCACCGCATATATTTCGGGTAAACTCCGCCTTAATTATATCCGTATAATCGAAGGCGACAACGTCAAACTCGAAATCAGCCCTTACGACCTCACCAAAGGCCGCATAACCTGGCGCAGTAAAAATTAATTTACGTTGCGAGGAAAAACCACGCTTTTTTCTCGCAGACCCAATTTGCAAATACCTTCGGCCCGCTGTAAGGGAATTGTCGCAATTATATAATTGCGTATCCCTTAGTATTGCGCCAAGGTAAACTTAGTTTTCAAAAACCACTAAATATTTTCG
Source organism: uncultured Christensenella sp. (assembly GCA_910586065.1). Classification (GTDB taxonomy): domain Bacteria; phylum Bacillota; class Clostridia; order Christensenellales; family Borkfalkiaceae; genus Coproplasma. The sequence continues at coordinate 7,511 of CAJUGI010000004.1, read as the reverse complement.
TCGCAGAATAGAAGGAAATATTTGTTAAAGGCTTCAAAAACACTCCGCCAAAACGCCGCCAACATTCCATTAATCAACGGCGTGCGTTTAAAGCGGCTTATATACATCAAAAAAATACACTAACCAAAAAATTTAACGGAGGAATTAAATCAATATGGCACGTATTGCCGGTGTAGATTTACCCAGAGAAAAAAGAGTTGAAATAGGACTCACTTATATCTACGGCATCGGTCTCAAAACCTCGCAGAAAATCCTCGCCGCAACCGGCGTGGACCCCAACACGCGCGTTAAGGACTTGGACGAGACCACCGTATCAAAATTAAGAGAATATATCGACCACAATTTAAGAGTGGAAGGCGAACTCAGAAGCGAAGTTTCGCTCAATATAAAAAGACTTATGGAAATAGGTTGCTATCGCGGCATCCGTCACAGAAAGGGCTTGCCCGTACGCGGCCAGTCCACAAAGACCAACGCGAGAACCCGCAAGGGTCCCCGCCGCACGGTAGCCAAGAAAAAGGGCGCTAAGTAAGGAGGACGAATAAATGGCACAGCAACAGAAAAAGCAAACCGTTACAAGAAAACGCAGAGAGCTTAAAAAGGTTGACAGAGGTCAGGTACACATTCAATCCTCCTTCAACAACACTCTCGTAACCGTAACCGATACGCAGGGCAACGCAATCAGCTGGTCTTCGGCAGGCAGCCTCGGTTTCAAAGGCTCCCGTAAAGGCACGCCGTTTGCAGCACAGCAGGCAACCGAAACGGCTGTAAAAGCCGCAAAAGAACACGGACTCCGTTCGGTTGAAGTTTACGTAAAGGGCCCCGGCGCAGGCAGAGAATCGGCAATAAGGGCAATAGGCGCGTGCGACGTTGAAATCACGCTTATATCCGACGTTTCGCCCATTCCCCACAACGGTTGCAGACCGCCTAAGCGTCGCAGAGTATAATCGGAGGTAGATAAAATAATATGGCAACATACAGAGAAGCAAAATGCCGTCTTTGCAGAAGAGAGGGCGGAAAGCTGTTTTTGAAAGGCGATAAATGTTACAACGGCAAGTGCCCGTTTGAAAAGAGACCCACTCCTCCCGGACAGCACGGTTTAGCGCGCAAAAAGGTCTCCGAATACGGCAGACAGCTCCGCGAAAAGCAGAAGGTTAAGAGAATTTACGGCGTTCAGGAAGGTCAGTTCCGCGAATATTACGAAAAAGCCGACAGAATGAAGGGCATCACCGGTGAAAATATGCTCTCTCTTTTGGAACGCAGATTAGATAACGTTATATTCCGTATGGGTATAGGCGGCAGCCGCGCACAGGCAAGACAGCTTGTAAACCACGGACATTTCCTCGTAAACGGCAAAAAAGTAAACGTTCCCTCTTTCATCGTAAAAGTAGGCGACGTAGTAACCGTCAAAGAGAGCAAAACTTCCAACAAATATTTCGAGGTTGTAAAGACTGCAAAGGTAAACACCCCCAAGTGGCTTGAATTCAACCCCGAAAAATTACAGGGAAAAATATTGGCGTTGCCCGTAAGAGAAGATATTGACAGTCAGATTTCCGAGCATATGATTGTCGAGCTGTACTCCAAGTAATAATTCGGAAAAAAAGGAGGAAGTTATATGATCGAAATGGATATGCCCAAAATTCTTGCGGAAGAGAGCGAGGACCGTTCTTACGCGAAAATCGTTGTCGAACCTCTCGAAAAGGGCTTCGGTCTTACAATAGGCAACTGCCTTAGAAGAATACTCCTGTCGGCGCTCCCCGGGGCGGCGGCACAGGGAATAAGATTCCTTGACGGCACCGTCAAGCACGAATTTTCCGCAGTTGCAGGCGTAAAAGAGGACGTAACCGAAATTATCCTTAATTTAAAAACGCTCGCAATCAAAACGGCAGTCACTTCGCCCGATTACGTAAAGATAGTTCATCTCTACAAAGTCGGCCCCTGCGAAGTAAAAGCGTCCGATATATCTGAAGACGCCGAAATAGAAATAATCAACGGCGACCAGCACATCTGCACGGTTGACGAGGGCGGCAAAATCGATATGGAAATAACCATCGGCAGAGGCCGCGGCTATAAGGGCGCGGACCATACCAAGACCGAGCTTTTGGATTACATTCCCATCGACAGTATCTATACGCCCGTCAAAAAGGTTAACTATTCGGTTGAAAACACCCGCGTCGGTCAAAACACCGACTACGACAAGCTCACGCTCGAAGTGTGGACAAACGGTGCGTTCAGCGCAAAGGAAATCGTGTCGCTTGCGGCAAAAATTATGCAGGACCACATCTCGCTCTTCGTCGATTTGTCCGAATCGATTAAGGATATGGACATTCTCGTTAAAAACGAAGACGACAAACAGGCAAAAATACTCGCTATGGCAATCGAGGATATGGACCTCTCCGTCCGCTCCTACAACTGCTTAAAGCGCGCAAACATTCACACCGTCGAAGATTTAACACGAAAGACGGAAGACGAAATGCTCAAGGTGAGAAACCTCGGCAGAAAGTCTTTGGACGAAGTAATCTTAAAACTTCAGTCTTACGGACTTTCACTTTCAAACAAGGAGGACTAACATATGCCCGGCAAATTGGGAAGAACAGCGGAACAAAGAGAAGCGCTTTTAAGAAATCAGGCTTCCGAACTCCTCTGGTACGGAAAAATAACCACCACTAAGGCAAAGGCTAAAGAGCTTCAGCCCTATGTTGAAAAGATAATAACCAAAGCAATTTCGGTTTACGACGACAACGAAGAAATAACCGTCGTAAAAACCGATAAAAAGGGTAAGGAAGTTACCGAAAAGAGCGTTAAGGACAGCGCTAAAAAGCTCGCCGTCCGCCGCGCTTTAATGGGAAAACTCCGCGACTTGCAGGAAGTCAAGCCCTTTGCGGAAAAGAAATCCGACTTCAAAAAGAGAACCGCGGATATCAAACATCCATTAATGGAAAAACTCTTCAACGAAATCGCGCCCAAATACGCACAGCGCGCCGAAGAACTCGGACAGGGCGGCGGTTACACCCGTATTTACACCCTCGGCAAACGCCTTGGCGACGGTGCCGAAGAAGCTATAATCGAATTGGTTTAATCAAAAAACAAAGCGGCGCGTTTATTATATAAACGCGCCGTAGTTTTAAAAAACGGAAAACTAATTCACATAATTTCGACGTATGCTATAATAGCATAGAAAGTGGCTATATTCTAGGCTTTTTTCGAAAATTTAATAGTAATTAGTAGCGGTTACGAGTGGTTAATCGGAGTAAAAAGCAGCATATTTCTGCATTATTCCTATACTGCCGTAGCCGCTATTTTTTTTTTTTACTCTTTTATCTTTTCGATCTCTTCCTTGAGCCAACTCAATTCTCTTTTGGTATAGGTCTTTTCAGTTATATCTGTAATTTTGTGACCTACGATATACTTAATCGCGTATTCGTCTACGTGATAATTTTTTGCCTTCGTTACAAAATGTTTTCGTCCATCATGAGGGCGGTGTTCTGGATTCAGATTTAATAGTTCTTTTATTTCATTAAATCTAGTTAAGGGAAAAACAGCCTCCGGTTGATTATGCGAACTACTATGCTGGTGCAAAGGGCAGCGATGCCGAGGCTAAAAAAGACAACAACGTAGTACAAGAAGTAGTTGTTTCTGAAAAAAAGAATACAAAAAAAAGTAACCGTGTTGTTATCTCGCCTGACGAATTTGAAGACGATGATTCGTACGAAACCATATATCTTACATATTATGCGGATGGCATTCTTGCGGATGAGATGGATAAGCCTGTTAAAATTGAGAACACAGTCGGTAAAGAGGCTTTGAAACATTTCGGAGAATACGAGGATGATATGCTTCACGTTCGCGATGACAAAGTTAAGATATATTATGAAGTCGCAAAGGACAATCGTAAATTTTCGGATATTTCCGGAGATGATTCGGACGATAGCGACGAGGAGGATTGATATTCTGAATGACCAGAGAAGATTTGTCTAGTCGATATTTCGAATGGTTATGCGGAATCGTGTTTGACGGGCGGTATCTTAAAGGACGTTCCTATTCCAAATTATTTGAACTGTTACATTCTGTTGATTTTGAAGTTGTTATTGGAATGGATCAGAACAGAGCAGAGGACGGAATCGATTTGAGATACCGCTTCGGCGACGAGCAAGGTTATATTCAACCGATGATTGCGTCGCTTATTGATAATGTACCGTGTAGCGTGTTGGAGATGATGGTCGCTTTAGGGCGATTTCGTTTAACGATGGAGACGTATTACTTAAAGATGGTTCTGATGGAACCAAGGCAATACCTTTCTCCGATGCGGCTGCATCTTTACTTGAATCCGTACTTGCGCCCACAATGCATAAAAACCTCTACAGAGGAAAGTATCTCGGTACAAGTGTAACTGCGGCGCAGAAGGCTGCAATTCAAAATGGAACTTTTAAAGACCTGTACATCGGCGACTACTGGACAATTGGTGGTAAAGATTGGGTTATTGCCGATATGGACTATTTCTACAATATTGGCAGTACTGCTCTTACGAAGCACCATCTTGTAATTCTGCCTCGTGCACCATTATATTCGCACGTTATGAACGATGACTATACGACAACTGGCGGTTACATAAACAGTAAAATGCGAAAATCCGGTCTGGATAGCGCAAAGAGTACAATTCGTGCAGCTTTCGGCGATATGGTGCTTACGCATAAAGACATATTTACAAATGCTGTATCAAATGGTAAACCTTCTGGCGGAGCTTGGGTCGATTCTGATGTTGAATTGATGAATGAAATAATGGTGTATGGTTGCCCTATATTTGCACCCGCTTGTGATGGCTCGAACATTCCGTATTTGTACACCACTGCCAAAACTCAGCTTTCGATATTCAGATTAAACATGAAGTTCTTAAGCGATATGAGAAGTTGGATTTGGCTTCGCGATGTCGTTTCCGCGAATTGCTTTGCTGATGTGTACTACGGTGGCGGTGCGGATTACTACGGCGCTGACTATGGCGGTGGCGTGCTTCCGTACTTCCTTATTGGCAGTTAATGTGAGGGGTCTTGTACCCCGAAGTTTAATTATGGAGAAAACTTAAATGAATGAATTAGAAAAAGTATATTCTATTACTTTAGCTGATGGTACTATACTCGATGACCTTAAGCTTAACGGTAATAATTATGTTTCACAGAAAGAGATAAAGGAAGAAGCGTTTCAGGATAACTTATATTCTGTAACTATATCTGACGGAGAAAAAGAAGAGATTCATACTAATATGGAGCTTGTTCAACTTATGGAATACGAAGGCGCCTATTGGTTAGTTGGCTATTGGACGTTATATTTGACGGCTTTAAAATAGACGTTTCTTATATGACTGACGAGGAATACGATGCTTGTCTTCACAACGTGTTTGATAAATTAAAGTACCGTCAAACCATACCGAAAGATATTTTAACTGGCGAAAAGTTTATGGAAAAGTCGGTTAATATTGGGGACCAGATATCTCAAATAATTGGCATATTTTATCCTCATAGAATCGATACGTACGTAAAATTCGTTAGAAGTCAAAAATACTACGGTAGATATATGGACGATTGGTATTTGATTTGCAGAACAAAAGAGGAACTTATTGATATTTACAATGGGATTTGCGAAATTGCAAAAGAACTTGGAATACATATCAATACAAAAAAGACTAGAATTGTAAAGCTTTGCAGTTCTTATAAATTCCTGCAAGTTAAGTACGAAATGACCGAAGATGGTAAGCTGTATAAAAAGATAAACCCCAAAAGAGTGGTATGTTTCCGCCGTAAAATTAAGAAATTGGCTATTAAGGTCTTGGAAGGAACTTCTACGTACGAAAATGTCGAAAACACTTTCAAGAGTTGGATGGGGGCTTACTACAAATTGCTGACAAAAGTTCAGCGTGAAAATTTAATTACATTATACGAAGACCTTTTTAATAAACGCATAGATATTGTGAATAAGAAAATGGTTATCACTAACAAGGAGTAATATGGAATTTTGGTTACCACTTATATTAGGTTTTTTAAGTTCTATTTTAGCGTCAACTGGTTTGTGGGCTTTAATTCAAAACAGATTGGATAGAAAAGATGCAAAGGCAAAAATGCTAAAAGGACTTGGACATGACCGAATAATGGATTTAGGAAAGAAGTATATCAAAAGGGGTTATATTACTCCAGATGAATACGAAAATTTTGTCGATTATTTATATGTGCCATACGAAGCACTTCACGGTAATGGATCTGCGAAAAGAATCGTAGAAGAAGTAAAACGCCTTCCAATACGCGATACTCCAATCAATGGGAAAAGAAGTCAGAAACCCAAAGATTGAGTCGAAAAGGAAGACGTTTATATTTTTATATGAAGTTGTAGTTAAAAGTAGAAAAGAGCGTTTGAGCCTCGTTTATTCATAGCCTATTCCTACATATTTGCCCAAAAACCCTTGATTTTGAGGCTTTTTCTATGTTATAATATAATACGTATTAACAGAAAGGAGAAATCAAATGCAGGATTTATTAAAGCAGGTGGACGAACTGCCCCTCATAATCAAGGTAATACTGTGTATCCCCGCAATAGAAATTTTTTACGGCGTCTGCCGCATAGCAAACGGAATTGTAAAAAACGATATTTTGTGGATAGTGCTCGCAATTTTAACTGTTTTTCCGGGTGCGTTTTTTATGTGGTTTTTAGACCTTGTCTGGGTGCTCGCAAAGGGTCACGCGTTTTTACTCGGCGAACAGCTTTTGTCGTAAAACCGCCTTCATTAGTCGTAATTTTTTAATTAATTATATTGACAATATATTTAATTATGGTATAATTAAATCATAAAAAATCAAAATTTGCGCGTTCCGCGCACAACAAAAAGGAGATATAAAAAATGGACGCTTGGTTTCACAAACAAAACAAACTCATTCAGGTCTTGCTTCTTCTTATTCCGTTTGTAAACTACATTACGGAAATTTTGGTAAGATGGTCCGCATTCTTAAAAAAGGGCGGCATTTTAAGACTCATCATTTGCATCATCGTAACGATTCCTTCTGGTATTATTATCGGCTGGCTCGACGCAATCTGGGTTCTTATCACCAACAGACTCATTCTCGAGTAATTTAAAACAATGAAAAAAGGGCTTCGCCGAAAGCGCAATTCCCATAGGGATTAAAAAACAAAAATTTTATAAGAGTTGCACTTTCAAGCGATGAAAAAGAACAGGATTTCAAATCGAAGTCCTGTTTCTTTTTACAAATTTATTGCAACTGACTGACTAACTTTGTTACTTCTTCTTGCTATTCTATACTTGTCAAGCGACAAAAAATAAAAATTCAAGGAGAAACAAAATGAAAAAGCTGACAAAAATTTTAATGAGCGCATTGTGTATTACGGCAATATGCGGTTCTATGGCTGCGCTCGGCGGTTGCGGTAGTAAAAAGGAAAGCATTACCGTTTCGGGTTCGTCTTCCGTTACACCCATAATGGAAAAACTTGCGGCGGAATACGAAAAGACGCACGAT
>CAJUGI010000003.1:10477-197831 GCA_910586065.1 uncultured Christensenella sp. | reverse complement strand
ACCCACGCAACCAGCTTGGAAGGCTAGTGTTCTACCATTGAACTACACCCGCATAGTCTGATTGCAGACAAGCGTTGAGTGATTTTAAATGTCCGCAACAACTTAATGCTTAGAAAGCATAGCAAATGAATAATTTGCTGTCAACTTATTTTTAAAGCGTTTTGTTACAATTTGAAATAAAAAATTCTCAAAATCGTTGCATTAATTTCGGGGGTGTGATAAACTTATCAAAACGAAAAAATTTTTTGCATAAGGGACGTCCCTTATTTGCGTTGCGAGCAACGCAAATAAAAAACATTTAATTGCTTTAAAAAAACAGACGGGTCCGATAGCAAGTAAAGGAGCAGATATGAAAAACAAGCTGTTGGTATTAACTCTTTCCGCGGTTGCCGCGGGGTGCATGGTTGCGGGGCTGTCTGCATGCGCGCCGATTGACCCGCCGCCTACGCCGCATATACATTCTTATACTGCTTACGGCAAGGACGACGTTCAGCATTGGAGCGTTTGCCCCGAGGACGGAGCTATCGCCCCGACCTCTTACAGGTACCATGTATATAACGACGGCGTATGCGTTTGCGGCAAGCTTGACCCCGTTGTAGAGCACGTTCACGATTTGGCCGATAAATGGAGCGCAAATAACGACATTCACTGGCACGAATGCTCAGGCTGCGACGAATATGTAGACCTTGCAGAGCATTCTACCGACAGCGGCGAATGGGAATTCGAAGGCTTTGACGCAAGCGGACACTGGCATGTTTGCAAGGTATGCAAGGAAAAATACGATATAGACGTACATAATATTTTAGGAAAGGACAGCGATGCAAGCGGACACTGGCAGATTTGCACTCGCTGTGATTTTAAGGTAAGCTTCGAGGAGCACGATTTTTCCGAAAGCGATAAATGCGAATGCGGATACGACCTTGCGGGCACGGAAGGGCTTGAATACGAGCTTGTTGCGCAAAAAAATACATACGTTCTTAAAAGCATTGGCAGCGCAACGGACGCGAATATAGTTATTCCGTCCGTTTACAACGGTAAAAACGTTGTGGAAATTGCCGCAGGCGCGTTTAATAATTGCGCTGCGGTTAAGAGTGTAAGAATTCCCGACACGGTTACGACGATAGGCGCAAGCGCGTTCGGCGGGTGTACGGGGCTGACCGGAATTGTGCTTCCTTCCGCAATAAGGGATGTTGCCGAAAGCGCGTTTGACAACTGCACTGCGCTTGAAGCAATAACGATAAAGGGCGGAGAAAACGACAATTTTACGGTGATTGACGGAATACTCTATCTTAAAGCCGACACCGGCAGCTTGTCTGCGCGGGTTGTGCCGCTTGCCGTTAAGGGCACTGTGAATATCCCCGACAGCATAAAGACAATAAATGCGGAAACGTTTATGGGGCGCAAGCAGCTGAAGAAGGTTGTTTTCGGCGAAGCGAGCGAGGCGACAATTATAGAGCTGTCTGCATTTAAGGAGTGCTCCGCGCTTGAGGAGATAGTAATGCCTAAAAGGCTTAAAACCCTAAGGTCTTACGCTTTTCAGGACTGCAAAAAGCTTGCAAGTATAGAGCTGCCCGACAGCATTACGCAATTCGAGGATTGGATATTTTACGGGTGCAGCGGGCTTGTAAGCGCTAAGCTGCCCGCGGGACTGACAAAATTATCAAATCTGACGTTTAGCCGTTGCTCTTCGCTTACCGAAATAGAGATACCCGCAACGGTTACGGCGTTCGGCTCGCAGGTGTTTATGGGCTGTTCTGCGCTTACCGAAATAAGGTTTGCGGCGGGCTGCAGGCTTGCGGAAATTCCCATGAACACATTTATGAACTGCACCTCGCTTAGGGCTATCGATATTCCCGACAACGTTAAAAAAATAGGCAATACGGCTTTTCAAAATTGCTTAGCGCTTGCCGAGGTGACGCTGCCCGCGGGCTTGCAGTCAATAGGCATGAATGCTTTTAACAGGTGCGAAAAGCTTGCGCGCGTGGAAATACCCGACAGCGTTACCCAGCTTGCTGACTTTGCCTTCAACCGCTGTTCGGTGTTGAAGGAGGTTGTTTTCGGCGCGGGAAGCACGCTTAAAAGCATAGGAAACGCGGCGTTTGCATCCTGCACAGCGCTTGAATACGTTGTAATACCTAAATTGACGGTGCCCGAGAAGGGGTATTCGATAGGCAATAATATATTGGAAGGCTGTACCGCGCTTGCGGATATTTATTATATGGGAACGGCGGAAGAGTGGGCGGCTTTGACGATTGACCCGAATGATACAACGCTGAAAGCGGACGAAAGACTTTGCTTTTATGTTGAAAATGAGGCGGACGTGCCCGAGGACGGTGGAAGCTATTGGCATTTTGCGGACGGCAAGCCCGTTAAATGGTAGGTTGAGAATTTGATAAAATATATAAGAAGCGGGCGCGGCTTTTTAAGCCGCGCCCGCATATTTTTGTGCGTTGATTTTATGTATTGTTTTCAATTTTCTTCGTCGTCGAAACTGTAATTATTGAGTTCCTCGAAGTCCAAAAATTCCGCAAGCGTCATATTAAAAGTGTTGGCTATTTTGTGAATTGATATCAGTCCGGGATTTTTTGTTATTCCGCGCATAATATTGTCAAGGGTGGACTGTTTAACACCGCTTAACGCCGCGAGCTTGTTTATTGACCAGCCCTTTAATTTGCACTGCTGATTTATTCTGTTAATTATAAGTTCTGAATAGCTCATAAATCAGTTAATTATTGTCCTCATCATCAAAACTGTAATTATTGAGTTCCTCAAAGTCCAAAAATTCTGCAAGCGTCATATTGAATGTATTGGCTATTCTGTGCAAGGTTTTTGCCTGCGGATTTTTTGAAGCGCCGTTAATGATATTTTCGATAGTGGACTGTCTTAGATTACTCAGATTTGCCAGCTTGTTTATGGAATAATTCCTTTCAGTGCATAGTTGAAGTATTCTTTTTGCATATAGCTCGTGATATTTCATAAGTCAACCGTGTTTAACTAAATATAGTTATATCTTAGCAATTTAAATCAAATAATTAACTATACATAGTTGACAAATGACATTATTATGGAATACAATAAAATTAACTATAAAAAGTTAATAAGGTTGCTATGAAAAAATGTCTGATAGCGGGGAATGACCCGCAGTATGTTACGGGGCTTGGGAAAGAGGAGCATATTAAAAAATTGAAAGCGTTGCTTAAAAAATATATCCAAAGGCTGATTTGTTGCGGCTTTACGGAATTTTGCGCGGACGCGGAAAGTGAAGTCGCGGGCGCGGCGGCGGAGGCGTTAAACGATTTGGGCAAGGCGTGCAGAGCGGGCGGTTGGGATAGCTTCAACGCGATTGTTGCCGTTTGGGGGAGTGCGGACGGCGGACTGCTTGAAAGGGTGCGGCGGGCGGCAGACAACGGTATGCCGCTTGTTATAATTGACGCGGAAACGCTTAGCGTTACAAGCTTTAAAATCTGAATAACAAAAGCGGGCGCGGCTTAAAAAGCCGCGCCCGCGTATTTTATTTTTTACTTATTTTTACGTTTTTTGTCGGAGGTGAACACAAAGGTTACATAGCCTACCGCAACAAGCACAAGCACAACCACAATAAGCACAAGCACAACGGTTTTTACGCTGTCTGCGTTCGAGGGGGAAGGGTCGTCCGTCTTGTCCTCGTCGTTGTTTTCCTTTTTTTCAAAGACAAAGGAGCAAGGGGTGTAGCCTGTCACTTCCGTACCGTTTTCGTCCTTCAACGCAATTTTATAAAAATCGCAGGGAATTTCGGGCGAGGTGGACTTTAACAGCTTGCCTAATACCGTCACGCTTTCGCCCCAGCTGACTGCGCGCAGCTTTGCGGCGTCGCACACGGTCGGGGAGGAGTAAATGTAGTCGGAGGGGACGTTTATCTGCGCGGAGGAGAACTCTGCCTCGATAAAATCTCTTGCCGTGGCGGCGGCGGCGAGCTTGATATACTGCTTGCCGTTAAGCGAAATTATGTGCGCGTTGCCCGTTTCGCACAGCACAACCGCAGACATGCCCGCGTTGAAGCCCGCCTCTTCGCCGACCTTAACCGTTCTGCCGACCTTGAAATAATCGGTCGGGCTTACGCTTGCTTTGTCGAAGCTTTTTGCATCGAGGTGAACCTCGGTAAGATATTCGCCGCTTTTAAGCGCGGTGAAGTGGGGCTTTTCGATATTGTAGCTGTCAAGCGCTTCGACGGTGTTGCCGATTGAAATTGCAGACGTTGCGGAAAAGTCGGCAATTTCGTAGCCGAGCGGCTCGGCAGTCTGCGGCGGGGTGATTTTGTTAAGAATGTTGCCGTTCATGGCGTAAACCGTGCCTGCAAAAACCTTGAGGTTGGAAAAATCGCCTTCGATTGTGTATTCGGTGCCGTCCCAGATTTTGATGTTGCCGTTTGACAGCGTGTAGGAATAGCCGCTGCCGTCGGGCGTGACGGGGAAGGCGGTGGGCTTGGAATAGAAATAGGCTTGGACGAAGACTTGACGATCGTCTATAGTATATTGAAAGACGAATACAAAGACTGCAATATATCCGATGACGACATCATGCAGTTCGCTCAGCAGCTTAATGAGAGTGTCTTTGTCGAGAACTGCGACTTGAACGATATCCTTATTCTCGCTTATGAGTTTGAAGAAGCGATGAGAGGCAAAGGCGCTATAATCGAAGTAGGACGGCAGTGCATAATATATTTGCAGATAATCAACCACCTCGACATCAATGAAGAGAACGCAAAACGTCTGTACGAAAGTTTTGTATGCTATCACGATTGCCAAGCGTTCAGCTTTTTAATGAACGAATATGAAGAATGGCTTTCACAGGAGCAGAGAGATGAGATACTGTCCATTGCACGTGAAGTCTTCATAGAATCCGTTTGGGAGGACTATGTGTAAATGATATTTATTACGGGTGATACTCATAGGACAGATTTATTGTGTATCCATCATTTTTGCGATAACCATCCAGAGCTAACGAAAGATGACTACATTATAATTGCGGGCGACTTCGGCGGTGTGTGGTCGATGGATACGCTTGAAAGAGATTTGCAACCTTTTTCAGATTTGCCCGTTACCGTTTTATTCGTGGATGGGAATCACGAAAATTTTGACCTAATCAATTCATACCCCGTTGAAATGTGGAACGGCGGAAAGGTGCATAAAATAAAGCCCGATATAATTCATTTAATGCGCGGGCAGGTATTTGAGATAGAGGGCAAAACAATATTTACATTCGGCGGAGCGACGAGCATTGACAAGGATTACCGTGTAGAAGGTGAAAGCTGGTGGTCGCAGGAACTCCCCACCTACGAAGAGCTTGACGAAGGTGTAGCAAATTTAAAGCGGTATGGGAATCGGGTGGATTATATTATCACCCATTCTTGCTCAGAGAGGGCATTTGCTTATCCTATTATCCAAAACAACGCAACAATCAAGTATCATTGCCCCGAGGTTCAAATGCTGTCTTACATCGAGGAAATTGCTACATTTAAGCACTGGTTCTTCGGTCATTTTCACTTGGACGCAGAGTTGGGGGATAGATATACAGCATTACTACATAACGTAGTAATGCTGGGGGAGTAGGTAGGGCAATGAAAATCTTATTTCTTGATATAGACGGAGTGCTTAATTCCAGAGCATACGACCGAAAGCGAAATTGGAATGAGCAGACGGATATAGACGAAACAAGGCTTCCACTCATAAAGGAAATCATTGACGCCACCGATGCAAACATAGTGTTGAGTTCCACATGGCGGAAGCATTGGAATAAAGACTCAAATCGCTGCGACGTGGACGGTCGATACATCAATAGAACCTTTGCGAAGTTTGGGTTATCAATTTATGATAAAACACCAGACCTTGGAGTAACCGCCTTGCGAAGGGAAGAAATCAGTAAATGGCTGAAAGAAACCGAGCAGGACATAGAGTCGTTTGTGATAATCGATGATTATCGATACGGCTGGGGCAACCTGTCGGAACACTTTGTAAAAACCGATCCGAATTTCCGCATGGGCATTGAAAAAGACCAGGTAGAAGAAGCAATAAAGATACTGAATTAATTTTGTAAATCGGTTGTCGAATGTGGCAATCGATTTATTTTACTTTTTTTGGGAACGTCATCAAAAAATATTATTAAATATCTATAAATAGTAACAAATCAACACAAAAGATGGTTGCTTTATTTTCTCTAATAGAGTATAATACAAAATGCTGATTGGAGAATAATAATGAATTACAATAACGAAGAAAATTGGATTGGTACGGAAGAAGCTGCTCAATACCTTGACGTTAAAGTAACAACTCTTCGCAAATGGTTAAAGGGGAAAAAAATACCAGCTCATAAAATTGGGAAACTGTGGAAGTTTAAAAAATCCGAATTAGATGAATGGGTAAAAAGCGGGAAGAGTGCATTATGATAAGACTAGCTACAGTATTTAGCGGAATAGGCGCACCCGAAGAGGCCCTTAGACAGTTAAATGAAGAATTTAATATCGTATTTGCTTGTGATAATGGAGAGCGTGAACTTGAAGACGATTACGATACCATTATGGCTGACACAGCAGGGTTAACCTATGAAGAAAGATTACAATATGTTGACAATCTATATGTTGGTACAGGTAAAGTTAACTATGTTAAGCAATCGTATTTTGCAAACCATGATATAACTGAAGACCGATGGTTTGAGGACGTGCGATTTATAGATGGGCAAAGGTATAACGGGCAGGTTGATATTTTAGTAGGCGGAAGCCCTTGTCAGAGTTTCTCAACATATGGAAAAAAACAGGGGTTTGAAGATGCAAGAGGAACATTGTTCTTCCACTACGCCGAATTAATACAACAAATTCGCCCACGCGTGTTTATTTATGAAAATGTGATAGGAATCAAAACTCATGACAAATGTAAAACATGGAAACGCATAAAGGAAATATTTGATGAATTAGATTACGATATTTTTGACGAGGTGTTAAATGCAAGTGATTATGGACTTCCGCAAACTCGCATGAGAGTATTTGTAGTGGGATTTGATAAACGTTTAGGTATAAAGAAGTTTGAATTTCCTAAACCAATCGAGCTTACAATGCATGCGACTGATTATTTATCGGATAATGTACCATTAACTTACTACCTTGGCAAAAAAGGATTTGAGTGGATTACACAAAAAGAGAAGCATGAAGGTCGTTCAAGGGTTAACAGAGAAGTAATTGGCTGCCAAACAGCGAATCAACAATTCAATTGGACTGGAGATTTTAGGCTTGAAGCACCTACTCCCGAAATGAGAGCAGACGATAGAATCTATATCGGAACTTATGAAGGGGTAGAGCGAGTAGCGCGTAAACTAATGCCCGAAGAATGTATTAGACTTATGGGATTTGAAAACTTTAAAATAGTAGTTAATGACATCAATATGTATCGCCAGAGCGGGAATTCTATAGCGGTGCCAGTACTAAAAGCAATTTTCAAATCAATTAAAGAATATATTCAATTTGATTAATAGATTCAGAATTTATTTGACGTAAAGCGAGCAGAGATGCTCGCTTTTATTTAACTTTACGTTTTACATTTTTCAAATATTGCAATATTTGCAGATTTTCTAAAAATATTTTTGCAAAACCTATTGACATTACATTTTTATAATGTTACAATATACGCAAATAGAAATCTATAGGAGATATTAAAATGGAAACTAAAAGAGAAAAATTTGTTAGACTTGTAGAAGCAAGAACCAACAAAATAATTGATATGTTGCGTTTACTTGGTAATTGTTCAAATAAAGCCAATTATGATTATACGGATGAGGATGTACAAAAAATATTTACTACATTAGAGAAAGAGATGAAAATTTCAAAGAGTAAATTTACGAGCATGACGGTGGAAGAAGAGAAATTTAAACTTTAAAGAGAAAGGAGAAAAGGAGTGAGTAATCTTGCTTGGAGATTCCCTCGCTTAGACGATGGTGAGGAACAGGGAATAAATGATGGTGGAATAGCTACCTTTAAAGGGTCGGAGCTTTATGATAATTTGGCAAGAGAAATTTGCCAAAACTCATTGGATGCGAAAGCCCCGGACAAAGAAACTGTTATTGTTGAGTTTAAGAGCGTATCGCTTAAAAAATCACATCATTCTGCTTTGGTGGGCTTGGATGACGTATTTTCTCAATGTGAATATTACTGGAAAAAGAAATCTGAACCTAAACTTCAAAACTTTTTAAAGGAAGCTAAGGAAAAGCTTTCTCAAGATGATATAGATTTTCTTGTGATTAGTGATTATAACACTAAAGGATTAAGTGGAGCAAAAGCAGAAATAAGGGAGAAATCTGTTTGGCGTGCATTGACTCATTCTAATGGTGTTACTCAGAAAGACCAAGGGAGCGGTGGTTCATACGGTATAGGTAAAAATGCGCCGTTTGCTTGCTCATCGTTTAGAACAATATTTTATAATTCATATGCTTATGATGACCAAGTAAGAGCGTTCCAAGGAGTAGCTAGACTTGTTACTCACTTTGATAGTAATAATGAATCTACGCAAGGAGTAGGATTTTTTCAAAATATAGATGATAAAAAGCCCATATTTAGCAAGGATACATGTTTACTCCGTGACCAATTTTCAAGACAAGACAATGAATTCGGTACGGATGTAATAATTGCGGGCTTTAAAAAAACTGATACTTGGGCGGCTGATATCGAAAAAGCCATTCTAAGTAACTTTTTTGTCGCAATTATCAATAAAAAACTTGTTGTCAAAATTGACGGACAAATTATCGATGATTCCACTATTGGTCGAAGATTGGAATATTATTCGGAAATCGAGAAACGAGATAATGTTAAAGAAAAAAAGATAACCACGATAATGGAGTTTTATTCTGCTGTTATTAATCCTGACGATATGGTGTACGGGTCAATAATGGAAGACAAAGATGTTGTTTTATATATTAAAAAAGATGACAGTTACAGCAAATCTATAGCAGAAATGCGTTCTATAGGAATGGTTGTAAGAGTGCGTCGCAACCATATTTTCACCAGATATGCGGCGGTAATGGTTGTCCAAGGAAATAAGCTCAATGAGCTGTTAAAAAATATTGAGCCACCGCAACACAATAAATGGGACCCGGAATTAATTGAAAATGACCCAGTAGAAAACAAGAAAGCGAAGAAGTATCGTTCTCAGCTCATTGGTTGGGTTAATGATACTATCGTGGGCTGTTGTCGATGCGAAATGCCAGATGAAGTGGATTTAGATGGCGTAAGCGCTTATTTACCATATGACGAGGATGACCCCTCCTTGGGGAAGGAAGAGAAAGAAGATAAATCGCCTGATACGGTTAACGCAATAGGTGATATGCATCGAAAGGTAACGCATACGCGCACAGTCAAACTTGCAGCAAAAAAGGTTAAAGGGCATAAGAGGGAGGATTTAACTCCTGCCAATGAGGGAGGCGGCGGTAAACATCCAGGGAATGGCGGAACGGCTGATCCGCACGGCCCCGATAAGGTTAAAACGCCTGCGCCTGGTGAAAAGCAGATTAATATGCCTAAGGTTTTAATGCAAAGAATAATGCAGATGCCTGCGCCTAACACTTATCGAGTAGCATTAATGCTTGAGGAAGACTGTTCTTTGGCTCATATAACTATTAAAGCAATTGGTGATGACGGCACTAAAGAGAATATCCGCATCCATGAATACAAAATCGACCGTAAAACGTATAAGGTCGAATCGGAAATAGCTAAATTGCGTGACTTAAAAGCGAATGTTCCTTATGAGATTTTTCTTTATTTAGAATATTCTGAAAAAATGCTGTTAGAGCTGTTAATTTACTAAGAGGTGGGAGTATGAACAGAACAAATATAAATTATCCTCATCCCGTTTTAAGCTCATTAAACGAAGACTATATTGATTCATCGTTTGATATATCAATTGTGGACGATGCTATAGAAGAAGATGAAAACAAGGCAACTATTAAAGTAAATTATGCTCTTAACTGTCCTGGGTTACAAGAAATGATAGCCGATGGAAGAGCAAAAGTAGTAATTTATCTTGAAAGCGTTATTGCCGAGTTTCGTCGCATGTTTGAATTTGCAAGTGATAAAAATGAGTTGGTCATTGAAATCAAGAAGGTTGAACTCAATAGGATGCTATTATTACGCGGCTACATTATTGCAAATGAAAACATAGATTCCTTTGCGTTGGATGAGCATAATAAAAAAATATTTGGCAGAGTTCCGTTTACTTTACGATTTGGGGATATCATCGGCATAGCTACTCATCACTATAATATTCCGTTAAACAGCTATGATCCTTTGGCTGACAGACCTTCTATATTTAGAATTAGGAAACAAACAACAAGACCAAATGAAGAGGTAAGCGCAGATTTTTCTCAGGACAAGATAGTAATTTTTTTGAATGCTGACTCTTACGACAAATATCAGAAATTATATGAAGCACCTGATGTGCGAGGCGTGTTGGCTTCATTCTATGCCGCCCCTGTTCTTGTAGATGTTTTGAATTATATCAAAAATATGTCTGAAGAGGAACGTATAACAGCTAGTGAAAAAAAGTGGTATCAGGTTATTCAATTTAGATTAAAAGAATTAAACATTGATTTGGAAAGCGAGATTTCATTAACAAAAGTGGCAAATCAAATTTTGCCTCACGTTTTTACAAGTTCTGTTGAGTCATTAACTCAACTTTGCAAAGCGTTACTACAGGGGGATAATGAAGTATGAGGATAAAATATTTTACAGAATCTGCATACTTAGAATTATTTGACGGAATTAGCGATAACATTAGTTCTTATTCACTTGCGGATAATAAATGGGTAAAAGAGCTATTTGGTGATAGAGAATATTGCAAAGAATCACGGATTGAGAGCTGTTTGCCACCGTTGGATGCCGCTGGCGAGGAATATTCGAATGTAGTAATTTTTTATGATGTGTTTAAGGACAAATTGAGTCCAAAGCAGGCAAGCAATCCGTATTTGTGGGCATATTTAACGCACCTTGAGTACTGGGAATATACAAATAAGCGTTGGGCTGCTGAAGGTATGTCTGTAGAAACGGTTAAACAAAGATTTTTTTGTAATACAGAAGATGGCAACCGAATAGGTTTTTTGAGAAATGCTATTTCAAGGTTGTGGTGGATTGGTTATTTATCGTATCAGGAGAGCAGAAGGAATCCGTATGAATTGACGAAGCTCCTGACATCGCATTCTGATATTTGTCAAAGTGTCATAGAAAGAAATTTTTCGATGAATCGTAATGTAACAATAGGTATTTTGGATGCTATTCTTGAAATAAATAATGATCCAAAGTTACGGGATGTGGGATTACAAGAAAAGGGTAGCACAAAGTATGAGTGGAGAGATTTATGTAAGTACATAAATCGCTACGGCGCAGTAACGTTATTAGATTCTTTAACGAGCGATGATATTAAGGATTTATCTTATAAATATATCTTAAAACAAAGAAACGGATAAAAATGTGTAAAGGGGAGGGGAGTTTTATGCCTGAAAAAAAACTTATGACCAGAGATACTATGACTGGACCGATTGCAACAGCAACAAAGGATGGTAGGGGGTATACCATAAAAAGCACAAAAGACAAATGGAAACTTATAATTAACGCTCCCGTCATCGCTTGTGAATTTGTCTATTCAAAAAAAGACTTAAAAACATTTGATGAGCTTAAAACTTTTTTAACTGCGGACGGTTTCCAAGTGTTATGAGAGGTATTTGATGAATAATACAACCCAGTGTACATTTTGTGGTGAAAAGGCAACGGCAGAAAGTGATTTTTCCTTTCTGTTTGTTGAATGCCCAATATGTGGTAGATATGAAACAACGATAAGGTCAATCGTATGGAAAAACAAAAAGGATGGCGTTGCTTCTTATCTTTATCATAATAACAGTCTTGAAGCCAAAAACCGAGATTATAATTTTTATTACTTTATGGGTAAATATGAAGCGTTTGTGGTTCGGCAAGAACAATATCCGTTTTCAGCTTTTTTATCAACGGAAGAAGTAGATGCTTTTTATCCTAAAACATTTTCCGATAGAATAGATAAAATATTACTTGCTATTTCAAAAAGAACGGCCTATGTAGGAGAAGTAGTTGATTATTCTGTTAACGAAATGACGAGTCTACTTTTTGTTAATCGATATGACGAGGAAGGTAAACTACTGGATAAACAAAAAATTGAATGCCAGCGTTCTCATCTGGCAAATTATATTCGAGAAAAGAATTATGCGAATATAAATTATGATAATCAAAGTAAACTGTACTTTGTAGAGCTTAAACCAGACGGTTGGCAACGTATAGACGAACTACAAAAAAATGTTTCGCAATATGCAAAAAATGTTTTTGTCGCTATGTCTTTTGCAGAAAACATGAAGCCAATAAGGGAAAGTATTAGAAAAGCAATCACTGAGTGCGGTTATATACCAAGGATAATGGATGAAATCGAGCATAATCATCAAATTGTACCTGAAATGCTTTATGAAATTAGACAGTCCAAGTTTGTTATCGCAGAATTAACAGGGCATAATAATGGTGCGTATTTTGAAGCTGGATACGCTTTGGGTAATGGGAAAGAAGTAATACAGTTGTGCAATAAAGAAAAATTTAGTGAAGACGGTCATTTTGATGTTAAACAGGTAAATACAATTCTATGGGACAATCACGACGATTTGTGTGAGCGCTTAATTAATCGAATAAAAGCTACAATTAACTAAATTTGTGAGAGACAAATGATTACAGACGCTAACAGAAAGATATCCATTATTGCATATTATATATCTAAATTTGATATGGATGCGGTCAAAGCATTGGGTTATAGCACATATACCGATGCCTTTCAAGCAATTTCAAAAAGATTTGGTAAAACCAATAGCTATATGCGATTGCGCAGAGATGAGTTTGATCCTGTAATTGGTAAAACCAATAGACACGGGTGGAATATGCGTAATCCACGGGCTGGAGTTTTAGTTATTCATAATGATTTAAAAAATTACACTTTTGAAGAGTTAACGGTAATTATTCATGATTTAGTGATTGATGACGAAACAAAGCCATATAATTCAATAATAACAGCTGACGATAGAAAAATAATCACAGAATTTTCTGAAGAAGAGTATGAGCGTATAATTAATTTAAATGATGCTGGGGCATCAATTAGAAGAGTCCGTCGTAATATAAACGTTCGTATATTGAATAATAAGATACAGAAAACACTTAAAAACCTTTATCAGCATAGATGCCAAATTTGTGGAGCTACTGCCGAAATAATGTACGGCGTTGACGTTTCGGAAGCGCATCATATAGAATATTTTACCCAATCACTAAATAATAACGCATCAAACATAATCATACTTTGTCCCGATCATCATCGAATAGTACATAAAGCAAATGGAGTATTTGATTATGACACTCATTGTTTTACTTATGACAATGCAAAAGTAGACACGCTAATGTATAATTTACATTTGTAATTAGAAAAAGGCCCGTAAGGGTCTTTTTCTAATTACAAAATTTTTCGAACGTACTAAAACTGAGACATTATAATGTTGACAAACAAATGTTTATATTGCTATAATTACGGTATGAACTTAGCAATAAATGGTTTTCGGTGAAAGACATTTACAATTGATATGCAAAACGATTTATAAGTCGTATAATTGTGTTGTTTACGCTATCTAAAATGGCAAGCATCCACCGAAACACGAATAAATCTTCGCACAACACGACTAAAAAGACGGCTTGATTACCCGAATATTTCGTGTTATAATATGAGCAAGAAACAGCGGAGGCGGTGTAATGATAACTGCAGAACAAGAACAATTTATAAGAAAATATGTAAGCAAAGAATACTTTGATGTAGACCGAGTTGTTGATTACTTGAGGTTGCATGAGGTGGTAGGAGGCGAAATCTTTGCAGTAGCACCCTTGCCCGAATCAAAAATGGCGCACCTTGGTAGACTTGAGCTGTTAAGGGATGGGTATGGGTTCAATGCAATAGATAAGGAAACATTTATAAAAAGAATACCTTTTTATTTCTATGTCGCAGATGGCAGAGGAAAACATTGTGGCGACCTTAAAAGTATTATTTACGGATACTATCGTTTTACGCAGTATGGTGACCAAAACTACGAGGAAGTATATGAGAGGCTTGAGCGGCTGTTTTATCACCACAAAGTCAATCTTGTAGACATAATGGAATATACCATAGCTCAGACAGGCTATGTATCACGATACGATATATTTTGTTTATGGTGTGATTATCTTGACCTTTGCGAGAGATTGCACAGAGGCGATAAAACACCCAAATCTTTAATATATAGTTACAACGAATTAATGTTTTATTCAGGCATAGAACCCATTGTTTATTTGCCGGGGCTGGTCGGGTTTAATGAAGACTTTATGCGTGAAGACAATGAAATAGTTGTCGGCGGCGAGTTCCCTTGTGATGAAGATGGCGACCCTATTATGGAATGGATAGGTGTCAAAGTTGAGAATGCGGCATACATCCATTGTTCGGGGGACTTTAAAAAAGAACTGAGGATAGGACTTACGCCTACAACCAAGATATATATGCTTAACATCTATAACAAGGAAGGCGAAAAGAAAAACATTTGGTGGCCTATTTATTTCGGGTCAGCAGTAACCGAGTTTGATAGCTGGGCATTCAAATTCTATCGTGAGCGCAATGGGTTTACTCAAAAGCAAGTTGCGGATGCGGTTGAAACATCCGTAAGAACATATCAAAAATGGGAAAGCGGTGACTCAATTCCTGATGGGTATAATTTGATTCGCTTAATGAACATTTTGAATATTGACTCAGTACAAGAATTTATAAAAAAAGAGCCCATAGTGGACGAAAAAATCAGAGTGGAGGATTGGATAGGTGATTAATTATTGTACGGTTTGCGGCGGAGAACTTAAAATCCCCGTCAGCGAAAAAAAAGAGCAGCACCAATGTCCGACGTGCGGTGTTATAATGACAACGTTCATTGACCGCAAGAGGATGAAAGGCGAGGATGTCCTATCGGTCATTGTAGACCGAGAAAGCCTAAGAAATTTAAAGCCCGGCTACGAAAGCATAGGACAAGCGTGGTTGGGGGAAGGAGATAGGCATGAAACTACATAACGAGATTTGCCCGCATTGCAAGAAACTCAATTCAAACCTCAACTTAGAGGAAACAGAAGGGTCATATGAATGCATCGGATGCGGAAAGGTTATCAAGGTAGAGGGCATAGGTGGAAGAGGAACATGGATGCCTGTTTATAGCCCCGAGGAACTCGTACGGAAGTTAGGGAAAGCTCCGTCATTCGCTGAAGCAATGGCAAAGCAATAATTGATTTCAACGGATGTGCCGCCCCGTGCATCTGAGAAACATACGAAAGAGATTTGAGCTTGGCGACTTTGGAATAGGATATATCCCCTTAACCGTTCATACAGTCGTCAAAACTAAAGCAAAAAAATCCATAGAGGGGAAAGGAGGGTAAGATGGAATGCAACAGGAAGACAAGGCAAAGCCCGTAGAGATGATATGTGGAAACTGTTATACTCGGATGATGGGATTTAGGATAAACGGTGTCACAAAAGTGCAATGCCCGAGATGTGGGGCAGTGCTGGTTTCCAGGGTTATGAGCAGACGGCATATTCAAACAGATATATATGCCCCTAAAGGACAACAAATAATTTAATTAAGACTTGTTTTGCGTATTGCTTGGTCGGTCTGAAATAGAGACTATATAAAGCCAAATTCAAACGCAAAGTCAAGCGGTCAGGTTATACCACCAGCAGAGTGAGAGGCCAACCGATTTTCGGTAATTTTCTTGAAGAGAAAAGAACCAAATCGGTTGGCCTTTTTTTGTTTCCAAAAAACCGTTACAATGACGACTCTTGTCCACCCTGCATACAATTTCTTTTCAATATTAAATGTAGGGAAAAAATTTAAAATTATTTTTTTTAACTCGTCAATAGGTGTCGAGTTGGTCAATTAGAATACAGCCATCAAAGGCAAAGGAGGTGAGAACATGCAAAGCGCAGCAGAACGCAGAGTTGCAATATTGGAATATCTGTGCGAATGCCGTCAGACAACGCGAGAGCGGCTGGCGACAGAGTTCGGTGTGTCCAACCGCACGATAGAACGCGACTTGCTGGTGCTTTCGTGTTCTTACCCGATTTACACGGTTCAAGGAACGGGCGGCGGCATATTCATTGACGAAGATTACAGACTCGGCAAAAAGTATATGACGGACAAAGAAACTGCACTGCTCGAAAAGATTGCCTCCAGGCTCGATGGCGATGAACTTGAAACCATGCAAGCCATTCTAAAAAAATTCAGAGAGCCGAAAAGAGGTAGAAAATGAAAGTACGTGCAAGAAAATTTATAACCTTACTTAAGCGATCGAGAACAAGTCTCTTGACTATTTCTCGGGAGCTGGGGGTTTGCGAATCGAAGCTAATCAGAATGCTGAACGGTAGCCAACCGTTCGACTATCAGCAAAGCAAAAGAATGCTGGAAATATTCGGCGCTGATGCAATGGTGAACGTGATTGACAGGGAGGGTATGAATGTACGCTGTCCAGTGTAACGAAAGCATTCGTGTCTATGACTGCTACCAATACCGAGAATCTATCAAGGAAATCGAAGGACGGTTCTATGATGCGGACGAGAAGTGCTGGATTATACCGCTGACCGCACACAATGCAAGCACGCTGTCGCTGCTCGGGGCAAGTCTCGACGAATCACTCAAAGAACTCGCTAAATCCGCTCGTGTCGCATTTTTGAGCCGTTGTGAGCATCGTAAGCCGAGAGTCAAAGCAAAACTATTTGCGCATCAGCAGGATGCCTACGATTTTGCGCTTGACGCATTCGAGAAAGGGAAAGCCGTGGCGTTGCTGGCTGACATGGGTACGGGCAAGTCGATGATGACGATAGCCATCACGGGAACGCTCGAGGCAGACAAGGGTGTAAAGAAAATGCTCGTGGTCTGTCCGAAATCGATAGTAGGTGTGTGGGAAGACGAGTTCCGAAAGTTCGCAGATTATCGCTATGCGCTGACGGTGCTTGACGGAACGATGGAAAAGAAACGGTCGGCATTCAACTATATGCAGGGTGCTGCGCTTCAAATTATTGTTGTCAACTATGAGAGTTGCTGGCGGTTGGAAACGGAAATCACTAAATGGAAACCAGACCTAATTGTATGCGACGAGTCTTCCAAAATTAAGACGCCGAGCGCATCACAATCAAAAGCTCTGCATCGCTTGGGCAGGCTGAGTAACTACAACATAATCCTTACAGGAACGCCCATCACGGGAAGTCCGCTCGATATCTTCTCGCAATATAAATTCTTGGATGACAGCATATTCGGTACGAGCTTCTATCTGTTCAGGAATCGCTATGCAATACTCGGCGGTTATCAAAACCGAATGATAGTAGGATACAGACACCTGGACGAACTCGTGGAAAAGGTACATAGCATAGCATTCCGAATCAAGATCGAAGATGCGGTTGACTTGCCGCCGTTCATCGATGAAACCCGTGCAATAACTCTTGAACCGAAGGCGCAATCATTATACAGGATGTTGGAACAAGATTGCTATGCCGAGCTTGCCAATGGCAAAGTAACAGCAAGAAACGTATTAACCCAGCTTTTAAGGCTGGCGCAATGCACTGGCGGATTTATTCGTGATGATATCAAAGGTGAAGCACAGCAAGTGAGCGGTGCAAAGCTCGATGCGCTGGAAGACATTATCGATACTTGCTTGGACGAAGAAAAGAAGGTCGTGGTGTTTGCTCGGTTTGTTCCCGAGATAGAGGCAATTGCCGCTATGCTGAAAAAGAAGAAAATCGACTATGCCCTTATTTACGGTGCAACCACAGACCGTGCGGAACAGGTCAAGAAATTCCAAGAAGACCCCGATGTCAAAGTTTTCATCGGTCAGCTGCAGACCACGGGTATGGGATTGACGCTGACAGCAGCCAATGTTGCGGTGTTCTATTCTCTTGACTTTTCATACGCCAACTATGAGCAATCGAGAGCGAGAATACACCGTATCGGACAAAAGCAGAAATGTCTGTATATTCACCTTGTCGGCAAGGGAACGGTCGATGAAAAAATACTAAACGCTCTGAAACATAAGGGCGATATCGCAAAGATTATGGTAGACGATTGGAGGAGTTTACTCAATGGCTAAATTCAATGATTTAACGGGCAAGCTGTTCGGAAGGCTGACCGCCGTGGAAAGGTTGCCTCCCCACGGAAAAAACACAGCATCGATGTGGGCTTGCAAGTGCGAGTGCGGTGGAACGGCGATAGTACGCGGCACCGACCTCGTGAACGGACACACAATGAGCTGTGGTTGTTACCGTAAAATGCAAAAGGCGATGCCCGCCGGGGGAATGCGTTTGCATCGTATTTGGGCGAATATGAAACAGCGGTGCAGCAATCCCAAAAGCAAAGATTATCAGTACTACGGCGGACGCGGTGTCAGCGTTTGCGAGGAATGGAAAGACAGCTTTGAGCAGTTCTTTTATTGGGCGATGTCCAATGGATACAAGGACGGCTTGACAATAGAAAGGAAAGATTGCAACGGAAACTACTGCCCCGAGAATTGCGAGTGGATTCAAGCCAACCGCCAGCAGAGAAATACTCGCAGAAATCGGAAGTTTGTCATTCAAGGCAAAGAGTTCACGTTGACAGAGCTTTGCCGAATTTACGGTCAGCCGAGAAGTACGGTAGAGAGTCGCTTGAAAAAAGGAATTGACATCAAAACTGCATTAAAAAACGGGAGGTATAACTTGGATAACAGATTGTTGGAACTTTCCGACAAGCTCAAAGATTTGCGATTGCAAAAGAGCGAGTTGGAAGTGCAGACCAAGGGGGTCAATGAGGAAATCGACGGCGTAATGACTGAGATGATAGGAATCATGACAACCGAGGAATTGACATCGTTCAATCGCAATGGAACAACGTTCTCACTTGTGACAACAGAGTACCCGTCGACCGAACCCGACAAGAAAGGCGAACTTTGGGAAGCAATGAAGGAAAACGGTTTCGAGGACTTGTTCACGATTAACAGTCAGACTTTGTCGGCAACGATAAAGGAACTCATTTTGGAAAACGATGGCGTCTTGCCGACCTGGTTGGAAGGACTCATCAAGATAGCGGAAAAGAATAGCATCCGCGTCGCAAAAAGCAAAAAAAAATAATTAATTTTGGAGGATGAAAATGGCAAACGAAGTAGCAAAAAGAGAAGAAAGCGCAGTAGCGGAGTACGGTTCGGGAATTAATTTCAGCGACCTGCTTGCTGAGGAACTTGACGGACTCACCCCGTCGTTTGAGAGAATCAAAATCCCGGCGGGCGGAGGACTTGCATACGAAGTCCCCGGCGACGACCCCGACAGTCCCGACAGCGTCAAAGAGTTCAAGGCGGTTATTCTGTATCATCACCCGATTAACTGCTACTACAAGGAAGAGTACACGGGCGGCAACAATCCTCCCGACTGCGGCTCGATGGACGGTAAAATCGGTATCGAGGCAGAAACGGGCGAAGTTAAGACGTGCGCCGAATGCGAGTTTAATAAATTCGGAAGCGGCAAGAACGGCGCAAAGGCTTGCAAGCAGAAACGCAGAATCTATCTGCTCAGAGAAGGCGAAGCGTTGCCCACTCTCTTGTCGTTGCCCACGGGCAGTCTCGGCGAGTTCAGTAAGTACGTGATGCGCTTGCTTTCGAAGGGCAAAAAGACCAACGCTGTCGTAACCAAGTTCACGCTGAAGAAAGCACAGAACAGCGGCGGAATCAACTATTCGCAGGCGGTGTTCGCTGTGGACAGACAGCTCACGGATGAGGAACTCAAGAGCATCTTGCCTATGAGCGAACAGGTCAAGACTATGGCAACCAAAGTTACCGAGCTTGACGAAGAATAAAAAATAATCGGCAAAGGGGCGGTGGTTAGGACTGCCGCCCTATGTTGCTGAATCAGGTGGAACAATGGGAAGAAAAATCGTTTATATCTGCTCACCGTTAAGGCGGAGCTATGAGAAGAATATTGTCAAAGCAAATCTCTACTCCCGATTCGCATACGAACAAGACTGTCTGCCGATTGCGCCACACGTTATATTTCCGCAATTCTTGGATGACGAAAATAAGACCGAAAGAAGGGCGGGCATGGATATGGGCTTGCAGCTCTTGGATATATGTAGCGAGCTTTGGGTGTTCGGCACTCGCATCAGCGAAGGGATGAAGGCAGAAATAGAAAAAGCAAAGATGAAAGGAATATCTATACGGTATTTCTCGGAGAGCATGGAGGAAGGATGACGGACATTTTCGAAAAGGTCAAAGACCAAGTCAAAATAGCCGAGGCGGTTTCGCTGTTTGGGCTGCAACTTAATAGCAGAGATAAGTGTCATTGCCCTTTTCACCGTGAAAAGACGCCGTCGTTTTCTGTTGACCGAAAGAACAATATTTTCACTTGCTTCGGATGCGGCGAAACGGGCGACGTCATAGCGTTCGCTGCGAAAATGAAAGACGTTGAACCGCTTGAAGGCGCAAAGTTTCTTGCGGAGGCGTTCCATATCGATATAGACGATTGCCCCAAACGCCAGAGCATAAAGGAATATCTGACGCAATGCATTCGAGATGTCGGGCAAACCGATTATTTATCTCGGCGCGGACTGTCCGCCGCAACGATAAAAACCTATTGCTTGGGCTATGACGTAAAGCACCATTCGGTCGTTCTGCCTTATTCGTCGGAACTTAAATACTATCAGACGCGGAGCATTGCAGACAAGAAATTCTATAAGCCTACCACCGAAGAAGCTGGTGCAGAACCGCTCTTCAATCGTCGGGCATTGTGGGGAAATAGCAAAGAACCCGTCTTCATAGTAGAAAGTCCGCTGTGCGCATTATCGATATGTCAATGCGGTGGCTCTGCTGTGTCGCTTTGCGGAATCGGCGGAACAAACAAACTCGTCAAGGAAGTCAAGTCAAGAAAACCGAATGCACCGCTCGTGCTTTGCTTGGACAATGACGATCCTGGACAGAAAGCATCGCAAGGACTTGCGGACGAGCTGACCAAGCTCAAAGTACCGTTCATCGTTTATAACGTCGCAGGCAAGAAAAAAGACCCCAACGAATTGCTGATGGAAGATCCGAAGAAACTGCAATCGGCGGTAACGGCGGCGAAAAAGGAAGTTCGGAAGTTCTATAAGAGAGGCGTCGGAAGTATCCTTGCAAGCGATTTACAAGATATGCATATCGAACCGCCGCAATGGTTGATTCCGAATGTATTGCCCCAAGGCTTGGCGATTTTATGTGCGAGTTCAAAGGTCGGTAAATCCTGGATGTCAATGCAAATGTGTCTGGCAATAACGAGGGAACAAAACTTCCTCGATTATCCAACCAAAAAGGCAGGGTGTTTGTACCTTGCACTCGAAGACAGTTTATATCGTTTAAAAGACCGACTCAATAAATTACTTGATGGAGATGATGCCCCGTCAAATTTTTATATGGGCGTTACAGCAGGAATTCTTGACGGCAATCTTATTCAGCAACTTGACGAAGAGTTGGAAGAACACCCGGACATCAAGTTGATTATTATCGATACCTTGCAGAAGGTACGTGGTTCTGCCAAGAAAAATGAAATAGCCTACGCCACGGACTACCGAGAGCTGAGTGAGCTGAAAAACTATGCTGACAAGCATAAGGTGTGCATCTTCCTTATTCACCATCTGAGGAAGATGGCGGACGAGAACGACGTGTTCAATATGATATCGGGCAGTAACGGCATTATGGGCGTCTGCGACACAATCTACATTATTTACAAGAAAAAGCGTCAAGACGAAAATGCCACTCTGTTCATGACGGGGCGAGATATCCGACAGCAGGACATCGTCCTTAATTTTGACGAGGACAAATTCCGTTGGAATATGGTCGGCTCGGCTAAGGACGAAGAAGACAAGCGCAAAAAGCGTGAATACGAAAGCAATCCGCTCGTTATAACGATAAAGCGGCTCGTCGAAGATTTCCCTCTCGGTTGGAAAGGAACGGCGGGCGACCTGCTCAAAAGAGTGTTCGATATAACAGGCAAGCCTTATGCTGGGTCATCTGTGGGACTTGGCAAGGAGCTACGGAATATCGAGGAAATGCTGTATTATAACGGCATAGAGCATTCGACAAAGCGCAGCGGACAAAATAATATCCATACATTCAATAAGAAAAGTAAGTACGGCGGCGGAAGGCAAGCATACCTTTTTGGGCAAGACCCCAACGATTAAAGTTTGACTTCTGTAAAGTACATACACAACCATACATCATACACACCATACACAAATATACAAAGAATCTAATAAAAAGAAGTTCCTAGAAGAGAGATTTTATACACACTTACATTCTCCAAATAAAGTGTAAGTTGTGTATGGTTGTAAGGTGTGTAAGGTTGTATTTAAGGAGTGCAAATGCGTGAAAGCGATTTGATACGAAAGATCAGCGAGTACCTCAAAACCGTTCCGAACCTTTTCTTTTGGAAGGAACACGGCGGTATGTACGGTACAGCAGGGATTCCAGATTTAATTGTCTGTTATAAGGGCAGATTTATCGGGCTGGAATGTAAAGTCGGAAAAAACAAGCCAACGGTTTTGCAGGCGGTAACGTTTAAGCAAATAATAAACGCAGGCGGATATGCGACTGTCGTGCGAACTGTTGAGGAAGTGAGAGAAATAATACGAGCGTTTGAAAAGGAGTAATATGACAGCGGATGAGGTAATCAATAAAATCGTCATAACGGATGAAGCCCGATTTGACTATGAAAGCCTATTCGGACTGCCCATACCGAGAGCGGATATGAAGGGCGAGTGCGAAAAGTACATAGACAATATCAGCGGGCAAAATATCGGTTACTACATCCGAGCGAAATATTATGACGAAACAACAGATGAAATGCTGATGCTGTTCTTTTACAAGGGCAAGACTATCAGTAGGATGCAGATGTGGGAATTAGCTGGAATATGCCGGGCGGACGATTGGTCGGAAGAAATGGAAGAAGACGGAATAATCCGCCATTGGTTGAAATCATCCCTCACCCCGAAAGAGGAAACCGATTGGGTATGGGATTTGCGAGTAAGAGAGAAACAACGCCAAAAAGAAGTGGAGGAATGGTTAAATGACTAAGTCAGAAATAAAAGAATACCTCGAGAACTATGGGGATAAACGGACGGTGGCAGAATTCCGCCGTAAGCAAGGGGATGAAAACTGCATTCCCGTAATAGTCTATAAAACCATAACCGAATGCGTGGATTCTCTTCCTGAGGAATACAGCACGATTATACAGCTGCACTATATGAGTAAAATTTCTTTACGAGAGTTGGCTAAGCGCATGTATATGAGCCGTGTGGCGGTAACCAAAAGAAGGGATGATGCGCTTGATATGATCGCCAACTGCTTGTCGGGGTTATAAAAAGAGCCACGACTATACCAAAAAAAGCCAAAACCATACCAAATGCCCGATATAATAACAGAGAAAACAGGAGGACGGAATATGCCGAGAAAACCCAAACGACCTTGTAGTTATCCTGGCTGTCCTCGGCTGGTTGAAGGGCAGTATTGCGAAGAGCATAAGAAATTAACGGATAAACAGTATAACCAATACGGGCGAGATGATTTCACAAAATATTTTTACAAAACCCCCGAATGGTTATATGTCCGCAGAAAACAGCTTGAACAACACCCCTTCTGTGAGGAATGCTTGAAAGAGGGGAAACGTAAAAAAGCCACTATGGTAGACCATATAATTCCCATCAAGCAGGGCGGTGATAAGTTTGCCCCAAGTAATTTGCAAAGCCTCTGCTGGAGTTGCCACAGCCGAAAATCGGTTGAAGAGGGCAGCAGATTTGGACGAAAATAGTTTAAAAAAGTTTCAGTATTTGGCGGTGTTTCGCTGGGCTCTTTCGGTAAATTACGGTATTGTTTGATTACAAAATCAAGCAAGGGCAACCGCCCGAAAGGAGTAAAAAATGAACAAGATAGTCAAGAACGACGGCAAAGGACTGGTTGAATTATTAGGGCTGGATGAGGGAACACTCGAACACCAGGGCAACTACTGTTTTATGGCAGCACGAAACGACAGCAGAGTAGACATATACACCGAACCTGCCGATGAAGAAGGCGAAACCATAAGAGTAAATGCGGTGTATATTGACGACGAGGAGTACGACTTCTGCGAATGGTGCAAAGAGCTGATGCCGATAGACGAGATGCGAAAAGAGGTACAGCTCGGCTACTTATGCGGAAACTGCCAAAGAGCGATAGCAAGCCGTGGCGAGAAATTAACCTACGAAGACTAAGACACAGCGGACGAAAGTCCGCTGTTGCTGTTTGAAAAAGTTGTAAAAAGTTTCAAGTTTGCCCAGCGTTTCGCTGGGCTCAATCAGTTTCTTACGGTATGTTGTGTTTACAAAAAAACAGGGGAACCCCCAAAAGGAGTAAACACATATGAGCGAATTCACCTTTGAAAAACTAAAAACAGCCGATAAAAAAACGGCGGATGTAACCATCTATCAGAACGGAATGGTGCGGTTCAGCAGACAGGCAATTGAAACCTACGGAATATTCGACACGGATATTTTATGGGGAGAAAACCAGGACAAAACCGTGCTGGCGATGCAGAAGGTAAGCCAAGGCAGAACCTTACGAGGGAAAAGGAAAGATACCACCAGCTGCCAAATGCAGATAGCGAAACGGTATGCAGGCAAATATTTTCTGAAAAAAATTGGGGAACTGCTGGTGCTGGAACAAGACCCGAAAGAGGCGGAATAAAAAGATGGGAAAATATAACTTTGACTTTGAAATATCCGCCAAGGGCTGGGGCAAATCGGATGTAATTATTTATGAAAAAGGTCAAGTCTATATCAGCCGAGCAGCTGTAAAGCGGTTGGGTATTAGTGACCAGAAATTTCGGTGGGGAGAGGATAAGGCGAATAAAACTCTCGCACTAAAAGAAGACCCAGACGGAAGGGCGGTGAGCGAGAAAGGAGTCACGAACTTCCACTGCCCTGCTGAGGTCGCTCGGCGGTACGCTGGCAGGTACAACCTCAAGGCTGAGGAGGGTGTCTATGTCCTCTACCCCGCCGAGAGCGCACGCCCGTAGGGGTAGGGGGGATGCGAATCTCTAAGGTGTCTCTCCCT
The DNA here is from genome assembly GCA_910586065.1 of uncultured Christensenella sp. GTDB lineage: Bacteria > Bacillota > Clostridia > Christensenellales > Borkfalkiaceae > Coproplasma. Next base: position 172,645 of record CAJUGI010000003.1, on the reverse strand, counting down.
AACAGCGGGGCCGCAACTTCGCACGAATTTTCGCAAAATCAAAAATCAAACGTGGAAATCAATTAAATCAAAACTTTAACGTAGTTAAAAGGACGGCAACCGCCGCCCTTTTGATTTTATCAGAAAAATCAAAACAATCAAAAATCAGAAAAATCAAAACGGAGGGATTATGGCAAGTGGTGGAAGACGCCCCGGCGCAGGGCGACCGAAGAAAGCCGCCGCCCAAAAGATACTCGAAGGTAATCCGGGCAGGCGACCGATTGAAGTCGTGAACCTAAGCGCAGAAGGGGTAGAGTTGCCAAGCGAACCCCCGTCTTATTTATCAGCCAAGGCAAAGGAAATCTATAAGACGGTATATGCTTGGTTGAAGGGTATAGGCTGTACGGCGGGCATATTGCCATACAACTTGGAAGAGTATGCTTTCTGTAAAGCACGATGGCTGGAATGTGAGGATATGAACACCAAGCACGGCTTGCTGGTCAAAGACCCCACCAACGGGAAGGCGATGCCGTCGCCATTTGTGGCAATGGCACAGCAGTACTTGAAACAGACCAATGATGTGTGGAACAAAATATACCTTGTAGTCAGAGAAAGCAAGCTGACTAAATGGGACGAGAAAAATCCGAATGATGATATAATGGAAAAATTGCTGGGTGGGTCATGAAAGAACAAATCATCAGTTCAGTGTCATATCGGCAAGAAGAAATCATATTGAACATTCTCAGACTGTATGCGCCAAACGGCATTGATGCCGACTTAACGTATAGCAAAGGGTTCTTTTATAAGAGCGGCGAAGTTCCGCAACCGAAACTGAAGTTCGACATCGCACCGCAAACAGCGGATACGGTGAAGGCAGACAGTAGAGCAGTACCGCTCAAAAATAACAGTTGCGGTTGTGTAATGTTTGACCCGCCGTTCCTTGCGACGAAAGGGCAGTCGCTTGCAACTGATGTTGGAAATCACATTGCCCGACGGTTCGGCGTATTTCCGACCGAGCCAGAGCTTTTCGAATACTATCGAAAAAGCATTGCTGAAATCAAACGGATACTTAAAGAGAACGGCATCGCAATCATAAAGTGCCAAGACAAGGTGTCCAGTAGAAAACAGTATATCTCACACAATTACATAATCAACTTAGCTAATGAGAGCGGGCTGTATTGCGAAGACATTTTCGTGTTATTGGCATACAACCGATTGCTCTCGTCAAAGCACACAAATCAGAAACATGCAAGGAAGTACCATTCGTACTTCCTTGTTTTTCGTAAAAATCAAAAATTAACGGACGCGGTAAGGAGGAACATGGATGGGGGAATACACCAAACAGAATCCGCTGCGGCTCATTGAATTATTCGCAGGGATAGGCAGCCAAACCCAGGCTCTGACGAATATCGGGGTGCCGCATACGGTAGTCGGCATATCTGAAATTGACAAGTACGCAATTCAAAGTTACAAGGCTATGCACGGCGATGTCACAAATTTCGGCGACATCCGAGAAATCAAATCACTACCCGATGCCGACTTGTGGACATATTCGTTCCCTTGTCAGGACATCTCGGTAGCAGGCAAGGGGGCAGGCATAAAGGAAGGCACCAGGAGCGGATTGCTCTTCGAGGTGGAACGGTTATTGATAACCGCATCTAAAAACGGCAATCTTCCCAAATTCTTGCTTTTGGAAAACGTAAAGAATCTCGTGAGCAAGAAATTCAAAGCAGATTTTGACCGCTGGCTGGCGTTCTTGAAATCGCTTGGTTATTCAAACTATTGGCAGATACTGAATGCAAAAGATTACGGAATACCGCAAAACAGAGAGCGTGTCTTCTGCGTTTCCATCCGGGGAGAGCATAAGCCTTTCAAGTTCCCCGAAAAGAGGGAGCTGAAACTTCGCTTACGGGATATGATAGACGAAGTCGTCGATGAAAAGTACTACCTCAAAGAAAGCACAATACGCAGCATAGTCAACTCATCGTTCAACTCCCGACGCGACAGCATAAGGAAGGGCGATGACATTGCCTACACAATATTGGCGAGAGATTTCAAAGGCCCGCAATGCGTCCAGGTTGGAGAGGTCGTCGGGGGAAAATGGGACAAGATGCATGACATCAGCCGTCGTGTTTATGAACCCGATGGCATCTCGCCTACGGTACATTGTCAGCAGGGCGGTAATACCGAACTGAAGATAGCAGAGAACTTTGTGCTTGGCGGCGTCGATGAAGACCCCGTGATTGTAGCAATGCGAGGTCGCAACCCCGACAATCCGTCAGACAGAACGAAGGGCGCACCGCTGGAACAAAGATTTGAAGCTAACGAGCAGGGCATATGCAATTCACTGACCACGGTACAGAAAGACAATCTTCTAATGGAAAAGAAACGTGGGTCGAAGGAATATGTTGCTCGGCGATATAAAGAGTTCATCGAAGAAAAAGGGTATATCCCTGAAATGTTCGTAGCCTATAACAAGCAAGAAGTTGCCGACATCGCTCCGACGATTACGGGTCAATGCTCTTGTCCGTCGGGCAGCTCGGCTGTACTTAAGCTGGAAACCGAAGATGTCAAAGTCCTTGCGCCGAACAATTGGGGGCATAAAGCTGGCGACGGCACGGCAACCAGAGAACGGAGAGAAACGGACATAGTGCCTGCACTCCAAGCGAATGCAGGGCAGACCCAGCAGTCATACTTAAAAATAAAGGTCGCTACAAAGCAAGGCTATGAGAAAGCGGAGGAAGGCGACTATGTAAACATAACATTCCCAAGCAGTAAAACAAAGCGCGGGCGTGTTGGCAGAGGCATCGCACAAACTCTTACGTGCGGTGACGGAAATGCTATCGTAACGGAGAACGTGCGAATCCGCAAACTCACGCCGAGAGAATGTCTGCGGTTGATGGGTTGGAACGATGAGCAAATCGATAAGATAGCCGCCGCAAAAGTAAGCGCAACACAGCAGTATCGGCAAGCAGGCAACGGAATAGTCGTGCAAGTCTTGGAGTTTATCTTCAAGGCTTTATTTTTGGGGGAAGTATGAGATTGTACCAAGGCGACTGTTTAGAGATTATGTCCAGGCTCGATCCTAAATCCGTCGATATGGTTCTTTGCGACTTGCCGTATGGACGGACGCGGAACAAATGGGATACACAAATTCCGCTCGATAAACTTTGGGCAGAGTTTGAGCGCATAGTCAAAGACAACGGGGTGATCGTTCTGTTTGCTCAAACGCCATTCGACAAGCAGCTCGGCAGCAGTAATTTGAAGATGCTGAAATATGAGTGGATATGGGTAAAGAAACAAGGAAGCGGTCATCTCAACGCAAAGAAGATGCCGCTCAAACGCCACGAAAATATACTCGTATTTTATAAGAACTTGCCAAAGTACAATCCGCAAATGACTGAGGGTAAAGCATACACGGCACAAAGCGGACGAGCGAGTGATAACTACGGTAAGCAAAAATCGACGCTCACAGTAAATTACGGAACGCGATATCCGACAAGCATTCTTGAATTTAAATCAGAGAAAGGTATGCATCCGACTCAAAAGCCCGTCGCATTATGTGAATACCTCATAAAGACATACACGGACGAGGGTGACACGGTGTTGGACTGCTGTATGGGCAGCGGCACAACGGGTGTGGCAAGCTGCAAGCTCAATCGTGAGTTCATCGGAATAGAAAAGGAACAGCAGTACTTTGACTTGTCCTTAAAGCGGATAAGCGAATCAATTGCAAAATAAAAGCCCCGCTTGCTTGCGGAGCTTAGTATTCATTTTTAAGGTAAATGAGATTGAAAAATTAATGGTTAAAGCAATGCTTAAAGATGCTTGAGCTTGGTACATGGCTGACGCCAAAAGTGCTAATAGACTTACAAGTAAATAGATTGTTTTAATTTTCATGTTTTCATACCCCCTTTTATTTATTTCATTTACCCGCCCAAAAAATGGACTTATGTCGTCTGGTGAACCGAGGGGGTGCTGACGCAGCACGGCTCAAATGTAGTATAACACAAAACACAATAACCACGCAACTAAAAGGAGGTGTGCATGGAATATATAGCAAGCATCAGCTACGGCAAAGACAGCTTGGCAATGCTCGAAGTCATATATCAAAACAACTTGCCTCTTGACCGAATAGTTCACGTGGAGATTATGGCAACGAAAGACATCCCGGCGGATCTTCCGCCGATGATGGAATTCAAAGCAAAAGCAGATGCAATCATCTATGAAAAGTACGGAATAAAGGTCGAACACATAACAGCACCGACGACCTATGAGGATGGGTTCTATCATATCTGTAAAGGAAAGAAAAGCCGAAACGCAGGAAAGATATATGGGTTTCCGTTGCAGAAAGGGAACTGGTGCAATTCCAGGCTCAAACAATCCGTGCTTGAAAAGGTACAGAAAAATGCCATTGTGTATATCGGCATAGCGTTGGACGAACCGAAACGCTTTCATAACCTCACCGCAACAAAGCGAAGTCCGCTCGTCGAATACGATTGGACGGAGAAAATGTGCAGGGATTGGTGTAAGGAAAACGACTTGCTTTCGCCGATATATACACAATCACTACGCGGTGGCTGCTGGTTCTGCCATAACCAAGGTATCAACCAGCTCCGCAAACTGCGTAAGAATTATCCTGACCTATGGGCGTTACTTTTGAAATGGGATAAAGACAGTCCCGTGTCATTTAAGGCGGATGGTCATACGGTTATGGATTATGAAAAGCGATTCCAAATGGAATCGACAGCAAAAGTGCCGATAGGCAGAACATTCAAATGGGAAATGATGGAGGATAATAAAATGACAATCAGAACATATACGGCGGAATCCGTAACTTGCGGACACCCCGATAAACTTGCAGACCTTATTGCAGACAGCATTCTCGATGAGTGCTTGGAACAGGACGAGAACAGCAGGGTTGCTTGCGAGGTAATGTTGGCGCATAACAAGTGCTTTATCAGCGGTGAGATAACGACCGCCGCTGAGGTGGACTACGAATACATTGCACAGTCGGTAATAGCGCAAGTCGGCTACGACCCCAGCAACATTGAAGTGGAAATCCGCATTCATAAACAGAGTACGGACATTGCCGCAGCGGTGGACGGAGAAGAACAGGGTGCGGGCGACCAAGGCATCGTGTACGGATATGCGACGGATGAAACTATCAACTATATGCCTCTGCCTGTCGAGCTGGCGCACCGCTTAACCAACCGCCTTGAAGAATGCAGGCGGAATAATATCATCACGGGTCTTCGCCCGGACGGAAAAAGCCAGGTTTCAATTCAGTACCGTGGTGACAGATTCGACAAGATAACATCGGTTGTAATATCGGCTCAGCATGACGAGAATAAAGACCTTGCCGAACTGACTGCTGAAATCAGAGAAAAGGTGATCGGCAAAGAGCTGAAAGAATACGACCTTACGGATGCGGAAATTCTCATCAATCCGTCAGGTCGTTTTGTTATCGGCGGATTCGAGGCAGATACGGGTCTTACAGGGCGCAAGTTAATGGTGGATACTTACGGCGGAATTGCGCATCACGGCGGCGGTGCGCTGAGCGGGAAAGATGCCAGCAAGGTAGACCGCAGCGGTGCTTACCTTGCACGGTATATTGCAAAGAATATCGTTGCCGCCGGGCTTGCCGAAAAGTGCGAAGTTGCGCTCTCTTATGCAATCGGTGTACCCAGACCTACGGCAATTGACGTAAACACGTTCTATACCTCGACGGTCAATGAACGGCTCATCGCCAAGGCGGTGGAGAAGGTTTTTGACCTGTCGGTCGTAGGCACAATTGAGAAACTCGATCTTCGTCGCCCCGTATTTTTTCAGACCGCTGTCGGCGGACATTTCGGCAAAGACTTCCTTGCTTGGGAGAATACCGATAAAACGGAGGCGTTAAATGGAGCAATCAAAGCGTGATAAGCTGATACTTGACAATCAGCGTCTTGTTTACTATTTGTACGAGCAATTGTCGAAGACCGATATCGTTAAAAGCAATAAGGACGATATCGTGTCCGAAGGCATGCTGGGGCTTATCAAAGCTGCCGACACTTTTGACGAAACAAAGGGGTATCAATTCAGTACATATGCCGGGCTGTGTATCAGCAATGCAATGCTGATGTACATACGCAAACTGAATAAGCATTGGCACAAAGAAATATCGCTGTACACACCTATTGGTGAGGACAGCGAAGGTAACCAACTTTGCTATGCTGATGTTATTCAGAGCGATGGCGAAGACTTTGGCGAAGGTAATAACAGGATACTGCTGAGAGAAAGCATTGGCAAGCTCCCCGAGAAAGACAAAGAAATAATGCTTGCCGTTATTACGGGTTACAAGCAAAGAGAAATCGCCGCAATGATGGGGGTGCAGCAATCCTCCATATCACGGCGAATAAAACGCATAAAAAGAAAATTGAAATCCGAAGTTTAGAGTTTCGTTCTTCCAATGACAAAATCAACGGTACAGCCAAAGCCATCGGCAAGCAGAATAATGTTGTCAAGTTTTGGTGAAAAAGTTCCGTTCTTCCATTCATAAAAACGAGAACTTGTAATATGAGCAGTTTTGTAAATCTGCCACCAAGGGCAGTTGAAATGTTCTTTCAAAACTTTTAGTTGTTCCGAAAACGGCGGCAGCGGATAAAAAGTAGTGGGGTAATTCTCAGGCTCTCTTCCCAAAAGAAAGTCTGTCGTGCAGCCAAAATAATCCGCCAGCTTAACCAAGTTTTCAACAGAAGGCGTGCGGACGCAGCGCAAATAGCGCATGATATTAGTTGGGTCAATGCCGATAGCTGTCGCTAACTGCGTTGCGTTTAATTCTCGCTCAAACATGAGCAAATCAAGTACTTCAGAGAATTTCGACAAATTATCCATAAAATAGACCTTTTCCTACAATTTATTCTCTCCCATTACGGCAGTTTTTTGTTGCGACCAGCCCCAACGGGAGAGTATAATAGAGGTACACTAAAAAGCGCGCAAAAGTGAAAAACTAAATGGAGTTGAAAGTTATGGATATGAACCCTAACAAACCCACCGAAGAAGAAACCGAAGAAATGAACGATGCGGTAAAGGAGAAAAAAATCCTTCCACTGGACTTGGCAATGCAGATATTCCCGTTATTAGATGATTATTTCTGCGGCACCTTTGCAAAGAACTCTAAAGGAGTACTGATGAAGATGGAAAACGGTCAGATATTCCAGCTTAAAGTCGAGGAGGTTGTTTAAGGTAAAGGCGCAATAGAAAACTCCGCCGCAAATAGGCTTGTCGGCGGAGAGAAATGATTATATTAATTATATCAAAATGATAAAATCACATAAAGGGAAAGAATATCGAAAAATGGGTGATTTTATCGAAAACGGAGAATAACCAATGCTTAAAATCAAAAATGGTAAACTAATAGCATCAAACATGTCGTTTGCCCTGCCCGAAGACTTTACACTCGATTTACGAATGCCAGGCGGTGGATATCACGTACTTGAGTTTGTCTCAGAAAACGAAGTGGTAAAAGGCGGAATCGTCTACATCAATATTCAGTTCGACAATGAAGAATTGACAGCTAAGGAAAGAATGGAAGAATTCATGGAAAACAACGAACTGAAAGTGAAAGGCGAGTTCCTCCCTGTTACGAGAGGAAAAGGCAAAGCACTCGGCGCATTCTACACGGGAGGAAGGATAACTTTTATATACGATGAACGGTATGACTTCCCCCCTAACAGTCTCAACCAAAACCAAGTATCAGTAACAATTCAGCTGACAAAGCTCAAAGGGAAGAAACTTGGGCAAACAATTTACGATGTCGTAAAACTGCCTACCGTAAAGGCATTCTTGGACAGCGTGGAATACTTTTAAAATGAAGGAGAAAGCTATGCAAAAAATTACCATAGAGAATATCGAGGCCCGACTTGAAGAATTAAACATTTTCGAGTTAAGGCAGACGGCAAGGGCGGTTGGTGTTGAACGTGCGGCGGATGGTAAAAAGTCCGAAGTACGTGCAAAAATAATTGCTATCGCAAACGGCACTGCCGAACCCGTACCTATTGAAAACCGCAAGTTCTGTGAGCAGGCGGACAAGAAACTGGTCAAAGATATCCAGACTTACAGAGAACGCATAATCGGTAAGAAATAGACCGACGAAATGCAACGCTAAGGATGAAGAAAGAACTGACAAATTGTTGTCAGTTCTTTTGACTTTTGGGCGCGTTTCGCTGGGCTCTTTGGAATTGTTACGGTATGATGTGTTTACAAAAAACCAAGGAGGTAAACATATGGAAAGGTACAAAGTGGGCGACAAAGTTTTGGTTGAGGGGCGAGGCACTGCAAGACCAAGAACGGTGATTGAAATCACAAAAGCTGGGAACGTAAGAGTAGAAGGCGAAAAAGGGCTGTTTAATCCTAACGGGTTCTTAAGAGGTGCGAGCGAATGGTCGGTAACCTATCTACGCCTGATAAGCGACGAACAGTATGTGGCACAGTTGCAGAAATATGAACTGAAGAAAGAATGTGAGGGTATCGTCAAATACCTCAGTCAGCTAAACGAACTGCCAGCAGAAAATGTCCGTCAGGCAATTAAAGAATTGTATACCACAATCAAGGAGCAATAACTATGAAGAAACCTACGGTGCATTTTAACGGTAATGGTGAAAGTGGAAACATCTTTTACATAATGGCAAGGGTTAGTGAGGTAATAACTGATCCAATAGATTTCAAAGAGCTATGGGCAAAGGTAAAGGAAGGAACTTATACCGACGCCCTTGTAGCAATCAGAAAAAAGGTCAATCTCATAGATGACGACGGGGTGTATTAATGGATAAGTTTTTCAGTCAAAAGTATTGCGACCGCTGCGGCGGTGACCTATCAAGCGGACGCACAATGTCCATGTTTAATACGGACTGCATCTGTATGGAATGCAAAGCAAAAGAGCAAAAGCTACCCGAATATAAGGCGGCGACGGACGCGGAAAGGCAAGCCGTCATCGCTGGGGATGGAAATTTCAAAGGGGTAGGATACCCGAAAAAACAATAAAAATATATTAAAAAAGTTTGCGGATTTGAGCCTGTTTCGCTGGGCTCTTTCGGACGTTTACGGTATTGTTTGGTTACAAAATTAAAAGAGGGCAGCAAGCCCGAAGGAGAATAATATGCAACCATTCAAAACACAGGCACACATCCACAGCTTAGAAGGAGGGATGGACGAAGTAACCGTCCTCAGCAAAGACGAAAGCAAACCGCAGACCACCTATATAGTGGACTACAAAGGAACAAAATGCACAGCAATATTTAACTGCTTCACTGGTAGCTATTATGTAGACGATATATACGGAATCATAAATTAACAAACAAAGAAAACGGCGCAAGCCGTTTTTTCTTTCATAACGGAGGGGCAATGGCATATAACAAACAGCTTGCAGACCGTGCCGTTGCCTTTATTAATTCACTGAAACATACTAAAGGCACTTGGCACGGTGTTCCTTTTGAACTCTTGCCGTGGCAAGATAGAATCATCCGAGATGTGTTCGGTACAGTAAAAGACAACGGATATAGGCAATACAATACTGCCTATGTAGAGATACCTAAAAAGCAGGGCAAGTCGGAGATAGCCGCCGCCGTTGCCCTCTACTTATTAGCTGGCGACGGCGAGTGGGGTGCAGAGGTATATGGTTGCGCCGCTGACCGACAGCAGGCAAGCATTGTATTCGATGTGGCTTGCAATATGGTCGAGCAATGCCCAGCACTTAAAAAGAGAATCAAGCCGATAATGAGCCAGAAACGACTCGTATATCTTCCACTAAATTCGTTCTATCAGGTGTTGTCAGCCGAGTCGTACACCAAGCACGGACTAAATGTACACGGGGTTGTGTTTGATGAGTTGCATGCGCAACCGAACCGAGCCTTGTACGATGTTATGACTCACGGCTCAGGCGATGCTCGAAAGCAACCGCTGTTCTTCCTCATAACTACGGCAGGAACTGATCGAAATTCAATCTGCTGGGAAGTGCATCAGAAGGCAAAGGACATACTTGAAGGGCGCAAGCATGACCGCTCGTTCTACCCTGTAATATACGGAGCAGACGACGATGATGATTGGGGCGATGAAAAGGTATGGCACAAAGCCAATCCCTCGCTCGGCATTACAGTCGATATTGATAAGCTGAAAACCGCCTACGAGTCAGCGAAAGACAACCCGGCGGAAGAAAACTTGTTCCGACAACTCCGACTAAATCAATGGGTAAAGCAGAGCGTTCGCTGGATGCCAATGGATGCTTGGGATAAATGCGATTTTGAGGTGGACGCGGAAAAGCTCAGAGGGCGTGAATGCTACGGCGGACTTGACCTCTCCAGCAGCACGGACGTGACAGCATTTGTGCTTGTATTTCCGCCCATAAACGACGAGGACAAATACATCGTTCTGCCATTCTTTTGGATACCCGAAGACACGATTGAGTTGCGAGTAAGACGCGACCACGTTCCCTATGATGTATGGCAAGCGAGAGGGCAAGTAATAACCACTGAGGGCAACGTAATCCACTATGGATACATCGAGAACTTTATTGAAGACCTTGGTACAAAGTACAACATAAAGGAAATAGCATTCGATAGGTGGGGTGCTGTGCAAATGACGCAGAATCTTGAAGGAATGGGGTTCACCGTTGTGCCGTTTGGTCAAGGTTTCAAAGATATGAGTCCGCCGACAAAAGAGTTAATGAAACTTGTGCTTGAACAAAAGATAGCACACGGCGGTAATGTTCCTCTGCGGTGGATGCTGGATAACGTTTTCGTTAGAACTGACCCTGCTGGAAACGTAAAGATGGACAAAGAAAAGTCCACCGAGCGAATAGACGGTGCGGTGGCACTCGTTATGGCGTTAGACCGTGCAATCCGCAATAAAGGTACATCGGACAGTGTGTATAACGACCGAGGAATAATTATTATTTAGCAAAAAAATTGCGTAAACCTGTTGACTTTATACGCCCGTAGGAGTATAATATAGAAAAGTAACTCTTGGGGAGTATATAAGGATAAAACAATGAGCAAACTTATTATATATCATGGTTCACCTGAAATTAGAGAACATCCTGAATTCGGCGGTGGGAAACCATACAATGATTACGGTCTAGGGTTTTATTGTACAGAGCATATTGAGCTTGCCAAAGAGTGGGCGTGTTCAGAAGGTGTCGATGGATATGCTAACAGATATGAAATCGAAACAGATGAGCTAAACATTTTGAATTTATCTTCACCTGAATATACGATATTAAGCTGGTTGGCAATTCTATTAAAACACAGAAATGCAAGGCTGTCCACGCCGATTGCACTTAGAGGTCGGGATTATCTTATCCAAAACTTTCTTCCCGATTATGAAAACTACGATGCAATAGTGGGGTATCGAGCAGACGACTCATACTTCTCATTTGCAAGGTCATTTATTCAGAATGAGATTTCTCTAAGACAGCTTGGATATGCAATGCGACTTGGCAAACTCGGAGAACAATTTGTGTTAAAATCCAAGAAGGCGTTTGATATAATCAAGTTCCTTGATTACACCGTAGCGGACAATGCTGTGTATTATTTTAAAAGAAAGGCGCGTGATGACGAGGCACGTGCGGCTTATCGTAAGGAAGTTGAGAATGAGGATTTAGATGGAATCTTCATGAGAGATATAATCAGAGAGGCAATGAAAGCAGATGACCTACGCTTACGCTGAAAGCTATTTAAACGATGCGATGGAAAACTTGGGTGAAGCCTTTGACTATGCGGTTAATGCTTGCATGATAGATATTGAAACATTTATGGGGCTCTTCATCTCAAGCGGATATGCTAACCTATTCGGCAAGGGTGTTCCTAAAGTAGTTTCAGGTTTATCTGGAACAGAATTGGTTATGGAAGTAGTGAATAAGGCTGGCACATTCTATTCGTTCCCCAAACCGCAAGTTGAATACGATTATTCGCCAGAGTATTGGTGTGGCTGGATACTTGCATATTATCAATGGAAAACAGGAAGGACATTTAAGGATATAGAAGTTAATCTGTCTGTTACGGAAATCTTAAAAATGTATCCGACCTTGCACGAAGCATCGGAAGATAAGTTCGTAGATACAGCCAATGCTATCATATTACGAAGAAATAATACGACAAGATTACAACGTCAAAGGAAACAATGCGGATTGACGCAGAAAGAGTTGTCAGAAAAATCAGGCGTAAAACTTCGAACAGTTCAGCAATACGAGATGAAAGCCAAAGACATTAATAAAGCTGCTGTGTCGACGGTTTTGGCGCTCTCAACTGTGTTAGGGTGCAGAATTGAGGATTTGTTGGAATACAAGGTGGTGGACGATGAATAAGAGCGAAAAAAACTTGGTAATCCTACAAAATGAATTAGATGAAACCGATGCAGAGATTCGCCTTAAAAGTGCAATTGTTCAAGCTGAACAGAGAATAACAAATGGTGAATCGTATATGGAAATGTTGGAATTAAAACAGAAACTTGGACTATAAATAACAAGGATAAAATTTATTTAAACATTAAAAACCGTACTTGAAGAGTGCGGTTTTTTTGTTGCAAAAATTCTTTGAAAAAGTTTCGGGTTTGGGCGGTGTTTCGCTGGGCTCTTTCAGTTGTTTACGGTATTGTTGTGTTACAAAAAAGGAAAGGGGCAGCACCCCAAAAGGAGTAACAAAATGGCAGCAACAGTAACAGTAAGGGCAAAATTAACAAGCAAAATCGGGTTTTATATCGGCGACGTGTGCTACGAAATGACTGATGAAGACTACTATGCGGACTGGAGCAACAACTTCGAAGACTTCGAGGGCGAACACGAACTGCGAGGACATAAGTTCGCAATCGGCGGAACAGCATACGGTGACGGTGAATACGAAGACCAGTACGGACATCGCTACGGAGTGGACTCGGGAACGATAGGCATCCTACCGTATGAACTGTGTAAGGATAAGAACATAAGCGAACTCGACAGATACGGACGATTCGTAAGAGCGACAAGCGCAACATTCACCGCCGAGGACGGAGAGTTCGACATAAAGTTGAATACACAGCAAAGCTATCATATAAGCACCAACGACTATGAAGAAGACGAAGAAGATGACTACTACGATGATGAAGATTATGACTACTATGATGATAGCGACGAAGAAGACGAAGACTAAATAAACCGAAAAATCCGCATCGAGGGGTGCGGATTTTCTTTGACAAAAACAAATAAAAAAACAAAAAAGACCAGAGATGGTCTTTTTATTTTGGAGGGAATTAATGCAGATAGAAAAAAGAGATGTTTCGGAACTGAAAGCTGCCACCTACAATCCAAGGAAAGACCTTAAACCTGGCGATGCCGAATATGAAAAGCTCAAACGCAGTATTCAAGAATTCGGATATGTAGAACCAGTAATCTGGAACAAACGCACAGGCGTGGTTGTCGGCGGACACCAAAGGCTAAAAGTAATGAAAGACCTTGGTTTCACCGAAGTGGACTGCGTTGTGGTCGACCTGGACGAGAGCAAGGAGAAAGCCTTAAACATCGCTCTGAACAAAATCAGCGGCGAGTGGGATACCGACCTTTTGACAAGCCTTTTAAAAGACTTAGACGGAAGCGGCTACGATATCACTCTTACGGGCTTTGACTTAGCAGAGGCGCAGGAACTGTTCGGAAGCGGCTCCATGGAGAATGTCCACGAAGACGACTTTGATACTGAGTCCGCTCTTAACGAAACGACTGAGCCTAAGACCAAGATGGGCGACTTGTGGTTACTTGGTCAGCACCGACTATTATGCGGCGACAGCACGCAAAAGGACGAAGTGAATCGTGTGCTGGACGGCAAGTCGGCGGACATCATGGTAACCGATCCACCCTATAATGTGGACTACGGCGCAAGCATAGCAGGCAAACACCGCTCGAATACGAGAACGGAAAGCACGATAGCAAACGACAACCTCTCGGACGACGAGTTTTATCAGTTCCTCTTGGCATTCTATAAGGCAGCCGAAAGCGGACTGAAAAAGGGCGCACCCGTTTATGTCTTCCACAGCACGAAGGAAACGGTAAACTTCACGAAGGCGATGACGGACGCTGGGTTTAAATACTCGCAGACTTTGGTGTGGCTGAAGAACCATTTTACGCTCGGTCGTCAGGACTACCAATGGAAGCACGAGCCGATTTTGTACGGATGGAAGGAAGGTGCGGGACACTATTTCATAGACGACCGCACCATAGCCACGGCTTTAGAGGGGCTGACGGAAAATCTGCGGAAGATGAACAAGGCGGAACTTGTAGAGCTTATAGAAAAAATCCTCAATATACCGTCTACGGTAATCGAGGATAACAAGCCGAGCAAATCCCCGGACCACCCTACAATGAAACCTATAACGTTATGCGCCAAGCTCATCTATAACAGCAGCCGAGAAGGGGATACGGTCTTTGAACCGTTTGGCGGAAGCGGTTCAACGCTTATTGCATCAGAGCAGCTCAACCGCAAGTGTTGTGCAATCGAGCTTGAGCCGAAGTACTGCGACGTTATAGTTCGCAGATACCGTGAACTTTGCCCCGAGGCGGAAATCCGCCACATCCGTGACGGCGTCGAGATTTACGACTGAGTGCCGTTGACCGCCATATATTGTGCGGTCAATGCTTGCAGCTCGTCTCCTTTGACCTCGAATTCTTGCTTGGTTACGGTGTTATACCTAAACAGCTTGCCGCTCAGTTCGGTTTCCAGCTGAATGAGGGCGTGCTTGGGGTTGCCGTATTCATAGGTAAAATCCTCGCCGTCCTCGGTAACCTTAACCACGTAAATGAAATCATCGAAACCCATAAAGTTATTCTCCATTGCTACACCCCTATATATGCTTGATTTATGGTTGTATATTAGCGTAATGTTTGGTTGTTTGCAAGTCGTTTACAAGGGTTTTCGGCGTTTTCTTTTGTTTCTTTTTCTTCGTTTTTCACGGCAATTTCGCTGGGCTCTTTCAGCCGTTTACGGTATTGTAGGCTTACAAAATAAGCACAGGGCAGTCAGCCCGAAAGGAGAAAAAATGGCAAGTATATTTGGATTTAAACTCAAGAACAGAAGGACGTTCCAAGGCAGGGACTGGGAAGGAAACCAGGGCGACCTATGGTACGGAAACAAGAAGGTCGCATGGTATAACGACAGCGGCGACGGCAGCATGGCAGACATCGACTTTTATGACGGAAGGAAAGGCAGAGAAGAATACCAGCCAATCCTTGATGCAGCGGTCAAACAATACTACGAGCGATTCCCGCTGGAAGGCGAATATGCGGACTTACCCGTTGATGCGGAAATGTTCATGGGGGAACTGCTGGAACTGATGGATAGGGAAAAGACATACAAGTCGATGCTGAAGAAGGGCTATCCAGCAGTAATAATGTATAAGAAAGAAGAGAACAGCCCTTACGAACAAATCGTAGGACTGCAAAGCGAACAGGCGGCGAAAAAGTACATAGAAAAGAACAAGCTGACCAAATACAAACTGTTCACCTCGGCTGAGGACTTTGACATTAAGTAAGGCGGTTTGGTATGGAACGAATCGAATTATCAGATGGCATCGTCGAAGTGACACACGTAAAGGTAAGTGAAACCACAGACGGACTAATAGACGAAGAAATAAAAGCAGGGTGCAAGATGCTGAAATTCACTTGCCCCAAATGCGGTGGCTGGATAGGTAATGCGGTGGGGCTGAAAAATGCCGAAGGCAACTATCAGATAATCCGCTCTGGGTGTTCGAGCAACTACGAAGGTGTCGACCAACCTTGCAGAATATGCCAAGAAGGGAGGTGATCGAGTGCCGAATAAGATTGACGACATGCGGTTCGCTGAACTGCTTGAGGATTTTGAAATATACGGTGTAAAGCCTATACCCAAAGGCACGCAGCTCGAGGTGGCAAAGAGCAACAGCAGATATGTATATCTGCGCTGGAACAATTGCCTGCTGAGGGTAACACATAAAATGATAAAACCACTAAGAAGAAAACGATAAAGAAACCGTCCGCCAGGGGCGGTTTCTTGTTGAAAATTCTTTTATTTTGTTTCAGTTTTGGGGGCTGTTTCGCTGGGCTCTTTCAGGATGTTACGGTATTGTTGTGTTACAAAAAAGAAAGGGCAGCAAGCCCGAAAGGAGAACAAAATGGCAAAACAGAAAAACATCTTCAAGACGCTGAGAAACTACGGCGACGGCTTCCACGGCAACAATAGCGCAGAATCAAATGCGATATATGATGCGAAGATATCAGAGGTAACGGCAAGGATACTCGCCGATGTGGAACACGCACCTGAAATCATCGCCGACGAGTTCGGGAAATGCGAAGCAAGAAAGTGGAGAGAGGCATTCACCAACGGCTACCTAACACCGAGGCACGATGCAGAGTGGGCAGCAATTAACCACATCAGCTATGCACTTATGGACTCAAAGCCACTCGACAAAAGCGAACCCAGAGAAATCAAGACGCATGCTGACCTCGTAGCCTTTATGGTCGAAACCGAGGAATACAACGAGCAAGGCGCAACCGAAGCGATAAAGAACTATATGGACGAGCGCATCGCTGAAGGTATGACGGTGGCGGCGGCATTCAGAGCTACAATTGAATTTATGCAAAATACGCTGGGGGATAACTAAGATGACAGTAGATGAGTTGACAAGCATATTCACCGAAACGTCCGACCAAGAAATCGTCCTCTTCGACCTAAACTCGGGCGAAGAGCTGTACAAGGGAACGGCGGACGACGTGCCATATCAGTATCTCTACTGCGAGGTGCAGTCGATAGATACACTCTTCACGGAAACAAAGACGATAACAATCAACATCGACTTGAGCGAATAGGAGAGCGATTATGGAAAAGCAGAAAGCGGTATTATACTGTCGGGTGGCACGGTTGTCCGACGAGGAAAAGGAAAAAGTAAACCAAGTGGCAAGGTTCAAGGAACTGTTCGGATTTGAGCCGACAGAGATATACACTGATATCAGTAAGAGTGGGCGGTATAACAACCGCCCAGAATACCGACGGTTGATAGACGATGCACTCAGCGGAAATATAGATTATATCGCTGTGAAGTGCCTTGCCAAATTCAATAGGAACTTGGCGGCAACAATCAAGGTGCTTCGCCAGCTGTGTGATAAGGGTGTCGGGGTATGCATGATGAACGAAAACTTGGATACCCTTAAACAGATATCGATGGTACACGACACGCTGATTGAACTGCTGGGAAGAACAGCTAAAAAGCATCAGGGATGGCAAAACAATGGTTGAATATAAGATTGGCGAAACTGCGCACGTCAACCGACGGATAATGGTCAAGGCGCAAAAGAGCAACATTATAAAAAGCCTGACTATCGCCACGGACGCGGCGGTGGATATCATAGCGGTAAGGAAATCGGCCGATGCGTTTGCGATTAAGGCAACAGGCGGTGCAGTCTATGACATCTTATACGATGGCTACAAGATAGACAGCGTACCGCAAAAGGACTTATACTCCAAATCGCAATGGACGAAGATATCAGAGATGCTTGCGAAATCGTCTGCATGCTGGAAAGGTTAATCGAAATCGACCGCCAAGCAGCCTAACAGGAATAAAGAAAAACCGTCCGCCGGGCGGTTTTTTTATTCAAAATTCTTTTATTTTGTTTTAGTTTTGGGGGCTGTTTCGCTGGGCTCTTTCGGACGGTTACGGTATTGTTGTGTTACAAGAAAGAGAGGGGAAGCACCCCAGAAGGAGTAACAAAATGGCAAAGCAAAAAGTAAGCGCAAAGGCATACAACTATGAATGGAAGACGGCGGAAGAGGTGATTGCTAACATCAATACCCAAATAAAATGGTCAAAACATATGGTGTGTTCAATAGCCGAATTAACTAAGGAAACCAACCCTGAAACCTACCGCAAAGCACATGCATTATGGCTCAAACTAAAAGACGCCTTTAATGCCGAGGCAAAGACCTACAACCCTGAAGCCTACAGCAGCAAGCTCGGCTCGGTTGGCGAGGTGGAAAGACGCGAAGTGCTGAGGTCGGCATGGTGGGATGAGTTAAGCGAATATGCTGAGGACGAGTACTATAAGATAACAAGCATAATCGAGATGCTGCATCACGGAGAACAGCTCGAAACTGGAACAATTATCTTTGGAAGCTAACGTATAAAAAGCCTAACAGAACCGTCCGAAAGGGCGGTTTTTTAGTGCAAAAATTCTTTAAAAAAGTTTCGTGTTTTGACGGTGTTTCGCTGGGCTCTTTCCGATTTATACGGTATTGTATGGGTGTAAAACAAAGCAAGGGCAGCAAGCCCGAAGGAGCAAAAAATGAAAACCTACACAGTAATGATTATCGGAGAAAGCGGAAAATACGAAACGGTCGCAAAGAACGTAAGCGGCAAACTCGCAGGCGCAATTGCAAAGCACTACAGAGCAAACGGTGTATGGGTACAGACCAAGGAGGAAGACTAAGATGGAAACCAAGCAGAAAGACATCTTCAGAAGACTGAAAGCATACAGCCACGGCTACTACGCATACGCTACCGAGGACGAGAAGAAAGCCTACGACGCAAAGATAGAGGCACTCAAGGCAAGGATACTCACCGATGTGGAACATGCACCTGAAATCATAGCTGAGGAAATGGCTGCCCACTATGCTGAAACGTACAGAGAGCAAATGAAAGGCAACTATGTAAGGGGATTAAAATGCACCCCCGAATGGAAAGCAATCGACAACATACTCGGCGCACTCATAAGCGTAAAGGTGCTGAAGGGCATAGAGAGCAAATAATCAAGACAACAAACAACCGCTCGAAAGGGCGGTTTTATTATTTCAAACAAGGAGGGCAAATGGGATTATTCGGACGAAGTAGGGACGCACCAAGGCGTGAACGGCGCAACGCACCCAGCAAAGAAATGCAAGACTTTATAAGGGGCGTGGATGTGGATATGCTCGGCAACAGTAATAGCGGTGTGAGGGTTGACGAACTCAGAGCTATGCAAACCTCGGCGGTATATGCATGTGTAAAAATCCTTGCGGAAACGGTGGCAAGTCTGCCGCTGCATCTGTATAAAAAAGGCAAGGACGGAAAGAACGAATCGGCGGAACAGCATCCGCTGTTTTCTTGTCTTTACGAATTACCAAACGAGGAAATGACAAGTTTCGAGTTTCGTGAAACGATGATGACCTCGTTGCTTTTGTGGGGAAATGCATATGCAAGGAAAATCAAGAAGAACGGACACGTAACCGAGTTGTGGTACTTGAAACCACAGAATATGACGGTCGAGCGTGATACGCAAACGGGCAAGATTAAATACACGTATTCGGACGATATAACGAACCAAACCTATGTGTACCGCCCCGAGCAAGTATTTCATATTAAAGGTCTGTCATTAGACGGGGTAACGGGGTTGAGCCCTATTTCCCAAGCAAGGGAAGCGGTTGGTCTGTCTCTTGCTACAGAGGAATACGGGGCAAAATTCTTCGGCAACGGTGCAAGACCTGGCGGTGTGTTGGAACACCCCGGCATTCTTAAAGACCCCGAAAAGTTAAGGGAAAGCTGGAACAAAGTCTATCAAGGGACGCGGAATAGCCATAAGGTAGCAGTCCTTGAAGAAGGAATGAAATACCACACAATAGGCATAGCGCCCGAAGACGCACAGTTTCTTGAAACGAGGAAATATCAAGTCAACGAAATTTGTCGTATCTTTCGAGTTCCGCCGCACCTTGTGGGGGATTTGGAACGAGCAACGTTCAGTAACATTGAGCATCAGTCAATTGAATTTGTACAGCATACCATAAGACCCTGGCTGGTCAGATGGGAGCAGGAAATAAGCCGTTCACTCTTGGATGAGAAGGAACGGCTTTTGTATTTCGCCAAATTCAATGTGGACGGCTTAATGCGAGGCGATTACAAATCGAGAATGGAGGGCTATGCAGTAGGACGGCAAAATGGCTGGCTGTCTATAAACGACATTCGCCGTTTAGAGGATATGTCGCTCGTGCCTGCGGAGAATGGCGGAGATGAGTACCTTGTCAACGGCAACATGATAACGGCAAACCAGCCGACAGAAAACAAAGAAGGAGGTAGTAATGAAGGAAAGCAAAAGGGAACTGCGAATGCTCCCGATGAAGGAGCTTCGGATAGCGGAAAGTGAAAGCGGCGGCACGGTATTTGAAGGGCATGCGGCGGTGTTCGACAGTTGGAGTGAAACACTCGGCGGAATCTTCCCGTTTAAGGAAATCGTCCGTAAAGGCACATTTAACGAGAGTATCGGTAAAGACGATATCCGTGCGCTGTTTAACCACGACCCGAATTACGTACTCGGCAGAAACCGTGCGGGAACGCTTGAACTTGTGGAGGATGAAATCGGCTTGCGTGTGCGAATAACCCCGCCCGATACGAGCTGGGCAAAAGACATTCAGACGAGTATACGCAGGGGCGATATCACACAGATGTCAATAGGCTTCATAGTCGAGGAAGACGAGTGGTCAACGCAGGACGGTATGGACGTGCGAGAGATTCGCAAGGTCAAACTTTTCGACGTAAGTCCCGTAACGTTCCCTGCATACACGGCAACCGACGTCGGTGTCAGAGCTATGCAGGAATACGACGGATACAAAGCTGAACAGAGAAGTCAGGCGGAAGCGGCGGAGCAGGCGGCGGAAAGCGCAGCGAAGAAAGCCAAAGAGCAAGAAAAGCTCAAAAACTTAAAAACCAAATTCAAAAATATTTAAGGAGAAAATAATATGACGATGAAGAAAGTGCTTGAAATGAAAGCAAAAAGAGAAGACGCCAGGCTCAAAGCAATGGCGGTTTTGAACAAGGCAGAGGCGGAAGACAGATTCCTCACCGAAGACGAACAGAAAGAAATCGACGGTTATGAATCGGAGATCCGCTCGTGGGATGAAAGCATTACGAGAGCGGAGAGAATGCTGGCAATCGAACCCGAGGAAAGAACGGTAACTGAAAAGCCCGAGGTTAAGCCCGCACCTCAGAAACCCGAAGAAAAGAGATTCGGCACTCTCGGTGAACAGCTCCTTGCGGCTTACCGTGCGGCAATGCCCGGCGGACATACCGACGAGCGTCTTTCGACGAGAGCGGCAAGCGGTTTGAACGAAAGCACCCCCTCGGACGGCGGATTCCTCGTTCAGCAGGACTTCGTTAAGGAACTCTTAAAGCGCACCTACGAAACGGGCATCCTTGCCAGCAAGGTAAAGAAAATTCCCATCAGCACAAACGCCAACGGACTGAAAATCAACGCCGTGGACGAAGACAGCCGTGCAAACGGTTCGAGATGGGGAGGTGTTCAGACTTACTGGGAGGCGGAGGCTGACGAGCATACGGGCAGTAAACCCAAGTTCAGACAGATGGAACTTTCGCTCAAGAAACTCACGGGTCTGTGCTATGCAACCGACGAACTTTTACAGGATGCGGCGGCTCTCGAAGCGGTTATCCGTCAGGCATTTGCCGAAGAGTTCGGATTTAAGATGGACGACGCAATCCTGTCGGGTAGCGGCGAGGGTGAACCTCTCGGTATCTTGAACAGCGGTGCGCTGGTTAAGGTCGAGAAAGAAAAAGACCAGAAGGATATCATCACCGTTGAGAACCTCATCAAGATGTGGAACAGACTCTGGTCAAAGTCGAGAGCAAACGCCGTTTGGTATATCAACCAGGAAATCGAGCCGTATCTCTATACGCTTAAGCTCGGCGATAAGCCCGTTTACATTCCCGCTGGCGGTATTTCGGAAAAGCCTTACGGCACGATTTTCGGAAGGCCCGTCGTTCCCCTCGAACAGTGCAATGCCGCGGGCGAAGTTGGCGACATTATCTTGGCGGACGTCGGTCAGTATCTGCTCATCGATAAGGGCGGTATTAAGGCAGCAAGTTCCATACACGTAAGATTCCTTTACGACGAGAACGTGTTCCGTTTCATTTATCGTGTGGACGGCAAACCTATCTGGAACAAGCCTCTCGCACCTTATAAGGGCAAGGCGACCGTTTCGCCTTTCATTACCCTCGACAAACGCGGTTAAACCAAAAGGAGGCGATCGAGCGTGTTGACGTTGCAGGAAACAAAAGATTTTCTCCGCTTGGACGGTGACGACGAAGATGCGCTCGTCTCCTCGTTAATCATAACGGCGAAAGAGCTTATAGAAGAAACTCTGCGGTATAAACTCACGGAATTCGAGGAAATTCCCGAAACCGTGCATCAAGCAATGCTCATAGTAGTTGGAACGCTTTACGAAGAACGGCAAGTGGCAAAGGATAACAAGTCGGGCGTGGATATAAAGGAAACGCTCGACCTTGTCCGCCGCATGTTGTTCGCATATCGAAAGGGGGCGTTTTGATGAATATTGGTAAACTCAACCGCCGGGTGGAAATTCTGCAATTCTTCAAAGACCGTGATGAATACGGTGGCGAAATCGGCGAGTGGAAGACTGTTGCAAAGGTATGGGCGGCGATATCGCCCGTAAGCGGCACCGAGCAGATGTTCGCCCAGCAAGTAACGGCGGAAGCGGTAGTTAAAATTACAATCCGCTATTTGCCGTGGCTTGACGTAATGCACCGAATAATGTACGGGGGAAAGCTGTACGAAATAGTCGGCACTATGGATGCGGATACGGCGCATACCCAAACAATACTAAACTGCAAGGAGATGGTATCGAATGAGCTTCAGCGCAAAGCAGCGGAAAGTGAAAACGACGATAGAGGGCGCAAGTGCGATTGTAAAAGACCTTAAAGCAATGGACGATGCGGCGGCTCAAGTAATGATGCAAGGCGCAAAGGCAGGCGGAAAAATAGCGCTCGAAGACGCCAAGCGAAACTGCCCCGTGGATTCGGGCGCGTTAAAGCAGAGTCTGCATCTGACCGAAGGCAAAGCAACAAAGGTCAAAGCTACCGTACAAGTGGACTATGATAAGTCCTTAAAGTACGGCACTCACGTCGAGCTTGGGGCAAGGGGCAGACCTGCGAACCCGTTTCTGCGGAACGCCGTGGACGATAACCAAAACCAAATCAATGCGGCAATAGTGGCAGAGATATCAAAGGCGGTGGGGCGCAAAATATGAAGGATATATGCCAGGCTCTGTATGAGTATCTATCAGCGGATGCGGAAATTAAAAACCGTGTTAGAGGGCGCATATATCCCATCGTATTGCCCCAAAACGCACCTTTACCAGCCATTGTATATTCGCCCGTGCTTGCCAACTATGATTCGGCATTGCAAGGCGATACGGGCTTTGTAAGGCAGACGGTGCAGTTCGTTTCGCACGATACAACCTACAAGAAAACGAGAGAACTATCAAGGCTAATAAAGAAAGCCTTACAAGATTATCAGGGTGACATGAACGGCTTGTTAATCCAAGCCGTTTTTGTTAAGTCTGATTACGAATATAACGGAAACACAGCGCTCAAATTCGATACCGAAGAATATATGTCCAGCATCGAGTTTGAGTTTTATTTCAATGAAAAATAACAGGAGGAACTGAAATGGCGGTAGCAGGTAAAGGCGGAAAGGTCGTCATCGGCGACGGCGCAGCGAAGAAGGTGGTCGGCATCAAAAGCTGGTCGCTGGAATTGTCGTTGGATACTTTGGAAACCACAGCACTTGGCGACGATTGGAAGAACTATATTACGGGGTTAAAGGAATGGTCTGCATCCTCCGAGGGTGACTATGAAGTACCCGTAGACGAAGAAGGTCAGGCGGCTTTGCAGTCGGCGTTTTTGAACGGAACGACGGTGGTCGTCAAGCTATATGTAGACGGAAAAAACTATTATATGGGCGAGGCTTACATAAACAGCCTTTCCATTGAAGACCCCGTGGACGACGTTGTGTCAATCAGTATCGAGTTTACGGGAACGGGTGCGCTCTCCTTTGAAAAGGGCGAATAAAGATAAGGGAGAAAAACAATGAAGAAAGGCGTAGCAATTACTCTGGACAGACCCAGAACCTTGCGTTACGGAATGAACGCACTTGCAAAAATCGAAGACCTTACGGGCAAGTCGCTGTTGGCGTTTGACTTAAACAACGTCGGCGTCAAAGACTTGCTTGTCATTATCTATTGCGGTCTGTGCCACGAAGACAAAAACCTCACCATTGAACAGGTGGGTGACTTAATAGACGAATACTCAACCATATCCGAGATTGCAGAAAAGCTTGGCGAAGCTCTGACCGTTGCATTCGGTGCAGACGCACTTGATAAGGGCGACAACTCGGGGGAAAAGTAACCGCCGCTATTGACTTGTCGGCTTTATGCGATAAAGCGGTGGTTGTTTTTGGGGTCGACCCGTTGACGGTCGGGGAATATACCCCGTATGAACTAAAACTTATAGCTAAACAAACACAGCACCGTGAGCAAACGGAATTCGAAAATATCCTCTGCCTTGCATGGCACACGGAAGCATTCGCCCGGCAGAAAAAACTGCCGAGCTTGAAGAAACTGTTGAAAGATGCACGCAAAAAGCCGACGAGCAAACCAAGCAAAGGCGACGCCATTCTGAAAGCGATGGCGGCGGAGAAAGGTGTAATTATAAAGTAAGGGAGGTGAAGGTGTGGCGGTAATAAGAAACCTTGTCGTAAAAATCGCAGCGGACATATCTTCGCTCTCGAAAGGACTACAAGACGCACAAAAGAAAATTCAAAAGGTGTCTACGGCGTTCACAAAAGCGGGAACAAAACTTACGGCAAGCATAACCGCCCCGATATTAGCGCTCGGCACGGCTGCGGTGAACGTATCGCAGCAGTTCGAACAGAGTATGGCGAATGCGGCGTCGGTCGCAGGCGCAACGGGCGAAGATTTTGCAAGAATGACCGCCCTTGCCAGAGAGATGGGTTCAAAGACCGTGTTCTCCGCAAGCCAGGCGGCGGATGCGCTTTACTATATGGCGTCGGCGGGCTACAAAGTAGACCAAATGGCGGATTCCATACAAGCAACTCTGAACCTTGCCTCGGCAACGCAGAGCGACCTTGCATTCACCACAGACACGGTTATCTCAACGTTAAACCAGTTCGGGTTGGAAGCTAACCAAGCGGAACGTGTAACAAACGTGTTTGCGGCGGCAATCGGCAATTCGATGGCGAATATGGATAAGCTCTCAAACTCAATGGGTTACGTCGGGCCTGTCGCTAACAGCTTGGGCTACTCAATAGAAGAAACTACGGGTGCGCTTGCTGTGCTGTACAACGCAGGCTATGACGGATCTACTGCGGGTACTGCGCTAAGGCAATCGCTTGTGTCGTTAATGAACCCGTCCACGGCTGCGCTCGGCGTGTTTGAGGAATTGGGACTGACATATGACGAGGTTAATCCCGCAACAAACGACCTTGCAACTATAATAGACAGACTCGGTGCCGCAGGAATGGACACCTCTCAGGCAATGAAGGTATTCGGTGCGAGAGCGGGCCCCGGAATGCTTGCCTTGCTGTCTGCGGGGGGCGATGCGGTCAGGGATATGACGGCGTCAATCACGGGAACAAATAAGGCAACCGAAATGGCAGAAGTCCAGCTCAATACCTTGCAAGGGCAAGTGAAGATACTTAAATCAGAGCTTGAAGAAATCGCCATATCGTTTGGTGACGTGCTGATTCCTATCATAAGACAGTTCATCCAAAAGTACATTTCACCGCTGACGGCGAAGTTGATGGGGCTGTCAATGGGAACGAAAAAGAACATAGTAACCATAGCACTCTTGGCGGCGGCAATTGGGCCGCTTTTATTAGTCATGGGAAAACTTATTGCCAGTATTGGAACAATTATGAAAATCGGGTCGTTGCTGTTTTCAAAGGTCGGCTTAATTATTGCCGCTGTCGCAGCGGTGGTCGGTGTCGTTCTCTACCTGTGGAAAACGAACGAAGACTTCCGAAACGCAGTAATGCGGATATGGGAGAAAATAAAATCAAAGATACTCGCTGTTGCCGAAACAATCAAAGCTTGGTGGGCGCAGAACGGTGAGAAGATTATAAACGCAGTAAAGAAAGCCATTGAGATTGTATGGAACGTGGTGAAAGCCAAGTTCAACCTGATGCTGAAGATAGCAAAAAAGGTATGGCCGTATATCAAGATGATAGTCATAGATACGGTAAATGCAATCAAGACCTTTTGGGAAAAGAACGGCGAAAAGATTTGGAATACGGTAAAGACCATATTCACGAACATATGGATGTGCGTAAAAAGTGCATTCGCCATAATTAAGGAATCGCTTAATAAGTTCTTCTCCTATGTGAAACCGATATGGGAAAAACTAAAAACGCTGTTCGCCTCGTTGTGGGATACGATATGTGAATTATACGAAACGCTGAAACCTATTTTCGAGTTAATCGGCGGATTAGTTATGACCTTATGGGGGATTGTGTCCAGCGTACTCGGCGCAATCATCGATGCGCTCGGGCCGTTCTTAATGGCAGTAATCGACGTGGCAAACGCAATACTCGATATTATCAAAATCGTATGTGCGCTGCTTCGCGGGGATTGGTCGGCGGCTTGGGAATATATGCAGAGTTTCGCAAGCAATATATGGTCGGGAATCAAAAACATATTCCTCGGTATTTGGGAATTTATCAAGGGCTTCGGCGAGAACATCTGCTCGTTCTTCGGCAGCGTCGGAGATACGATAGGTAACATTTTCAAAAGCGTATGGGAAGGAATCAGCGGTTTCTTTACAAAGATATGGGACGGAATAAAAAACGTCTGCGGCGGAATTTGGGACAGCATAACGGGCGTGTTCGGCAAGATAAAGGAATTCTTTACGGGGCAAAGCGGCGAGGCAACGTCTTGGGGGTCTAACTTAATCTCGAACATCACGGGCGGAATTAAAAAGGCTGGCAAGTGGGTAGTAGACGGAGTCAAAAGCGTCGGCAAATCGATTGCCAACTTTCTCGGTTTCGGTTCGCCGACAAAGAAAGGTCCAGGTCATACAGCAGACGAGTGGATACCGAACCTCTTGAATATGATGGCGAACGACATGTATGAAAACATCCCGATGATGGAAAGGGCTGCTCTCGAAGTAGCGAGTACGCTCGGGTTAACCGCATCGCCAAACAGAGCAATGGTAGGCGTGGGGTCAAGTCCTAACGGCGACCTGTTAAATGGACTACTGCAAGGAATGGCAGCAATGAACGGATTGGGCGGAGGTGAAGATAAGGAAATCGTTATGCAAGTTGACGGTCAAACTCTTGCACGGGTTATGATGCCGAAGCTCACAAAAGAATACAAGCGCAACGGCGTAAAACTGACGGAGGAGTAGGATGGAGTTTTTTAAGATAAACGGCAAATCGATTAAAGCACCAACGGAAATCTCGATATCCTATGAAGAACTCGACAAGGCAGAGCGGACTGTTGACGGAACGATGGTAGTAGATATTGTTGGAACGAAACGCCGAGTGGATGTAAGCTGGGAATATCTATCGACAGATGATATGGCTGTGCTTGCAAATGCCGTTAAAGGCGGCATATTCACGGGTGTATCGTTCCATGACAATGCTACGGGCAACCTTATAAGCATTACGGCGAGGGCGGAAGGCTTGGCGTATCTACCGCAATATAACTGGTCGAAGGGCAAGCTGATATGGAAAAGCGTAGCGGTAGCATTTAGGGAGAGATAGCGATGAAATATTCGGATAATCCCCGTAAGGTTTACGGCAAAGTCGAGATTGTATATGCGGATGAGGAACTGAGCCGTGATGTAAAGGTTTCGGTCAGTGCCAACTCTGAAATCAGCCATCCTGCCGAAGTTTATAAGCCACCGTATAAACCAACGGTTAAAGCTTGTACAATGGACGGCAACTCTACCATGGACGGCACATTCCAGATGATGTCGGACGACCTCGTCGTTGGGTGGTGGAGTGGAAAACTCGCAGATAGTACGGGGGCATTTGCAAATAAGCCATACATTGAGCTGTCATTTGGTATGCGCCCGATAATCTATTGGCGAGTCATCGGCGATGAGAAACTCAACCAATATCCCGTTGACTTTACGTTGCAGTATAAGAGAAACGGTACGGTAGTAAAGACCGACACGATAGTAGGCAACACGAAAGTGGAGATAGTCGTAAACCCGAAGGTGGCAGACATCACCTCGGTAAGAATGACGATATCAAAATGGAG
Source organism: uncultured Christensenella sp. (assembly GCA_910586065.1). Lineage (GTDB taxonomy): Bacteria > Bacillota > Clostridia > Christensenellales > Borkfalkiaceae > Coproplasma. The sequence goes on along the minus strand of CAJUGI010000003.1, from coordinate 144,578 downwards.
TACGCCAAATGCTTGCGCAAAAATTCTGCGGTTCTTTGAAAGAGTGTATGAAACCTACGAAGGCGATGCATTGCTTTCCTTTGAGGTGGGCGAAGAACTCTGTTCGTCGGAAGGGAATTACAGCATAAACTCGGACAATATGACCGTGCAGATTTATAACGAAGCCCGCAAATTCGATAAGGGATATCTGCGGACGTTAATGCTTTTGGACAGAAAGTTATATCCGTATATCGGTGTAGAGAATAACGGTGTGATTGAGTATAAATCGCTCGGTGTTTTTTACTCTGACGAATGGGATATCCCCCAAGATTCGCAATGGGTAAAATGCACTGCCACTGATAGGCTAATGCGCTTGCAGCTTAAGACCTATGTTGGCTTCCCTTTGATGGAGAATGTTTCTTTATATGAAATCGCCGAAGACATACTGCAAAGCATGGGGATGAAGGCAGAGGAATATCAAATCACCGACAAGCTAAAAGACTTCATTGTTGCAACGGCGCTATTGCCGAAGACGACTGGTTGGGATGCGCTACAAGAAATTGCGAATGCTGGACTTTGCAAAGTCTTTATCGACAGAGAGAACCGAATAGTAATCTCGTGTGAAGAAGACGTCGCTATCCACAGCCCAATAGTTATCAACCCCGGCAATATGTTTTCGCATAAGTCAAACATCTCACTGACAGATTTTTCGAATAGCGTATCGGTTAACTACTGCGAAGTATCAGTAAAGAACGACATTATAGACGTTGCGGAAACGGAGATATGGTTAGACCCTTACGAAACGAAAACAATAGCAATCGACTATACATCCGAGGTTGCCTATCCGTATGCAAAGCTGAGCAATGCGCTGGTGCAAATAGTATCGCTTGACAGCGGAGTTAATTCTTGCACTTGTGTTATAAAGAACAATTCGGGTACGGTTCAATCGGCGACAATAACCGTGTCAGGGAATGCAATCAATATCAATACGCGGACGGTAACCGTGAGAGATGAGAAGAGCATTGAGGTGTACGGCGTTGTGGACTACTCGCACCCGACAAGTGAGCTTGTTCAATCCTATGAGCAAGCTGAGCATATGGCGACCTTATTGCTTACCCGAATGAGGGCAGGCGAGGGCAGCATAACAACCGAATGGCGTGGTAATCCCGAGCTTGAAACGGGGCTGACGTATGACTGTATAGACAGATTCGGCGACAGCGCAAAACTGCTGTGTGAATACAATAAATTTACTTATGATGGAGGACTTAAACAAGAAACACGCGGACGTAAGAAATAGGGGGTGAAACATGGCAACTTGGAAAGAACCGAAGAACGATTATACGGCAGAAAATCAAGTAAAACCCGAAATCTTCAATACGCTTGCCGAAAACGAAAAGTTTTTGCAGGAAAAGAAGATAACGACCGAGCAAGTGCAGGACGCAACGGTAACCAGCACACAAAGCACAAGCAGAGAGACTTTGGGGGATAAAGAAACGGTGAAGGGATTTTTCGGAAAGATAAGGAAATGGTTTGCCGACCTCCGAGCGTTGGCGTTTAAAGGCACGGTAGGTACGGCGGACATTGACAACTACGCTATAACGTCGGCAAAGATAGCAAGCAGCGCGATAACGAACGCAAAGATATGCTCCGTTTCAGCAAGCAAAGTTACGGGATTGCATAAGGTGGCAACGAGCGGAAACTATAACGATTTGTTGAATAAACCCAATATCGGTGGCGGTGGGGTGCAATTAACGAAATACGTTTTTGATTTCAGACAGAGCTACGATGTGGTGCCGGGGATTTTTTTGTGCTTTGTGCGATATTGGAATAGAGCAAGTATTCCTTGTGTGGCTTGTTGCGGACTGCTGACCACTACATCGTATGACAACGGCGCGTACAGCGGGGTATCAAGCGTTTATGATAACGGCGATTATGTAAAAATCCAAGTCGAATGCTCAGTCTATAACGGAAAAATGAGTTTCAAAATGTTAGAGTCTACGGATGCGGACGGCTCAAAAGCCCCTAACGACTCTGGATACTTGGATGGCGGAGGTGACATTATACTATTTAAATTAGGTGATATTCCCTCCGTCGATGGGGAAAGATAAAAATCAAAACTAATTCACATGAGAAAACATATTGAGGAGTGAACAATTATGGGTTGGAAAGAACCAAAGAGTAACTATACGGCGGAAAGCCAGGTAACGCCCGAAATATTTAATACGCTTGCGGAGAACGAGAAGTATCTGCAAGAAAAAAAGATAACAACCGAACAAGTGCAGGACGCCGAGATTAACAGCGTCCAAAGCGGAACTCGTGAGAGTATAGGAGATAAAGAAACGGTGAAAGGGTTTTTCGGAAAGATAAGGAAATGGCTTGCAGATTTAAAGGCTTTGGCTTTTAAATCTACGGTGGCAACAAACGATATAGACAATACGGCAGTGACGTCGGCGAAGATAGGTACGGGTGCGGTAACTGCAGTCAAGATAGCCGCCAACGCAGTAGAAACGGCTAAGATAAAGGATGCGGCGGTAACGGACGCTAAGATAGCTTCTGTATCAGCAAGCAAGGTTACGGGATTACATAATGTAGCTACAAGCGGAGATTATAACGATTTAATCAATAAACCGAATATAAGCGGCGGCGGAACTGATTTCGGCGCAACGTTCATTGTGGACAGCAACGATAAGCTGTCGCAATGGATAAGAGCTGATTCGGGCAATGATTACTCAGTCGTACTTATTAAAAAAGGAACTTGGCAAAGCGATGAGTTGCTTTATAATATGACGCTGTCGGGCAGCAAAAAATATTATGCAGGGGTTAACCTGTCTAAAACAAAAACGAAAGTCGTAATAGGCGAGGTTGGCAGTAAGATATATTTCAAAGTCGATCCGAAAAGCTTACAGCCTATTTATGGACTGTTTTATGGCGACAGTTCTGACGCAGTCGAAACCGAGTGCTTTATGTATGGGGTAACGGTGCATAGTTGCGGTTCGGCTGCTTTTACAGATGTTTCAACGAACTGTTTCGGCTCGTGCATAAATTTATTTAATTGCACAGCAATAAGCGAAAACGGCTACGAGGCGTATGTTTTTTCAAGTTGTCAAAATCTTCACAACTGCCATGCGACAGGTTCGTCGGAAAAATTAACATATGCTTTCTTCTCTTGTACTGCATTACAGCAATGCGTAGCTCATGCGGAAGCACGCAATGCGGATCGTAAATTTTTGGGCGGTTGCGCAGTAGGGTTTAGAACCTGCAAGGACGTTATAAATTGTAAGGGAAGCGGCGTTAGCGTCCCTTCTACGACGGATTACACTGGATACGGTTTTTCAAACTGTAAGGGCGTTTACAGATGTAAGCAAAACAAGAAAAGCTCTACGGAAACTTTTACGGGCTCTTATTTCAGTAACACTAATACTGCTGATTACAAATGTGCAGATACGCTGAACGGCGGATTCAACGATACGACAAACGCATAGGCGGTGGATATGGAACGGCAAATAGTAACGCAAGGCGAGGCGGCGAGCTTCGCCTTTTTTCACGTCGGACTGCCGATAGCAGGCGAAAGCAAACTGCAAATCAAACCGAGCGATAAGCTGACGTTCAGTATCGGACGGAAGAACCGTAAGCCGATACTTACCAAAGTCTTCCCCGACGGGTTCGAGAAAACAGGCGATTCGTATTTCGTATTCTTAACGGCGGAAGAAACGGCAAAGATGCCTTGTCTTTTGTATCAAATGCAGCTCACGGTAGATATGCGCGGCAAAGGCAAGGAAGTATATACGCTTGCAGACAGAGAATTGGAGGTTGCGGCAAAGTGATAGAAGATAACGAATGTAAATGCGACGGGTGCATACACGTCGAGCAGTTTAGGGCAATAACAAAGTCCTATGACGGTATTGAGAACGACGTAACGGAAACAGTAGTGGACAACGACGAACGGACGGTAGAGGTTAAGCTCAAGCCCCAGCAGTACGTGAGTAAGTATGCTTTCCCCAATCGCGGGGATAAAGCAGTGCTGTATATGGATACGACGGAAAACCGCTCGTACCGCTGGGATGAAATTATGGGTATTTATATCTGCATCGGTGCGGATTATAACCAAATAAAAATCATAAATGGAGGAAATGCAAATGGCTAACGAAAATGTGGAAAGGGTATTGGAGAGCCGAATACAGCTCAGGAACGATACTGCGGCAAACTGGGCGGCGGTTAATCCCGTACTCTTAAAAGGTGAAATCGGCATCGAAATCGATACGAGAAAAATCAAGATAGGCGACGGGATTGCTGCGTGGGAGAACTTGAAATACGTGAGCGACGATATCATGGTTTCCGAAACGAATCCTACGGATGCGGATACGGACTACGACATAGGAGAACTGTGGCTTAACAAGGCGGAGTATAAGTTTTTCGTACTTATAGCAAAGAGCGAAACGGCGGCGGTATGGAAGCGTATTCCTACTGCGGAAGAGTTGGAGGTGGTTGCGGAATCGCAGGTTGCGCAGAAACTCAAAGAAGCAAGAAAGATAAGCGTATCGGGTGACGCCACGGGCGAAGCCGAGTTCGATGGCAGCGAGGATACGAACATTGAAATTCTGCTTGACAACAGCGGAACTACGGCAGGTACTTTTACTAAATTCACGGTCAACGAAAAGGGACTTATTATCAAGTCAGAACTGCTTACCCCCGAGGATATCCCCGAGTTAACGCTTGCGAAAATTATGGACGCAGGCACGGCGGCGGCAAGGAACGTCGGCTCGAAAGCAGGCAATCTTGTTGAACTCGGTGCTAACGGGAAGATAGATAAAAAGTACCTTCCGCCCATTGCAATCACCGAACCTTTTGCCGTATCAAGCGAGGAAGAAATGCTTGCGCTTACTGCCCAGAAGGGCGACGTGGCAATCCGCTCGGACGAAAGCAAGTCCTATATTCTCAAGAATGCGCCCGCATCTAATTTGGATAACTGGCTTGAACTGCAATCGCCCGATTGCAAAATCAGCTCGGTCAACGGACAGGTTGGCGCAGTTGTGCTGACTACCGCAGATATTGAAGAGAAGGATAATCTGTACTATACGGAAGAGCGTGCAAAAAATTCGTTTACGGAGAATTTCGGGCAAACCAGCTCTGCGGATTTGACGGACGGTAAAACTATACTGCACGAAACGGATACCATTATTCTGAACGGCGGCAATGCTTAAAGGCGGTGGCTATGGCGGAGAAAGAAGTAAGTGTCAAAGTCCGCCTGCGGACGGATAGTGCAGTAAACTGGCTCATTGTAAATCCTGTATTACTTAAAGGCGAAATCGGGATAGAAGAAGATACGGGTAGAATTAAAATCGGCAACGGTGAATCGTCGTGGGCGGTATTGCCGTATTTTGCAATTGAAATGCAAAAGCAGGAAATCATAGACTGTTTCTTTCCTGTACACACGGTAAGAGTGACGGCGGAAAATGTTAATCCTGCTGAAAGTCTCGGCGGGGAATGGGAACGAATAAGTGTGGAAGATATATCCGCTCTTTATTATTGGGAACGCAAAAAATAGGAGGGAATATGGCAGCAATTATAATAAGTATAGCATCAAGCATCATCAGTGGAATGGTGCTTTTTTTCTTGCAGCATTTCTTTAGAAAGAAAGCGAAAAATGACGAGGAACGTGACGAGGCAAAGAGAAAGGAAAATCTCTTGATACTCAAAAGCATAGATGCGGTGGGGAAACTCACCTATGCTGACGCAATTGCTATACGCGACGGAAAGACCAACGGAGAGATGAAAGCGGCAATCGAGGCATATAAGAAAGCCGACGAAGAGATGTACGAGTTTCTGCTCGAACAAACGACTAAGAATTAAGGGGGAAAATTGAATGGAATATTTGGAGCTTATAAGCGTACCCGCTATCGCAACGATTGTATATTGGGTAATCAACATCATAAAATACGCAGTACAGGATAACGAGAAGTTCAAGCGGTTTATACCGCTCATATCAGCGGTGCTTGGTGCGGTGCTGGGTGTGGTGGCGTTCTTCGCTTTGCCGAGCATAATCCCGGCAAGCAACGTCTGTATTGCAATATTAATCGGCGGCGCAAGCGGTCTTACCGCAACGGGTACTAACCAGATAATAAAGCAGCTCGGAAAGAAGGACGAAGACGATGGAGAATAAGGCATTGAGAGTTGCATATGCCAAAGCGATCGTTGAAAAAATGTGGCTGAAAGGCATCATAAACGATGAAGAAAAGGCGAAAATATGCGACTTAATATTGTCTAAAATTCTTTCGTAATTTGGCGCTGTTTCGCTGGGCTCAATTAGAGTTTTACGGTATGTTTGTCCTACCCATGGAGAAGTGGGTAGGACAAATTTTTTTAGGATATATTCAAGTCCGAAAATTAATAGATGTAGTTGAAAGGAGGTATGAATGGCAAAGCAAAGAGCAGTCGCATACTGTCGAGTATCAAGCAAAAGCAAAGCGCAAATGCACAGCTTAGGATATCAGACAGACTATTGGCAACGAGCGATGGCGGAAAGCAGTGAGTATGAATATGTTGGAATCTATGCGGATTCAGGCATAAGCGGACGGTCAATGCATAAAAGACCTCAGCTCCTGCGATTGCTGGAAGATGCCAAGGAGAAACGGTTCGATGTGGTGTTCACAAAATCTGTAGCAAGATTTGCGAGGAATACGGAAGAACTGCTGTCAATGGTGCGTGAGTTAAGGGATGAGGGGATCAAGGTAATCTTCGAAAAAGAAAATATTGATACCTTTAACCCAAACAGCGAGGTGTACCTAACAATCGCTGCATCGGTAGCCGAAAACGACTTAAAAATATATTCGCAGAACCAAACTTGGGCTATGCGAGAGAAGTACAAAAATGGCTATATCAGTGTAGGATCGAAAATATTTGGTTATCGGATGCGGAAAGAAGATAACACACTTATTATCGAACCAAGCGAGGCGGAAGTTGTAAAGCGAATATTTTATATGTATATCCACGGAAAAGGTATACTCGCCATAGCCAAGCAACTAACGGCCGAGAAGGTAGGGCTAAACTATGGAAACAAAGGAAAATGGAGTAGAGGCGCAATCCACTATATCCTAAACAACGAAAAGTATATTGGCTGTGCCTTAATGCAGAAGTACTATAACGAAGATGGGATATGCCGAAAAAACAAGGGTGAAGTAAAGCAATACTTCATGGAGAACACCCACGAACCAATAATATCGGTCGAAGACTTTGATAAAGTACAAAAGCTGATGCGAGAGAGGGCGTGCGAATGTGAGATGGGGGTAGCTCGAAAGAACTATGAGTTCACAGGAAAGATACGGTGCGGATGCTGTGGCGGAAACTATATCCGAAAGGTACAAAACTGCGGAAAGCCTTATGAAGTCATAGTGTGGGTATGCAGTAAAAAAGATACATTCGGAGCGGAAAACTGCCAGGGGACTCGTATAAAAGATTCTGTCCTTAAAGAAAAGTTCGTAGAATGCTATAACGAATTTACAGCAATTAAGGGAGAGGGCGACTCATTATCGACACTTAACCAGCAGCTTGCTTGGTTACTCGAGCAAGAAAGAGAGTTGAATGCACTAAAAGTTAATAGAATGATAGAAATAGCCGACTACAATGCGGAGTGGAAGGCTGTAAAATCACAAATTGATGTCATTAATAAGCAAATAGAAAAGCAATCAATCCGAAAGCTCACTAAGACTGATTTAGTACCGATTACCGAGTATGATGAAAGCAAAGTCGAAACATTCTTGGATTATGCGGTAATGACTCCAAATAAAATCACATTCGTATTTATTAACGGAGTTGAAATCAGCAGAGAATATACTAACGGCGCATCAGGCAACGCGAAGGGTTGGTACGACCGAAGGATGGCAAGATTAGCAAGGGAAAAGGAGGTAGCCGATGGCAATTAATAATAGGGTAGTGCAAGAGCGTCCTGTCTTATTTCGTCCGAATATGACGGCGGTTACAGCGAAGGAGAAGGTAACCTATTATGCTCGAGTAAGTACGGAAAACGATGAGCAGGAAGACTCCTATGAGCGTCAGAAAGAACATTTTGAAGAAAGGATTATGTCTAATCCCAAATGGGAGTATGTGCCTGGATATGCGGACTGGGGCGTGACGGGAACGAAGGCGGAGGCAAGAAAAAACTTCATGAGAATGATAGAGGATTGCCGAGCTGGAAAAATTAACCGCATACTCGTCAAATCCATATCAAGATTCGCGCGAAATACTGTTGATACTTTAATGTATATCCGTGAGCTGAGGGAGATGGGGATTAGCGTGTTTTTCGAAACGCAGAATATCGATACAATGTCGGCAAGCGGTGATGTGTTGATAACGATATTGGCAGCGATGGCGGAACAAGAAAGCCGTACCATGTCAACCAATATAAAATGGGCATATCAAAAAAGGTTTAAAGACGGTCAAGTATTAATCAATCCTGCAACCCTTGGGTATAAAAAAGACGGCGACGAATACACAATCGTGGAGGAAGAAGCCGAAATTATAAGAAAGGTGTTCCGCAATTACCTTGCTGGGGATTCCGTAAGACAAATTGCAGATGCTCTGAATGCGGAAGGATATGTGACAAGGAAAGGAAATGGGTTCAAGCCGAACTCAATTCTTAATATCCTCGCAAACGAGAAATATACAGGGAATGCGATACTCGGAAAGACATTCAAACCTGATGTGCTGTCCAAGCACCGAGTAAGAAATGAAGGGCAAGCACCAAGCTATTATGTGGAAAACAGCCATCCAGCAATTATCAGCCAGGAACTGTTCGATATGGTGCAAGCGGAAAAAGAAAGACGCAAAAACCTACGCTCGACTGCAAAAACGGGTAAAGGTAAATACAGCAGAAAGTATGTGTTGAGCGGATTGCTGGTCTGCGCAAACTGCGGTGCAAAGTTCAGACGAAACGGACGAACCGTGGCGTCTGGGGAGTTTATTCCGACATGGGTATGCATAACTCATCAGAAAGACCAGCATGCATGCAAAATGCGTCCGCTGAAAGAGCAGGACATCTATGCAGCTTATGAAAGAGCAGTGAAAAGGTTGCTCGGCGAAACAGACGACTTGATGGAAATTGTTAAGCAAGCGACTCTCGAAGGTATGAACATCGAAAAACCCGAAGATATCGAAGAAATCCGATCCGCTCTGATGCAAGAAAGAAAGGCGGTGCTGGATTTATTCAAGGCAAAAAGGGATGGCGGTGTAAGCTTGGAAGATTATGAAGTGAAATATGCAGAGTACAGCAAGAAAATAGCTGACCTTGAAGAAAGAGAGAAAAATGTGCATGCGCATAATCTGCAATGCCAGCTTGCACAGAAAAGACTGCAAGAAGCCTACGAGTTAATCGATGATGCCAAAGTGAATTGCACGGATAAAGATGTAATGCGGAAACTGCTTGATGCAATCAAGGTCATAGACAAGCATGAATTAGAGTTTCAATTCAATTGCGGTATAGACATAAGAGAAACCGTTTAGCGAATAGCCGGGTGGGGTTATATATAAATGATACCACTCGGCTCTCGTATGCTTGACAGATGTACCGATAAGGTGGTAGAAAGAAAAAAACTGCCTTAATGGAGGTTGTATGTCGGCAGCAGAAATTGTTCAAACAGTTATCGGCGTTTTATCGTTAATAGCAACGGTGGCAGTATCGTTTTTAATATATTGGCTTCAGCATCGCCATGAATTGGAATTGGAAAAGGCGGAACAGAAGAAGTTGGATGAAAAATTAGAGGAAGAAGCACATAAATTTCTTATTCAAAATGAGGACGATAGAGATTATCTGCCGTGGTGTATTATTGCATCTAATTTGCATAGACACGAAAAACATAATCGAAATATATATACAAACTTTTGTGCATGTTCAGATAGGTTGCAGAAGAAGATATTAGAATTGGCGGGATTTAAACTTGCACTAATAGAAGGAACGCAATGGGTTGATGATAGCTTTGAATTGCTGGAAGAATGCATAGACAAATTCAAACTTGGGCAGCATAAATTTCTCAATGATGGTGCGAAACATTTTCATTATGCTTTTGATGAGTATAGAAGTTCAAGATTTAATGAGTACGCTTGTGATGGCTTCCAAACGATATATGACCGCTCGCCAATAGTGACATTGTTTGATGAACATATAGACGGTATTAGGCTGAGCAACTATATTGATCAGTACTTTGATTTTATTATGGGACGCGATCTTGAAAGTGTAAAAAATAATCCAATCCCACCTGTAGATTATGTTTGGAGTGCTAAAAGTTTGGGAGTAGCAGATGAAGAAGAAGTTTGTTATTGGGTGATGCTACTTGTGCATAACTTTGTGGTAAATATTCACAATCGGTTTTTTAATGGGTATTTTGAGAGTGAGATTCGTAGCAACCGTACTGGTGCTTTTATCGAAAGCTATGAAGACTACTATTACAGCACATTATTCTGGATGTATTTTACATTCCGAAAAGCTATCGCAGACGCAAAAAAGAGCGACGCCATAAAGAAGAAAAAAGCGAAGACGAAAAAAGTAAAGAGAACGAAAGCAAAGAAGGAAAACCCCATAAAAAAATCGAAAAAAAGGGTTGACAAATCTTAAAAATATGATATACTACAACGATTTGGCGCAAAAGAGCTGAATGGAGGCATGGGCGAGAAGGAGAATTATATGTTCGAGTATGTTACAAAAGCAGAGTATAAACCTGTCAAACAGGAACTTGAAAAAATTATTGTTCAAGTTCAAGCTGTAATGCGTAAAAAATATGAAACAACGTTTCAATTCAGTTTGATAGGCAGCGGGAAACGGCATCTTGTAACACGAGTTGTTGGCGGAAACAGCGGATATGATTTTGATTATAATTTAATTATAACTGCACCCAAACAAGGTTACCATTATAAAGCTGATGTGGTTAAGCAGCAGTTTATGGACGCCTTTAGAACCGTGCTGAAAAATACGAAGTATAAAGACCCGCAAGATTCCACATCAGCAATTACGATTAAAGTTGTCGACAAGCAAAAAAACCGAATAGAGCATAGTTGTGATTTCGCAATAATTTACTACGACAGAAACCGTGCTGAAAATGGATATTACTATTTGAAACATGACAAAAGACAGGATAATTATGATTTTGTGTTTAGGAATCTAAGCCGTGATGCTGGCGCAAAGGTAGAAGAAATAATTGAATATTCTAACGGCTGGAATGAGATAAGAGATGAATATTTAAAATTGAAGAACTCAAATCGTGATTATAATAAACATTCATTTTCACTGTATCTCGAGGCGGTAAATAATGTTTATAACCGCTTACCCGATGAAGATGATTATTATGATGACGATGATGATGACGACGATTACTATTATGATTAATTCCTTGGGAAGAACTTAAAATGAAAGTATTATCAACCAAGCTCGAACTGATAAAGGAGTTCGGCGAAGAAGAAATGAACTCGGTCATAATACGGTGGCTGAAGGGGAACGAGCCATGCAAGGCGATTGGAACGGAATTTGAGAACACCGTCGATAAAAGTGCGGTTCATCTGAAGGATGGCTACTGCCAAATCGACACGTTCAAAACCGAGAACGATAAAGGAGTATTCACCTTATTCAAATTTGAGCAAACCTATTATGAGCAGCTATGGATAACCGAGATTATTCTCAAAGCAATGGATGAGGAAAGAACGCTGTATATTCACGTTGAATGTAACGGCGATACGACGCGGTTTGAAAAAGTACCGATTATTAGAACAGATATCATTCGAGCGTTTGTCAATAGTAAATACATAGCGCCGACAGCAATACCTATTACAAGTCAGCCAGTATATACGACCGAAGAAATGAAAGGTATCCTTGCGGATGCGGCAAACGGCAAATACAATCTACCAATGCCGCTGGTATTCGCAACCAAGATATTCGATAGTGCGGGCTACGAAATAGACATTGATAGCCTATCTCGACGGCTTGCTGGAATGGCGTATATCGTGGCGGAGAGTGAAGACGGATATGCTCGAAGCCTAAAAGAAAAGACCAACGGAAGTAACCCATACAACGGACATGTGGCGATATACTACCAAGGCAGAGGAAAGTCAAAGAATCTAACGCCCAGGAGTGCGCTCGGCTGGGGTGCGTTGGATAAAATGATACTAAACGAAGTCGCTCAGTACGTGACAGCGCAAGTAGATGCGGAAGCACCAACGTGGAAAGAGCTACACGTTGAGCGGATGACGGACGAAGTAAAGGTTAAAAGTGAGCTGTTAGATGAATTTGATGCCGAGAATGAGTCTCTTGAAGAGCGATTGAAAAAAGCGCAGCAGAAAATTCAAACACAGCAAGCACGGATTGAGATGTTAGAGCTGGGTCAGCGGAACGGCGGTGGCGACGGGTTGCTGAACGTAATTGATAAAAAAGAGTTTTATGATTATGAACAATACGACTTAATAATGACAATACTCACAAATGCCTTACAGAATTATGCGAGCGATACGAGAGCGCATGAATTGCTGTCGGCAATAATAGAGGCTAATCCAATAAAGGGTTACGGTAGAGATATCTTTGAACGGATAAAGCAGATATTCGCAAAGGGCGAGGGCATAGGGACTAAGGAATTCGCAGAGTTGAAAGAGCTTGGGTTCGAGGTTGTAAGCGAGAAGAACCATTACAAGATCGTGTTTAAAGGCGATGAACGATATTGGTTTCCTATATCGAAGACGCCGAGCGATGCACGCAGCGGAAAAAACCTTGCATCGGATATTGTAAAAAAGCTATCGATATATAAGTAAAAAAGGGTCATCACTCAATAATGGGTGGTGACCTTTTTTCTCGTTTATTAAGGTTGCAATCAACATATTTTAGAATGCGAAAATTCAGAAATCGTTGCAATCTTAAAGCGCTGTAAAATGGCTGTTTCTACCCTAAATTAGGTAATGAACGGCTATTTTAATTGATTACGTCCGCAAGGTTGCAAGAATACGGTAGGAATGCTTTCCACTATTTCATTTGCTTTACCAATGCTACCAACACATTCTGACTGTCCGCCGAAAGACTTTTCATCTGCGAAACGACTTGTCCCATTTCCGCCGTGCGCTCTGCGTCCGTGTCAAAGAATTCCCACAGCTGAATGCCGAGGGCATCGCAGAGGCAACACAGTGTTTGGAAACTCGGCATAGTCTTCCGCCTACGTGCTTGATAGAGGGAAGAAATGCTTGTTTCAGCCATAAAACTCAGATGATTAAACGAAATGCCTTTCTGTTCAAGTATGGCATCAAGCCGCTGAAAGAACTGAGCAGACGTCCAAAAATTTGCGTTGCTATCCATATGTAACACCTCCTTCTTTAATAAACTGCCACAACGGGAGAGTGGCTATAAAGAATATGTAGACAAAAAAAAGTTATTCGCCAACCGTTTTAAAGGTGTTTTTTATAAAAAAATTATACAAATGTCAGAAAATTGGCAAGAATACGGGCGATTTTTTGACAAATGTATTCACGGGTAAAATTCGATAAATGTTAAAATATATAGAGGCTGAAAAGTGGAGGTCGTATGAGCGGCGAAAAGCAACCGTATTCAGTTAAATATTACAGGGAAGTCAAGGCGAAAAAAGTCGAGTGGTTATGGTATCCGTATATTCCCTACGGTAAGATAACCATCATACAAGGCGACCCTGGAGAGGGTAAGTCCACTGTTGCTATTAACTTGGCATCAATCCTTTCAAAAGGAGAACCACTGCCGCTGGAAAGAGAAAAGACCGCACCAACGGCGGTCGTTTATCAGAATAGTGAGGACGGAAAAGAAGACACCATTGTGCCTCGCTTAATGGCATGTGATGCGGACTTGGGCAATGTCGCTTATATTGAAGAAAGTGATGCGACATTGGAACTCGGCGATGAGCGGTTGGAAGAGGTACTTGACAGAACAGGTGCAAGGGTCTTGATACTCGATCCTGTGCAGGCTTATTGGGGCGCAAATACCGATATGAACAGAGCCGGGGCAATTCGTCCGATTATGAATCGGCTTGCACGAATGGCTCAGCAGAAAAAGTGCGCAATCATAATGATAGGACACATGACGAAAGGAAATGGGAAAGGCTTGTATCGTGGACTCGGTTCAATAGATATTGCCGCCGCAGCTCGGAGTGTGTTGCTGGTGTCAAGGCTGAAAAACCAACCCGAGATGAGAATACTTGCCCACGTCAAAAGCAACCTTGCACCGATAGGTGATTCAATACTTTTTTCGGTTGACGGTAAGTCATCAATTTCGTGGCTAAGGAAAAGCAAGCTAACAGCAGAGCAGGTGTTGGATGAATCCTATGAAGAATCAAATAGTAAGTTAGACCGTGCAGTTGCTATTATAAAGGATTGTATGAAAAACGGAGAATGTTCTGCGAATGAAGTCCTTAGACAATGTGAAGACCAAGGCATAGCAAAGCGCACGGTAAACGAGGCTAAGGCAAGGCTTAATATTGATTCGGTAAAGAGAAAGGACGGCTGGTATTGGGTGCTGGGTGAAGACAGCGATGAGGAAGACGAAGATTGAAAACGGAGGCATAAATGTCAGTAAACGATAGCCGTGAACAGATAAGACAAGCATATAAAATCAGCGATAATGATGCGCCGACCAAGATGATTCCTGCTACAAAGAAAATCAACATCAACGAAGACGGCCGTCCTCTTAAGGTATGCGCTTATTGCCGAGTATCAACAGGTAACGACGAACAGCTGTCGTCATTTGTCTTACAGCAGGAACATTATTCCCACCTTGCAAGTTCACATAAGAATTGGGACTTAAAACGTGTCTATGCCGATGAGGGAATTTCGGGTACGTCGTTAAAGCACAGGGATAGTTTTAATGAGATGATAGCAGCTTGCCGCCGGGGAGAATATGACCTCATCGTGACAAAGAGTGTGTCAAGATTTGCGAGGAACGTCGTCGACTGTATAGCCCTTGCGCGTGAGCTTAAAAACTTAAATCCGCCTGTCGGAATTTTATTTGAAACAGACTCGATTTATACGTTGTCTGAAGAATCCGAATTGAAACTCACGCTCTTTGCAAGTATAGCGCAAGCGGAGTCGGAAAAGAAAAGCGAGAGTATGAACTGGTCGCTGAACGAGCGGTTCAAGCACAATAAACTCCTAACGCCCGAATTATACGGATATAGGCGGCCGAGAGATGTTTCGGGACGATATATCAAGTATGGAATATTAGAGATTGAAGAATCGGAAGCGGTGGTTGTTCGCTTTATCTTCGATGCTTTTTTATCTGGTTTTACATTGGAACGCATAGCTGAGCTTTTAACGGAAATGAACGTAAAAACCAAGCTCGGCAATACGAATTGGAGTGCTGGCTCGCTTGCGTATATCATAAGGAACGAGCGCTATTGCGGAAGTGTGCTGACGTGGAAAACTTTCACGGCGGACATTTTTGAGCATAAAAAGAAAAAGAACCGTCAAAACCGTGACCAATATTATTATTCAGACCATCACCCTGCGATAATCTCTGTCGAAGTGTTCGAGGCGGCACAGTCGCTGATATACAATAGGCGACACGGCATGCGTGGCGGGTTGCATATTATGCAAGTCATTGATGACGGGGTATTTCAAGGATATGTGCCTATCAATCATCATTGGGCAAACGACGATCCCAACGAATATTACAACGCTTCGGATAGCGTCGATGGGCGCAAAACAGAAAGAAGGATACGAAGGTCAGCGTTTAGTGCTTTTGACTTGTCGGGATACCAAGTGGTCCGAGGGCAGTTCTTAACCGCACGTTCTGAATTGCCGTGTATGACGATTTCAAATGAAAAAATAATGTTTAACACGGCTTGCGGGAAGAAGTTGCAGGATTATTCTTATATCCAATTATTACTGCATCCGACCGAAAGAAAAATGGCAATACGCCCGTGCGAAAGGGATGATGCATTCAGTATATCTTGGCGTAAGCAAAAGACGGGGCAGCCGATATTAATAAAGACGCTTTCGTGTCCGTTTTTCATTAAAGCGCTTATGCAGATAATGGACTGGAACCCCAACTTCAATTATAGGATTTTGGGAACGTGGATAGAGAAAGGTCCCGACTGCATAATGACTTTCAACCTTACGAAGGCGATGCCGATAGTCGAAATAGTAAATGAAGAAGAACAGGAATCAATTCGGAAGCGGCGAATGGCGGTATGCCCCGAAGAATGGGAAGAATCGTTTGGCGATGAGTTCTATGAATTCAGTATGGACAACGAATTGTATTATTTGAAATCTGTTCCGAACTTACGGAGCGGAATAAAATGCAGGGACGTAGAGGGACAGCAGCAGTTATCGCTGTTGTCGCATGCGGAGGTGTTAGAAAGTGCGGCAAAAATAAAAATGGGAGTAACGGGTGCTGATGAGTAAAAAAGATGAGTATGTTCAAGAATTGATAGAAGGCGAAGAAACCGAAACGGTTAATCTCGCAGGGTTTCAAGTTGCGAAGGCGGAACTGTTTGCGCATACGAGAGAGCCAGCTATTACGGTATGGGATAACAAGATAAAGTTCAATATGGCTTGTCTTCGTCGTTTCCCCGGCGTGACGCATATTCAGCTCTTAATTCATCCCGATGAAAAGCGGCTTATTGTTCGTCCATGTAATGCCGATGCTCCCGATTCGTTAAGATGGGCAAGCGGCGGCGGCGAAAGGGAAATCAAAACCAGGGATATGATATGCCAGATATTTGCCGCAAAGTTATTCGAGCTGATGAGCTGGGATAAGCAATATAGATACAAGATGCTGGGTAAGCCTGCCGTTTGCAATAACGAGGCTCTGTATCTGTTCAAGCTGACAGACTTTGAATTATTTGTAGGAATGGGAACTAAAAGGAAAAGGTCGTACCTGCCAGCAGATTGGAGAGATTGCTTCGGCGTTCCCGTGGAACAGCACGAAGAACAATACAAGATTGACTTGGCAGAGGGGTATGTCTCAACAAATAGTGTAGGAGAAATAAAATAATGGATAACTTAATGACAGAAATTGACTTGGAGGGATTCCAAGTAGTAAACAGCCAATATTTCAGCACAATGAATGCGCCGCAGATGACCATATGGTGTGACTCTGTATCTTTTAGCCAAGCAGCATATACACAGCTTAATAACTGCGAGGCAATCTCCATAATGCTGAATAAGGACAAGAAACAAATTCTCATATCGCCCATACAGTCGTCTAATGGAAATGCAATTGTTTGGCGGAAGGGCAAAAATGTGACGAAGTATTGCAAAATTAGTTGTACCACTTTTGCCCGTAAGCTCTTTGATGATTGGGGGTTGGATGACACATATAGATATAGAACGATTGGGAGAATGGTGCAGTCTGATAAAAAGGTGATGGTATTATTCGATTTTTCTCAAGCTGAAAAGTGGAAAGGTGACAAAGCGGTGAAGTAAATGGCGGATTCGACCTACATTTCATTTTATAGTAAATCAGGCTGCATTCGCATCTTTAAGGCATCCGTCAGAGCAATAGGAATGCCGAGGTTTATTCGTTTTCGTATAAACGAAGATGCGACGTCGCTTTTATTAGAACCATTCGAGCGTATAACATTGACATCGTTTCGCGTGTCCGCAAAATTGGATGATGAAGAAGGAAAGATGGAAGTATATAGCAAGCCACTCGTGCAAGGGCTATCGCAACAGCTCGGCTGGGGGAACGGCAAGTCATATCGTGTCCCCGGCAAAGTTCTGTTGCGGCAAGGTGTCGTGTTGTACGATTTAACGAAAGCGCAAGAAATACCTAACGACGGAATATAACTATTGAATAGGGCTGTTGCATGTTTAGCAACAGCTCATGTTGGTTTACAGGAGAGATAAATGAAGAAGAAAATCACGGCTCCCAAAATGGTAGCTTTGGAATATAACAATTTAAGTATAGGGCAAAAATGTACGTTGAACAATGAGTCGGCTCTATTGCTCAATACGCTGCTTGAAAAACTGTCAAAATTTCAATGGAAGGACGAAACCCAAAGGTGGAGATTTTGGGTGGCCGTTCCGAAGGGAGAAATTGAAGACTTTGACTATGCGGATTTGCATGAAAGAGATGAGTACGAAACCGACGAGGAATTTGAAAAGGCTTGGCAAGAATGGTTTCCCAAGGAAGAGTATTGGTATGAGATAACGGTCGCCGCTGACAATGGCTATGCCGTTATTGTAATAAATAATTCCATTGTCCTGAATGTTGACCCGAATATAAAATCGATGATGGAAAGAGATTATGCTGATTTATTGCAATTTTTAATTGATGAGGTTGACGGTATAACTGCCCGTGTAGAAAAAGGAACATACTACGAGTATATAAAGAATAGTATCCCGGCGGAATATAGAATGGGTATTATAAGTAGAGATATGTTGTGGAACATTTGTCATAGGCCTGTCAGTTTAAGCGCCAGAGATTTAGAGCCGAGCGAAATTGATTATTTTGTAGAGAGTGGAGAGCGGTATAATATAGTAGCCGACAAAGTTGGACGCATTAAGGATATGACAGCGCAAAAGTATTATAATGCTTGCGCAGTTTGCTATAAGGCGGTAATGTTCGAAGGCACAGAGGGAAAAACAGCAAAAGAGCAGTATATGAGATTTGCCGATAATCGTGACGGCGGATTGAGTACTATAGACGATGAGTCCGTTGATGCGTTTAATACTTGGTATGAGCTTAGTTATTCAGATAAATGGAAAATACAGAATCCAAGTCATCAATGGGAGATTTCCAAGGGTAGCACACATACGAGAATTCATCTGAGTGTTCAAAAAGATGAGCAGGGGTATTATTTATCACTATCTGGTGGGTTGCATTGCAGAACTGCCGAGGTGGTAAGAATGTATAATGCGCTAATTATGAATGAGTATCCAGTACGCATATACGGGTATCAGAAAATTGCGAATGCGCTTATGGGACTTGATGACGTTGGAATAGTTCCGATTTCTGATACACCATCACAATATTGGTATGGCGGATTCCCCAAGGGCGATGTGATATCATTCATCAATCTGTCAGATGAGGTTTTTACGGAAGATGAAATCAAGCAGATAATAGAGAAAGCAACGTGGCTTGATATGCCGTTGCTGACACTAAAAGCAGGATAAAGTTGAGGGGCGCAATTGTACGCCCCTAATTGCGCCCGTGTGCCACTTCATGGGAAAAGTCGAGTGTGTGGGCAAGGGCAAAACTAAACAAGCAAAAAGCGAGCCGTGTCAACGATTGCCTTTTTATTGGAAATCTGTTATAATAGCGCATATAACTGTTGGTAGAGGATGCGGATATGGCAGATAAAATTAAACCGCTTATAGTTACTCTTGATACGAATGTCTTTGATGGCGCAAACTACTCCTATGATGACCAGGACTTGAGTATTCTAAAACAGTACATTGAAGACGGTGTTATAGGGCGACTCATTATAAGTGATATAGTTGTACGAGAATGCAAGCGACATCTGAGTGAAGGAACGGAAACATTAGTAGAAGAGTTCCACGATAAGTTTGACTCGTTGAGCTGGAAGAGGGTGTCTTCAATTGGTAAGCTGTCCGCTGTGCCTAGCTACATAGACAAAGAGAAGATAACTAAAGGGCTGCACAAATTATACGACGATTACCTCAAATCCACGCATGCGCAAATTGTAAATAGCGACGGGGTGAATTTAGAAAGTGTCATTTCGGATTATTTCAACTATGTGCCTCCGTTTAAGGGTGGCAAGATAGGAAAGGATAAGAAAAGAGATCATAAAAAATATGAGTTCCCCGATGCAATAATTATTGCACGCTTAAAGCAAATTGCTAATGAATGCGGAGAGCTTTGCGTAGTAAGTAGTGACCCAGATTGGCAAGCTGCCTTCTGGAATTATAGTGGTGTCAAATTTTATAAAGACTTGAAAGAGCTGTTTTCGTCAATAACGGTGGAACAGAAAGTAAGCGCAAAGGCTATTAAATACTTTAATTCTGATGTGGTGAAGTTTAACAATCGCATTGAGAATATGCTGATGGTTAAGCCTGTGAACGTTAGAGGGAATAGCTACGATAGAGATGGGATTGAGACAGGAATAGAGTATGATGATTTTGACATCTTGAACATTGGGATTTCGTCAAAAATCCATAATGTGGATTATGCCGGGGAAACTGAGGCTATCATGACTATAGCTGTTCGAGCTAATATAGAGGTTGAGTGTTCATTTTTTGATGAGGACAACTCTACTTGGGATTATGAGGAGAGGGAATACTTCTATAGAGCTGTGGGGCTTGCTCGTGAGATGCATGAAATCAAATTCCCTGTAACTGTGACATTTAAGGTGAAGGATGGGCAGATTTCGGAGTGGATAAAGACTGACGCAAAACTACCGAGAAAGCTTGTCTTGGACGAGGAAACCTTGCTCAATCGCAGATTCATTGATACTGACGGTTTTTACTCTTATAAAAAAACAATAAAATGCGAATGCGGTCATAAGATAATTGTTGATGTGATGGAATTCGTGGAAACATCGATGCCAATCGATGAACGTGATATGGGTGTTGAAACTCAGCACGACATATTATGTGAAACTGAATGTCCGAATTGCGGTCGTGTTTACCAAATAACAGGCTCAATCTATGAGTATCCCGAAGGTGCATTTAATTACGACCAAACAGAAATAAAACAATTAGATACTGAGGAAAACAAATAGCACCTTTGCAACCTTGCAAGAATTTTGCTCGATTGCAAGGTTGCAAAAGGAAATGCAAAAATGAAATATTACGTTGTGGCTGACGTCCACGGCTTTTATGACTTGATGGTTAAAGCATTAACCGAACAAGGCTACTTTATGGACGTAGCACCTCATAAATTGATTATCTGCGGAGATTTGTTCGACAGGGGTAAACAGAGCAAGGAATTGCTGGAGTTCGTTCTCGGACTTTTGAAGAAAGATGAGGTCATACTTATCAGAGGCAACCACGAAGACCTTCTGGTAGATTTCGTGGAGAAGTTGCCGATGTATGCTGAAATGGGTTTTCAGTATACTCATCATTACAGCAACGGAACAGTACATACCGTGCGAGATTTGACGAGAAGTACTTTGACCAAGATGAGTATGTATCCAGAGGCGACTGCCGCAGGGATTAAACGGTCGGAGTTGTTTAAGACAGTTCTTCCAGCAATGAAGAACTATTATGAAACCAAGAATTATATTTTCGTTCATGGTTGGATACCGTCAATAGCAAATGGCGTAGGGGGGAATGCAAGTTTCTTTCAATTCAATCCTGAGTGGAGAAATGACGATGCTGCTGGCTGGTATTTTGCACGTTGGTATAATGGAATGCTTGCAGCGCACCAAGGTGTCATAGAGCCTGGGAAGACGATAGTCTGTGGACATTGGCACACATCGTTTGGACACTCACGGTATGAAGGAAAGGGCGCAGAGTTTGGTGATGGCGAAGACTTCTCACCGTACTATGCAGAAGGAATAATTGCGCTCGATGCTTGCACTGGGCATAGCAAAATGGTCAACTGCATTGTGTTGGAAGATGACGACCTACCTAACACAAATGAAACGTAACCCACAGCCACCTCTTAATTTTCGATTCCATGGCGAATTGGACGTTAAACAGCTAATTGATATTTGCATAGAGGTACAAAGACCGAAGGCTGAAAAAGCTATAGCAGAAGAGCTTGCTCGGGTTGAAAAAGCAGTTGACTGTCCAAAAATATGCATAAATAAGCCTAACAACCGTCCAAAAATATGCATAAGGGGGTTGAGAACGGAGAATATGCCGAAATATAAGGTTTCAATACTTGGCGATTCAATATCAACGTATATAGGGTTCAACCCTCGTGGCTACGCTGTATACTACAAAGACGACAAGGCATATGATAACGAAATCAATAGTGTAGACGACACCTGGTGGAAACAAGTCATCGACGGCTTGGGTGGTGAGCTATGTGTCAATAATTCGTACTCGGGAAGTTTGGTAACGGGTGCATTTGCGCCGTCAGCTTGCTCAGTAGAGAGATGTTCAAATCTGCACGATGAAATTGCCCCGGACATTATTCTGATTTATATGGGAACTAACGACCGAGGGTTTGAAATGAACCTCGGGTTGGATAATGCAGATGACACAATGGGGTTCTATGGGGCATATCGTACAATGTTAAAGCGGATAAAAAATAACTACCCCACGGCTAAAATCGTGTGTGGCACGTTGCTGATGGGGCGGTTACAAGCAGGGCTCAATCTCGCATACGATCGCTTTATGAAAGAGGACACGCGGTATAATGGTGCGATAAGGTTAGCAGTGAAAGAGGAAGGTTGCTTGCTGGCAGATATTGCATTAGCAGATGAACGATACGAAACATTGGACTATTGCCATCCGACAAAAAGTGGTCATAAAGAAATGGCAAAACTGTGGTTGGCAGAATTAAAAAAATTACTAACCGAGGAAAACTGAACGAAACTAAAGATGACTTCATCAAGATTATGAGGATTAACTATGGACGACAAATATGCAACATTTTATAATTCCATTCAAGCACTACTGACATCAAGATTGTTGAACAATAAAGAGATAAAAGACTATTTACAATTCATTGAGTCATCCAGCATGGAAAAGGATGCGTTTATAGCGGTAGTCAACTACTGCGTAGCGGTTAAAGGTGCGGAGGTCTCGTCGGCATATATTTTGGCGGTTGCAAAACACTTTGCCCAAGAGGGTGTATTAACAGTCGAGCAAGTTGAGAAAGCATTGACAGCGAAATCAAATAATGAGAACGAACAGAAGAAAGAGGCATCCTCGCAGGAAGATTATTTAATCAAATTATTCAGAAAGCTCAATCCCAAACTGAAGAAAAGTGTCATAGATATAGTCAAGGGACTCACTACTTCGCAGGACAATAAATAGTGAAGAATTGTGTGGCAAGGATGCAAGCGAATGCCTGATGGCGTACTCTTGAAGGGTGCAAAGCAAAAAAATAAGATTGCAACCTTGCGCAGGCATCGGTAAGGTTGCAACCATAAATGAAATCTTGAATTCTTGAAATCTCACCTCTATAGGGGTGGGATTTTTTTGGTGGTGTTGAAAAAGGGGATTTTTGTTCAACTGACTATC
Source organism: uncultured Christensenella sp. (assembly GCA_910586065.1). GTDB lineage: Bacteria > Bacillota > Clostridia > Christensenellales > Borkfalkiaceae > Coproplasma. The sequence goes on along the minus strand of CAJUGI010000003.1, from coordinate 121,517 downwards.
AAAATACCCCCTAAAAAGGGGAGTTTCGGTCAACACACGCAAAATTTTGAGAGAAATTATAACGATTTCTCTCATTTTTTTATGGATATAGCCGCAGACGGAACGCCGCCGCTTGTAACGGAAAAAGACAGACCTAACATCTTAGCCATCATATTTGGCATTATCTTTTTTCTAATCGTTATTTGGTTATTATTAAAGTTCTGTCCTGTCGTGTTCGTGGTGATAGGCAAGGTTATAGTTTTTCCGTTCAAGTGCGTAGGGGCGCTATTCAAGTCTATCGACAAAGGAATAAAAAAACGTAAAGAACGGCGGCGCGAAAAGCAAGATAAAGAAGTACAGAGCGAAAAAAAACGTCGGCGGCGTGCAGAAGAACGTAAGCAAAAAGAAAGCGGTGAATTGCCCGATTACGTTTGGACGGACGATAAAAAAGTTAAGCCGAAGCGCAAACGAAAACAGTCGAAACCGCCGGAACTTAACGGCAACGTTTCACCCGAAGAAGTCGATTCCTATTTAGACAGCTTCGATTGGGATAGCGTTGATTGGTCGAAGTTAGACGGCAAAAGCGGCTAACAGAAAACGGATGCCGAGAGAGTATATCTTTCGGCATCTTATTTTTAAACAAATTTAAGGAGAATTTTAATGAAGATTTTAAAAAGAATTTTGGTAATTACGGCGTTGGTCGTAATTGCGCTTTTAATAAGTTACCTTGCCTATACAGGGGGTAACGTCAATGCGTAGAGTTTTAAATATCATACTTACGATACTACTGACGATAGGCTTCGTTCTGTTGGGTGCGTTCGTGTTCCGTTCGTCCTTTATACGGCTGTTTTATGCGTTTAACGATAGTCGTTGAGTTCTTTGCTTACTACTTCTATTTTGCCGTAGAGTTCGATTTCGGCACAATCTATACGCAGTTCGTAAAATTGTTTGCCGACCTTAAAACGCCGTTTATTTACTTCCCATAAGTGTTTGAGCTTTCTCAATCGAAAAATCGAACAACTTAATCATAACCGCCGTCATAGCAGTTTCTGTTTGTAACGGAGATAAGTGCTGATAGTTTTTTCACGTAATGCGTTCGCCATTCCGAACATATAAATTAAAATTATCTGCCGTTCAAGCTCGATTAAAGGAGTTTGTATTTTTTCGGAATACAGCTTTACCAAATCCGCACCGATATTGATTATTTCCGCCTCAAAAGTCATTTCTTTATCATTCATTTTTATTTTCCTTTCCGCAACACTAAATTAATATTTATCGTACAGTCATTATACTACAAACGTACATAAACTTCAACTGTATGACAGCGTAAGAATACACTTTGGCACTGTGGCGGGTGCTTGAACGCGCCACAGTGCCATTTAAAATTTCACCTTAATTTCATAGTAAATAGCCGTTATTTGTGCTATATTAAAAATAAAAAAGCGAGAAAATATATGATACCTGCTCTAATAGTTGCTGGAATAATTTTTGTTGTTGCTATCCTATTAGAAATTGTAACAATTTTCAAAATACGAAAAAAATTTTGTTATACAATTCAAACTCATAAAATTGAGATAATTACGAAAAATCACATCGTTAAGCTCTTTGTTGACGGAGAAGAAAAAGATAAGATGGTATTTGGCTCGTTTAGATGGCTCAATGCCACGCTTACAACAACAATTAACGACAATAGCTTTATTGTAAAGATAACAAGAAAAAATTTGATTAGTAGTCCTACAACCACTATAACATTGAATAATGAAGAAATTGATTTAAATAAAAAATAACGTAAGTCTTGCCTTTTGGGTTAACTTACGTTATTTTTTACATTAAAAAAGCCGAACCTTGAAAAAAGTAGTTCGACTTTATTTTTAAAACCTAAAAATAACCTAAAACGAATTTTATAATTAAGTAAATTGCGCTACGAAGTCAAGTAACTTTTTCTCGTTAAGATTTCATTCCGTGCTTGCCTTATATGCTTTTACTGTTCTTTAAATATTATAAGCGCACAATCTTTTTCCAAATGAAAATTCTTCCATTTTTTTCCTATTTGCCGCACAAAATAGTCTTCATCGTTCGGGAATATCTGTTTTGTCATAATTCTTAACATATTCAACGCATCGGCTGACTCTTTCAACACGATTTCACGCGTACTCCATCCGTCTGTTACGGGCGAATATATTTCATGAAGCACATCATAAAACAATTCTTTTCCGTTAATCGGTATTTTTCTTATCAGGTTCGCCCTGCTGCCGCAATTCAGCATGCTCTTTAACAAGTCATAGTGTTTGGCATCAAGCGTTATTTCACAAATTTCCATTTTACGCTCCTTATTTGACCAATTTATTTAACAATGAAACCAACTTTTTATAAGTAATATCATACTCTTCCAATATACCGGCTTTCAAATCTTCGTACAAAGCCGCGCCATCTTCATCTGTTTGTTTATCTAAATCCGCCTTTGCTTTAATGCCGTGGCTTTGTAAAATATCTATGACGGCTTGTTTCAGCGGTACGGACTTATTGTGAACTTTTTTGTAAATTTCGGGATAAGCGGAAATCGCGTCTTTATTACCTTTTTTCTTATATTCGATTAAAATATTTAAAACCGTTTGCAAATTTTCACGGTTAGCATTTTCCGCAAAGTTCAAAAGCGGCGATAGTTTTGTATCTTGCTGAATATCCAAAAACCAAATGTTTGTTAATATACTTTCGATAGTCCAATAATCGGTTTCGGTAAAAAGTTCGTTTAATAAAAACAAGAAACCCTTTTCGTCAAAATTATTACTCAATATTTTTGCATATATAAACCGAGCGGCTCTACGCACTTCACGTTCCCCGTCGCTTTCGCCGCGGTGCTCGTCGATAATCTGTTCTAATACAGGCAATAATGCATTATCACTTAATTTTTCCGCTTCACGCCTTGCTTTCCAAGACTCATTTTCCCAACTAACCTTGATTTCGGGTTCATACGGAGCGTTCATTCTTTTAATCAAATTTTCCAACTGCGTTTTAGTCATAATATTTCCGAATTTACGTTCCCGCTATTTCTTTCTTTTTACGATAACGAGTTTTCAGCCGCATAGCCTTTTACTTAGGAAAAAATTCCACAACCGTCTTTGCAATTTGCTCATCGGTCATTTTCTTCGTTTTTTATAAAGACTTACCCAGATTATAAGCTTGTTCCTGATAGTCCGTTTTCTGCAACGTCTCCACTGTTTCGCAATTCAATCCGACAACAGTGCCCGCAATTTGCCAACCAAGATAATTCGTTATTCCTTTGAAGGTCTGTAATGCGCCCAAAGCCGACTCTTCGGTGTCGTCCGCCATAGTGAGCAACATCACCGCCCGTACTTTTCTATGCGTCATATGCAACCCCGCTTCGTTTTCGTAAAATCTGCTTATAACTGCCGCTATCTGCGGTGTTAACATGTAGTAATAAACGGGAGAAACAAACGCAATTACGTCCGCCGTAACAAGGTGCCTGTTAACCTCTTCTTCCATTCCATCATTAAAGACGCACCCCTTGCTTGTGTTGTGGCATGTTTCGCACGCAATGCAAGGGTGTATTTGTTTTTGTCCCGCGTCAAAGCGCACAACGGTATGCCCCGCTTCGGTTGCGCCCCGAATAAACTTTTCGGCAAGAAGAGCCGAAGTCCCGTTTTTATGCGGACTACCCGTTATAACCAAAACTTTCATAAATTTTCCCTTTTACTTATTTCATTAATCGAATTATTTTCGACCGGTTATTTTATAATATAAAAATTATAGCATTAGCCAATGTCTTTTTCAAGTGTATAGCATAGTCAAAAACAGAAATCGCGTTGTGGCGGGTGATTGAATAAACAAACGCGCGATTGCGGCGACGGTTCTTGCCTTCGTACGTCAGGTTTAAAAGAAGGCTTAAATATCAACACCGTACAAAATTTTAATGGGTAGCGAATTCAGTGAAGAAGACAGAATTGCGTTTTATCAGTTTACCGATATAGTCCAAGACCAAGAAGCGTGGGATAGAGAACACGTTTTAGACGACGATTACAAAGAATGGGATAACCCTTATTACGGTTTTCCTCAAATGGTAAGGTTAGCATTTAATCCAAACGAATCTTCACGTAAGAGATTGGAAGAACTTAAAAGTAACGGCGTAACATATGCTTTTTCCACTCTGTTTAAATCGCAGTTGGTCTGAAAAACCAAAGACGGAAGACATAAAAAGTTTGTTTATGAGCAAGAGATTTTAGACCTTTTGCAAGTTATAGACGGTAATAAAGACGATAATGCGCTGTTGGGTTTTCTCAATTACGATAAAATCAAAACAGGCAAAATGCGCAAGCAATCAGAGATTTGGCAACAGAAGAGGGGCTGTCGCGCATTGACCTTACCGATATTACTAAAACCGATTATAAGAGCTCAGGCTATGACGTGGCGGCTAAGTACCACGCGGCAACCGGCGAAAAATGGGCTGACGAAAGTAAGACGGAAAAACGGCTACGGGTATAGATGCAACGCATACAAATTTATACGGCGCCAAAATGAACGCATATTACATTGCAAATGCGGTAAAATCGTCAAAGCTTGCGTTGGCGGCAAATATAAAAACCAATATCGCACAGCCTGTCTATGCCGATAATGCAGCGGCGATAATAAATCCAAATTACGAAATACCGGAAAAAGAACCGTTTAACCCCGATAAGGACGCTTCAAAGATATGGACGAATATAAACGGCACCACCGGCGATACGGCAAATGCGCAGGCGCAATATAAATGGTACGGAACAGTTCCCGGTAAAAATACCGTGTCCTCAAACTATGTGATAATTCAAAGTACAGAGGGCGGACTTACATTCATGGTTAAAGAAACTACAAACAAGGGCAAGGTTGAAAGCACTAACGACAGCATAGCGGCGGCATTTATTCAAGTGCCCTTCAAAACCGCTTTTTCGGTATCGGTAACGGCAAAGGTCGTTTTCTTCGGCGGTAATCAGGCGGGCTTCGGCTTGATGGTGCGTGACGATATTTACATCGATTCGACGGAGGTTGTAAGCAGTAATTACGTAACGGCAGGCTGCTACGGAACGTCAACAAAAGCTGTTATGGGATATGCAAGAAACGGAGGTTCTCTTGCAGCTTTTTCAAACAAAGTAGATTATCCTGCGGCAAACAGTGAGTATTTGCTTACATTGGCAAGGTCAAGCCAATCTATTACAGCCAAAATCGGTAATTATTCCTATTCGGCGGTAAGTGACTTTGACCTCGCCGTATCCGACAGCGAATATGTATACGTTTGCCTTTGGGCAACACGTGGAACGGAGGTTACGTTCAGCAATATTTCATTTACCTCTAACGAATGGGCTAACGCTTAAAATATTCATATTAAACAGAACGCCCTGCGCAAAAAATTATATCTGCGCAGGGCGTTTTGCCGGTTTGCCGCCATTTTGCAAATATGCGGCGGGTAAGCGTTTTAGTTGAGTTGACATACGCGTTGCGGCGTGGTATTATATAGCAAATTAAACGGACAGTTCGTTTGCGCCATCCTGTCGTAAAACAAAACCAGGGCATCTGAATGGGAAAAGTCTTTTTGGGTGCAGTCGTTTTGTCGCGGCTGCATTTTTTTGCGCAAAGGGAGATTTATGTATTATTTAAAAACCTCGGCTTGTTTTGACAGCGCGCACTTTCTTCACGGCTACAACGGCAAGTGCGCCAACATTCACGGTCACCACTGGGTTGTTGAAGTAAAGATATGTGGTGGCAAATTGCAGAGCAACGGCGAAAAGCGCGGTATGCTGCTGGACTTCGGCGATTTTAAGCAAGCGGTAAAAGAGCTTGCGGAAGGCTTTGACCATACGCTTATTTACGAAAAAAGCACCCTTAAGCCTGCAACCCTTGCCGCGCTTAAGGAAGAAGGGTTTTCTTTGTTTGAAACGGATTTCAGACCCACTGCCGAAAACTTTGCCGCGCATATTTATGCCGACCTTTGCAAAAGGGGCTTCCCCGTTTTCAGCGTGACGGTGAACGAGTCGCCAGAAAACTGCGCGGTGTACGGTGAGTGATATGCGCTGTTTTAAAGTTGCCGAAAAGTTTGTAAGCATAAACGGCGAAGGCCCGCGCGCCGGCGAGCTTGCCGTATTCTTGCGGTTTTGCGGCTGCAATCTTGATTGCGGCTATTGCGACACGCGCTGGGCAAATACTGCCGACGTAAAATACGAGCTTGCTTCTGCGGAAGAGCTTGCTGCATACGTTAAATCGACGGGCGTAAAAAACGTTACCCTGACGGGCGGCGAACCGCTTTTGCAGGCGGATATTGCGCACCTTATAGAATTGCTGGGCGCGTCTGGCGCAGAAGTTGAAATAGAAACCAACGGAAGCGTGCCGTTGAAAAATATCGTTTCCCTGTCGCCCCGTCCCGCCGTTACCGCCGATTATAAGCTTCCTTCGAGCGGAATGGAAAAGCATATGCTGACCGAAAACTTTTCTTATCTTACGTTTCGGGACGCGGTCAAGCTTGTAGTCGGGGATAAGCGCGATTTGGTGCGTGCGGAGGAGATTATAAACGGCTACGGACTTACGGACAGGTGCCGCGTTTATTTTAGCCCCGTGTTCGGAAAAATCAGTCCCGAGGAAATTGCGGAGTTTATGAAGGAGCGCAAGCTTAACGGCGTGCGCCTGCAATTGCAGTTGCATAAAATCATCTGGGAACCCGATAAGCGCGGGGTATAGGAGAAGGTATGGATATTAAAGAAATAGAAAAACATATCCGCGGGTTATTGGTCGCCATAGGCGAAGACCCCGACAGGGAAGGGCTGAGAGAAACGCCCGCCCGCGTTGCGAGAATGTACGAGGAAGCATTTGAAGGTATAAAATACACCAACCGCGAAATTGCGGAAATGTTCGGAAAAACTTTCGAAGTTCCGTCCGACCCGAATTCAGGCGGCGCGGTAGTCATAAAGGACATAAGCGTGTTCAGCTATTGCGAGCATCATATGGCGCTTATGTACGATATGAAGGTAGACGTGGCGTACGTTCCGCGAGGAAGAGTTCTGGGCTTAAGCAAAATCGCGCGCATCTGCGATATGGCGGCAAAGCGTCTGCAATTGCAGGAGCGTCTTGGACGGGACATTGCCGAGATAATTTCGCTTGCGGCCTTATCTCCGGACGTCGGCGTAAGGATAGAAGGCTGCCACAGTTGTATGACCTCGCGCGGGATAAAAAACGTATCGTCAAAAACTATTACAAAAACTTACTTCGGCGCGTTTAAAGACGACGCTTCACTGCAAAAGCTTTTGGGGGACAGGGTATGAAAGCACTTGTTTTATTAAGTGGCGGCGTGGACAGCGCAACGTGTCTTGGGCTGGCGGTTGAAAAATACGGCGCGGAGGAGGTTGCCGCTCTTTCCGTTTACTACGGTCAGACACACAGTAAAGAGCTTGACGCGGCGCAAAAGGTTGCCGGCTTTTACGGCGTTGATTTAAAGCGGCTTGACCTTTCGGTCATATTCGAAGGCTCTGACTGCTCGCTTTTAGCGGATTCACCCAACGATATACCTATGCAAAGCTATGCGGAACAGCTTTCGGCAACGGGCGGCAAACCCGTTTCAACCTACGTTCCTTTCAGAAACGGGCTGTTTCTTTCGGCGGCGGCAAGCGTGGCGCTTTCGCACGGGTGCGAGGCGATATATTACGGCGCGCACAGCGACGACGCGGCGGGCAACGCCTATCCCGATTGCAGTGAAAGGTTCAATTCCGCGATGGGCGAAGCTATTTATACGGGCAGCGGCGGACAGCTTAAAATTATTGCGCCGTTTGTAAGCTTAAACAAATCTCAGGTTGTAAAAAAGGGGCTTGAACTCGGCGTTCCGTATAAGTATACATGGAGCTGTTATTCGGGCGGCGTAAAGCCTTGCGGCGTATGCGCCACCTGTCGTGACCGCGCTGCGGCATTTAAAGCCAACGGAACAGAAGACCCTGCAATAAAAGGAGAATAATATGCCAAGAGAGAAGCAGAACGAAGGTATTACACTGTTGGGGAACAACAATACTGAATATCCTCAGACCTACGACACGTCCGTTTTGGAAACGTTTGCAAACAAACACCCCGAAAGGGATTATTTCGTAAAGTTCAACTGTCCCGAATTCACAAGCCTTTGCCCCATTACGGGTCAGCCCGATTTTGCCACGGTCTATATCTCGTATGTTCCGTGCGATAAGATGGTTGAAAGCAAGTCTTTAAAGCTGTATCTTTTCGGGTTCAGAAACCGCGGCGATTTCCACGAGGACTGCGTTAACATAATTATGAACGACCTTATTGCTTTGATGGACCCCGCATACATAGAGGTATGGGGCAAGTTTCTGCCCCGCGGAGGAATTTCCATCGACCCCTATTGCAATTACGGTAAAAAGGGAACCAAGTGGGAGCAGGTAGCATGGGACAGGCTTTCGCACCACGATATGTATCCCGAAAAAATCGACAACAGATAATAAAAAAGCGGTGAAAGGCTTTAATTCCTTTCACCGCTTTTTCTATGCTTTATTACTTTGAATTTAATGAATTTTTTGCGTTTTTTGCGATATTTTCGGCGGTAAAGCCGAAATGCTTATACAGCGTTTTGTAATCCCCGCTCAGCCCGAAGGTGGTCATTGCAATAATCTTTCCCTTGTCGCCCGCATATTCGCGCCAGCCAAGCGGACTTGCCGCCTCCACACAAACGCGCGCCTTAACCTCCGTCGGAATTACAGACTGCTTATATTTTTCCGTCTGCCTATCAAACAGCTCGAAGCACGGCAAAGAAACAACCCTTGCCTTAACCCCGTCCTTTTCAAGCAAAGCCTTCGCCTGTGCGCACAGCTCCACTTCAGAGCCGGTTGCAATTAAAAGCACGTCCGGCTTTTCCCTGCAGTCCGCCACTGTGTACCCGCCTTTAAGTGCGTTACCGCCCTTATTAAATTGGGTTAAATTCTGCCGTGAAAGCACTATAGCAGTGGGGCAATCGCCGTTTAAAGCCGAAATATACGCCGATAACGTTTCGCTGTAATCGCAGGGGCGGAATACATTTATATCGGGCATTGCACGAAGCGCCGCAAGCTGTTCGACGGGCTCGTGCGTAGGGCCGTCCTCGCCGACGCCGATACTGTCATGGGTCAAAACGTAAATAACAGGCAACTTCATAATTGCGCTCATACGCATTGCGCCTTTCATATAGTCCGAAAAGGTAAAGAAGGTAGAGCACACAACCTTAAGCCCGCCGTGCAGTGCAATACCGTTGCAAATGGCCGCCATAGCGTGCTCTCTTATGCCAAAGTGAATATTCCGTCCCGTTCTGTTTTCTGGCGAAAACCAGTCCTCGCCCTTCAAATCCGTTTTTGTCGAGGGGGACAGGTCTGCGGAGCCGGAAAGCAGATTGGCAACCGATTTGGCAATCTCGTTCAAGGCTTTTCCGCCGGAAATTCTCGTCGCCTCGGGCATATCCGCACCCGCCGTAACCGACGGCTTAATCTCGCGGTTTTCAAAGTATTCCTTATATTCACGGGCAAGCTCGGGATATTCGGCGGCATATTTTTCAAAAATCACCTTCCAGTCGTCCTCGGCCTTGCATTTCTCCTCGGCTATGCGGTGGCAATGATAGCGTACTGCCTCGGGCACGTCGAAGGGCTGCTCGTTCCAGTTATAAAAATCCTTGGTCAGCTTCAGCTGTTCTGCCGAAAGTGGAGAGCCGTGTATAGCGGCGCTTCCCGCAAGCGGCGTGCCGTAGCCTATTTGCGACTTGCATATAATTACGGTGGGCATATTCTCTTCACGCTGAGCGTCGGTAATCGCATTGCGAAGCTTCTGCGTATCGTTTACGTCGGAAACCTCAAGCACCTGCCAGCCCAAAGCGGCAAAGCGCATAGCCGTATTTTCCGAAAACGCGGTTGACGTATCGCCCTCGATGGAAATATCATTTTTATCGTAAAACAGAATAAGCTTGCCAAGCTTTTGAGTTCCCGCAAAGGAGCAGGCCTCGTAGCTTATGCCCTCCTCCAAGCAGCCGTCGCCGCACAGTGCGTAGGTGTAATGATTTACTACTTTAAACCCCGCCCTGTTGAATTTGGCGCCCAGATATGCCTCGGCCAACGCAATTCCCACGGCGTTTGCAATTCCTTGGCCGAGCGGACCGGTAGAGCAGTCTACGCCGTCCGTCACGCCGTATTCGGGGTGTCCGGGGGTTTTACTGCCAAACTGTCTGAAATTCTTTAAATCCTCTTTTGTCACATTGAAGTTGAACAGGTGTAAAAGCGAATACAGCAACATAGAGCCATGCCCCGCAGATAAAATAAATCTGTCGCGGTTTTCCCACTTGGGGTTTTTACAGCTGAATTTCAAAAAATCGGAAAACAGCGTAAAAGCTGCGGGCGCCGCTCCGAAACATATTCCGGGGTGACCCGAATTTGCCTTTGTAATCGCCTCGGCGGAAAGTATCCTTACTGCGTCTATACATTTTTGATTGATATTTGTTTCCTGTGCCATTTAAAGCTCCTGAAAGTTTTTATAAATGTTTTTAAGTGCGGGATATAAGGCGGTGAAAATTTTATACCGCTTGTCATAGCCCGCCGCCGCGGCGCAATCGGGCTCAACGGTCTGCGTTACGGTAACAAGCTTGTTTACCGCCGATTGCGTATCCTTGTATTCGCCGCATGCAACCATTGCAAGCATCGCTCCGCCATAGGCGGGACCTTCCTGCGTTTTCGGCGTCTGCACGGGCACGTTCAAAACGTCGGCGATAATCTGCCGCCATAACGGGCTTTTTGCGCCGCCGCCGCATATGCGGGTGCTGTTTACGGGTATGCCGCTCAATCTTGCAACCTCTACGCAGTCGCGCAGTGCAAACGCAACGCCCTCCATAACGGCAAGCGTCATTTGAGTGCGCGTAGTGGTGGGGCGCAGACCAATAAACGCCCCGCGCGCGTCCGTGTCGTTGTGCGGGCTTCTTTCACCCATAAGATAGGGCAGAAAAAACAAATCGTTTTTGCCGCGCAGCTTATCCGCGCCCCGCTGCTCGGCGGAAAATTCAGCCGTCTTTAAAACGTTTTCCATCCACCACATATTGCAGCTTGCCGCAGACAGAATACAGCCCATAAGGTGATATTTTCCGCTTGCGTGCGCAAAGGAGTGCAGCGCGTTGTTTTTGTCTACGGAAAAGCTGTCCTGCGCGATAAACACCGTTCCGCTTGTGCCAAGCGATATGTTGCAGTCGCCGTTGCCGACGGTGCCCGTGCCTATCGCCGCGGCGGCGTTATCTCCCGCACCCGCGCAAACGACTACGCTTCGGGAAATCTGCAGCTCCTTGCAAACGCTTGAAAGTATGTTGCCAACGGGCTGATAGCTTTCGTACAGCCGCGGCAATTGCCCCTCGGATATGCCGCAAATATCAAGCATTTCCTTTGACCAGCGCTTGTTTTTAACGTCAAGAAGAAGAGTGCCGCTCGCGTCCGAGTAATCGGTTGCGTGTACGCCCGTAAGTCTGTAAGCTATGTAATCCTTGGGCAGCATAATCTTTGCAATGCGCTTAAAGTTTTCGGGCTCGTTTTCCTTTACCCAAAGAATTTTCGGCGCAGTAAAGCCCGCAAACGCAATATTTGCAGTGTATTCCGAAAGCTTTTGCTTCCCCGTAACCTCGTTTAAATAATCTGTTTGCTTTTGCGTTCTGCCGTCGTTCCATAAAATGCAGGGGCGGATAACCTTATCGTTCTCGTCAAGAATAACAAGCCCGTGCATCTGCCCGCCTAAGCCTATGCCCTTTACCGCGGACTTATCCTGTCCCACCAAAAGCCGCATAATGCCGCCAATAACGCCGGAATACCAGTCCTCGGGGTTCTGTTCGCTCCACCCGTCCTTAGGGTAATAAACGTTGTAGGTCTGCGTTACGGTATTCAATATCGTTCCGTCCGCGGCAACAAGCAAAAGTTTTACCGAGGACGTGCCCAAATCTATTCCTATATAAGTGTTCATAAAATTTCCTTTAAGTTAAGTTGCCGCACAAAACACTGTTTTGTACGGCAACTGTTTATTATTTAAATAAAATGTTATTTACAATATGCTGTAAATATTCCTGATTGCCGCTTGAAGGAAGTTCGGGTGCGCCTAAGCCGTCGGCATAAGCCGCAAGCTCTTCCAAAGAAGTTTTGCCGGAAAGAATTTTTTTGCCGATTTCTGTATTCTTAAAGCTCGAATATTTCTGCTCCTTGAATTTATCAAGCGTGCCGTCCTCGATAAGCTTAGCCGCATTGATAAGTCCGAGAGCCCACGTATCCATACCTAATATAAACGCATGGAACATATCCTCGTAGGTGTAGGAGGGGCGGCGGTTTTTTGCGTCGAAGTTAAGTCCGCCCGTAAGCCCGCCGGCCTTCAGAATTTCAAGCATAGCGTAGGTTGCGGTGTAAACGTCGCAGGGGAATTCGTCTGTATCCCAGCCGAGGAGATAATCGCCCTGATTTGCGTCAACCGAGCCGAGCATTCCGTTTATTGCGGAAATTCTAAGCTCGTGCTCGAAGGTATGTCCCGCAAGCGTCGCATGGTTTGCTTCGATATTCATTTTGAAATCCTTGTCAAGCCCGTGCGCCTTCAAAAAGCCGATAGCCGTCGCCGCGTCAAAGTCGTATTGGTGCTTCATGGGCTCCTTCGGCTTGGGTTCGATGTAAAAATCACCCTTAAAGCCTATGCTTCTGCCGTAAGCTACCGCCATTTTCATAAGGCGGGCAATGTTTTCCTGCTCGAATTTAACGTTGGTGTTCAAAAGCGTTTCGTAGCCTTCGCGTCCGCCCCAGAAAACGTAGCCCTTTCCGCCGAGCTTAACGGTTATATCAAGCGCCTTTTTAACCTGCGCCGCGGCAAACGCAAAAACGTCCGCGCTGTTGGTCGAGCCCGCGCCGTTCATATAGCGGGGGTTGCCGAACATATTTGCCGTTCCCCAAAGGCACTTTATGTCCGTGCCCTTCATTTTTTCAAGTATGTAGTCTGAAATCTCGTCAAGCCGCGCATTGGTTTCCTTAATGTCGTCCGCCTCGGGCACAAGGTCAACGTCGTGCCAGCAGAAGTACTTTATGCCCAGCTTTTTCATAAACTCGAAGCCGGCGTCAACCTTTGCCTTTGCATGGGCCATTGTTCCTACCGTTTTGCCAAAGGCTTTGTCCGCCGTGCCTCTGCCGAACATATCTGCGCCGGTAGCGCAAAGGTTATGCCACCACGCCATAGCAAAGGGCAGCTGTTCGCTCATTTTTTTGCCGAGAATTACTCGGTCTGCGTCGTAAAACTTAAACGCAAATTTGTTTTTGCTTTCCGCACCCTCGTATTTCACCGAAGGTATGTTTCCGAAAATTTCTGTCATAAAAATGTTCCTCTTTATATAATGATTTAATATTTTGTAAATTTAAAGCGTCGGTTCGGCACGCTACCGAACCGACGCCACAGTTCCGAAATTTATTACGGATTTATTTAATTAATGACTTGAAGGACGGGATAAGTTGTTCGTTCTCGAAAATTCAAGCGAGGTAGTCGTTTCAATCATTATCTTGTCAACGTTTACGCCCTTACTGCCGGAAGTAAGCACGATTGTGTTTTCGCCCGCAACAAGATTAATCGTTATTACTATATTGCAGAAGTTGTGGTAAGCAACGCCGTTCTGCATATCGTTTTGGGTAAGATTATCCAATCCGTCAAGCTTTTGACCTTCAAGCGAAACGTCGCTGCCGTTGACGGAAAGGGAAGGCGCGCCCTCTGCGCCCAAAACTATTTCGGTAATTTTTTTGTCGTTCCACGAGCCGACGGAGGAAGCCATTCTCAGCGTAACCTTAACGTTTTCCGCGGCCTCCGCTGCGTTAAATCTCCATGTAATCGTCTGTCCCGCGCTCGCTTCGCTTCCGCCGAAGTAGCCTACGTTGGAAACAAGCGGACCGTCCTCTTTACCGGATTCGGTAAACTCGTGCTTGTTTAATTCTATGGTCATTGTAGCGTTGTCGGCAACGTCCTTGTCGTCAAGCTCGGCGTATTCCGCCTCGTAATGATAAACGCCCTCAACCGGCGCAACAGGCGCCGTATTGATAGCCTTGCAAACCCTGCAAAGCAAGCCGCCCTCATCGAATTCATGTTCGGCTTTTTCGCTGACTTCGCCGTCGTGCGCGCAAACCGCCGCATGCCAGTGATAGGTTGCGTCGCTCGACCATTTCTTCGAATAAATATGGCTATGTCCTTCCATATCCTCGCCGCATTTATCGCATTTGCCGTCTGCATTTATGTCGTAGTGGGTGGTATGCTCGGGCTCCGCGGGTGCATTGCAGCCCGCCATAACCGCGCCTGCGCCAAGCACCATTGCAGAAGCCGCCAAAAGCGCTAAAAATTTCTTTTTCATCAATTATATTCCTCCTGATATACTTGCGGATAAAATCCCTTGTGGATTTATGTTAATCAATCAGACCGCTCGTTTCAAGAAGAAAATTTTGATGTTATGGCAAAAAGTTTTGATTTTATAATAAAACACTAAAAAAGATGATTAATTACAAAAAATTTACTCTCGTTTGAAAAAGCTTTACATAAATATGTTAAAAGCAACCAAAACAGTAGAAATTTGCTATTGACGGATAATAATTTATATGTTAAAATAACTTCGAGCTTTCACGTTCGGCAAAAAAATTCCGCATATCGCACAAAGGGGTGTACACCCCTTTATTGCTTGTAGCACAAGCAATAAAAAACAATAATTGTTTTAAAAAGTTTACGGGGCAAAATTTATGTATTTTGAAACAAAGCGGTCAATCAACAGTAACTATATCTATACTCAGGACGACGAAAACCTCTGCTTTGTAAGCCACGTCCACAACAGCTACGAATTTATAACGGTGCTGGAAGGCGAGCTTGAGTGCTCGGTCTATCATAACACCTTTACCTTAAAGCAGGGCACGGCAATGCTCGTATTGCCCAACCATGTGCACGGGTACACAACAAACAAGTATTCGCGCAGCTTTCTTTGCGTATTTTCAGCCGACTATGTTACGGATTTTTATAACGAAATAAAAAACGGCTCGTGGGATAAGGGCAACGGCGTGTACGCAGTGTTCGACTATACCGATAATGGCGGGATAGAGCTCTTAAAAAACCGCAAAACCAATAAGTTTATTCTCCATTCCATATTGTACGGCTTTTGCGGCAGGGCGTACAATTCCATGGTCAAAAAAGTGGAAACCGCCAAGGACGAGGAGCTGATTATAAAATTACTGTATTATATACAGCAGAATTACGATAAGCCGATAAGCTTAAAGCAGCTTGCAAAGGAAATGGGCTATAACTATACCTACTTGTCCAACATATTCAATAAAAATTTCGGATGCGGCTTTTCAAGGTTCGTAAACAGATTTCGGGTCGATAATGCGGCGGAATTACTGCGCACCACAAATAACGGAATGGTGCAGATAAGCAACGCCTGCGGGTTCGAAAGCATAAGAAACTTTAACGAGCAATTTAAGCTCGATTACGGCGTAACACCTACCGAATACCGCGCAAAACGCCGCGAATAGCGGTAAAATTGTCAATAAATAAAAAGATTTGAAAGGCATACACATAATTTCCCTTAAAATATAGTGTCTGCCTTTCATTTTTTTATAAAAACGGTAAAAGCTAAACTTTTTGCCATAACATCAAAATTTTCTTCTTGAAACGGGCTTTTTGATTGATTAACATAAATCCACAAGGGATTTTATCCGAAAATATATCAGGAGGAAATTTTGATTATGAAGAGGAAAACAAGCAGGCTTTGGCTTGGATTGTCCGGCGTAATGACGTTTTTGTTGGCGTTATTGATAAGCTGTACCGTTCTTGCCAATACATATGCCGGCTTAATCAACAGCGTGCTCGGACTTACTTC
Source organism: uncultured Christensenella sp. (assembly GCA_910586065.1). Lineage (GTDB taxonomy): Bacteria > Bacillota > Clostridia > Christensenellales > Borkfalkiaceae > Coproplasma. The sequence continues at coordinate 105,646 of CAJUGI010000003.1, read as the reverse complement.
GAGCGGACTTGCGCTTAAAGGCAGCGCATACGCTGACGAGGACGGCAATCTTACCGACGAGGGCTGTGCAGAGCTTATAAAAGACTCCTACGACCTTTGCGTTCAGGAATTAGAGGAAGGCGCAGTGCTTCTGAAAAACGATAACAATGCGCTCCCCCTCAACGCAAGCGAACGTAAAGTAAGTCTTTTCGGCAGCCACAGCGCAAATATCATTTACAGAAGCGGCGCCGGCGGTCCCGCTCCCAACGACCAGTACGTTGTGGATATGGAAAAGGCGTTCAAGGACGGCGGCTTCGAAATCAACCAAAGACTTTACGATTTGTACGCCTCCAATAAGCAGGGTCACGACGTAACAAAGGTTACCGAGCTTGCGGCGTCCAAATACAGCAACGCAATAAAGGGCACGTTCGTAAATTATAAGGACGCGGCTATCATAACGCTCGGCCGCTACGGCACCGAGAACACCGACCCCACCAAGGGCATTATGGCTCTTGATAAAAACGAGCAGGATATGCTGCAAATGGTTAAGGACGGCGGCTTCACCAAAAGAATCGTTCTTTTGAACGGTCCTCTTCCCATGGAGCTCGGCTGGCTGGACGAATATAACATCGACGCGTGCATCTGGTTCGGCAACCCCGGCTATTACGGACTTCCCGGTCTTGTAAACATTCTTAAGGGCGAAGCTAACCCCTCCGGCCACAACACGTTCACCTTCGCGGCAAACTCTTTGGGCGCTCCCGGAACGGTAAACTTCGGTGATTACAATATGACCGGCAACCTTGGCGGACATGACAAGGCGGGCAAGTTTGTAGTTTACAAGGAAGGCATTTACGTAGGCTACAAGTATTACGAAACCAGATACGAGGACGCAATCCTCAACAAGGGCAACGCAAAATCCGCAACGGGCGCAATAAGCGGCGCAACCGAGTGGAAGTATCAGGACGAGGTTTGCTATCCCTTCGGCTTCGGTCTTTCCTATTCGGAATACACCCAGAAGCTTGACAGTGTTACCTACGACGCAAAAACCGACAGCTTCACCGCTAAGGTAACCGTTAAAAACACCAACAACAAGGCGGGCAAGGCAAGCGTTCAGCTTTACGCACAGCTGCCCTATACCGATTACGACAAGACCAACGGCATCGAAAAGTCCGCAATACAGCTGCTCGGCTATAACAAGGCCGACGTGGACGCAAACGGCACCAAAACCGTTGAAGTCAAGTTCGACAGATACCTTTTGGCTTCCTACGACGCTAAGTATGGCAACGGCGGCTACATTTTAGAGCCCGGCACATATTACTTTGCAATAGGCAACGGCGCGCACGAGGCGGTCAACCACGTTCTCGGCGCAAAGGGCGCAACCGGTCTTGTAGACCACAACGGCGAAGCGTTCACCGCAAGCGCGGACTGCGTAAAGACCTACGACCCGAAGCTTACCGAAATCGACAGAGCTACCTATAAAAATTCGTTGTACAACGAGGATGTCGAGGTTAAAAACCAATTCCCCGACGCAGACCTCAACTACTGGGCAAACGAAAACGAAAAGATTACATATCTTACGAGAAACGACTGGGAGGGCACCTTCCCCACCGAGCTTAAAACGTTAACCGTTAACGACAGAATAAGAGACGGCCTCGATATGCGTCAGTATAAGAAGGCGGAGGACGCTCCTTCCTACAAGGAGGGCGACGGTACCGTATACAATGTAGAGCTTGAAGAGCCCATTTCCTTCGCGGATATGAAGGGCGTGCCCTACGACGACGCTAAATGGGACGCGCTGGTTTCCCAGCTTTCGCTTAAAGACCTTTGCGTTTCTATCGGCGATAACAGAGGTATAGGCGGCGTTTCTACTATCGATAAGCCCACCAACGCCATCGACGAAGGCCCCGAGGGCTTGCTCAACAAGTTCAAGTACGGCGACAAGCGCTCGGCAACGGGCTATCCCACACTGCCTACGCTTGCAGCTTCGTGGGACCACGAATTGCAGGCAAAGCACGGCGATTTATATGCGGAAGAAGCTCTGTTCTGCGGCACCGCAATGGTCAACGCTCCCGGCTGCAACATTATAAGAAGTCCTTATTCCAGCCGTGCGTCGGAATACTTCTCCGAGGACAGCATGCTTTCCTACTACTCGGTATCCAACGTAGTTCTGGCAATGCGTCAGAAGGGCTTAATCTGCAACGTCAAGCACTGCTTCTTAAACGAGCAGGAAACAAACCGTCAGGGTATTGCAACCTTCGCTAACGAGCAGTCCATTCGTGAAATTTATCTCAGACCCTTCGAAGGCGCGCTTACAAAGGGCAAATCGCTCGGCATCATGACCTCCTACAACAGAATCGGCTTACAGTATGCTGCATGCCACGCGCCTCTTATGCAAAACGTTATGCGCGGCGAGTGGGGCTACGAGGGCTCTATCATAGACGACGCTCTTATGATGCCCACAACTACCCATTACGGCAGCACTGCTGATATGCTTTTGGCAGGCACCAACATCTGGTGTCTTGACGGACAGCGCAGCGGTCAGATGGAAGAACTTATAAAGAGCACGGACGACGGCTATCTGTTAAAGGCGTTGCAGGAAGCTAACAAGCGCATATTCTTCGCAATGATAAACTCGTCTATGGGCGGCAGCGTTGACGCTGACACCGTAGTTTCGGACGGACAAATGTGGTGGCAAAGCGCCCTAATCGCCGTTGACGTAACCTTGGGCGTGCTTGCCGCGGGCGCAATAGTTATGTTTGCATTAAAGACCTATCTCGGCAAAAAACAAGCCGTTGCAAACGATACGGCGGCAGTTGCCTCCGGTAATTCCGAAGAGGAGGTAAAATAACTATGAACTTCAAAGAATTATTCAAAAATAAAGGCTTGGGCTACTGGCTTTGTACGGGCGCTTCGGTTATTTCGCTGATATTTGCAATAGTAGTATTCGCTACATGGAAAACCGCATTGCCCGCAGCTGTCGGCGACGGCTACATAATAGGCGTCATCTTGCTTTTCCCCGTAATCATACAGGCAGTCGTAACGTTCTTCCCCGTTCGCTTTGCGGGGCTTGCGGGAGTGGTTTTGTACGGCGCGGCATTAGGCGCGGTAATCAACAGAATCGCTCAGGCGGTTGCAGACCATTTCAACAACGTTGCATATCAGGGCGGTAACTTCGGAATGTGCATATTCTATACGGTGGCAGTCATTTTGCTTGTTGCCGCTTGCATAACCGGTTGCTTCTTCGAGCAGAGCAAAGACGGAAAATATTTGATTTAAGGAGCGGTAAATATGAACAAGCGTTATTTATTGGCGGGCGGACTTCTCGTCCTCGGCGTAACAACTGCTATCTGCGGTTTAACCGCCTGCAAAAACGGCAACCCCCCTAAGGAGGAAATCCCCACCCCCACCGACTCGGTAAGATATACCGAAAAAACCAACCCCTATGCAGAGCTCGGCTGGGACGAATACAAGGGCATTGACGATTGGGCGGCAAAGCTTACCGACGAAGACGGCATTTATTACCAGTTCGAGGGCTCTTATGCGGAAGGCTATCAGGGCGACTATTCCCGTACCTATATGTATATGGACTGCTATAAGGACGGCTCTCTCCGCGGCACGATTTACGGACACAATGCCGAAAACGGCACCGACGTATACGGCTATTGGACCAACATAACCAACAGAAATAAAGAAAGCCTCGTCCTTCACGTAATCACGTACGGCAACGAAGCATATACCGGTCCCGAGGTAGTCTGCAACGACCAGAACGGCGTCTATGACTTTAACTCCAATTTCAGCTACAACACCGGTTGGGCGTATCGCGCTATGCCCATAGTCGGCTACCGCTATTCGCCTATTAAGGATTTAACGGTAGAAACCTCGGCAATCAGCGGGGGCTGTATAATCGGTGAAAGCATGTCCTATGACGGACTTGTCGTAAACGTAAACAGAGAAAACGGCAAAAGCATGACGATTGACAAGGATTCCTACACCCAGCCCTCGTGCCGCGTTAAATTCAGCGGCTTCAACAGCGCGGAAGCGGGCGAAAGCGAGGTAACGGTAAGCTACGTCAATACCGATATTTCCACAAAATACACGGTTAATGTAATGGGCGTTAAGTCTATCTCGGTCGACACGTCCAACGCAGTAACAAGCTACAAGGTAAGCGACGCGCTTGACAAAAACGGTCTTGTCGTTAACGCCACGCGCGACGACGACGTCGTTGTAGAGCTTGACATAAACAGATGCAAGTTCGAAACCCCCGGTTGGGGCACCGTCGGTACAAAAACCGTCAAGGTCACCTTCGGCGAGGGCGATAGCGCCCGTACGGATACCTATGAAGTAGAGATGTCTGCAATCGAGGTCACCGGCACCATAAACGGCAAGGACGTCACTCTTAATATGACCACCTCTACGGATTGCACATACACCTACGACGGCACGGCTTACAATCTCAAATATAAGGGCGTATGGTTGCAGGACTATCCCAGCGAGCATAACGGTCTTGTATATCACTTCATCAAGCCCACGGACGGCAGCATCTCCGACGAGGTGTGGAAGACGCTTGACGTATGCTTTATCCTCAATACGGATGACAACACCATAAGCAAACACAACAAGGTATACGAAATCCCCTCCACGGACGAAAATTACGAAAACCTTCCCAACAACGAACGTCTTGATAACGAGGTTGTAGTTAACTGGAAGGACAACGCATGGGGCACGGAAAAGCGCTACATCACCATTGACGAAGAAAACAATACCGCAACCATTACCTATCTGTACTGGTACCACGGCACAAGAGATACCTTCGTCTGCGAGTATACCATTGACGAAAACGGCGTGCTTACCCTTACAAGCGGCGAGCGTACCGAAGGCGGTGGCGCGGGTGCAAACTTTGACGGTATCTTCCACGTATGGCAGTTGCACGACGACTACACCGCAACGCGTGTAGATTAATAGTCGAAAATTTACTCATCGCATTTTTCTCCTTCCTTATAACGAATGCATCTGCGCGGGTCGGTTAATATCGGCTTGCGCGGGGCATTCGCAAGGGTAGGGCAGAATGCTTATATCAAAAAAATATAAAGGCGGGCGGAATAAACGTTTTGTTTCCGCCCGCCTTTAAACTATAATAAAACAAGAGGTGAAAAATGAGCAAGCAGATATTTAACCCCTATTTGCCGAATTTCGAATATATTCCCGACGGCGAGCCGCACGTTTTCGGCGACAGAGTTTACGTTTACGGCTCGCACGATAAATTTAACGGCAAAACGTTCTGCATGAACGATTATATTACGTGGTCGGCGCCCGTCGACAACCTCAGGGAATGGCGGTACGAGGGCGTTATATGGAAAAAGTCCGACGACCCGAATTATAAGGGGCGGGGCAGCATGTATGCGCCGGACGTGTGTCTTGCACCCGACGGCAGATATTACATTTATTACGCATTTGCCCCCTCGATAACCAGAAAGAGCTGGGCAATACGTTGCGCCGTATCGGACAGCCCCGCAGGCCCCTTTAAATATCACGGAGAGGTTAATTTATATCCCTATTCAAAGCAGTATCTTCCGTTTGACCCCGCAGTATACGTCGAGAACGGCAGGGTCTGGCTGTACTACGGCTCTGCAATGTTCTTCCCCGTGCTCGGCGTTTCAAAGAAAAAAATTATGGGCGGAGCCGTTGTCGAGCTCGACCCCAAGGATATGCTCACCGTTATCGGCAAACCTAGGCAGACGTTGCCCATAAGCGGCGCGGGCATAGGCAAGCACGGCTTTTTCGAAGCGTCCTCAATGCGCAAAATAGGCGACAAGTACTATTTCGTATATTCGTCCACAATAGGGCACGAGCTGTGCTATGCAACATCCGATAAGCCCGACGGACCGTTCAAATTCGGCGGTACTATCGTCAGCATAGGCGATATAGGCCTCGGAAAGCATAAGGACGTAAAGACGGCAAGCAACTATACGGGCAATACTCACGGCGGTATGCTGGAAGTAAACGGCAAGCATTATATTTTCTATCACAGACAGACAAATCTGCACTGCTATTCAAGGCAGGACTGCGCGGAAGAAATTGAGATAGAGGCGGACGGAAGCATAAAGCAGGTTGAAGTTACAAGCTGCGGACTTAACGGCAAGCCGCTCGAAGGCAAAGGCAGATACGAGGCAAGTATAGCCTGCAACCTTTGGTCAAAAAAGGGCTGCCGCTTCTACGGCGGACTGTTCAAAGCCCCCAAGGGCTGCCACCCGTACTTTACGCAGAGCGGCGCGGACAGAAATAACAACCCCGACCAGTATATTGCCAACTTCGGTGACGGAGCAACGGCGGGCTTTAAATATTTCGAATTTGACGGCGCGGCTGAAATTTCCGTGGAGGTGTGCGGCAATGCAAACGGCGTTATGACGGTTACGGACGGCGTCAATACCGTTGCCAAAATCGATATAAAGCCCTGCAAAACGCGTACGGTATATTCCGCAAGGCTTAATGTGAAAAACGGCGTAAAACCGCTGTACTTTACTTATAGCGGCAAAGGCAAATTGAATTTTATATCGCTTACAATTGCCTAACCCTGTGAACAGTACATTTTTTGCAATAAAAAAGTGTACTGTTCACTTTTTTTATGTGTTAAAACGGGTCGGATAGGGTTGATGGTTTCATTGCCGTAAGTACGGAAATTTATCCCCGCACACATTCAGGCGGAGATACTTAAAGTGTCCCCGTTTAATTAAAAAGAGTTGAAATAACAGTTGTTTAATAAAGTGAACGAAAAGCCGGAAATTTTTTCCGGCTTTTTTTAAAGATGTTTCAAATTTTTTCTGTACCGCTTTAATTCGGTTTCGCCGAAGCGGTTAATCACCTCGTCTATAACCGAAATCAGTTCCGCTTTTTCGGACGGAAGATTGCCGTGTAACTGAACGGCGTTCGACGCGCCCAAAGCGGCAAAGTGCGTCTTAACAGACAAACCGTTTATCAGCGCTTTCAACTCGTTGTATTTTTCGGTTTCGCTTTCTTCAACCCAATTCCCGTTTTGTATCTCGGTATATAGTTCCGACGTGGGATAAACAGTAAGCATGGACGCGCCGATGATTTTCGGGTTGAGCGCGTTAAAAATTTTCAGCGTATTCTCAACGCCCTGCCTGCTTTTGCCTTTGCCGTAAATTCCCGTAAGGTAGAAAAAGTTATATTCGATTCCCGCTTCGTCGAGCTTGCGGCATTGTTCCGAAATATCGGCGGAGGTATAGCCCTTGCGCATAAATTTCAACGCTTCGTCGTCGCCTGTTTCCACGCCGATGGTAATACCGTTATAACCGCAAGCGCGCAGCCGCTTTAATTCTTCGACGCTTTTCGCGGTAATATCGGTAATTCTGGCGAAACAGCCGATAGTTTTCAGTCGGTTAAGATATTGTTTTGCCATATAAGCAATATCCCGAAGCTTCCCCGAAGAAAGCACAAAAGGGTTTGCGCCGACTAAAAACACTCTCGTTACGTCGGGGGTAAAGTGATACAATTCTTTCAAGTCGGCTTCGATTTCTTCCATGGGTGACATGCGGAATTTAAACGGAATATCGTCGTATAGCGTGCAGAATTTACACCCGTGATGCGTGCAACCCGCCGTAACTTGTAAAAGAGCCGACCACGCTTCGTATGGCGGACGCCAAACCGTGCCTGTAAAGTGCATAATAAACACCGTCCTTTGTTTTTCTCTGATTATAAATCCGCATAGTATTGCAATTCAAGTACTGTCTTTATTTAGTAGTAGTATCAAAAAAGATACTGCCGCGATTGACTTAACGTGTCAAATCGCTATAATGTAAAGTATGTATGACGTTATTGTAATCGGCGCGGGTCCTTGCGGTTGTATTGCCGCGAGAACGCTATCAAAAAACGGACTCGGCGTGTTGCTTTTGGAAAAATGCAGGTTGCCGAGGTATAAAAGCTGTTCGGGCATTTTGATAGAAAAGTCGATGCTGTTTATTGAACAACAGTTCGGGTGTAGTGTGCCGCACTCCGTTACCTGCAAGCCTGTCGATAATCGCGGTATGATATTCACCGACGACGCGGGGCGCGAATACCGGTTTACAAGTCGCGGGCTGAATATATGGCGCGATAAATTCGATTACTGGCTTCTGTCTCTTGCAAGGGAAAGCGGCGCCGAAATCAAAGACGGAAGCCGCGTTACTTCCGTACGGGAAACCGAAGAAGTAATCGAAGTAACGGTAAACGGTAATATCGAGCGGGCGCGATATGTAATCGATTGTTCTGGCGCAGCAGGAATAGAAAAAAGGGCGCAACGTAACGTCGTTACTTATCAAACCTATAATCAAGGCGCAATCGATTTGGACCCGCACTATTTTTATGCGTATCTGCAACCGGGATTGTCTGGCTACGACGCCTGGTTTAATGTTAAAGACGATATGATTGTGTTGGGCGTTGCGGGTATCGAATCGCGTGACATAAAGAAGTATTACGAAGCCTTTAAAGCGTATATGCGGGACAGACACGCACTTCGCATAAGCGAACAGTCAAGAACGGATAAATGGCTGATACGCAATATCGTGCCGCCTTTTGAGATTGACTACGGCGGGAACGGTATTTTGAAAGCGGGCGAAAACGCGGGTTTTTTGAACCCCATGGGCGAAGGAATTTCGTGCGGTATGGAAAGCGGTTATTATGCGGCGCTTGCGGTTATATCCGGCTTCAACAATCGGCGCGGCGTTATAGAAAGCTATAAGCGTAACGTGTCCGACGTAAAAAGTTATATGCAAAGACAATGGCGGCTTGTGGGGCGCATGTCTGAAAAGTTTTCGTTTATGTGCCGATAGAGGTGAAAAATGACAGACAACAAATTCAGAAAAAGAGAGGTTATGGCACGGTGCGTGCCTATGAGTACGCTGCAAACCGTTTTAAGCGGCAAATGGAAGTTTCTTATTTTGTGGTATATAGCCATCAATAAAGTGCAACGTTTCGGCGCGTTATTGAGATTGCTTGACGGAATAACGCAATCGACCCTCACAAAGCAGTTGCGCGAATTGGAGGACGACGGCTTTATTCACCGCGAGATTTACAAAGAAATACCGCCTAAAGTGGAATATACCTTAACCGGGCTCGGCAAAAGTTTTGTCCCCGTCTTAACACAAATGATGACGTGGAGTCAAGCGCATTTATGCGCTCCCGATTATGTAAGCCCGTATTCTGAAGAACAAATCAAAGAATTACTTCATCAATAAATATTAACAATGTAAGAACAAGGTGTTTATATGTGCGACAACAATAAAACTGTTCAAGGATGGAAAAAATAAGCCGAAGGAGATATAAATAAGGTTATGACTAAAATCAAAACAACAACCGAAGGATTTTATTTTTATGAAAACAAAATATATTACGGGTGTTATGATGAATCGCAGGTTTCGGGTTGGACAAGCGTTTCAATAATCGAACCGAATAATATTATGACAGACCACCCTATACGGGGAGGCGAGCGGGCTGTTATATTTGTAGATAATCATCGTATGCTTGATGCAGAGTATGCGGACTTACGGATAATGCTTGATAAAATGCGCTCGTTTATGAATCTTAACAATGATTGCGAGATTGACTTCTCTGCCGTTGAAAAAAGGTTAGGAGTTTCTTTCCCCAAAGAGTTGAAGTTGATTTATTCTTCTATTTATAATAAAAACGAATATTTTACAAGTGAAGAACATTTTCTGCCGCTTGACGAAATTTATGTTGAGCAAGGTAAAATTGTTTTTTTCAAAAAAAAGAAGTTACCTATTGCGGGTTACGATATAGAAAGCGGACAGCTTGCACAATATTTCAAGCGGGAATGGTATATAGATGAAAGTGATTTTTGTTGCTATCAATTTTGTGTCGGCAGCTTGATTACTATTGCTCTTGAAAATAAACCCGTATTTAAGAAAGGGAGATGTAAAGGCAAATTCGTAACGACGCTTAATATCAAAAAGGAATTAGAGAATTTTTGCAATGATACATATAAACTTCTGTCGGAATTCAATGTGTACGGAATTGCCGTAATGTATTCGGATTCGCTTATTGCTTGGATTAGAAGCAACGGCTTCTATTCGGATATTAAAGTCGGAGCATCCGACGAAAAGCATATTGATGCGCTCGGTAGCCATTTGGGGGACATAGTTTGGAAGCAATGAACAAAAATGTGACGGATATTGCGTGCGGTACAATACTATGAATACGATATGGTTAAAATATATACAAGGCGCAAAGACTTTGTATTACAGTCGCAAGTTGCGGTTTGACGACAAATTCGCAAGCGAGTACAAAGAGTTATTCGGTTTAGACGAAACAAAGCAACTGAAAATTCTTGAAATAGGTTGCGGTTCGGGTGCGCTTGCAGGCTCGCTCGCACGTTGGTATCCAAATGCCGAGATAATCGCCATTGACCGCGACGGCGAATTTATACGCTTTGCAAAAGAACACGAAAAAAGCGTAACTTTTATCGAAGCCGATATTGCCGCATTACCGTTTGCAAATGAGAGCTTTGACGTTGTGATTTCAAACACCGTTTGCGAGCATATAGAACATTCCGTATTTTACAAAGAGCAAATGCGCGTATTGAAACCGAACGGAATTTGTTTGGTGCTTTCTTCGCGTAAAGGCATAACGGTTGCGCCCGATTGCTACGCGCAAAGCGGTTACGAAAAAGAGTTTTGGCAAAAAGCGGAACAATTCGATAACGCCGTTGAAAAATACGGCGTGGGTAAATATTATCTGAACGAGGCGAAATTGCCCGCCGTTATGGAACGATACGGATTTAAGAGCGTTAAAACGGGATATGTGATAGCAAATTTAACGCCCGATAATCCCGATACTGCGCCCGAATTTGCCCGCGCGATAATCAACGCCGACAAGTATGCGGCAATCGAATCGATAGAATCGGTTGCTTATTCTATGCCCGAATGCTTTTCAAATCGAGAAATAGCCGAAATGAAACGCATTGTAAATAATAAGTATGATACCCGCATCAATCAATATGACAACAACGAAAAGCAATGGGATACGACCGTATCGGTAACTATGGTATTGCGCGGAATTAAGCCGAATGTAACGGAGATTTGCAAAACAGCATCAAAAGTGATATAATGAGACTATATATAAGAAATATCTGGAGATTGATATGAAAGATAAAGAAATGACTTTTAAAGAAAAATTGAACGTAATGGAAAAATTCGGTCTGCAAAAAGAATGGGCGGAGTGGGAATTGAAACAAGAAAACGAATATTTTGCCGTTCTTCCCTCTTTCCGCTTTTTGAAGCCGATTAGCGACCACCTTGAATTTCATAGGGGCGGCTTTGCTGATATGATAAAAAAATATCAAGAGCAAGGCATCCTTGACGAAAGGTTTCCCGAAGTATCCGCGCTGATAAAAGAAGGCGCTTCGATAGAAAGCATAGAAAAATTTGCATTTGAAAGAGTTCAGGAAGCCGTCGAGTGCATTTTGTACCAACTCGGCGACCAGGAGTCTGCGGAATGCGCAGACGTGTTTGACGAGATAGATTGTTCAAAAATAAAAAAGATGCGCCTTATGGAAATCAATGACGACGGAACGCCGACAGGTCGGCGCGCTATCGAGCTTCACGGAAAAACTCCGTTTTCCGATATGGAAGACTGACCGTGTTATAAATTTTATGCGCTATATGCCGTAAAGAAAAAATCGGAGAAAAATATTTAAAGGATTAACTATTATGACAGACGAGCAGATTGTAAAACAATTGTTAAAACAATATAAAAAAGAGGATACGGGAATTTTATTAACGCCGGATGTCGCCTCCCAATTCATCGCATTATTCCGCGAAGCGGTTGTTGACTTTTTTCCGAAATTCGTTGAAAAACATAAGGGGCAAACCATATACGGCGTTTCTTTTGAAATAGGCAATCTCGTACAATATGTATACGAAGAAGACTTTGAAACTTACCTGTACTTCAATACGGAAGAAGAATACCGCAAACAAATCAAAGACTGCGCGGAAGATGAAAAATCGTATTACCGCTTCGAGCCTTATGCCGAGTGGGACGTGGTTTCCGCCGATACTAAGGCATTCAAAAAGCTGCAAAAATTTTTAATGCAGAACAGTCTTTACTACTGCACTGTATACTATAACTATGACGATTTATTAAGTAAGGAAGCTGTCGATTGGTTTGAAGAAAACAGCGAAGTCTTTGAGGAAAACTTCGACCAGGAACGCGCTATGCTCCGTTACTTAATGGCGGGCGTTTTATGCAACTTACGGCAGGAAGGCTTTTGGAAAGAACACGGGTTTGAAAAGCTGTACGTAATTCCTTTTGAGGCAGAGGACGAATTGCCCGTTGAAGAAAAGATAGCAACGTATCTGCAAATGGATTTCGGCTGTCATTCTGGTGAAACGGATTATTTGGAGTACATAAAATCGTTGTCGGCAGACGGGGATTAAACCGCACGATTTCTATTAAATGAATTTCAATTCGCGGCAATTTGGTATTTAAAGACTATGCGGCTGAAAACTCGTTATCATAAAAAGAAAAAAGGGACAAAAGACGCGATTTCCGCTTATCCCGAATTATAAAAAAAGTTCTCGGTAAGTCCGTACCGCTGAAACAAGCCGTCATATTTAAAGAAGATGGTATTACTTATAAAAAGTTGGTTTCTTTGCCGAATAAATTGGTCAAATAAGAAGCGTAAAACGGCATTGTTCCCTTCGGGGCAGGAGTTTCTACGGTGGATGTCTAATAGTTCGTCCGCAGATAGCAGAAGGTTTCGGTCAACGAATCGCCCGTGACCTTTTCTCTAACTGAATAGAATGTCCAACCGCCAAAGAGCAATCAGGCGTTGCTGAACACGTTTAAAAGCCGGTGATTACGTTTAAGTATCAGCGGCTTTTTTGTCGTCTTGTTTACGGTGTCTTATCCGCTCTTCCCTGACATTATAATAATGTAAACAATTTACAAAAAAAGTTATATTTAGTAATTGACGATATGATTTTATAATGTTATTATACTTGTGGCTTAAACGACAGGTCTGATTAAATTTCAGCCCCCATGGGGGCTTTGTGTTGTAAAATACAACACAAAAAAATCGCTATCGGTAAAAGTTTGCGTTCGTTAAAAGTATTAATGCTTAAAACACTGATTTAAGCGCGCAAACAAATAACCGTAAACAACGCGCTGATATTATTTGCGGCGTTTAAATATAAATATTTAAAATTTATGGAGGAAAAATGAAAAAGCATTTTATCGGCAAATTTTTTTGTTTGATAATGGCTGTTGTCGCAGCTTTCGGCATTGCCGGTTGTAATACCGATAAGCCCGGCAATGCGCAGGGCGTGGCTTATACGGTTGCGTTTGACGTTCAGGGGCACGGAGTTACGCCTAAGACGCAGGTTGTGGATGCGGGCGGTCACGCAACCGCACCAAAAGCTCCTGCCGAAAGCGGCTGGACTTTTGAAGGCTGGTATAAGGAAGCGGGCTGCAATAATAAATACAATTTCACAACCGAAACGGTAACAAGCAGCATTACGCTTTACGCAAAATGGACGGAAAATAAAGGAATAACTTTACCTACGGATAAAACGCCCACAATTTATCTCGCCGGCGACTCCACGGTACAGACCTATGCGGACGGACAGTACATAGCGGGATGGGGACAGTATCTGGATATGTTCCTTGACGAAAGCGTAAATGTAGTCAACTGCGCAAGGGGCGGCAGAAGCTCGCGTTCGTTCATTAACGAGGACAGACTTTTCACCAATACGGACGGTTCTAAGTATTCGTTCAGCGAAAACGGCGGAAAGTCAATCGAAGAGTGTATAAAGGAAGGCGACTATCTGTTCGTGCAGTTCGGACATAACGACGACGCAACAAAAGGCTATCAGACAATGCCCGACAGAATGGTTCCGCTCGGCACGCCCGCCGCAAACGGGATTTATCCCACAACGGCGCCCGCAGAGAAAAAGCCTACTGATTACTTGCCGGAAGAATATTTAAGTCACGCAACCTCGTCCGAGAAAGCTTCGCAGTTAAACGAAATCAAAAAATACGGCAACGATTATTATGCCTTTGGCGACGGCACGTTCAAGTGGTATTTGAAACAGTATATTGATTTGGCGAGAGAAAAGGGCGCTATCCCCGTGCTGATGACCCCCGTAGCAAGGCGTTCGTTCAACGCTGACGGTACGCTTAAAAGCGGTCCCGGTCTGCACGGCGAGGATTTTGCTTACGTAAAGGCAGTCCGTCAGCTTGCGGAAGAAGAAAACTGCCTGCTTATCGACAACTTCGAATATACAAAAGAAACCCTTGAAACCATAACTCCCGCGTTTGCGGATTTCTTGCTTGCGCTTGTTCCCAACTCGCTAACGGGCGTATGGCCGAGCGGTTATGACAACGCGTACAACAATCCCGACGAGGGCTTTACCGGTATGGAAAATACCCACTACAATAAGTACGGCGCATATTTAACGGCGGCATACGTTGCAGACAGTATTATTAAGTCTAACGAAAGCGGAATTATTAAAGGAAACGGCGAAGCGCAGGAATATTATAATTTCGGCAGTAAAGTTCTCACTGCTCCGAACGGATTTATCGACCCTTCCAACCGTATAAGTATTTCAAAGGTAGCCGAATTAGAGGGAATGTTTATTAAGGTCAATCCCACCAACCCCGAAAGAACTTATACCCCCGCTTCCGACGCAATAAAGGCGATTGAAGCGCTGGCGGCTAAGGGCGGCATATCAACCATAACCGCAGAAAATTACGAGGTATGGAAAGGCTACTGTGCGGAAGCAAGGGCGGTTTACGAAAGTCTTAATTTCGATTTGAGAAGCGAAGTTACCAATCTTAACGTGCTTGAAGAATACGAAGCGGCGGTAAAAGCGGCAAGACCTAAGCCCCAAAGCACGGTTGTACTTAATGCAAGCAGCTTTACTGATGTTAATACGCCTATTACCGTTGAAGGACATACTTTCAGTTTCCATTCGGCGCTTGTTGCACAGAATTCTGCGGGCGCGGCGTTCACTTATAACGACGTCAAGTATCCCGCGGCAGCAAAAAGTATTCGTCTTAACGGTAACGGTTCCGTAACGGGTTCTTCACCTACGAAATATATCGAGTTTAATCTTACGGGCGCATGCACTATGACTATAGTTGCAAAGGGCGGCAAACCCGCAGGCACGATAGACGAAGTATGGAGAACTATTCAAATGGTAAACGTAAATAATTCTTCAAAGGTTGTCGCCGCGTTCGATATACCCTCGGGACAGGATATTGTTTCAAACGAAATTTCCGAAGGCGGTACTTACCGCATAGCTTCCAAAGGCAGTAACATTGACGTGTATTATATCATAATCGAGTATTACGCATAAGGGGTAAGAAAATGAAAAATAAAAAACTTTTAAAAGTAGTGGCGGCAATGACTTTGGGTATTCTGTCGGTAACTTGTTTAGGGGTTGGCTTAACGGCGTGCGCCCACGGCAACGGAGATAACGGGTCTGCCCATCATTGGTCAACTACGGAATACGGCAAGGACGATGTAAACCATTGGCGCGAATGTACCGACGAAAACTGTGATTTTATTTATCAGGTTGCCCCGCACGACTTTACAAACGGCGATTGCGTTTGCGGTCAGCCCAAGCCTTCTTCGGGCAAGCCCGACGACGGTTCGGGGGATAGCGGCGATAACGAAGACGGAATTTTAAGCATATCGGCGTGCGACCATACTCAGAACGGCAGCAGAATAACTCAGCTTGTTCAAAAGTTATATAAGGTAGGCGATACCGTAAACCATAACAATATCTCCGTTCAGGTATCCAAAAAGGTGAACGGTGAGGAGATAACCGAAAATGTTAAAGCGGATATAACCTACGAAGACCCCGATATGACTACGGCGGGCGAAAAGCAAGTCAAAGTAAAATACGGCGGCAAGGAAACAACTTACACGATAAACGTAATGGATTTATCGGGAGTTTCCAAAAACGCGGCAACCGTCACGGTAAACGCTTCGGCAAGCTATGGCGTAAGCGGTAATGTTGTAACGGTTAAATCTATTAACGACGCGGTATCGGTTTTCAAATTGTTGGGTACCGATGATAATACGACAAAGACAATCAATATAGCGGCGGGAACGTATCACGAAAAAGTGGAATTCGATATTCCTAATCTGCACATTGTCGGTGCGGCTGAGGACGCAACAAAGACAGTTATCGAATTCGACCTTATTGCGGAATACAAGTGTCCCGGTACCGACGCGGCTTATTCTACCGACGGCAGCGCAACCGTTTCCGTCCGTGCCGAGGCAATAGGTTTCCACGCTGAAAATATAACTTTCCAGAATTACTACAATACCCACGAAAGATATCTGGAATCACAGAAAATTGCCAACGCATTAGTCCCCGCAAACGAAAGCAGAAACGGCAATACAATGGCGGTTGCCTGCCTTGTGCAGGCGGATAAATGCGTGTTCGATAACGTGCGTTTTTCAAGCTATCACGATACGCTTTACGATTATAACGGCAGACACGTTTATAATAATTGCTTTATAGAAGGCAGAACGGACTACGTTTTCGGCTACGGCGCGACTTCTCTTTTCAATAACTGTACGCTTAACACCATCGGCGCGAACGATGTTAAAAACGGCGGCTATGTCTGCGCCACGAGGGGCTTTGTAAAGCACGTTAACGATTGGCAGCAAGCCGATACCGTTATCGACTACGGCTATATTTTCAAGGGCTGCACGTTTACAAACGACAGTAAAGTACAGGACGGAACGGTTTCGCTTGCCCGTGCTTGGTCGGGACATATGACGCTTGCATTTATAGAATGTGATATGTCTAAGGCGTACGCTAAGACGGCATACGGCTCTGCTACCGATAATAAAAATAAGCGTTACGGCAGCATGAGTCAAGGCGAACCTAACCCCGAACGCTTATACGAATACGGCAACACGGGTGAAGGCGCGCTTGACTATGCGGCGTTGGGTGCGGGCGTAAAGGAAAATCTTTGCACTGTTTTAACCGAAGTTCAAAAGGCAACCTTCCTTGATAAAAACGTAATATTTGCCGCTAAAAACGGACAGTATGAATATTCCTCCGCTTGGAACGGCAACGCGGGAGTAACGGTTCCCGCAACATATAATTTTGCCGATTTCGCGCAGGGCAGTTCGACAAGCACAAACGGGCAGTTTGTCGATTTCTTTGACGGGGCTGTTTCGGTCAAGGGCACTTACTGGATGAACGGCAGCGCAATGCGTCTGAACGTCGGCGACACCGTAAAAATAAACGTTCAAGGCAAAATTACGGTTGATTGGTACGGCGGAGTATACGGTACGGCGGCAAACGGCAAAATAACCTATAAAGACGGATACGCAACGCTGACCATAGTTGAAGATACTGCTTCTACCAACGGCATTTACATTAAATCGATAACCGTTGACGGCACGCAGCCGCAACCCGATACCGAATATTATACCGTTACCGTTTACGCCGAGGACGGTACTACGGTGCTGGGAACAATTCCGTCGTTAATGAGCGGCGACAAAATAACTTTGGCGCAGATACAGGAGTTTGTATCCGGCAAAATAGATAAAGTTTATTTAAGCGCGACGAAACAAGAGTTTGATTTCAATACGGGAATTTCGGAAAATACTTCTGTTTATGTGGTTTTGTCAACTGAATTAACCTTAATAGACAGCGGTTCATTCGTTTATTCATACGCAACAGACGGTCTTAACGGAAACGAGTATATCGAGCTGAAAAACTGCGCCGATAACAGCCCTTATCTGAAACTTGTAAGCGGAAGTTCGATAAAACTGAACGTTGTTGCAGGAACTAAAATCAGTATAACAGGTATTTATGCGGGCTGGGGACAGATTGCAATAAACGGCGTAACGTATGATTCTGCGGCAACCGTAAATTACACTGCGGCGGAAGACGGTTACGTTATAATAACCCTTGCCGAGGGGGCAACGCAGGCGGCTTTGCAGGGAATTACGGTTACTGCGCCCGTTCAGCTCGCAAAAGAAAATTGCGCGTATGCTTTCGGTAAGGACGGAATTAACAGCAGTAAATACTTTGAACTGAACAATTGTCAGGCTAACAGCCCTTATCTGAAACTTGTAAGCGGAAGCTCCGTTAGAATGCTTGTTACTGCGGGGACTAAAATAAGCGTAACGGGTATTTATACGGGCTGGGGACAGATTGCAATAAACGGCGTAACGCAGGATTCTGCGGCAACCGTAAATTACACTGCGGCGGAAGACGGTTACGTTATAATAACCCTTGCCGAGGGGGCAACGCAGGCGGCTTTGCAGGGTATATCAATAACCGTGCCGATTAAAGAAATAACCGCAAATTACACATATAGTTACACTGAAAGCAAAATCAGCGGAAGCGAATATGTTGAGTTAGCTGCAAAAGATAACGGCAACGGCATTGCAATTGCTTCGGGGCATTACATAAAGATGAAAATTGCCGCAAATGCAACTGTAACAATTTCCGGTATTTATTATCAGGCAGGTAACTGGGATACTTTTAAAGTCAACGGAGGAGAAGCGTTAGCTGGTGCGGCAAGCGGTTCGGTAATGTTTACTACCGGCGAGGAAGGCGGAGAGTTTATAATTACCGCAGAGGGAACGCAGGCGTTCTTCACTACCATAACCGTAACGTTCAATTAAAATTATATTTAAAGTATTTTCCCGTACGCTTGAAATTACAGGCGTACGGGATTATATCTTACTAAGACGAAGGCAGATTTTATGGACGTTAAATCTATAAAAAAAGATTGTTTTTGATATAATTAAAAAAACGGAAATGAAGATGATTTTAAAAAGACGGTTAAAGTCGGCAAATATTCAGGCGTCAACTTTCGGTTGCATACGTAATAATTTGACAATACGCGGTACGGAATACAGACCGCAAGGAAATAACTTGCCGATAGCAATAGTTTGTCATGGCTTTATGGCGTTTCAGGACACAGTCGGACATTATGCTGTAAAGTTAGCCGAGATGGGTTATCTTTCATATTGTTTTGATTTTTGCGGCGGAAGCGTTATAAAAGGCAAGTCGGACGGAAAAACTACGGAAATGTCAGTTTATACGGAAGTGGAAGACTTGCTTGCCGTTATTGATTATGCAAAACAACACGATAAAACGGCGATAAAATATTTAGAAGAATTTATTTCGGCAAGCAGGCAATTTGAAAACTGATATAAAATTAAGCCGGTTTAGAGCCATGCTTATTACAGTTGTAATTTAAACTGACGGCGAAAAACTTTTCTTATACGCAAAGGCGGTTGAGTTCAAACTTAACGTTACGGCAACCGACACGCGCGACGATTACTTACGCAGAGTAATAAAAGGATTATTTAACATAAACTAAAATAACGAAATGTAGAAATTAACAAAGTGAGCGCCTTAAATTTGAGTTGATTTTCAGATAAATGTTGAAAATCCGAAAACCGTATGTTATATTAAAACTATAAAATAAATACCGGCGGTTTTAAATAATGTCAAAAAATAACGCAGCGGACAACTCAAAAGGCTTAATTATGAGCGAAAAAGAAAAAATGCTTGCGGGTAAAATTTACGACCCGTCTGATAAGGAGCTGTTAAGTTTAAGGGTAACTGCGCACAAGCTGTGCAAAGATTATAACGAAACTTATGAAACGGAAGTTGAAAAGCGCGCTGAAATTTTAAAAAAATTGTTGCCGAACGCCGATGGAGCCTGTTATTTGCAGGGGCCGGTTTACTTTGATTACGGAGTTTTTACTCGTTTGGGCAAAAATTTTTATGCGAATTTCAATTTTACTGTGCTGGACGTTTGCAGTGTAACAATAGGTCACGACGTTTACGTGGGGCCGAACGTTTCGATACTTACGCCGAAACATCCGTTGCTGTGGCGGGAAAGAAACGCTTATTACAAAGAAGACGGAACGGTTTCCGATAAAGAATTCGGCGCTCCGGTTACAATCGGCGATAACTGCTGGATTGCCGGCAACGTAACTATTCTTGCCGGAGCGGAAATCGGCAGCGGCTGCGTGATAGGCGCAGGCAGCGTTGTTGCCGGTAAAATCCCCCCCGATACGCTGGCTTACGGCAATCCTTGCCGCGCCGTGCGTAAAATAACCGAAAACGACAGCATAGAATTAAAAGATTTATTGTAAAAATTTCAGCCGTTCCGATGGGAGCGGTTTTTTGTTGCTTTTGTGAAGTTTGTATGAATTTTTTTAGACAAGTGTTGCAAAAATCTGTTATTGTGATAAAATAAAGGCGTAAAAAATAAAAAATCGGCAAAAGGAAATGTTAAAATGAAAGAATTCAACAGATTGTGCAAGGAATTTGAGCAACTTGACGTTTTAAGTTACACCCTGATTCTGGCGGAAAAATCGTTAAAAGTGATTCCCGCGCTCAAAGAAATAACGGAAGACGGACTCGACGGAGTGACTGTTTTTGCAACCTTCATTTTAGGTGCGATAGGCGCGGACGGAAAACTTTCGGAAGAGGAATACGCCGTTTGTTATCCGCTTTTACACGCATTTTTCGGGGATAACGTAAATTATGCGGTGTGCAAAAAAGCGGTAAAGCTGTTAAAACCTGAAAGCGAAGAGCTTAAAAAGGCGGTAAAAGAGATGGTTGACGTTTTTGGAAAGCTTTCGGAGGAGCTTAAGGACGATATTATTATCATCTGTATGTTGATTTGTGCGGTGGACGGTAAAATTTCTTTAAAAGAAAAGCTTTGGATTAAAAGTTTAATAGGTTAAAACCGGCGTTTTTTCAGGTCTGATTTGTCAGTTTTTATATGGACAAATCAGACTTTTTTATGTAATTTTCAGACATTTGCACTTTCAAAAAACCCCGTTTTTTACACGGTTTTCAGCCAAAAATAAGAATTTTTAAAAAATATTAAATAGGGTTAATTTTTTGTTGACAAATAAAAAACAAGGTTATATAATGAGTTATGAAAGATAACCAAGGTTAAGTTTTTTGTGCGTTGCATAAAGAACACCGGTTTTTGGGAGACGAAAAAAATGCCTGTTTATATTGCGCCTGCGGGAGCTGAACTTACCGTAAGAAAGGTGGGTGCCGAGGAAAAAGTTAAAAAGCATTTGCAGGAACTCGGCATAACCGAGGGCAGTAAAATCAAACTGCTGTCTTCGAGCGGCGGCAACGTAATTGTGGTTGTAAAAGAGGGCAGACTGTGCCTGGATAAAAATCTGGCATCGAAAATTTTAGTGGCGTAAAGCCGCTGAATTTTTTTGCCAACAAAATTAACCAAGGTTAATATTTGTTCGTTTGCGCGCAAAACGGCGACGGACGGGGAACTGAAATTAAAAGAGGAGAAATATGGTAAAACTGTTAAGCGAATTTACCGTAGGCGAAAGCGGTAAAATTATTAAAGTTACGGGTGAAGGAAAAATCCGACGCAGACTTTTCGATATGGGGGTTACTCCCGGTGCGGAACTTACTATGCGTAAAAAAGCTCCGTTAGGAGACCCGATAGAAATAACTCTAAGGGGATACGAGTTAACTTTAAGAAAAGTGGAAGCGGCTTGCGTGGAGGTGGAAATAAAATGAAAACGTTTGCTTTGGCGGGAAACCCAAACTGCGGAAAAACCACGCTTTTTAACGCGCTGACCGGCGCTACGGCGCACGTGGGCAACTGGCCCGGGGTTACGGTTGATAAGAGAGAGGGCGTTTACAAGGGTAACGGTTACAGTGTTTCGATTGTGGATTTGCCCGGTATTTATTCGCTTTCGCCTTATACGCCCGAAGAAGTAATTTCAAGAAACTATGTTCTTGAAGAGCACCCCGACGGCATAATTAATATTGTGGACGCCACCAATCTTGAGCGCAACCTGTATCTTACTACCCAGCTTCTGGAAATGGACGTGCCGGTTATCATCGCCCTGAATATGATGGACGAGGTGGAAAAAGCCGGCGACAAGGTGGACGCAAAAGCCATTGAAAAAACTTTGGGCGTGCCCGTTGTGGAAATAAGCGCTTTGAAAGGCAAGGGAATAAAAACCCTTATGGACAGAGCCAACGCAATGGGTGAAGCGAGAAAGGGCGAAACCGTTTTAAAAGACGCGCTTAAAGCTCAGCTGGAAACCGCCTGCACTTTTTATAAGGGGGAGGACGTTAAATCTCCGCTGTTCCACGCTGTAAAGCTTTTGGAAAACGATGAAATAGAGTTGAAGCGCAAGGGCGCGGAAGAAGTTTTAAAAGAGGTTGCCGCAGGCGAGGACCTTGAAGCGGTAATCGCGGACGAAAGATATAAATACATATCGGCAAACCTTTCGGCGGCGAAGGTTAAGGCTAACAAAGAAGCTTTAACCAAATCGGACAAAATAGACAGGGTTTTAACGCACAGAATATGGGCGATTCCCATTTTTGCTGTAATTTTATTTGCAATATTCCACCTTACGTTTTCGGAAGATTTTCTGTATATCGGCGCTATTGCAAACGCGGCGGGAACTCCGTTGCCGACGCTTGACGGTTTAGGGCTTTCGGATACCGTGGGCGGAATGTTTTTGGGATTAATTTACGACGGCGTAATATTCTCACCGGGCGTAATTCTGACGAATTTACTTTCGCTTATAACAGATAATATAACTTTGGGCGTTTCGATGCTCATAGAAATTTGCGGCGGCGCGGCCTGGGTTGACAGCCTTGTGTGCGACGCGATACTCGGCGGTATATTCGCCGTGCTGGGCTTTCTGCCTCAGATACTGTTCCTTTTCCTCGGTTTTTCCATTTTGGAAGACACCGGATATATGGCGAGAATAGCGTTTGTTCTGGACAGAGTTTTCCGCCGTTTCGGACTTTCGGGGCGTGCGTTTATGCCTATGATAATGGGGTTCGGATGCTCGCTTCCGGCAACGGTAAACACAAGAACGCTTGCGGACGAAAAGGAGAGAACGGCTACTATAAGGGTAATTCCCTTCTTTTCGTGCGGGGCAAAACTGCCTATATTGACGGCAATGGCGGGCGGCATACTGGCAGTGTTCAACGTCGGCAACGTTGACGCTATTACTTTCGGAATGTACGTTGCGGGCGTGCTGATTGCAATTGCCGCGGTTCTGTTAATGCGCAACACTACGCTTAAAGGCGAAACTCCGCCCTTTATAATGGAACTCCCCGCATACCACTGGCCGCGCTTTAAAAACCTTATGCTTCACCTTTGGGATAAAACCAAGCATTTCGTTAAAAAGGCGTTTACCATAATATTTGCGTCAACCGTTATAATCTGGATTTTGCAGTCCTTTTCGTGGAACTGGCAGTTCCTTTTGCAGGACGCGCAGGAGCTTTTCGAATCAGACCCCGAAACGTGGGCGGCTCTCGAAGAGATTGAAGGTCTTGTAAACGTAAGGTCCGACTTATCGATACTCGGCAGTATAGGTATGCTTATACAGCCGTTGTTTACGCCGCTCGGATTCGGTTCGCAGCTCAATTCGCTGGGTTGGGTGTTTGCGGCGGCGGCTATTACGGGGCTTGTTGCAAAGGAAAACGTAATTGCAACGTTCGGCGCGCTTGCGGCAGTGGTTGCCGTTTCGATGGGCACCGGAGGATATATAGACTGGGAGGCCGAAACCGGCGCGGTGGACGCGGCTACGGCGATGATTGCCGGCACCGGAATTACGATTCCCGCCATAATATCCTTTATTATCTTTAATATGACGACTATCCCCTGTTTTGCCGCTTGCGCTACGGCAAAGGCGGAACTGCCCAAGGGAAAATTCAGATGGACACTGTTGTTCTGGGTGGCGACAAGCTATGCGGTAAGCTGTATGTTCTACACTGTGGGAAGCTGGTGGTGGACGCTGTTCATCTGGCTTGCGGTAATAGCGGCGGTGGTAACGCTTATCGTGTTGAGAAACACCGGAAAATTCGACATAACCAAAATTTTTAAAAGAAAGAAAAAGACGGGTAAATAATTTATGGGTCCTTTCGATATTGCAGTAATCGTTTTAGTATGCGCGGCTTTTGCCGGCGTTTGCGGTTGGCTTATTTACCGCAAAGTAAAGCATAAGGGCGGCTGTTGCGGTTGCGACTGCGGTTGCGGCTCTTTTTGCGGGGAAAGCTGTCCGCACTGCAAAAAAGACGATTCACAAAAATAACTTACACTCACTCCGATGATTTAATACGTTGTACGCGCCGACGGCTGAATGCCGTCGGCGCGTATGCGTTATTCGGTATTTAAAATTAAAAGAATTTGGGTAAGGCGGCGCTCCATTTCGCGTATGGTGTTTTCTATTCGTTCGTTTTGTTCGTTTTTGCGGATTTCGGCGGGTTCACGATTTTTGCAACCCGCGTCAATATCTCTGCGGTGACGTTTTTTGTGGGGAGTGCAAGCGTGTAAGCAGTTGCCGTACCCTGCGGGTTTAAGATAATCGCGGTAAATAAAATAGTGTTCGGAAAAATATTTGCAGTTTTTGCAGGTGCGTTCTTCGTTGTCGGTCATAATTACTTCTCGCTTATGCTAATTTGGAATAAACATATTATATATGCTAAAATAGCATAAGTCAATAAATAATATTCTTTTTTGGAATAAAATTAATTTATGTATGGTAAAAAAATCAGAGAATTGAGAATTGAAGAAGGGTGGACGCAAGACCAACTTGCAAAAATGATAAATACTACGCAAGAGCAGATAAGCAAATATGAAAAAGAGGCATTAGATTTAAACACCGATATGCTTGTGAGGTTTGCAAAAGTTTTTGGGGTGACAACCGATTATTTACTTGGATTGGAAGATTAAGCGGCGCAAGAACTTGCCAACCTCTTACTTGTTTTGTATAATTTAATTAATAAACGGCGCAAGGAGGGTTTCCCTCCGCAAGTATGCGCAACCCTATTTGCGTATACTTGCGGCTGACCGCGGGTGAATTTGTGCAATTAAATAAACAGGTTTGCTCTTAAAACTGCACAAAGAGGGCGGGAAGCCCTGAAAACCGCAAAAGTTTTCAGCTGCAGAATAGGCGTGCGAGCAAAGCGACGCTTTGCTTATAGTAAGCTTAAATAATTGTAGCTAATAGATGCAAAAACTTTTGCGAAAGGAGAACATACGATGATTGAAGTTTCGGAGAGGATTAAGGCGATTGCGCCGAGTATGACGCTGGCGATATCGGCAAAGGCGAACGAATTGAAGGCGGCGGGAGAGAAGGTTATTAACTTCGGCGTCGGCGAGCCTGATTTTAACACTCCCGCGCATATCGTTGACGCGGCGAAGGACGCGCTTGATAAAGGTTACACCAAATACGTGGCGGCGGCGGGACTGCCCGAGCTTAAAAAAGCCATTTGCAAAAAGCTTAAAGACGACAACGGGCTGGATTACGAGCCGTCGCAGATTATTGTTTCGAACGGGGCGAAGCACTCCATTTTCAACGCTGTATTCGCCGTGATAAACGAGGGCGACGAAGTTCTTATTCCCAAACCTTATTGGCTGACTTATCCCGAAGTGGTTAAAAGCTGCGGAGGCGTGCCCGTTTTCGTTATGGCGAAGGCAAGGCACGGTTATAAAGTTACCGCGGCGCAGATTGAAAATATGATTACGCCGCACACTAAGATGCTGATTTTCAACAGTCCGTGCAACCCGACGGGCGCGGTTTACACCGAAAAGGAAATACGCGATATTGCGGACGTGTGCGAAAGATATAACCTTGTTGTGCTTGCGGACGAAATTTACGAAAAGCTGATTTACGGCGGGGAAACGCATTTTTCGATTGCAAACGTTTCGCCCGAGCTGAAGGAGCGGACGATTGTTATTAACGGCGTTTCGAAGAGCTATGCCATGACGGGGTGGAGGCTTGGCTACCTTGCGGCGCCCGCGAACGTTGCTAAGGCGATTGCTTCTTTTCAGAGCCATTCCACCTCGAACGTGAACACGATGACCCAGTATGCGGCGATTGCGGCTTTGCAGGGTGACGATAAGCCGATGAAAGAGATGCTTAAAGCGTTTGGCAGGCGGCGCGAAAAGATGCTTGAAAAGCTGGACGAAATGAAGCCGTTGGGGTTGGATTACGTTAAGCCGGACGGCGCGTTTTACGTTATGCTTTTGTGCGACAATCTTTACGGAAAGACTTATCGCGGGGTTAAAATACGCGGAAGTATGGACGTTGCCGACCTTTTGCTTACGCACGAAAAAGTTGCCGCAACCCCCGGAGTATGTTTCGGCGACGACGACGCGGTGCGCCTTTCTTATGCGCTTTCGACGGCGGATATGCTGGAGGGATTGGAGAGAATTGCGGCATTTGCCAAAGAATGTAAGTAAAACGCGTATAAGCGGCGCAATACTGCGTTGAGCTGCGCTTTTCTTCGGGTTGTTTACGGCTTAGTAAACTCCCCTTGAAAATGCCCGCCCGCCTTGTCTTGCTTGCTTCTTCGCGTTTCAGGTTGTACGGGGTATGTTCCCGCAATGACAGTAAGTTACAATTATTAAAATTTTAAAAAAAATTTTGCGTTATGTATTGAAATTCCTTTCATTTACTGATAAAATATAGTAGAAACCAAGTATAATACTTGACAGGAGGACTTTCAATGATAAAAATAATTTACGGACCTAAAGGAACCGGCAAGACGAAAAAAATTATTGACGAAGCGAATGCAACAGCGCAGGACGCCAAGGGTTTGAGCGTATTTGTTACCGATAACAGCCGTTGCAGACTTTCGGTTAACCATGCTATCCGCTTTATAGACGTTTCTGACTGGGCGGTTGCCGGCGAGGACGCGCTTTGCGGATTTATTAAGGGCGTGGCGGCTTGCAACGGGGACCACGAGTATATTTACATAGACGGTATTGCGCGCATTGCGGGCAAAGAATTAAAGGATTTGGCGGGCATTTTCTATATGCTCGATAAAATTTCAAACGAAAACAAAATAACCATTACCATTACGTGCAGCGGGGAATTAAAAGACCTTCCCGATTTCGTTAAGAAGTACGTATAAGATTTGAATTTTCTTTACGGCGGCGCAGGTTTTTTGTGCCGCCGTTTTTTAAATAAAACGCATATAAGATTATGCGTTTGGTTAGTTGCGGTTTGTTAAAGGAGAAGTCATTATGAAGTTTTTAAGCACCAGAGGGGGCGAAAAGGTAACCGGCGCGCAGGCGGTTGTTAAAGGGCTTGCGGATGACGGCGGACTTTTTGTGCCCGAAAAATTCCCCGCGGTTACCAAAGAGGATATGGACGCTATGCTTGAAATGAGCTATCCCGAACGCGCGGCGAAGATACTTAAAACCTTTTTTGACGAATACGACGAAAAAGAGCTTTTGTCTGCGTGCGAGAACGCTTATTCTAAGTTTGAGGGCGACCCCGCGCCGCTTGTAAGACTGGACGACGGCGTTTATATGCTTGAATTATGGCACGGACCCACCTGTGCTTTTAAGGATATGGCGCTGACCGTGTTGCCCCATTTGCTTAAAAAGGGATGTGAAATTTGCGGCATTAAAGAGGACGTTCTGGTGCTTGTGGCAACCTCGGGCGATACCGGAAAGGCGGCTTTGGAAGGCTTTAAGGACGCGAAGGGCGTTAAAGTAATGGTGTTTTATCCCTCGGAAGGCGTTTCCAAAATGCAGAAGCTGCAGATGTGCACGCAGGAGGGAAACAACGTAAACGTGGTTGCCGTGCGCGGAAACTTTGACGACTGCCAGACGGCGGTTAAAAAGATTTTTTCAAGCGAGGAGTACGCCGCAACGCTTAAAGAGCACAACACGGTGCTTTCTTCGGCTAACTCGATTAACTTCGGCAGACTTGCGCCGCAGATTGCATATTACTTTTCGTCTTATCTGGATTTGCTCTCTTCGGGGCAGATAGAGTACGGCGAGGAAATAGATTTTTGCGTGCCCACGGGGAACTTCGGCAATATTCTTGCCGCCTATTATGCAAAAAAGATGGGCTTGCCGGTTAGACGCCTGCACTGCGCTTCAAACGAAAATAAAATTTTGACCGATTTTTTGGCTACGGGCGTTTACGACGTTAACCGCGAGTTTTATAAAACGACTTCGCCCTCTATGGATATTCTCGTTTCATCTAATCTGGAAAGACTGTTATACGAAGTTTCGGGCAGGAACGCAAAACTCATTAAAAAGCGTATGGAAGATTTGAAAAAGGACGGCAGATATGAACTGACGGCGGAAGAACTGAAAGAAATACAGGAAACTTTCGACGGAGGATTTGCAGACGAAGAGGGATGCGTGGAGGCGATGTACGACGTGTTCTGCGACGTTGGTTACACGATGGACACGCATACGGGTTGCGCAATGAAGGTTGCCGTGGACTGGTTTGAAAAGCACAAAAAGGACGAAACTAAGATGGTAATAGTTTCTACGGCGAATCCTTATAAATTTCCGCAGGACGTTTTATACGCCGTTACCGGCAACGACGTTAAGGACAGCTTTAAGGGAATTAAGCGTTTGCACGCGGCAACGGCAATGGCGGTGCCAAAGTGCTTAAAAGAATTAAGGGATAAGGAGCCGCGGTTTACGCGCGTTGCCGACAAGAAAAAGCTGTTTGAAGAAGTTCTTGAATTTGTGAAATAAAGATTTTTTTATAAAACGAACCGCCCCGCGCAAACAGCGCGGGGTGGTTTTTTATTCTTCTTTTTTACCAGTTAAAAAATCGGAATTTTCGCCGTAATAATCGGCGATTTTGCATAAGTTTTCAAAACGGGCGGGCAAAAAATTTAATATGCGTTGCGTAACCGTTGCGTAAAGACGTTAAATTTTTAAAGAGACTGAAGGTGATTTGGGTTAAGTTTAAAAGCGAATTGAAAAAGCTTGCGGGCGGCGCGGATGGTTTGTCCGCGCCGCGTTTTTGTGATTGAATTGTGTATAACATCGGCAAGTTTTGTGATTGTGGCGGTAATTTATAAAAATACTTTGCTTTTTGGTCGGGGATATGTTATTATTTATCCGTAGTAAGTCTAAAAATGCATATAAGCGGCGCAACGCTTTGTTTAATTGCGCCAAAAGAAACTCATCCGGATTTTTCTCGTTCGCATCGTATTGCTTGCTTTTCTGCATTTTTAAGGTCGGTATTTAATTATGGAAGAGAATAAAGCGGTGTTATATTCGGCGGTTCAGCCGACAAATAAATTAACCATAGGCAATTATATAGGACCCATTAAAAACTGGGTTTCGCTGCAGAACGGTTACGACTGCTTTTTTGCGGTGGCGAATATGCACGCCATTACCGTGAGGCAAAACCCCGCGGAGTTAAGACAGAGGACTTTGGAGCTTGTCGCGCTTTATATTGCTTGCGGTGTTGACCCCGAAAAGTGCGCGTTATATGTGCAGTCGCACGTGCACGAGCACGCGGAGCTTTGCTGGGTTTTGAACACGTTTACTTATGTGGGCGAAATGGAGCGGATGACGCAGTTTAAGGATAAAGCGGCGAGGCACGCGGACAATATCAATATGGGGCTTATGGATTATCCCGTTTTGATGGCGGCGGATATTTTGCTTTATCAAACCGATTTGGTGCCCGTGGGGCTTGACCAGCGGCAACACGTTGAAATTGCGCGGGACATTGCGCAGCGGTTTAACAACGCTTATACTCCTACGTTTAAGGTACCCGAAGCGCTGTATATGAAGGTGGGGGCAAAAATTTGCGATTTGTTGGAGCCGGCGAAAAAAATGTCTAAATCGGCTGAAAACCCGAACGGTTCGGTATTTTTAAACGACGACAGGGATACGGTTTTAAGAAAGTTTAAACGCGCGGTAACCGACAGCGATGCGCAAGTTAAGTTCGACCCCGAAAACAAGCCGGGAGTAAGCAATCTGCTTTCTATATATTCGGTTTTTTCCGAAAAGAGTATAGCGGAGGCGGAGGCGGATTTCGCCGGCAAGGGTTACGGCGAATTTAAGCTTGCCGTGGGCGAAGTCGTTGCGGATAAGCTTGCGCCCATTCAGCGCGAACAGGCTAAACTGCTTGCGGACAAAGATTATTTGAACGGAGTTTTAAAGGCGGGGGCGGAGAAAGCCGCTTTCCGCGCGGGAAAGACTTTGAGCAAGGTTTATAAGAAAATAGGGTTTTATCAGATTTAATGTTTGGATATATTTCACCGGACACGCCTTATTTGTTTAAAAAGGACGAAACTTTATATAAATCCCTTTATTGCGGACTTTGCAAGGGCATAGGCGCGGGTTGCGGTTTGGCTGCGAGAACGGCGCTTACTTATGACGTGGCTTTTATGTCGGCGCTCGTTCATAACATTAAGGGTGAGGACGTAAAAATAGAGAGAGCGCGTTGTTTTTTGCACCTTATAAAAAAGCGGCCGATTGCGGCGGCGGATGAAACCACCGTGGCGTTGGGGTGCGTGAATACCGCCCTTGCCTATTTTAAGCTTTGCGACGACAAGGCGGACGGCGATAAAAAGGGGATATTGCGGCACCTTTACAAAAAAGGTTACAAAAAAACGCTGAAAAAATTTCCTGAAATTGCGGAAATTATTAAAAGACAGACCGAAGAGCAGGCTAAGCTTGAAAAGGCAAATTGCGTGGTTATAGATATGGCGGCGGAGCCTTCGGCAAATATGCTGAGAGATATTTCCAAAGTGGTTTTAAAGGAATTTTCCAACGCGGCGACGGAAAATCTTTTTTATGCGATTGGCAAGTGGGTTTATTTAATAGACGCGCTGGACGATTACGACAAGGACGTAAAAAAAGGCAAGTATAACGTTTTGTTTAACGTTTACGGCGAAAAGTGCAAGGCGGAAGCGGTTAAAAAGGGTGAAAAGGAGCTTACCTTTATATTCGATATACTGTTTGCCGAGATGCGGGATAATTTGTTTAAAATAAAATTCAATTTCAACCACGATTTGACGGACAATATAATTCTTCGCGGGATACCGCTTAAAACCAGAACGCTTTTTTACGGCGGTTGCGCAAAATGTAAGGGCGGCAAAAAAGGAGAGAAACATGAACAAAAAGAATCTTGAAATTTTAGGACTTTCGGAAGGAGCAACCGAAGAGGACATTAAAAGCGCTTATGAAACGCTTAAAGCCAAGTATTTGGAAGAGCGGTTTATGGACGGCGAAGCAGGTAACAACGCCGCTAAAATGCTGACAAAAATCGAAGTTGCGTATTCGGAGCTTATCGGCGAAATGAACGAGAGTACGGCGTCTTTTTCGGGCGGCGATTTATACGAGCAGGTTGAAGGATATCTCCGTGACGGAAATATTCAGGAAGCTCAACGTGTTTTAGACAGTTTTAACGAACGCGGAGGACAGTGGCACTATTTGCAGAGCGTTGTCTTTTACCGCAAGAACTGGATGAACGAGAGTAAGAAGCAGCTTGAAATAGCGATTCAGCTTGAACCCGAAAACCAGAAGTATAAAGAAGCGTATAAAAAGTTAAACGATAAAATAAATTACGACGCGGCCGGCGGCGAGAGACAGAACGCGAACCCGAACGGTTATAATTCGGCGTATCAGGGACAGCAGATGAACGGAGCAAGGGATGACAACCAGATGGGCGGAAACTTCTGCGCTTCGTGTCTGGATTGTTGCTATACGTATATGTGCATATCCTGTCTGTGCGACGGATGCTCCGGCTGTTGCCGTTAATCCGGCGGTTAAATGGGAAAAGATAAAAATTCCAAATCATTTGAAATCGCGCTGTCGGGCATTTCCTGCGCGATAGCGGTTGCGGTGTTGCCCCTCGGAATTATGACGGGAGTAGGGTCTTTGACGGCGGCAGGGTATTCTGTTGCCGTGCTTGCGATTATGTTGCCGCTTTCGAAACAGTTTTTTAAGGGCGCCTTTCTTGCTTACGCCGCAACGTGCATATTGACTATTGTTCTGGGCGCGGCGGCAAAATTCTGGGACCTGGTGCCGTTTATTATATTTTTCGGGTTGCATCCCATAGCTAATATGTTGCAACTGAAATTTAAAATAAACAAGTGGCTTGCGCTCGTTGTAAAAGCGCTGTGGTTCGACGCAACGCTGATAGCAGGTTATTACCTTGTGTTCCACGGATTGTTAGGCGGTTCGCTTTTGCCCGCGGAGATTTACGAATTTGTAAATAAATACATATTTCTTTTGATTTTTACTGTGGGAAGTGTTATATTTTTTGTTTACGACTATCTTATTTTTAAAGTTCAGATAATGGTAAACAGACTCGTATATAAAATTAAAAGGTGAGCTTTTGGAAGACGCATTGTATATTATTAAAAAAAATTACTATGCCGCGGACCGCAGTTTTATGTTTTATCTGCACGAAAGGGACAGGTTTTGCCGTAAAGAATATAATAAGTTGGTAAACAGCATAAAAACCTTGACGGAAGTCGGCGATTTTTCGCGCGGGACGGAACAGAAGATAGTGGATATACAACTGCAAACCGTGTTGCATCTTACGTATCATTTTGATTCTTCAGACGGTTACCGGATTAAAAATCTGCCGGATGATATATGGAAAATATTGGAAGATTTAAGATGCGCGGCGGATGTGTATTTTAGTAAGTTTGTGAAAATAAAAGATTGAGTTTTTCGGTATATGGGAGAGGATGAAAATCTGTCCGCGGAAGAACTTATAGAAAAAGGCAATTAAGCTGGAACCCGAAAACGAAGAATACAAAAGGGTACCTGACGAGCCGGAGAAATTCCGCAAGGCGGGCGTGTTCGGAAAGTTTGGACGGAACGAGAGAAAACGGCAGACGGGCGTCGCTTTCGGCGAGGAGTGCTGTTGCGCCGGAACGTGCGAGTGTTGCGCACAGGGAATTTGCGAGGGCTTGGGAAGCTGTTGAATTTTTATGTTGCAGAAAAACGAAACTTATGAAGGACTTGTCGAGGGGCTGGGTACCTGCGGCGAGGGAATAATAAAATGCGGGGGCACAACGGCGTTTGTGCCTTTTTGTCTTGTCGGTGAAAGGGTGCGGTTCAAGGTTTTAAAGGTTGACAAAAAATGTGCTTACGGAAAGCTTGAACGAGTGTTAAACGCGGCATATGAGCGGGTTAATCCGCCTTGCCCCGTGTTTTATAAATGCGGCGGGTGCGATTTGCAGCATATGAATTATTGCCGTCAGCTTGAATTTAAAAGAGAACTTGTTGCGCGTTCGCTTTTAAAAACCGGCGGAATAGATTTTAACGTCGGCATAACGGTGCCGTGCGAAGAGGAATACAGATACCGCAATAAACTTGCCCTGCCGATAGGCGTAAACGAAAACGGCGAAACGGTTTTGGGTTTTTACGGCGCCAGAAGTCACCGAATTATACCTGTTGAGGATTGCCTTTTACAGTCGGAGTGGGTGCGGGAAGTTATAAGGGCGGTGCTTAAATATTCAAAAACGCAACATATTGCGGGGTATAACGAAATTATGCATACGGGCGTATTGCGGCGGATAGTGGTGCGCGAGCTGGACGGGAAGTTCATTTTTGCGCTTGTCGCGGCAAAGCGGGCGGACGTAAGTTATCTTATTAAAGAGCTTGAAAAGAATTTTAAAGAATTTACGTTTCTGTTGAATATAAACGCTTCGGACGGGAACGCGATTTTTGGGGAAGAGTGGCATATATGCCGCGGTGAAGGCAGTTTTAAGGCGGTTTCGAACGGGATAGAATACACTGCGGGAGCCAATACTTTTGTGCAGGTGAACGACGGCGTGCGCGAAAAGCTTTATTCCGCCGTGCTTGAAAACGTGCCACGGGACGCGGTTGCGCTGGATTTGTATAGCGGAGGAGGACTGCTTACTGCTATGCTTGCCAAAAAGTGCGCGGCGGCTTATGGTATTGAAATAGTTGCGGAGGCCTCGCGGTGTGCGGACGAGCTTTCCGCGGCAAACGGCTTGCAGG
Source organism: uncultured Christensenella sp. (assembly GCA_910586065.1). GTDB lineage: Bacteria > Bacillota > Clostridia > Christensenellales > Borkfalkiaceae > Coproplasma. Next base: position 71,887 of record CAJUGI010000003.1, on the reverse strand, counting down.
ATAAAATGTTTAATATCTGCGGCAAAGTTGAAGAGAAACTTTACGAAGTTTTAAAAAAAACCGAAGGGAAGAGCAGAGTGATTGTATGCGACCCGCCGCGCAAGGGTATGGAACGGAGCGTTGTGAACGCTATTAAAAATTCCGGCGCGGAAAAGGTGATTTTGATTTCGTGTAATCCGGCGACGCTTGCCAGGGATTTGGGGATTTTGTGCGGAACGTTAAAAGAGAGCGACGGGGGGCTTTTAAAAGCCGAACCGCCCTTTGACAGCCGCTATGAAATTACGTCGGTAACGCCCTTTGATATGTTCCCCCAAACTAAGCACGTGGAGACGTTGGTTGTGCTTGAACTAAGATAATAAACGAACCGTATATTTTAAGGAAAAGATTATGAATGTATATGTGATGTATAAATTTGAAGATTATAAAGCTATACAAGACAGTATAAACGTGCTTGAAAGCACGCAGGGAATAAAAGTTTTTTATTTTGTGCCTAATTTAAAATACGGGTGCACATGGAAAACCAAGGCGAGGGAAAAGATAAAAGCCGCAGATGCGGTTTGCTATTTCTTCAATTTCGAGACCGCGAAAAAGAATACGCGCAATTTGCAATGGGAATACAATTACGCGGTAAAAAACAATAAAAAAGTTATTATAATAGATATTAACAATCAGACCGATATTCTTGACCAAATAAAAAATCCCGAAAAGAAAAATCATTTTTTCAAAGATATATTCAACTACAGCTATAATGAAAAAGAAATCAGTTCCAAAGCGGTATCTTTAGAACAAGGTAAAAAGAAACTTGTTGAACAGTCGTCCTGGAATATTGGCGACGAACTGCTTATAGAGGATGTTTCCGACATCGACAATAAAACGAGAAACAATTATTATTCACTCCTTATACAGCAATATAAAATTATGGTGGATACGTCGGAAAAACTAATGGAGAGGCGGCAGGCGGCAAGCAACGTTTATACCTCGATATGTACGGCGCTTGTGGCGCTGATAGGTTCTTCGTTTGCTCTGAAAAACATGTATGCGCTGAGTATGATATTCTTTTGCGTAGGGCTGGTGACAATAATTCTTGCGGCTAACTGGCGGGGTGCGCTTGACAGTTATGACAGGAATAACGAGGGGAAGTTTGCTGTTTTAAACGAAATTGAGAAGAAACTGCCGGCAAATATGTTTGATTCGGAATACCGTTATAATAAATCCAAAGGTATTAAGTCGTTTGCATTCAGAGAGAAATTACTGCCGTCTATATTCAAAATTCTTGGGTTCATATTTTTGGCGTGCAGTGTAATGTTTCTTGTTTTGAAATGTGTTAATATTGATTTTTTTGCCGCTTAAAGCGGAAGAGAATTATTTTGGTAGCGGGCAAGGCAAAGCGGATAATGTTGCGCCGATTTGAAATTACTATTGAATTTGCCGTTGTTGTTTGATATAATAAAGGAAGTACGTGAATAAAGGAGCGGTTATGAACAGGACCATTACAGTAAAGAGCACAGGAAAAGTAAGCGTAAAACCAGATTATATAAGTATAAATTTGAAACTTGCCGCCAAAGATTGCGATTACGGCAAAACAATGAATCTTGCGGAAAAGCAACTGGAGGAGTTGAGAAAAAGTCTTGAAAAGGCGGGGGTAAATAGGGACGGCTTAAAGACCTGCGATTTTAACGTTAACGCCGAATACAAAAGCGTAAACGACAAGCGCGGCGGTTATTCACGGGAATTCGACGGCTATTGTTGCCGCCATTCTTTAAAAGTCGAGTTCGGTTTGGATATGAAAAAACTCGGCGCGGTGCTGGGCTCGGTCTCTTCGTGCACGGCGAAACCTGAATTTAAAATTAAATTCACCGTAAAGAATAAGGACGCGGTTGCCGAAAAATTACTTGAAAGCGCGGCCGCGGAAGCAAGGAAAAAGGCGGAAACGCTTTGCAAGGCTTCGGAAGTAAAGTTAGGACAACTTATTAGTATAGATTATAACCGCGTAGAACTTGACATTTATTCACCTACTGTGTATTCGGCGGTGGACTCCGGCGCCGTAAGATGCGCTAATATAGAAATCGAGCCGGAAAATATCGATTTGACCGACGCCGTAACTTTTGTTTGGGAGATTGACTGATGACTATTCACCACGATAAACTTGCTTACGGCAAACTTGCGCCTACGAAAAAAGAACTTTCCGAAGACGACGTTTTAAAAATGCTTGAAAAGCTGAACGGGGACGAAGAGGAAAAAGAGAAAAACGCCACTGAAAAAGAAAAACATGAAAAATAGAATTTGCGCCCCGCGGCTTAGTCCGCGGGGCGCTTTTACGTTCATTTTTCAAGGGTTCTGTCAACGGCTTTTTTCCAGCCGTTTAAAAGTTCGAACCGCGTTAACTCCGGCATATGCGGGGAGTAAATTTTGTCTGCCGTCTCGATTTTTTTGAGCTCATCAATGCTTTCCCAAAAGCCTGTGCAAAGCCCCGCAAGGTAGGCCGCGCCCAGAGCCGTTGTTTCGGCAACTCTCGGGCGGACTACGGTACACCCCAATATATCTGCCTGAAACTGCAGTAAAAAGCCGTTTTTACTCGCCCCGCCGTCAACCGCAAGGTGCGAAACGTTTATTTTCGAATCCATTTGCATAGCGGTTACAAGTTCGCAGACTTCGTAAGCAATACTTTCCAACGCGGCTCTTACAATGTGCTGGCGGGTGGTGCCGCGGGTTATTCCGGTAATCGTACCTCTGGCGTTTGCGTCCCAGTACGGAGCGCCCAGACCTGTGAAGGCGGGCACTATGTAAACGCCGCCGCTGTCTTCAACGCTTAATGCCTGCGTTTCGCTTTCGTCGGCTGAGGAAATCAATTTCAGTTCGTCTCTCAGCCACTGCACAACTGCGCCGCCGACGAATACCGAACCTTCAAGAACGTATTGCGGGTTTTTTGCGGACGTTGTTGCGCCGAGCGTGGTTACAAGCCCGTTCCGGCTTTTAACCGCTTTGCTTCCCGTGTTCATTAAAAGAAAACATCCCGTTCCGTAAGTGTTTTTAACGTCGCCTTCGCCGGTGCATAGCTGACCGAACAGCGCCGCCTGCTGGTCGCCGACGACTCCGCACACGTTTACGGAAGAGCCGAAAAGTCCCGCGTCGGTTTCGCCGTAGCGGTGGGACGAGGGGTAAACTTTCGGCAGCATGGATTTGGGGATATCGAAGAGACGTAAGAGTTCTTTGTCCCAGCTTAACGTGTGGATGTTAAAAAGCATTGTGCGGCTGGCGTTTGTGTAGTCGGTGGCAAAAATTTTACCCTTGGAAAGTTGCCATAGGATAAATGTGTCAACCGTGCCGAAAAGAAGTTCGCCGCGTTGCGCGCGGGTACGGGCGCCTTCGACGTTGTCCAAAATCCATTTTATTTTGGTTGCCGAAAAATAAGCGTCGGGAACCAGTCCGGTTTTATTGTATATCATTTCGGAAAAGCCGCCGCGCTTTAACTTTTCGCAATAATCCGCCGTTCTGCGGCACTGCCACACTATTGCGTTATAAACGGGCTTGCCGGTTTTTTTATCCCATACAAGAGTGGTTTCGCGTTGATTGGTTATTCCCATGGAGGCGACGTCGGCGGCGGTTATGCCGGCACGGACAAGAGCTTCGCCTATGACGGCAACCGTAGACCCCATAATATCCTGCGGGGAATGTTCAACCCAGCCCGGACGGGGATAAATTTGTTTGAATTCCTGTTGCGCTTTAGAAACTATTTCGCCTTTTTTGTTAAAGACGATTGCGCGCGTGCTGGTGGTGCCCTGGTCGAGCGCCAATACAAACTTTTTCATAATTTTATTATATCACGCGATTTTCGGGATTTCAACGGGTTTTGTGTTTTTAAAATAAATTAAGCGGCGGGCGCACTAAAAGTGCGCCCGCCGCAAAGCTCCTGAATCAATTTTTCGTACGTGTCAGTCGTCTAAACTGTCCTTGCCGTCTATTTCGTTATACATTTTGTGAAAGGTTTTGATTTCTTCGGGGTCAAGATGAATTCTCTGAAAGAACCCTGTACATTCGTTTGCGCTGGCGTAGTCGCCAAAATTAACTGGTTTTGTTTTTTTGTGCTTGCTCATACTTTAAGTGTGGGCAAAAGCGAGACTTTTTATTCACTCTTTGCTATGGCGAGAAATGTTACCGTGTGCTCCGTTTTGTGCTCGAAAATTTTTTCGCCGCCCATATTGCAGACGATTATATAGTCGAAATCCTTGCTTTCCCGCATAAAGCATTTTTGCTGGAAAATTACCAGTCTTTCGCCGTCAAAGAAAAATCTGCATCTGCTGTAAGCCGTTGCGCCTTTATCGAAGGCTTCGTCGTTGCATAAAAATTTCTCCTCACCGCCGAGATTCCGCGAAAAATATTTTTCACCTTTATAATAAAAAAGCGTGTCTTTATCGTAGGCTACGGCGTTGCCGCCCTCTACGCGCAAAAGCTCGGTAACCGCGTTATATTGCGGGCTGTATTTGAAAAACGAGGTGTAAATTATCTTCTCCACGCCTATGTTTCCGCCGCCTGCAAAAAAGCCCACGGCGCCTGAGTAAACGTTGCAAAAGCCGTAGACCTCGCCGTCTGTTTCGGTTGCGTGGTATTGAATCGGCCGCTTGCCGTCGGAGCTATGTATTTGCGTAATTTTGTTAAAGAGCGCGTAATATCCTTCGTTTAACAGTATTTGACGGCGGGGGAATGAGTTGCCGTCCAAAACGACGGGCGCGTTCGGCTCGTAAAATTCTTCGCCGTTTTCGGCTGTCCAAGGTTCAGCCTTGTTTCCGCCGCCGTTATCGTCGTCCGGGTTGAAGGGTGTTTCGCCGTAACCGTTTTCATATTCGTTTTCAAGCTGTTCAACGGTTATTTTTCCGGTGGCTTTGTCTATGCGTACAAACTCGGTGAACGATACGCATTGGTCGGTTTTATAGTAAAAAGCGTTGTCAGCTTCGGCGGCGGAGCGGTATTCCGTCCACGAGCGGTCGTTGCCGTAAAGCAAAAACACGTTTGTAAAAAATGATAGGATAATCAACGTGATAACCGCCGCGCATATGACGGCGGAAACAGTTATTGTTATCGCTTTTGAACGGTTTGCTCCCATAATATCCTTCATTTAGCGTAAATTTCATTAAAAATATACTCGGCGTAGGCGCGGGCAACGTTTATTCCCGTAACGCTTTCTATTCCGTCGAAAAATGCGTTGGAGTTGACTTCGCAGAGTAAATAACCGTCTTTGTCCGGTAAAACGTCTACGCCGCAGTAGTCCAAATTTAAAATTTTGGCAGTCTTTAAACAGAGCTCCGCAATTTGTTCGTCGGGGATGAATTTTTCGCCCTTGCCACCCAAATCTATGTTGGAGCGGAAGTCGGTTTCTGAGCTTCTTTTCATCGCCGCCGTTATTTTTCCGCCTATTACGATAACTCTTATATCGGTCCCCAAACATTCTTTTATGCAACGCTGGTAGAGATGCGGCAGAGTTTTTAAATTTTCGTAAACGCTTTTAAGTTCGGAAAAACATTCAGCCTTGTAAACAGACTGCCCGCGCGAGCCGTAACATTGTTTTATTATTACGGGGTAACCGAGTTTGTTTGCGGTTTCTTTTAAAAAGTTTTCGGCGGGTTCGGCGTAAGGGGAGTAGCAAAGAGGTGCGGGTACGGTTGCCGGCACGGGTATGCCGCGGTCCGCAAGCAAGGCAAACGTCAGCATTTTATCGTCGCACGCCTCTATAGCGCGGTGCGAATTGAAAAGGCGCAGCCCGGATTTTTCGAGCAGGTGCGAAGAATATTTATCCTTGTCCAGATACACGCAAAAATCATAGTTTTTTAAAGAGTTTACAATTTTTCCGCTGCCGTCGATATATAAATCAAACGAACCGTTTTTAAATTCGTTGATTTCTACGCCCATAAGGGCGAATTCTTTTTTTAATTTTTTAATCTGGTTTTCCACGGGCGTGAGGCGTGAATACGCGTTGGAAATTATTGCACCTTTTTTCAAAACGGAACCTCTTGAAATTAATTTATAGTTTATTTCCCCCGCATATATGCGGCGTTTTATAACAAACGGCGCGGCGTAAAATGCCGCACCGCAGATGTTATTTGTTTTTATAATAAATTTTAAGCGCTTTTTTATCGGGCTTGCCGCCGTTTATTATGTACGCCCGCTTGCCACCGCTTTTGTCGGCGCGCGCCGTGTAGCTTACCGAAGAGAACTTTGCCCCGCGCTGAAGATTGAGTTTTAAAAAGGTTACGCAAAGGCGGGTTGTAATTGCTGCGGCAACCGTGGACTTGCGCAAAGGAGAAAGTTTTTTGAAAGCCGAAAAATCGAATAAAATCTTTTCTTTATAGTTGTTTACCGAAATTTCCGCGCTGTCGTCGTAAAGCCGGCAGTAGAACGTAAGAGAGTCCTTTTCGGGATGCATCAGCTTTGCGTTTTCAATGAAAACATCGCGGACGTAACCGTTTATGACTTTGTCGATTTCTCCGCCGAACTTAACGTTGCAATAGGCCGCAACGCCTGCCGCAATTACGGAGAGGACGGGCGCGATTATCAGAGTTGAAAGCTTAAGCGCGTAAATATCGCAGAACTTGCCTACGGCAAAACCTGCCGCAAAGTAGATTAAAAGAATTGCACACGCGCCTATCGCGATATTGCCTGTGCGCTCGCCTTTTAAAAGTTTTTTAAGCCTTTCTCCGTCGATTTGCGCTGCCGGCGCCGTACTTTGTTCGGCTTGCGGTTTTTTTAAACTTTCCATAGCCATATTTTATTCCATTTTTCCGTCGTTTGGCAAGTCTTTTTTACCGTGTTTGCGATATTTAACGCATTCCGTCAAAAGATATTCTATTTGTCCGTTCACCGAGCGGAATTCGTCCGCCGCCCATTTTTCAAGCTCGGCATAAAGATTTTCGCTTACCCTGAGGGGTATCTGTTTTTTCGTGTTCTTTTCCATAATTTTTATACCGGCCTTAAATTTGCGTGGTGTAGTAATCGTGCCTTTGCACAAGCGCCGCGCACAGGGCTTCGGTATTTACGCGGGTGCCGAGGGTATGCACCTTTATGCTCGCGCCGAAAGCAATCAGGGCGTATCTTTGCAAAAAGGACAGTTTGCCGAAAAAATTCTGTTGGTCTCTGGGGAGTATTATAAGCCTTGACGAACTGTTTGTTAATATTCTCTGCGCGTGGCTCAAACATTTTATTTCGCCTATTTCCTCCCACGGAATAAATCCAAGGTGAACAAAGCCCGAGTAATGGTAAATTCCCTTTTCATCCGTATATATCACGAACTTTCGCGTTAAATTTATAAAATACAGAACCGCGTAAACGAGCATTATCGCGCAGAGTACCGCTATGGCAGCGTAAAAGATAACCGCGTCAACCGTGTCGTCGAAAATGTTTTCCGAATTAATGAAAACGGCTAAAAACACAAGCAGTCCGCACACTGCAAGGCAGAGCACGGCGGCAAAAGCGGTTAATGGCGCGTTGCGTCTTAAATATAAATTTTCGGGTTTAACCATAAATTAATAAATACTGCCGCTGTTGACTACGGGCTGGGCGTCGCGGTTGCCGCAGAGAACTACCAAAAGGTTTGAAACCATTGCCGCCTTTCTTTCGTCGTCAAGCTCCACAACGTCGTTGTCGGAAAGCTTTTTAAGCGCCATTTCCACCATGGAAACCGCGCCGTCGACTATCTTCTGTCTTGCCGCGATTATTGCCGAAGCCTGCTGGCGCTGTAACATTGCCGCCGCGATTTCGGGCGCGTAAGCAAGGTTGTTGATGCGCGCTTCGATAATTTCGATGCCGGCCATTTCAACTCGGCTTTGAAGTTCCGCCTTTAAAACGTCGGCTATTTCCTGCGAGGAACCGCGGAGCGATTTTTCGTCGCCGTTTTCGCTTACGTCGTAAGGGTACTGGCGGGCAACCTGTCTTATTGCGCTGTCGGACTGGGTTGAAATGTAATTCATATAATTATCTACCGCAAAAACCGCCTTTGCGCAGTTTTTAATGCGCCAGATTACAACAACGCTTATTTCGATGGGGTTGCCTTCTTCGTCGTTTACCTTTTGCTTGTCGTTGTTTAAAGTCATTGCTTTTAGGCTTAACTTGCGCGTAACCTTGCCCATACCGAAAGCCAGATTCATACCCAGAGCTGGGTTTTGCGAAACGCAGAAAGGATTGACGAAGTAGAATCCGTCCTTATCGAGCGTGCCGTGATATTTGCCGAAAAGTGTGAAAACCATTGCCTCATTGGGCGCAAGCACCTTTAAGCCGGCAAACATAATAGAAAACACAATAATGAACACGCAACCTGCGCCGAACATGGCGAAGTACTGCGGGTTTTGGGGTACGTCCTCGCCGCCGACAAGCAACACCCCGACAATCATAAGGACTATGCCGGCGATAAGCCCCAAAATGTTTACGGCAAGCATAAGCCAGCCGTTTAAGCCCTTTAAAGTTCTTTCTTCGATTTGTTTTTGCATTTTTCATTTCTCCTTGAAACAATTTGATATCAAATTGATATCATCTGAATTATAACTCCGAAATTTTAAAATTGCAAGCGTTTTTTAAAAAATTTTTTTAAGTAAACGTGCAAACGGCGGAAAAGCGTGATATTATACTAATATGGAAAAGTTAAACTTCGAACTTGTGCCCGACGGTTGCTGGTATTCGAATTTAAGAAGTATTCTTTCACCCGCGCAGTGGGACGTTGTAAGAAAAGAGGCTTATGCCCGAGCAAACGGCAGGTGTATGATTTGCGGAGCGCCTTCGGCGCGTTTGGAAGCGCACGAGCGGTGGGAGTACGACGAGAAAACGCACACGCAAAAGCTTGCCGCCGTGGTTGCAATATGCAAGCGGTGCCACGAGGTTATTCACATTGGCAGAACGCAGCTTTCGGGCAGGGAGAAAGAGGCGGAAGAGCACTTTATGAAAGTTAACAACTGCTCTTACGTCGAATACCGCAAGGCATTGGGCGAGGCGAACGAGGCGCACCGCCGAAGAAACCTTGTGCCGGAGTGGAAACTGGATTTATCGTATTTGAAAAAGTTTTGTTGAAATAAAAAAACGCCGCGCGGAAAAATTCCGCGCGGCGCCTTTTCGGGTTATTTTTCGTTTTTTAAAATTAAAAGGATTTGTGAAAGGTGACGCTCCATTCTGCGGATTGAATTTTCGATGCGCTCGGTCCGTTCGGCTTTTTTATTTTCGGCGGGCGTAAAGTGTTCGCAGGCAGGGGTTGATGAATTGCGGTGTGCTTTTGTGTAGTGAGTTTTGGCGTTAATGCAATGCCCGCTTTCAGTAGGTCTTAAATAATCGTGAAAAATAAAGTAGTGTTGGGAAAAATAATTGCAGTTTTTGCAAGTTTTTTCTTCTTCGGTCATTTTATATTCTCGCTTAATTTTCTTGGTGTGGTTATATTACTTAGAATACTAAGCGTCAAGCAATTTACTTAAAATTCTAAGTATAATTTTGAGGAGGTAAACGAACATGTCGGTTTTTGCAACGAGATTGAGAGAACTAAGAACGGAAAAGAAGCTTTCTATGAAAGAGCTTGCAGAAAAAATTAATGCTACCGACGGGGCGGTTTCTAATTGGGAGAACGACATAAACGAGCCGAAAATTTCGTATTTGGTTAAGCTTACGAAGGTTTTTGGGGTTTCGTCTGATTATTTATTGGGTTTAGAGGATTAAGGCGATTCGTCATTCTAAACGAAGTGAAGATACACTTTTAGCATAGGAGATTCTTCGTTTCACTCAGAATGACAGAAAGATAGAGTTGCAGAAAAACGTGGGTACAAAAAATATTTTTAAGGGCGTGCGCGAAAATTTTGCGGCGCCTTTTTTATTATTTTTCAGCTTTTTTCGACAAATTAACAAAATGTTTTACAAAGTGTTAGGTTTCACGGCGGCAAAACAGCGGTTGACCGCGTTTTACAACACTTTTCCGACAGGTTGCGATAAATTGTTACACTAATTTACACACAATATATAGTTATTTCGTTTGAAATTTTCATACAAGATATTGTGTTTCTATGCTTGACAAGCCATTTTTTTAGTATTATACTTTACCTTGCTCCGCTTGAAGCGGGGTTAAAATTTTATTATCGACATACAATATATAGTGTTTTTTAAAAATATAAACCACAAAATGTGTAGGAGAGTAAGATGAAAGTTATTAAACGCGACAACAGCGTGTGTGATTTTGACAGGTCCAAAATAGCTATCGCAATCCGTAAAGCAAACGAGGCGGTTGACCCCGAAGACAGGGCTACGGAAAAGCAGATAGAATCTATCGTTGACGATATCGCGTCCCGTCACAGACTGAGACTGCTTGTCGAGGACATTCAGGATATGGTGGAAGAAAAGCTGATGGAGCTGCAAAAATACCAGCTTATGAAAGCTTATATGCTCTACCGTTACGAGCGTGCGCTCATCCGTAAGGCTAACACCACGGACGAGAGCATACTTTCGCTTATTAAAAATTCCAACAAGGACGTAATGGAGGAGAACTCCAACAAGAACGCGCGCACGGCTTCCACCCAGCGCGATTTAATAGCGGGCGAAGTTTCAAAGGATTTAACAAAGCGCATTCTATTGCCCAAACATATTTCCAAAGCTCACGAAGAGGGCGCAATTCACTTCCACGATGCCGATTACTTTTTGCAGCCCATTTTCAACTGCTGCCTTATAAACATTAAGGACATGCTTGAAAACGGAACGGTTATGAACGGCAAAATGATTGAAAGCCCCAAATCGTTCCAGACGGCTTGCACCATAACCACGCAGATTATCGCTTCGGTTGCATCGTCGCAGTACGGCGGGCAGTCGGTTAATATTGCGCATCTCGGCAAATATTTAAGGCGCACAAAGGAAAAATACGTTCAGCAGTGCAACGAAACTTTCGGCAACACGCTCGACGATGAAACGAAAAAGCGTTTTGTTGAAATGCGCATACAGGAATCTCTTAAGGCCGGCGTGCAGACCATTCAGTATCAGATTAATACGCTTATGACGACCAACGGACAGTCGCCGTTCGTTACCCTTTTCTTATATCTCGATGAAAAAGACGAGTATATTGAAGAGAACGCAATGATAATCGAAGAGATTTTAAAACAGCGTTATCAGGGCATAAAGAACGAAAAGGGCGTTTACGTAACCCCCGCGTTCCCCAAGCTCATTTACGTTTTGGACGAAAACAATTGCTTGAAGGGCGGCAAGTACGATTATTTAACCAAACTCGCAGTCAAGTGCTCTTCAAAGCGCCTTTATCCGGATTATATTTCCGCAAAGAAAATGCGCGAATATTACGAGGGCAACGTGTTTTCGCCCATGGGATGCCGTTCATTCCTTTCCCCCTGGAAGGATGAAAACGGAAATTATAAGTTTGAAGGCAGATTTAACCAGGGCGTGGTTTCGATTAACCTTCCCCAGTGCGGAATACTTGCAAAGGGCGACGAGAAGAAATTCTGGGAAATTCTGGAAGAAAGATTACAGCTCTGCTATGAGGCTTTAATGTGCCGCCACAATGCGCTTATGGGCGTAACGAGTGACGTTTCTCCCGTGCACTGGCAGTACGGCGCGATTGCAAGGCTTGAACCCGGCGAAAAAATCGACAAGTATCTTTTGAACGGTTATTCGACGATATCTTTGGGATATATAGGGCTCTACGAGGTAACGAAGCTTGTTAAAGGCTGTTCGCACACTTCCCCCGAAGGTACGGAATTTGCTGTTAAAATAATGAATACGCTCCGCGAACACTGCGAAAAGTGGAAAAAGGAAACGGGGCTTGGCTTTGGACTTTACGGCACCCCTGCCGAATCGCTTTGCTACCGCTTTGCCCGCATAGATAAGGAGCGTTTCGGCACCATAGAGGACGTGACGGACAAGGGGTATTATACCAACAGCTATCACGTGGACGTGCGCGAAAATATCGACGCGTTCTCGAAATTCACGTTCGAAAGCCAGTTCCAGAAAATTTCCTCGGGCGGCGCTATATCCTACGTTGAAATCCCCAATATGCGCCACAACTTAACCGCAATCGAGGACGTGGTAAGGTTTATTTACGACAATATTCAGTATGCGGAATTCAATACGAAATCCGATTATTGCCACGTTTGCGGGTACGACGGCGAAATAATAATCAACGCGGATAACGAATGGGAATGCCCCGTCTGCCACAACAAAGACCAGCGTAAAATGAACGTAACGCGCCGCACCTGCGGGTATCTCGGCGAAAACTTCTGGAATGTCGGAAAGACCAAGGAAATAAAGTCGCGCGTACTTCACTTATAAACCGCAAAAGCACAGTTTACAAAGTGTACGTAAAACAGGAAAAAAAGAGAGTTTTTGCTTTTAGTTCCGATATGATAGACGGGCAACTTTTTGCGGAAATATTACGCGACAGCGGTTTGCTAAGCTGACCGGCACTGCGGGTAAAATAATATTAAAAGGATTAAACGGCGGGTTTATGAACTATGCCACAATAAAATATTTCGACGTTGCCAACGGCCCCGGGGTGCGCGTTTCGCTTTACGTAAGCGGGTGTCGCAATCATTGTAAAAACTGTTTCAATCCCGAAACGTGGGATTTTAATTACGGCGAACCGTTCACGGCGGAAGTGGAAAATTCCATATTGGAGGGGCTTAAACCCGAATATATCAAGGGGTTTACGCTATTGGGCGGGGACCCTTTCGAACCTGAAAATCAAAAAGCGTTGGCGCCTTTTTTGGAAAAACTGCGCAAAAAATATCCCGAAAAGTCCGTGTGGGCTTTTACCGGTTACGATTACGAAAAGGACTTGCTGACGGGTAAACTCGGCGACGCCGATACGGTAATGCGTATGCTTAAGTGCTTCGACGTTCTGGTTGACGGAAAATTCGTCGAAGATTTAAAGGACTTAAATCTCAGATTCCGCGGCTCTTCAAACCAGAGAATAATTTTAGTTCAGCCTTCGCTTGAACAAGACAAAATTGTTCCGTGGGATGAAAACTGCGAACTTTAAACAAAGGAGACTTATTATGATTCATTATTCACGCGGAGCAGGAGACGTAATGCAGGTTGCGATTAAAAAATTAAAGCCCTCCGCCGTAGTGCCCGCTTACGGCAGCCTTTATTCCGCCGGCGCCGACCTTTATGCGTGCGTTGAAAGCGGAATAGATATTTTGCCGGGCGAAACGGTGTTTGTTCCCACAGGCGTTGCGCTTGAAATTCCTATTGGATTTGCGGGATTCGTTTTTGCGAGAAGCGGACTTTCGTGCAAGCGCGGACTTGCCCCCGCGAACAAAGTAGGCGTTATAGACAGCGACTACCGCGGCGAAGTTATGGTTGCTCTTCACAACCATTCAAGCGTTCCGCAAACGGTGGCGGCAGGAGAAAGAATTGCACAGATGGTTATTATGCCTTATATAAAAGCCGAATTCGTGGAGCAGGAAAATCTTTCCGAAACGGTGAGAGGAGAAGGCGGTTTCGGCTCGACGGGCACGAAGTAAATGTTTCCGTCTGTTTTAAGTATGACAAAATAAAGATAACCGCCGTTTAGCGGCGGTTATTTTTTTGTTATTTGTGCAATTGCTCTTGACGAAAAAGACGGCGGTGTGTATACTTAATATGTAATTTTATAAATTCCTCGGAGGAAATATGGCGCTGTACATGGGCATAGACGTCGGCGGAACGACAGTTAAAGGAATAATTTTGAACGACGGCGGAAAGCTGCTGGCCAAAGGTCATGTTACAACGGTTGAGGGCGAAGGACTTGCCGGATGCATAGATATGCTTTGCGAACAGCTTGTACAGAGTGCAGGCGGCGTGTTTTCGCAGATAAAGTGCGTGGGCGTAGGTTGCCCCGGACTGATAGATTCGGAAAACGGAACCGTAATATTTGCCGGTAATCTTAACCTTAAAAATTACCCGCTTAAAAAACTTCTTCAGGAAAAAATCGGCGTTCCGGTAAAGGTGTGCAACGACGCTAACGCCGCGGCTCTCGGTGAAGCCAAGTTCGGCGCAGGCAAGGGATATGACGACAGCGTGCTGGTAACTTTGGGCACGGGCGTCGGCGCGGGAGTTGTAATCGGCGGAAAGTTGTTCGAAGGTTACAAATCGGCGGGCACCGAAATAGGACATATGGTTATAGAACGCGGCGGCAACAAGTGCACTTGCGGCAGACGCGGATGTTTTGAAGTTTACTGCTCGGCGCGCGCTTTAACTAACCGTACAAAGTGGGCGATGGAAGAGGACACCTCTTCAGATATGTGGAAAACTTACGGTCTGGATACGGCCGACGGCAGAACGCCGTTTGAATATATGGACGGCGACAGAACTGCGGCGCAGGTTGTTGACTGGTATTTGAAGCACCTTGCGACAGGGCTTGTGAATATTGCAAACATTTTTCGTCCGCAGGTAATTATGATAGGCGGCGGAGTGTCCGCTCAGGGTTCGCGCATTACGCTTCCCCTTCAAAAGCTTGTTGACGCAGAACTTTTCGGCGGCGTGGATTATGCGCCGGTGAAAATTGCATGCGCAACTCTCGGAGGCGACGCCGGAGCATACGGCGCTGCCGCGCTGGGGTTTGAGGTAAAATAATGAAAAGCACGATACCAGTAACAAGTTTACAGAGGTTGCCCGTATATTTAAATTATTTAAAATCGCTTTCCGGCACGCGTGAATTTATCTCTTCGGGAGCGATTGCGCACGCGTTGAATATGGGCGAAGTGCTTGTAAGAAAGGATTTGGCGTTTACTTCGGCGCAAGGCAGAACGCGAGTGGGGTATAACACGTGCGAACTGATAGCCGCACTCGAGGAATACCTTGGCTGTAACGAAATAAAAAACGCCGTGATTTTCGGCGCCGGCGGTTTGGGCAGTGCGCTTTTATCTTACGGCGGTTTCGGCAATTACGGCATACGCATTGTGTCGGCTTTTGATAACAATCCTCTAAAAAAAGGCTCTGAAGTTTCGGGTAAGCCCGTTTTGGGAGTGGAAGAAGCGCCCGGGTTTATTAGCAGGAACAACGTTAAGCTTGCGGTAATCTGCGTACCTGCAAAAGTTGCGCAGGAAGTTACTGATATTTTGGTCGGATGCAACGTAAAGTCTATTCTTAACTTTGCTCCCGCGCAGTTGACTGTTCCCGAAGGGTTTAACGTGCGTAACATAGACGTGGCGGCTAATTTGGCTATATTATCAAGCCTCATATAAAAGTTAACATATACGTCGAACCTTGTTGCGTTGCGGCAACTTTCAGTTGTTTACCACTCGGTAAGCACCTTCAAGTTTTTTTCCGCGCGTTTGGTTCTGCTTGTATATATTAGTTTTCGGGTAAGCGGTTTTCTGCTCCCGCAACACAATCGAACGATTTATTTTAAAGCCTTACAAATTTTGTCGGGCTTTTAATTTACGGTATTATGAAAAAATTTTTCTCTTTTATTATTAAACAGTCTGTAGCAATTGTGTTGATTGTCGTATTTGTTCTGGCGTTCGGAATTTATTCCACGCTGAACATGTCGGTCAATTTACTCCCCGACATAAACGTGCCGATGGTGTGCGTGCAGGTAATTTATCCGGGAGCAAACGCGCAGTCGGTTGAAGATGACGTAACCGAAGAGTTGGAAGAGGGGCTTTCGGCGATAAGCGGAATAACCAACGTGGAAAGTTATTCTTACGACAACCTTTCCGCCGTGGTGCTTTCGTTCGATTACGGCGCGGACACCACCGCCAAAAAGACGGATATACAGAACAAGCTTTCCACGCTCGGTTTGCCCGAAGGCGTTATTACTTCGGTGTACGATATAGACCTCAACGCGGAAGCGCTGGCAGTGTTATCGGTTACCTCGGACAACGGGCTTGGAAGCGCTTACGCGGCGGCAAAAGAACTTGAAACAAAGCTCAAAGCCATCGACGGCGTGGAGAACGTGGAAATTAAGGGCGGTGCCGAACAGAGCTATGAAATTATTCCGTTCGGCGGGTTGGAACTGTGCGCGCCGCTTTTGGTCGAAGCGTTTTCATACGGCGCTTTGGATATTCCCCTCGGCAACATAAAGGTAGACGGGTTAAACGTGCAGATACGCAACAATTCCGACGTGACGTCTTTAAAAGACATAAAGGAAATGCCCTTAAAACTGCCTACGGAAATAGTTACGCTGTTAACTTCGGTTAAGCAAATTGCACGCTACTACGAAAACAGTACCGAAGAGGATTTGATTGCGCTTAAAGCCGATTTGGGCGACGGCGTGATTACTGTATTAAACGAACTCGACGGAATGAACGCAAACGACGTGCGCGATTTGTCCCGCCTTAAAACCTATATGAACATAGCGGCAACTTATACCGCGCAACAGTTAAAAGATTTTAAAACCAGCAGAATATACAGTGAAATTTATAAGCAGGTAACCAACGAGCCTGCGGAAGAAGGCGGCGAACGCACGCCGAAAACGGACGGCGAGCTTGAAGATATTCTGGAAGATATGAAAACGGCGTATCCTCTGTTTGCCGACTACATAACGCTGGATATGCTTAAGGTCGTGCGAGACGAAAAGATAAACGATATAATTTCTTTCCGCGAGTGGCTGGAAGTTCAGCCGTATTACACCGCGGGTGAATATTACGAACCGACTAACGAAGATTATTACGAGCTTGAAACGCGTTTTACCAAGGTATATTCGGGGGTATACGATTACGAGCATCCCGAAAATATAACTGCGGAGCAGAGAGAAGAGATATTTAACAGAATAGATTTTGCAAAAAAGACTTCGGCGGCGGGGCTTTCTAATATTGCAGATAAAAAAGAGGACGCGGAAAATGAAAATCCGCCGGCGTCGTATGTGCCGACGGACAGCGAATGTGCGCTTTTATTCAGCGGTACGTCTCTATCTTCCGAACATCCCGTAATAATGTCTCCCACTTTTATGGCGTTTGTCCGCAGTGACTATTACGATTATAACATCGACCTTTTAATTTCGCGCCGCGCCGAGATAAAAGAGGCGAACACAAACCCCTCAAACGGCGAAGAGTGCGACATATCCGCGGGGCAATTCTATGCGCTTTACAAAGATTTGAAGTTGGACGGCGTGTTCGGGTTCAAACTTTCCGAAGAACTTTTAAACTTTATTTTAATAACCGATTTAACTAATCTTTCAAACGGCTCTCTTGTAGTTAAAACCGAAGATATAGCTTTTGTAAAAACGCACGATGAATTTTCGTCTTACGTCTATTTCGGAAGCGGCAAAGCGCAGATAATAGAAGGTACCGTGCTCGAAATTTATAAATCAAACGGCGCCAATTCCTCCGCTGTGGTTGAAAAGGTTAAAAAAGTTTACGCCGAATACCTTGCGGGCGGCAAAGAAGCAACCCATGGAGCAAACGTAAAGCTTTTGGACGACCAGTCCGAATTTATTTCCGACAGCATTTCAAACGTGCTTGTTTCAATGATAATAGGCGGCGTACTTGCCGTTTTGGTTATATATGTATTCCTTAAAAAGGTGCGTACGTCTTTAATAATCGCGGTTACAATGCCGCTTTCGGTTCTTGCCGCTCTGATTTGCCTCAATCTGATGGGTATAACTTTGAATATGGTTTCGTTGGGCGGACTTGCCGTAGGAATCGGTATGCTTGTCGATAACAGTATAGTAGTTATCGAAAGTATCTCCAAACACCGCGATATGGATAAAACCGCTTTTCAGGCGGCGGTGGACGGCACTGCCGAAGTAGGCGGGGCGCTGTTCGGCTCAACGCTTACTACTGTTTGCGTGTTCATTCCCATAATTTTCTCCGGCGGGCTTACGGGCGAAATTTTTACCGATTTGTCGTGGGCGGTCATTTACTCTCTCGCGTTTTCGCTTATTGTGGCGGTAACGGTTATTCCTGCGCTCTATGCATTGATAAACGGCAGGGAAAAGAGAATGCTGAAGGGCGGAAGGCTTTCTGAAAATTTAAACGAAGCCCCTGCCGTTCCCTCCGTAACGGAAGAGTTGGCTGAAGAGAAAAAAGAAGCGGACGAAACGCCCGTGCACGGCAAAGAGGTTCCGCAGACGGACGATAAACCTGCAAAGCCTAAAAAGTCGTTTAAGGAATTTATTGAAATTTTAAAGCAACCGCGTGCAATGGGTGCGGTTTCCGGTTTTTACGGCAAAGTGTTGCCGGCGGTTTTAAATAAAAAACTCGTTACCATTTTAACCGCCGTCGCGGTTTTCGGCGCAAGCATAGGACTGTTGTTCCTGACCGGCACCGAATTTCTGCCCTCTATCGATAAAGGGCAGATAGAAGTTTCGCTGTCGTACGGCGCCGGTGCGGATTTGGAGCAGATAGAAGAAGACGTTTCTTCGTTTGCAACTACCATACAGAATAATATAGAGAATATAGATTACCTTTCCGTAAGCGTCGGTAAAAACGGACTTCTTGCGCTTACCGATACAGGTATTATAACCGTTCAGCTCACCACAAACCGCGGCACTGCGGAAGTTGTTGAAAGTATACGCTCGCTTTCGGAAAATACGCAGACAAAACCTGAGGGCACGGTGAGCGTGCGCGAAATAGACGGCGTTGTGGCTTCTTTAATGTCGGGCGCGGACGGTATGTCGGTAACGATAGTCGGCAGCGACGGCGACACTCTGAATAAAATTGCGTCGGATATAAGCGGTAAGCTTGAAGAGAACGGTTTTAAGGACATAAAAAACAGTTCCACCGATAAGTCTACGCAGTATACTTTAAACTTTGACCGCAAAAAAATGGCGGAGCTGGGGCTTGATTATCAGACGACGGTTTTAACTCTCCGCATAGGCATTGCGTCGCATACGGCGTGCAGTGTGGTTATCGACGGGGAAAAATACAATATAAACGTACGCTTCGAGGATGGCGCCGTCGCTTCTAAGGAAGACCTTGAAAATTTTGTTGTCGGAGCGGATTCCGGCGACGGTGCGAAAGCGGTAAAATTAAAGGATATTTTAATTGCGGACGAAAATGGCGAGGTTATAAAGACGGAAGAGCTTGAAGCCTGCATCCGCCGCACGGACGGCAAACAGATGGTTTCGGTTTCGGCTGTCCTCCCCGGTACCGATACCGGCTCCGCGGGAAAGCTTATGCAAAAAATCGCCGCCGATATTTTAAGCGGAAATCCCGAATACGAGGGATACGCGTTTGAATCGAGCGGCATAAACAGTTATCTTGACGACGCGTTCGGCGGGCTTGCCGTGGCTCTTGTAATTTCGTTCTTCCTCCTCTTTGCGGTAATGGCGGTGCAGTTCGGTTCGTGCCTTAAATCTCTAATAGTTATGGCAAGCATACCTTTCAGTTTCACCGGCGGATTCATTGCGCTTGTAATTACCGGAACGAGCCTTAACGTAGTATCGTTTATAGGACTTATTATGCTTATGGGCGTAGTCGTCAACAACGCGATAGTTATGCTTGAAAAAATTAAGCAGCTTGCTGACGGCGGAACGTCGCAGTACGAAGCCGTGCAACAGGCGTGCAAAGTGCGTTTGCGCCCGATTTTTATGACGACGCTCACAACCGTGCTTGCGCTCATCCCGCTTGCAATAGGCGTGGGGCAGGGAAGCGAACTTATGCAACCCTTAGGCATAGTGGTTATAGGCGGACTACTGATAGGCACTCTGGTAACTCTGGTGCTTGTGCCCGCGGTCTACTGTGCGTTTTACGGCGTCTCCAAAAATAAGCCCGACGGCAGGAAAGGAGAGCGCACTAAAAAGTAAAGCGACACGGGTTGCCGTGCAGCTTAAAAACGCTTTAAAGGAACTGTTACCCTCCCGATAACTTCTTTCGGGAGGGATAATTTTTGCAATAAAATCGCCGCGGCGAAAATTGCGAGGCTGAGTCCCCAGCCGAACCCTATTTGCGCCCACAAGGGATAATCCAGTCCGTCGATAAACAGCCGCACCGCCTCATACGCCGCAAGGGAAATAAGTACGGCGGGACTTACGAATTTTACCGAAATTTTAAAGAGTTTTTCAGGCATTTTAAGCCGCCCCGAAAATCGGTTTATTTCCTGCGGCAAATCCCGCGCTTTTTTGCTTCCGCCTATAATAAAACATTCGGCAACGCACATTAAAAGCACGTTGTAAAAATTTACGAACACATCGGATATGCCAACTAAAAGCGCTGCGGCTGAAGTTGCGTAAACCAGGGATATCACGGCGCCAATCGCACAAACGCACAGCGTTACGCGCCGTTTTTTAAGGTTGAAACTTTCGGAAAATGGCACCAGAAAAGCTTCCAGCATTGAAACCGCCGACTGTACTGCCATCATACACAGCGAGGCGTAAAACAGTATGCCTACCGCCGCGTTCAGCGCGGGGAAGTGCGATAAACGGCATATAGCCGCGGGGTAAACGGCAAACGCGGTTAAAATTCCGGACTGTCCGATTTTATCCTGCAGACCGCATCCGTACATAGTGGTGAACATAACAACCGAAGCCAGAACGCTCACGGCAAAGTCTGCGGCGGCGATTGCAAGCGAACATGAAAACACATTGGTGCCTTCCGGCAGGCACGAGCCGAATGCCGGCATTATTCCCACGGCAACGGAAAGGGAGAAGAACACCTGTCCCAGCGCCGAAAGCCACAGTTCCGGGTTTGAAAACGCCGAAAAATCAGGCGTAAACAGCGCGCTTAAAGCCTCGCCCGCATTGGGGTATAAAAATCCCCGTCCGGCCATTAAAATCAGCAGCATTACGGGTGCGGTTACGGTGAACTTAGCCGCTTTCGAAAGCGTGTCCGTTCCGCCGCTCAGGCACAAAAACATCAGTATCCAGGCAACTGCAATTCCACCCGCTACAAGCGGGGATATGCCCGAAATAACGCCGTCATCGCGTGCGGAAAGCACCTTGTCGAAAAAGTAACCGCTCACGTCCGCAAATCCTCCGGTACACAGCGGCGCGATTTTTACCGCCATAGTAATCAGCCATCCTGCCAGACCGGCGTATATCACTGCGGTAACCATAGAATTGACGCTCGAAGCCCAGCCGATTTTATCGCCGCCGCGTTTTAATTCTTTAAGACATTTCGGCGCGCCGCCCGCATATTTTCTGCCAAGCGCGATTTCCGCGTTTAACAGGGGCACACCCAAAAAAACCAGCGCCGTAAGATAGACCAGGAGATACGCTCCGCCGCCGAATTTTGCGCAAAGTCCCGGAAAGCGCAAAGCGTTTCCAAGCCCGACTGCCGCGCCTACGCAGGTTAGAATAAAACTGCGCTTGTTCTTGAATTTCTGTTTAGCCATATTCTAACAATATTCGGTAAAGCCTTAAAAAATCCGCAAAAGCGTTGTTATCTTAAACAGGTTGTGATACAATATATAAAAACGGTTTAAAAACCGACCGCGGCGCTATGCCGGAAGGAATAACAATGATAGATATATCTTTAATCGAACAGACCGACCCCGAAATCGCGGAAGCCTTAAAAAAGGAGCTTTTCCGCCAGCAAAATAATATCGAACTTATTGCAAGCGAAAATTTCGTGTCCCCCGCGGTTATGGCTGCGGCGGGCAGTCACCTCACCAACAAATACGCCGAAGGCTATCCTGCGCACCGCTATTACGGCGGTTGCGGTTTTGTGGATATAGCCGAAGATTTGGCGCGCGACAGATTGAAGAAACTTTTCGGTTGCGAATACTGTAACGTTCAGCCGCATTCGGGGGCAAGCGCAAATCTTGCGGTGTTGTTTGCAACCTGTCAGCCGGGCGATACCGTTATGGGTATGAATCTGGCGCACGGCGGGCATCTTTCGCACGGCTCACCCGTAAATATTTCCGGCAAATACTTTAACATCGTGCCTTACGGAGTTAAAGAGGGCGAAGAAGTAATAGATTACGGCGAAATGGAAAAAATCGCAAAAGAGTGCAAGCCCAAAGTAATAATTTCGGGCGCGAGCGCTTATCCCCGCGTAATCGACTTTAAGCGTATACGCGAAATCTGCGACGAAGTCGGCGCGCTGATGTTTGTGGATATAGCTCATATTGCTGGGCTTGTTGCGGCGGGATTGCATCCCTCGCCCGTGCCCTATGCCGATTTTGTAACAACTACCACGCATAAAACCCTTCGCGGTCCCCGCGGCGGCGTAATCATGTGCAAAGAAGAGTGGGGCAAGGCGATAGACAAAGCCGTGTTCCCCGGTACGCAGGGCGGACCGTTAATGCATATAATCGCGGCGAAGGCGGTCGCTTTTAAAGAGGCGCTTTCGCCCGAATTCAAAACTTATCAACGGCAAATAATCAAAAACGCGGCGGCAATGGCGCAGGAATTTAACGCCCGCGGCGTTAAAATGGTTTCGGGCGGAACGGATAACCACCTTGTTCTTTTGAACTTAACCGATAAAAACATTACCGGCAAAGAGCTTGAAAAGCTGTTAGATGAAGTTCACATAACCGTCAACAAAAACGCAATTCCATTCGATACCCAAAAGCCGTTTGTTACTTCGGGCATAAGAATAGGAACGCCCGCAATGACCTCGCGCGGAATGAAAGAGCCTGAAGCCCGCAAAATAGCGGGGCTTATTGCCGGCGTTATCGAGGAGCGCGAGGCGGCTGCGGAACACGTTAAGGCGGAGGTTGCCGCGCTCTGTAAGGCGTTTCCCCTTTATGCGGATTGCGTAAAATAAATTATGGAAAAACACGAGTGCAGAACTTATTTTTCGCTGAATTTCGATTTTGATATAAAAAAGAACGCCGGTCTTTTAAAGAAACGGCGCGACTGCGAGCCCGAAGAAATAGGCATTTTAAATAAGAAAGAGGCGGAAGGGGCGGTTATTAAAGCCTTTGGTATAATTCCCGAATGGAAGCGTCACAGATTTGTTTTGGGGTTTAACGAAAATTATAACGTTGATGTAAACGAAATGCTGCGCGTAACGTTAAAGGACTTGTTCGGCAAGGAAGAACAAATAAAAAAGCTTAAAAAAGAGTTTTCGCTTTCGGCAATCCTTGAGATAGTGCCCGTTATCGCAAGTAATTCAAACGAGCCCAACCAGTATCTTTCGTTGGAAAGAGATATAATTGAGTTTTTGTATAAATCAGAAACGGATATCGATTTGGATTATTACGTGGTTTAACGGTTTTGTGTTAAAGAGCAAAAACGGAAACGCCCTGAAAAAATTCTTGACAACTTATAAATTACACAATATAATGTAAATACAATTTAAAGTTATTCTTTGGGGCGGGGTGCAATTCCCCACCGGCAGTAAAGTCTGCGAAGAACGTGTTTTATACGCGTTCCCGAACGGGTGAAATTCCCGTACCGACGGTATAGTCCGGATGATAAAAGAATTTTAAGCGGTTACAATCGTTTTTATTTCGCTCCGAATTTTCGGGGCGTTTTTTTCAAAGAACGGCTTTAAAAATAAAATTTTAAGGAGTTTTTATGGAAAAAGAGACAATTCCCGCGGAAGCTGCGGAAGAGGAGATTGCAAGGGAGGAAACAGCCGCTTCTCAGACGGCGGAACCGGAAGCTACGGAAGAACAAGTTTGGTCGGTTCAGGCTCAACGGACGTACGCAAATAAGAAAAATGCAAAGGAAGTTTTCAAAAATTATTTTTCCGCAACCCGTATAGCTTACATTGCGGTTTTCACGGCTTTGTCGCTGGCGTTAAGGTTTTTGCAATTCGTGATTTTGCCGTCAACGCCGGTTTCGTTTCTAAAGTTCGATTTTTCCGACGTGTTCGTGCTTATCGGCGGTTATGCTCTCGGTCCCGTTGCAGGAAGCGTAATTCTTGTGTTGAAAGAAGTATTTTACGGCGTAATTCACGGCTCCTCATCTATGTATGTGGGCGAGCTTGCAAACATTCTTACAACCTTGCCCATGCTTTTAATAACTTCGGTTTTATACAAAAAGCACAAGAGAATCAAATCCGTTTTAATATTTATGGCTGTTGCAAGCCTTGTGCGCGTAGCGTGCAGTTTCCCCATAAACTGGCTTTTGAACTTTCCCGCGTTTTGTGCGTTCGACTGGAACAAAGGTATGGATATGTTTATGCTCAACTGGCATTGGGTAACTTTGTTCAATCTTATAAAAACCGCTATTCTTGCGGTGGTAACGTTGCTTGTATACAAGCCGCTTTCCCGCCTTGTTAAGCTTACGAATGAAAAGTTCGATAATTTAAAGAAAAAGAAAAAAGCATAAATTTCGGCGCCCGCAGTCAACTGCGGGCGCTGTTTTTTTAATTAAAACGCGTTACAATTGACATTTTTTGAAAAAAATATAACTCAATTTTCACAATTTTTTAATTGAATTACCGTCGTTTACATGTTACAATAATTAAAAAAATCAAAAAGAAACGGTAAATTTATGAAAAAGCCAGTTAAAATTTTAACCGCAATAATCGCCGCTTTTGTGCTCGCAATCGCATTCGTATTTGCCGGTTGCGGCGGAACGCACGTCACTTCAATCGAAAAAACCTCCGAAAACGGTGAAACGGACACGTTTACGGTATATTATTCCGACGGAACAAGTTACGATTTTACCGTGACCAACGGAAAAGACGGTTCCAACGGCAAGGACGGAGAGGACGGAAAGGGCGTGACTGCCGCCGACCTGTACGCAGAATATTTAAAGCAAACCGGAGAAAACATAACTTACGCCGAGTTTCTTAAAAAATATCTTACGTTTACCGAGGACGTTTCGTCGTCCGTAGCGCAGTGCCTTAATTCCGCAATGAAAGTTTACACCGAATTTGTGGAAACAAAAAATTACGGTTCGGTATACAGACCGTCGTACGTTTCCGAAACGGCAATTTACACCGGTTCCGCAGTCATTTGGGAAATCGAAGAGTCTGCGGACGGTTACGCCTATTTGGTGACCAACTACCACGTAATTTACGATAGCAAGGCCGACGCAGACTTAAACGGCGGAATGACGGCGCGGCAGGTTTATTGCTATCTTTACGGCAGCGAGGACACTCCCGTGCAAAAGGAAACGGGCAGAACGGACAGTAACGGCAACCCGATTTACGAAACGGACGAAAACGGCTGCATAGTTTACGATTACGGCGATTACGGTGTAAAATGCGATATTGTCGGCGGTTCAATCGAAAAGGATTTGGCGGTTCTCCGTGCAAAAACTTCCGAATTAAAGAATATCAATCCCGATATCAAGGCGGTGACGCTTGCCGAAGATTATTACGTGGGCGAAACCGCAATAGCGATAGGCAATCCCGAAAACGAGGGAATAAGCGTAACCAAAGGCGTTGTCAGCGTTGACAACGAGTATATAACTCTCTCAATCGACGGCACAAAACGCGCTTACCGCTCGATAAGAATGGATACGGCTCTCTACGGCGGCAATTCGGGCGGCGGGCTTTTTAACGCCGAAGGCAAACTTATCGGCATCTGCAACGCGGGCGACAGCACAGACCAGAACATAAACTATGCAATTCCTCTCGATATTGTCAAGGGAACCGTCGGCAACATTTTATACTATTTTAACGACAACGGCAAAACGGAACCGGTTAAGCCCGGCATAATTACGTTGGGTATAACCGTTTTAGGCGCAAATTCCAGATACGTATACGACCCCGCCGCGGGATACGGCAAAATTTACGAGGACGTAACAATAAACGAAGTTATGGTAAATTCCATTGCGGAAGGCTTCGGTCTCTCGGGCGGAGATATAATAAAGAGCCTTATAATAAACGGCAAAGAGTACGCAATATCCCGCACTTTTACTGTTTCAGACCTGATTTTGACAATGCGCGCAGGCGATAACCTTTCGGTTAAATATCTTAGGGAGGGAACTGAAAAAACGACTGAAAATTACGTTTTGCAGACGCGTGATTTCAAAGCACTTTAAAAATATAAAGCAAATTGTAAGCGCCTTTTCAAGGCGCTTAATTTTTTAGTAAAACGCTTGTAAAAATTACTGCGTTATGCTAAAATAGCGTTGTTATTATGGCGGAATTTATTTCGGAATCTCCCGGCGAAACTTTTAAGTTCGGCGAGGGGTACTCAAAAAATTTAAAAGCCGGAGACGTGATTGTCTTAAACGGCGAAATGGGTGCGGGCAAAACCGTTTTTTGCAAGGGCGTGGCAAAAGGGCTTGGCATAACTGAAGAAGTTTTAAGCCCCACGTATGCTTATATGAACGATTACGGCGGAAAGCTTTACCATTTCGACTGTTACCGTTTAAGTTGCGGTGAACAGGCTGAAGCTTTGGGGCTGTGCGATTATTTTTACGCCGGCGGTATCTGCATAATAGAGTGGGCGGAAAATATTAAAAACGTTCTGCCGGAAAATTATAAAAAGGTTACCATACAAAAAACGGGAGAGGACAAACGCAAAATAATTTATGAATAATTTTCTGGCGATAGACACGTCTTCGGTACATTTAACCGTGCTTGCTCAAAAAGACGGAAAAACGGCGTTAAGGTTTATTCCCGACTGCGCTATGCGTCACTCTACGGAACTTATGGGCGAAATAGACAAGGCGCTTGAAGAAGTAAATTTAACACCAGCCGAATGCGGTTTTTTTGCGGCGGTTACCGGACCGGGGTCGTTTACCGGAATACGTATTGGAATTTCCGCGGTAAAAGGCTTTGCGCTTGCAACAAGTAAACCGCTTTTGGGCGTAACCGCATTCGATATGATTGCATATAATGTGGCAAGCGAAAATTTTTGCGCGGTAATAGACGCCGCGCACGCGCACTACTACGTATGCGGTTACGGCAAAGATAAAAAATTAACTTTAAATCCCTGTTATTTAAATGCGGAAGAAGTGGAAAAATTAAATTGTCCTCTGTTCGGTTTCGAGGATTTACCGCTTAAAAATTACGTCGGACTCGACGTAAAAAATTGTTTATACCCCGCAATATGTGCCAAAGAATGCGGTTTGACTGAAGATATTTCCGCCGTGTACGTAAGAAAAAGTCAGGCGGAGGAGGCAAGACTTGCAAATAAGAAAGTGGGAATTTAAAGATATTCTCAAAATTTCCGAAATGGAAAAGGAGTGCTTTCCAAAAGAACCGTGGAGTTATCAGATGCTCGTTTCCGGTTTTGAAAGCGAAAGTTTTTGCGGCGTTCTGTGCGAGGACGGCGGAGAAATTGCCGGCTATGGAGGAATAACGGTGACCGCAGACAGCGCGGATATCGATAATATTGCCGTATCCGAAGTTTACCGCGGCGGCGGAATGGGCACGGCAATTTTAACCGAACTCGTAAAAGAAGCGCAGGCGCGCGGTGCAAAAAAAGTTTTTCTCGAAGTCCGCGTTTCCAATTCCGACGCAATGAAACTGTATCTTAAAAACGGCTTTAAAGGCGTTTACGCGCGTTCGCGCTATTATTCAGACGGCGAAGACGCTCTTGTTATGGTAAAGGAGTTGTAATATTTTATTAAACGGTAAATTCGTATCCTTTGAAAGACGCGGGCGCGGAAAAGACGTGCTTATGTTGCACGGATACGGCTCGAAAAAGGAGAGCTTTTACTACCAGATAAATTTTCTTTCGCAAAATTACAGAGTAACCGCGGTTGATTTTCCCGCATTCGGCGCAAGCGAAGCGCCGGACGGCGCCTGGTCTGTCGGCGATTATGCGGACTGGCTTGAAAAATTTATTAAAATTTCCGGACTTGAAAAACCGCATATTCTTGCTCATTCTTTCGGGGCAAGGGTGGCAATAAAACTGCTTTCCCAACGTCCCGAGCTTTGCGGCAGATTGATAATAACCGGCGGCGCAGGGATTGTTAAACCGCGTTCGCCGCAATATATAAGGCGGGTAAAACGTTACCGCATTGCAAAAAAATTCTTTCCGCGTTTTGCTGAAAAGCATTTCGGAAGCGAAGAATATAAAAATCTCTCTCCGGTTATGAAGGAGAGTTACAAAAAAATCGTAAACGAAGACTTAAAGGAATTCGCCAAAAAAATTCCCAACAAAACCCTTCTTGTATACGGCAAAGACGATACTGTTACCCCCGCAAACGAAGAGGGTGAAATCTTTTCCGAACTCATTGAAAACAGCAGGCTGGTTACAATCGACGGCGGACATTTCGCCTTTTCGGAATATCCGCAAAATTTCAATGCAATCATATCACAATTTTTATCGGAGACATAATGGGCATCTTCATTTCCGTACCTAAAACAATCGAATGTATTGTGTGCGCTGTGCTGTTTACCGCTCTGTTTGCACCGTGTTTTTACAAACTTCTGGGCATACTTCAGTCCTGCGGTTATAACGGCAAAAAGTTTTTTCAGTGGTCGCGCAAAAAAAACAATCTTATTTTCACGCGCCATTCTTTGTTGACGTTGCTTTTACTTATGTCCTCGGCGGGCGTTTCGTTTTGTTTCGCTTTTGCCGGACAGTGGGCTGCGGTTGTAGGCTGCGGCGCATACGTTATTTTTTTAATCGTCTACGTATGGGCGGATAACAAAGTGGCGCTCAAAACGCCTGTTACCGCAACGCCTAGATTTAAACGTTTATACGGAATTCTTATTTTCTTAATCGCGGTAATCGCATATTTTGCCGTGGTTTTACTTAACTTCGCCGATGCGGTCTGGGGCAACAGGTTCTTCAACATTTTAAGATATGTTCCCCTGTCGCTCTTTCCCCTGTTAATGATTCCGCTTACATTGCTTGCAAATCTTGTTTCGAAAATCTATGAAGTTCCCCGCAACAGAAAATACGTAAAATCGGCAAAGGAAAAGCTTAAAAACAACCCCTTAAAAGTGGTGGGCATAACCGGCAGCTACGGCAAAACTTCCACAAAACAGATACTCTCGTCCATTTTATCCAAAAAGTTCCGCGTGCTGTCAACTCCCCGCTCTCACAACACTCCGCTTGGGCTTGCGCTTGCGATAAACAACAACGATTTAAATGATTTCGATATCTTCGTTGCCGAAATGGGCGCGCGGCACCTTGGCGATATAGAAGAGCTCTGCCAAATCTGTCCGCCCGATTATTCGGTGATAACGGGAATCTGTCCTCAGCATCTGGAAAGTTTCGGCTCAATCGAAAACGTAATAAAAGCTAAAAGCGAAATTCTTAATTATACCAAAGAGGAAGCGGTAATCGCTTCCGACTGTTTCGCTTTGTTTTCGGCTTCGCCCTGCAAAAAGCTGAGCGCGGACTGCGTAACGGATATCGTCTGCAATTGTGACGGCACGTCTTTTAACTTGAATCTCGGCGGCGAAAGCGTTCGCATTACAACTAAACTTCTCGGCAAGCACAGCGCCGAAAACATCGCGCTCGCGGCGGCGGTTGCATTTAAGCTTGGTATGACTCTGCCCGAAATTAAGCAGGCGGCGGAAGAACTCGATTATATCGGGCACCGTTTGCAACTTATAAAATCGGGCGATATCAACATTCTGGACGACGGTTACAATTCAAACGTAAAGGGCGCGTCGGCGGCGCTTGAAGTGCTGAAAAGCTTTAAAGGCAGAAAAATCGTCGTTACGCCCGGGCTCGTCGAACTCGGCGTTTTAGAGGAAGAAGAAAACCGTGCCCTCGGAGAAAAACTTGTCGGGCTCGATTTCGTAATACTGGTCGGCGACACTCTCGTCGCCCCCGTAAAGGAAGGCTACATTTCCGGCGGCGGCGAGGCGCAGAAAATAAAAACAGTTCCAAATCTCGGGGCGGCGCAGAACGAATTAAAGGGTGTACTCTCCCCGGGCGACACCGTCCTGTTTTTAAACGACTTGCCTGATTTTTATTAAAACGTTCATAAGATAAATAACCGGAATTACCAAAGCTGAAAATAAAAGGCGGAGGTAATTTTTTTATGTCAAAAACGATAGCCGTAATTTTCGGCGGCGCGTCTAACGAAAACGAAATTTCCATAATAACAGGTACTATGGCGGCTAACGTCCTCGAAAGCGGCGGCGACAGCGTAATTCCCGTGTATATTTCGCAAAACTCTGATATATTTGCGGGGCAAAGCCTTAAAAATATAGCCGAATTCAAAGCGGACGGTTACAAAAAAGCTCCGCGCGCGGTTGTTGCCGACGGCGGAATTTACATATTGAACACAAAAAACAGAGTGAAGAAGTTCATAAAGGTTGACGCCGCGTTAAACTGTTGCCACGGCGGAGCGGGCGAGGGCGGCGGAGTTGCAGGGTTGTGCAAAATTGCAAAAATACCGTTCGCAAGCGCGGGGATTTTTGAAAGCGCGGTATTTATAGACAAATATTTAACTAAGCTTATTTTAAAGGCGTTGGAAGTAAAGACCGCGAAATACGCATATATAACAAGCCTTCAACAAATCGATAAGTGCCCTGATATCCCTGGGTTTCCGCTTGTCGTCAAACCTGTTAATCTGGGCTCGAGCATAGGCGTGGAGAAGGCGGCGAACAGCGAAGAGCTTAAAAATGCCGTTGAGTGCGGATTAATTTACGACAGCGCAGTCATTCTGGAAGAATATCTTGAAAACCGGCGCGAGATAAATTGTGCGGCTTATTTTTATAACGGCGAAGTAATTACCTCTGAGTGCGAAGAGGCGGTTTCAGGCGGTGATATTTTAAGTTTCGAAGACAAGTATGCCGGCGGAGGGAAGAGCGTTCTCCCTGCGGATTTACCCGCGGATATATCGGGGGCAATAAAGCAAACGACTCAGGCTGTCTATCAAAAACTCAATATGCGCGGCATAGTCCGTTTCGACTTTATTTTAAGCGGCGGTGAAGTATATTTAAGCGAAATCAACACCGTTCCCGGTTCGCTTTCATATTATCTTTTGTCCGCCGGATTCAAGGATTTTTACCGCGTATTGTCGCGTGTTTTGGAACAGGCAAAAACGGACTTCGATTCGGAGCAAAGCAAAAAACTTATAAAAACAGGTATTCTTTCCAATGTCCCTTCAAACGCTTGTAAACTCCCACGCAAATAAGCTATAATACTTATATGGAAAAGATACGTATGTCAACGCCGGTTGTCGAAATGGACGGCGATGAAATGACTCGCGTCGTGTGGCGGCTAATTAAAGAACTGTTAATCGAACCGTACGTTGACCTTAAAACGGAATATTACGATTTAGGGCTTGAAAACCGCAATGCAACGGACGACAAAGTAACCGTTGACGCGGCGCTTGCAACAAGGCGCTTGGGCGTTGCCGTAAAGTGCGCAACGATAACTCCAAACCGCCTTAGGGTGGAAGAATATAACTTAAAGCAGATGTGGAAAAGCCCCAACGGCACCATCCGCCGCATTCTCGACGGCACCGTATTCCGCGCACCCTTAACGGCAAAAGGTATCAAATCCTATATTCAGGGTTGGACCAAACCCATAATAATAGCCCGCCACGCATACGGCGATATCTACAATTGCGTTGAGGACGTTGCAAACGAAGGTGAAAACGCTTATCTTTTAATAACCGATAAGGACGGCAACGAACTCAGGCGGAAACTCGTTCACTCATTCGGAAAAGGCGGCGGAATATGCCAGGGCGTGCACAATACGTGCAAGTCGGTTGAAAGTTTTGCCAAAAGTTGCTTTTCATATGCGCTTTCGCAAAATCTGCCCGTCTGGTTCGGCGCAAAAGACACGATTTCAAAAATTTACGACCATAGCTTTAAAGATATTTTCCAAGAGGTTTACGAAAAAGAATTCAGGGCTGAGTTTGAAAAGCGCGGGCTATATTACCTCTACACGCTTATTGACGACGTGGTTGCACGCGCCGTGCGCAGCGAAGGCGGCTTTTTGTGGGTATGCAAAAATTACGATGGCGACGTTTTCAGCGATATGGTTGCAACCGCGTACGGCTCTCTCGGTATGATGACTTCCGTGCTCGTTTCGCCGGACGGAGTTTACGAATACGAAGCGGCGCACGGTACTGTGACGCGCCACTATTACAAACATTTAAAAGGGGAGGAAACCTCCACAAATTCCGTGGCGACGCTGTTTGCCTGGACGGGCGCTTTAAAAAAGCGCGGCGAACTGGACAATAATGTTCCTCTTGTAAACTTTGCCGCAAAGCTGGAAAAAGCCGCAATTGAAACTATAGAACAGGGATTTATGACGGGCGATTTAATCCCGCTTTTTGAGAGCAAAGGCGTAACTCCGCAAAAGCTTTCAACAAAAGGCTTTCTTGAAAAAATTGCTGAAAAGTTATGAGCTCAGGCGCTTTAACCCCTTAATATCATTAAATTAACAATGTTCTGATTAAAAAAGCCGCGGCGCGTAAAAACGCGCCGCGGCTTTAACTTTAATCCCCTGATATTATTGATTTAATTGCGTTTCTTCTTTTTTCTTCAGCATTTCTCCGGTAAAGTCGGGTAAAAGCCGCGCTTTTTTAAGCTGTCTTTTAAGTCCGCTTACATAACATATCAAAACGGCGACGACAATACCTATAATTTCCTGCAAAACGTTTGCCGGCATCTTTAAAAGCGCGGCTTCGGGCAGACGTCCCTCCCAGTAAATTCTCTTTAAAAAGTATCCCAAAATTACTATCAGGGCAGGCAATATGCTTGAAACAACGGCAATTACCGCCTCTTTTTTCCCGCTGTCGGTTTTAAGAAAAAACCTTTTTAAAAGTATAAACGTGCCCGAAGCGACGGCGCCCTGTAATCCGTGAATCAAAAGCGAGGGGATTGCGTTATAGGCCGTTCCGTTTATACCGAAAAGGTCGAAAAACGTTGTGCCGACTCCTCCTACGATAGTCGCGCTAACGGGGTCAACCAAATACGCCGCCGTAAAAATAGCAAAGTCGCACCAATAAATTTTTCCGTCCAGCACCGGTATCCCAGGCACGTATCCCATTGCCACCACCAGCGCGGTCAAAAGCGCCGTATAAGCTATCCATTTAGTGGTAAACAAGAATTTTTTGTTCATTTTCGTTTTCTCCTTACGGTTGACTATTATATTCTCAATATGGTATTATTAAAATAACCAATTTAATTATTTTTTATAATACCAGATAAACTGAGTATATACACTGTGAAAATCGTATGCCGAATTACTTAATAAACGACAAAAACAAATATTATTCTTTATATCGCGAAATCCGTTCCGACATACTTCGCGGCAAGTTTAAGGAGGGAGAGCGACTCCCTTCGAAACGCGCCCTCGCCGGGGAACTGGGCGTCAGTGTAATAACGGTCCAGCTCGCCTACGACCAGTTGCTCGCCGAAGGATATATCCGTTCTAAAGAGCGCAGCGGCTACTTTGTCGAACCGGTTACGGCGTATGTTCCTGCGCCCGTAACCGTTAACGCCAAACGGAAACCGGATAAGGAGCTTTGCGCGCCGCCGCAAACGCAAACAGACCTCACCCGCGGCTCCGCACCCGTAAATATGTTTCCGTTTTCGGTGTGGGCGCGCCTAATGCGCGGCGTGCTTTCGGATTGCGGCGAACATCTTCTGGAACGCGTTCCCTGTAACGGCGACAGTCAGCTGCGCGCGGCAATCGCAAACGAGCTTTACCGTAACCGCGGCATCGACGCCGATTCCGAAAATATAGTGATAGGCGGCGGCGCGGAACACCTTTACGGGGTAATAGTCCAGCTTTTGGGACGCGACAGACTGTTTGCGGTCGAAAACCCCGGTTACGGCAGAATTTCCTCAACTTATAATTTAAACGGCGCAAAATGCATTCCGGTTACGGTACGCGAACGGGGAATGGATTTGACCGAACTTAAAAAAAGCCGTGCCGACGCCGCGCACGTATCTCCGTCGCACCAGTTCCCGACGGGTGCCGTAATGCCGGTATCCGAGCGCACGCAAATGATTGAATGGGCTGCAGACGGCAAAATAATAATAGAAGACGACTACGACAGCGAATTCCGGCTTACTGGCAAACCCCTGCAAAGTATGTACAGTCTCTGCCCCGACCGGGTAATTTATATGAACACGTTTTCAAAGAGTCTGGCGCCGTCTATGCGTATGGGCTATATGGTTCTTCCGGATTATCTTGCAAAAAGATATAAAGAACTTTTCGGGCAGAGCGCAAACATAGTTCCGTTATTCGAGCAAAAAACGCTTGCGGCAATGATTGACGGCGGGCATTTCGAGCGTCACGTCGCGCGCCTGAGAAATCACTACCGCGAAGTCCGCCGCCTCCTTTTAGAAACTCTGACAAAAATCACGGGGTGTGAGGTGCTGGATACCGGCAGCGGACTGCACGTGCTTGCTCGTTTTCCGGCGGCGGGCGGCGACGGAAACATAAAGGCGGAAGCGGAGAAAAGGGGGGTTAAATTAAAGTGCTTAACCGACTATCTCCTTGCGCCCGTGCAGGGAATGGAGAATTACGCGGTGATAAATTATTCTTCTCTAACCGCCGATACGTTGAAAAATTTTAATTGCAATTAACAACGCGTTGCAATTAAAAACGCGGCGGAGCCTTTTAGCTCCGCCGCGTTGTGTTTTAATTAATTTCAAATTGAAAGCGCTGAATCATTTTGTATAAAGCGAAAATAGTAAAAAAATTCATTTTTTTCTCTTCGCTCTCGTCTCCGTTCTCGTAAAAGAACATTTTTGTTACTTATTATAAAAATATATTAATATTATAATTTACCTCTTAAAAATTATCTTGCGCAGTTAAGTGCAATGTAAGAGAGGGGGGATACGCCGTAAGATTCAACGTCTTCGTCCCAGTTTTTCATCTCTTCGTAAATCATATCGTTACCTCCTTAATATTCTTATTTCAAATTTCAGTTGCAGTATAGCACTAAAAAAATTGTCAGTCAATAACATTTGCAAATTTTTTTAAAATCTTAATTTTGTAATTTTATAACACTATTTTATGTTATTAACTATAATTTATGTTAATTAACCGAAATAAATATTTTTATAGCGATAATTAATTACACAATGTTAACTTTTTATGTTAATACATAACACAAAATAACAAAATATTAAGTCGGAGCCGCCAAACGGATTCAACGGCTCCGACTTATTAAAAGGTAGGGGTAAGGGCGTGTTTAAAATTATTTTTCGTTTACGTCAAGATAATCTTCAAGTTCCGCAAGTTTTCCGTCTTTGTATATTTCAAAGTGCAGATGCGCGCCGTCCTTGTTTTCGATACCCGTGGGCGCGGCAACCGTTCCGATAACCTGTCCGCGGTTTACCTTGTCGCCTTTTTTCAGGGTTTCGGCGGGGTCTATAAATTTATAAACGGTCTTAACGCCGTTGGAATGTTCGATTGTTACAAACGCTCCGTAAAATACGTCGCTTTTACCAATTTCGGCAATTGTTCCGTCTACCGCGGCAACAATTTTTGTGCCCGCTTCGGCGGCAAAATCCGTGCCTTCGTGAAAAGCGTACCAGTCCATTGTCTTGTCGTAACCGAACGCTTGCGAGTTGGTTACGTCTGCGTTTTCCACGGGGAAAATAAACTCGTATGTCGAACTTGCGGGTTTATCGTCGTCGGGATTATCAGGTTTGTTATCGTCGGGATTGTTGTCGTCGGGGTTGTTCGGCTTATTATCGTCGTCCGACGTTCCGGGTCTGTTGTCGATTGACAAATCGTCGTTTGCACGCACCGCAAATATCACGCCGACCGTTATTGCGGCAATAACCAAAAGGCACGCCGCCAAAATGAGGTAGTAAGTCAAAATTTTCTTCTTAGTAGAAACGTTTTTTTCTTGGTTTTTCATTTATTTTAACTCCTTTAAATAATTTCTTGTCATATTTGCGGACTTTTATTCAATATCCGCCGAAAATTATCGGCGAGCCCACTTTTACTCGTCCGTCTTTTTCCGAAACGTGCAAATTAATCTCCGTTCCGTAAAGTTCCACCGCATACGGCATATCCGCCTTGCAGTAATAATTAACGCTGTCGCAAAGCTTTTCGCAAGCAATAACTTTTGCGCGGAATTTCTTTATAATCTGCTCCGCGTCAACATTTTCATAAACGGTAGCCTCGCCGCAAACGTCCGAAAGAGAAAGAAACATGCTTTCCGCCTTATCGCCGTCAACGGTAATTTCGCGGCAGTCGGCCGAGCTTGTTCCGCAGAAAAATGTGTAAACTTTGCCGCCTTCGAAACACAGCCTGTGCGGAGCAATCGCCACTGCGGCAAATATCAACCACGCCAATACAAGCAAAATTCCCAGTTTTACCGCACGAACAAATTTCATACCCGGCCGCCTTAAAAAACTTACAAATCGGTTATAGACCCGAATTTTTTATTTTATACTTTCCGCAAAAAAATTCCGTACGCAAAAAAACGCCCTCCCGAAAGGGAAGGCGCATCGCCGAATAGGCGGTAATTTTATTAAGTGTGTTTACGGATTATCGAAAATCTGTTTCAGCCTTGCAATTTTTTCGTCGAAGAACGTTCTGTCGTCGGATTCAAGGTCTTTATATTTTTTATAAATCGCGGGTATCAGCCTGTAAAGGTTTTTGTTGAATTCGTTTATGTCTCTCATTCCCCAGGCGGTCAGCGCGCTGTAAGCAAAGTCAACAAGTCTTTCGCGTTCTTCAATGGAAATCTCGGCAAACCAGTTGTTCACCGTCTGTTCCAGCCTAATCGAAAATTTCGACCTGTCCTTTAAATAGCAAAAGTCTCCGTCCTTTATTTCCCACGAAAAAGGGTCGTGTTGCAAAAGGTATAAGTTGCGGCTCTTAATTATGGAATAACATTCGCGCGTTTCAAACAACATCCCTACAAAAGAGGACTGAGGAACTAATTTTGTTATTCTGCCGGCTATATTTTGGTAACCTTCTTCGCTGTAAACGTCGTTTATAAATCCCGGACCGTCGAAATTGAACACTCCGGCAATTCTTTTCTGCAATTCCCCGCCTGCGTTAACCGCCGCGTACGTGGCTATATTTCCGCCCTTGGAATGTCCTCCGGAATAGAATTCGCCTTCCGGAAATTTTTTCATTTCCGCCATAAGATATTCAACCGCCGCCTGTTGCGAAGGAATGGGATAATTGCAGGCAAGGTTAAAATCCTCTTTCCATCCGGTAAAAGACGGGTCGGTGCCGCGGAACGACAAAAAGTACTTATTTTTGCTTATTTTAATGCATATTGCCGCAAATTGTTTTTCGCTGGCTTCATCTCTCTCGTCCTTAAAGTCGAAAAATCTTATGTTCTCGAATCTGGGGTTGTCCGTTAAAAGTTGAAAAAGTTTTTTGCTTTTTTTTGGCGAAAACGCTTCCGCGTACATTTCCTTGTCGGTCAAAAGACCGTATTTTTCAAAATTTTTCAACGAAACGCTCTTTTTTCCTTTAACGTAGCTTGGATAAGTGTAGTAGGAGAGCCAACTTAAAATAACCGCGTCCACACGGTTAAAGGGGCTCTTTTCAAAACTTTCGCGTTTGTTGGCTGCGTAATTTAAAATATTCACTTGCAGCCCCCGCAGTTTTTGCAGTTCCCGCTGCATTTCTTTGCGGATTTTCCCGTCGATGAAAACATTTCACCGCAATAATTCCGTTTAGCAACCGCTCCGCAAACAGGACAGCGCACTTCGTCGTCGAACTTTTTAACAAGCTCGTCAAAGTTCTCTTTGCAGTTTTCGCAAAAATACTGTAAAAGCGGCATTTTAGTCCTCCGTGCGTTTGTTTCTCTTTTCTTTTTTCCTCTTTTTTGTTTTTTTAATCTTTTGCATTGAATTGCCTTTAAAAAGAATAACGGCAATAACCGCGGTTACGGCAAGCGCAACGCCGGCAACCACCCAAAACCAGATTGTTTCGCCGAACTTAACGCCTTGCTGAAAGGGTACGGGCATATTCATTCCCCAAAGTCCTGCAATCAACGTTGGCAAGGCAAGCAGAATGGTGATTATGGTCAGCTTCTTCATCGAATCGTTCGCGTTGTTCGAAATTATCGAACCGTAAGCGTCCATCGTCACGCTCAGAATATTTTTGTAAATGTTACAGGTTTCAATCGCCTGTTTGTTCTCAATGCCCAAATCTTCATATAAATCCATATAGTCCTGATTCGCGGCAACCTGTGCGACCTTGCAAAATTTTTCATGCACGCGTTCGTTTGAATTGAGCGAGGTGGAAAAATAGACGAGCGAATTCTGCAAATCCAAAAGCTGTATTATTTCCTCGTTTTTCATAGTCTTGTCGACTTCGTTCTGTATTCTGTGGTTTTTTCTGTCAATCTGCTTAAGGCAGTACAAAAATCTCTTTGCATTACCCATCATAAAAGTAAGCGCAAAATGCACGGGCTTTCCGCAAAAAATCTTTTCCCTGCCTACGATAAATTCCTTTAAAACGTTGTTGCCTTTAAGGCACACGGTAACAATGCATTTGTCGTTGTAAATTACTGCAAGGGGAAGAGTAGTATAACTGTCGCCCGAGGCCGTTTCCTCTATTATAGGGCAGTCCAGAATAAACATACTGCACCCGTCGTCAAAGTCCGCGCGCGCTCTCTCTTCTTCGTCGAGTGCCGCTTTAATCATATACTCCGGCACGCCGGAAACAGCTGAAACGTCCTCGCATTCGTCGTCTGTGGGGTTAACCATATCAACCCAGCACGTATCTTTAAAAAATTCCGCCTTTTCGAGCCCGCCGTTTTTTGCGGAAATAAAAAATTTAACCATCGGTACACCTCAAAATTTTGTCGTTTAACCGTTTTTGCGCAAAAATTTCCGCATAAAAAAATGCACGGAATTATTCCGTGCATAACAAAATTTTGCTTCTGTACGGAATTACTCTATTTTATAATATTGCGCTTTCGACTGTCAGACGCGTCCATAACGCTCTCCTTATAATAATTTGTAATTCAATTATATATTATTATATTTAAAATTGCAAGTTTAGGTTATAACCAAATTTTATTAAATTTTTCAAATCAGCACTTTACCTTCCAGGAAAGATTTAAAAAATCCTTCCAAATCGGTACCGCTTTTAATAAAGCAGCCGCACAAATCGTCCGCGCTTGCGATTTTGCCTTTATTATTTTCAAAATAGCTTTTAAGCCCCGCCGCAAACTTTTCATCGCCGACGGATTTTCTCAGCATATCGAACATTATAAGCCCCTTGTTGTACGTAATGTTGTTATATTCGAATTCGCTCGGATAATCCTTTAAATTCCTCGTCATACTCGTATCCACTTCGTCTTTAAGCTGGCTGTAAACGGTAAAGTACGCCCTGTAAGCATTTGTCGCCGAATTAACAAGTCCCGTACGCGTAAATCCGTAAGAGGGGTTGTTTTCAAAGAACATAAGGGTGGAGTATTCCGCCAGTCCCTCGTCTTGCCAGGCGTTGTTCATCTGGTCGCTGCCAACCATCGCATACCACCACTGGTGCGCGTTTTCGTGCACTATGGTATAAACGTTGTTGTCCGAATCCAGTCCCGAAGCAATCATAGTCAGCGCGGGGAATTCCATTCCGCCGTAGCAAAATCCGGTCTGTACAACCGAAAGCGAAGGATAAGAGTATTTCCCGAACGTATTTGAAAAGTATTTAAGGCTTTCCGCCGCCGCCGAAAGGCTGGTTTGCGCGTTGTTGTCGTTAAGGTAATAATATTTAACTTCAACGCCGTCGGCGTTCTCTGTCAGAACCTGAAAGTCCTTTGAAAGTACAAATGCAAAATCCCTTGCTCCGTCCAGCTTGTAATTACCCTTTTTCCTGCCGTTCGTTTCCGTTTCCGAAACGGCCTTTCCGCTCGAAGCCGCAGTATATTCGGCAGGGTAATCCAAAGTCACGTTATAATTCGCACATTCCGAAACGAAAGGGTCCCCGCAGTAATAATAGGGGCATTCCATAAATCCTTCACGTGTGTAAGCGCACAAAACGGGATAAAAATTGCCCAGATTCACCGTCTTTTCCGTCACGCCCGTGCGGTGGTTTACCTGCGCAAGCGTAAGGGTGTAGCTTATCGTCACTTTAACGCGCTCGTCGGGGTAAACGGGTTCGGGCAGGTTTACGATAAGAATGTTTTCGTCCGCGCCGGCCACTGTCCAGCCCGCGCAGTTTTCAACGCCCGTAATTTCCATTCCGCCGTAGCTTTTACCCGCGTAATATGCTTTGTTTTCGTATGTTTGCGAAACGGGTTTTAATTTTGCGTTTTCTCTAAACGCGTTGCCGTAAAGGTTGAATTTCAAATCGCTCAGTTCATTGTCGGTAGAGTTATAATAGTCGAAATCCACCGTTCCGGTAACAGTTCTTTCATCCGGTTCGTAAATAGCCAAAATATTGTAAACCGATGCGTTTGCGTTGTTGTCTCCGCCGCACGCCGCAAGCGAAACCACGCCTGCCGTAACGCACAGTGAAATTAAAATACATAAAATCTTTTTCACGATACCACCTCTTTTTTACTAACATATCATATGCACGCTGTTTTTCCTTTAAAACGTTTTTAACACTTTTCGGCTTTTAAAAATAAAATAAAGGTATGGTATTTTGCGTTATAACCGACGAAAACGTGTCGGACAAATCAACGCTGCCCGAGTGCGACGTCGCCGTTTACGGCTTTTACGGACTTGGAGAAGTGAATTACGAACGTGAACTCAAGGGCGAAACGGAAAAGTTCGAAGAAGCGGCGCGTCTTTCAAAAAATTCCGCGTGCGGGCTTGTCTGCGGCTGCAAAACTGTCAGCCGCGGTTTAAAACGCAAATCCGTGTCGGTGTCGGACAGAGGCAAACTTCTGGGGATTGCCGATATGAACCACGTACTGGATTGCGAAAATTACAAAAGCGGCGCGTCTTTGGGCTATTATAATATAAACGGATGTAACGTGGGAATTTGTATCGAAAACGACTTGCTGTTTCCCGATACGTTTAAATCCCTTGCCATGTGCGGTTGCAGCGTTATTGTGGCGGTGCTTGAAGAAGTGCGCGACTGCATCCCGCCTCTTTTAATCCGCGCCTATGCCTATCTGTACGGCGTTCCCATCGTTATGTGCGCGGGCAAAACCGCTTATTTCGCCGATATATCGGGGGCAATTGCCACGTCGACACAGGGAAAAACACTCTTTGAAATTGCTCCCAGGTCAAGTTACCACATAGTGACGACCCGCCGTCGGGGCATAACCGCCGACGACCGCCTCGATTTTTAATTTTGCGCGGATTATAAACTTAGCAATATATGGCTTGTTTGTTTCAAAAGCGCGGCAAGCTTCCGCTCCCGCAATTTACAGGGCTTCAAAAATTTTTTAAAACCCGCCTTTCCGCTTGTAATCTGCAAAATTTATTGCTATAATATAGAAAGAAAAATCCGACTTTGAAATCGGGAGGCGAAAACAATGTACAGTATGACAGGCTTCGGCAGGGGTGAAAGCAAAGAGGGCGGAGTGGAAGTAACCGTCGAAATCAAAACGGTAAATAACCGCTATCTCGACGTAACAGTAAAAAGTCCGCGTATTCTGTCCGCGCAGGAAGAGAATATCCGCGCGGCAATCCGTCGAAAACTAACCCGCGGACACGCCGACGTGTTCGTTTCGCTTACCGACAAGCGCGAGCGTGAAAAGGAACTCCGGCTCGATGAAAGCGCGGCAAAAGCCTATGTGGCGGCGGCGGAAAAAATCAAGGCGCTGTTCCCCGGGCTT
The DNA here is from genome assembly GCA_910586065.1 of uncultured Christensenella sp. GTDB lineage: Bacteria > Bacillota > Clostridia > Christensenellales > Borkfalkiaceae > Coproplasma. The sequence continues at coordinate 30,558 of CAJUGI010000003.1, read as the reverse complement.
ACCGACGATTTAACGGTAACAAACGTTCTGCGCTTTCCCGACGTAATAAAAACCGACGAAGTTGCCGTTGCCGACGACGAAATCGTTTCGGCTTTAAACGGCGCGCTTTCAGCGGCGCTCGAAAAATTAAACTCAATGCGCCTGACCGAGGGAGGCAAATTACAGACGGACATGCTCTCGCGTATGGATACAATCGAAGAACTTGTTGGCGGCGTTGAAAAACACGCCGCCAACGTAACCGCCAACTACCGCGCAAAGCTCGAATCCAGAATGAAAAAAATTCTGGACGGAGTTGAAGTTGACGAAAGCAGACTCTTAACCGAAGTCGCCTTGTTTGCCGATAAAAGCAATATAGACGAAGAATTAACCCGTTTGCATTCTCATATATCGCAGTTCCGCGGCATTTGCAAAGAACCGCTCGTCGGCAGGAAGCTCGACTTTCTCGTTCAGGAATTTAACCGCGAAACCAACACAATCTGCTCCAAATCCAACGATTTGGAGGTAACGCGCTTAGGGTTGGCTTTGAAGAACGAGATAGAAAAAATCCGCGAGCAGGTGCAGAACATTGAATAATCAGTTAATCGTCCTTTCCGGTCCGTCCGGCGTGGGCAAAGGCACAATCGTAAATAAACTCTTAAAAAAAGGCGGGTTTGCGCTCTCCGTTTCGTGTACGACAAGGCAAATGCGAACGGGCGAAGAGGACGGAAAATCTTACTTTTTCATCACAAAAGAAAAATTCGAAAGTTTAATTAAAGAAGGCGGTTTTCTTGAATATTCCAACCACTTCGGCAATTATTACGGCACTCCCGCAAAATTCGTAAAGGACAGGCTTAAAACGCATGACGTAGTCCTCGAAATCGATGTGGACGGCGCTTTACAAATTAAAAAAGCTTATCCCCGTGCGGTGCTCATAATGATTCTGCCGCCCAACGAAGAAACACTGCGGACGCGGCTAAAAGGCCGCGGCACCGAAAGTGACGAAAGAATTGAAGAACGCATAAAAAGATATAATTACGAGCTTTCCAAAAGGCAGTGTTACGACTTTGCGGTAATTAACGGCGACCTTGACAAAGCGGTCGCGGAAATTGAAAATATAATCAAAGAAATAAAGGAGTCAAAGCATGATTAACAATCCCCCCGTAGACGTACTAATAAAGCAGCTCGGCGCCGAAGACGAGCCGGTTTCGCGCTATTGCCTCTGCGTAGTCGCATCCAAACGCGCAAGGCAGATTATCGAACAAAACGCGGGACACACCCCCGTAGGCAACGAAATAATCAAAGAACTCGCCGTTGCCAGCAAGGAAATTGCCGACGGCAAGATAAAGTGCGTTAAGGACTAACCGTATTCCCGCGTGTTTGCACAGGTAATCGTTGACATCGCCCACTCCCAGGTGGACAAAATATTCGAATACTCATGTTCCGGCGATTTAGCCGTGGGCAGCAGGGTAAAGGTGCCCTTCGGCAAAACCTCTATCGACGGTTTCGTTATAGGAATAAGCGAAACTTCCGAGTACCCTCCCGAAAAGGTAAAACCGATAATCTCCGTATTCGACGAACTTCCCGCGCTCATTCCCGAATGTTTTTCGCTTATGGAGCGCATTTCTTCGCGCTTCCGCGTTCCAAAAGCTGCGGCGCTTCGCCTTTTTTTGCCTACTGAAATGCGCCGCGGCACCGTGCGTGAGGTCTACCGAACGATTGCAAAAATCAATGATATTTCGGTGTCAATCCCCAAAAACGCGCAAAAGCAGCGGCTTGCGCTCAATTTTTTAAAGGACAAGCGCGAATACGATTTCACAGCTCTCTGCAATACGTTCGGAAGAGGCGCCGTAAACGCTCTCGTTGAAAAAGGCGCGTTCACAACCGAAAAAATCCGCAAGGTTCGCAATCCTTTCACGGATTTGCAAAAGGAAGAAAAAGAAAAGGTTTTAACTCCCGCTCAGTCCGCCGCGATTGCAAGTATAGAAAACTCTGTAAAAAAAGTGCAGTTAATTCACGGCGTTACCGGCAGCGGAAAAACGGAAATATACTTAACGCTCATTGCCGACCAGATTGCAAAGGGCAAAACGGCAATATTTCTGGTTCCTGAAATTTCGTTAACTCCCCAAATGCTCGCCCAGCTCCGCGCCCGTTTTAAGGGCGAGGCGGCAATTCTGCACAGCGGGCTTTCCGCAGGCGAAAAATTCGACGAATGGTGGCGCTTGCGCTCGGGGGAAGCAAAAATCGCCATAGGCGCGCGCAGTGCAATCTTCGCTCCGCTCGAAAACTTAGGCGTAATCATAATGGACGAGGAGCACGATTCTTCCTACGTTTCGGAATCCGCTCCGCGCTATTCCACAACCGAAATCGCAAAAATGCGCGCCGAATACAACGGCTGCAAGCTGGTTCTCGGCAGTGCAACGCCGTCGGTCGAAAGTTATATAGAAGCAACCGAAGGGCGGTATAATCTCATAACTCTGCCCGACAGAATAAATAAAAAGCCCCTCCCCAAAATTATAATCGCGGATATGCGCAGAGAAGTAAAGCGCGGCAATAATTCGGCGTTTTCGCTTGCGTTGAGGGAAGAATTAAAGCAAACGCTGGCAAGCGGCAACCAGGCGATAATCTTTTTAAACCGCCGCGGCTATTCTCAAAAAATCATCTGCCGCGACTGCGGTTACGTTGCGAAATGTAAAAACTGCGACGTAAGCTTAACTTACCACAGCGAAGAGAACTGCCTTAAATGCCACTATTGCGGCACAAAATACCGAATGGTAACCGAATGTCCCGAATGCGGCGGCAAACATATCCGCTACGGCGGCACCGGCACGCAAAGGGTGGTTGCCGAATTAAAGGAACTGTTTCCGAAGGCTGAAATTTTAAGGATGGATAACGACACCGTTTCTGGCAAGGACGGGCACTACAAAATTTTAAGTCGTTTCGCCAGGCGCGAAGCCGATATTCTCGTCGGCACTCAGATGATAGCAAAAGGGCACGATTTCCCGTCCGTAACGCTTGTCGGCATACTCGACGCCGATATGAGCCTGCAATTTTCTGATTACCGTAGCGGCGAACGCACCTTTCAGCTCATTACGCAGGTTTCGGGCAGAAGCGGGCGCGCGGGCGAGGCGGGCAAGGTTGTTTTGCAAACCTACTGCCCCGAAAATTACATCCTGCGTTACGCAGTCAATTACGATTACACGGGCTTTTTCGCCCACGAAATAAATTTAAGAAAGGCCACTCTGTTTCCTCCTTATTCGCTTATATGCCGCGTTATGGTTACTTCCGAAGACGAGGAAAAAGCTCTTGCGGCGCTTAAAGCTGTCTGGCTTGCAATAGAAAATCTCAAAACCGAGCAAGAAGACGAGTTCATTTTTTTAAACCGTATGCACTCGCCCGTCAAAAAAATTCAGGGCAAGCACCGCTATCAGGTGCTTATGCGCCTCAAAAGCGGAAAGCTCCTGCAAAAAATTTACGCAATTTCTGTGCAGAACTCCTCAAACGACTGCTTAGTGTACGTCGAGGAAAACCCCGCAAATCTTTCTTAATTCCGTAAAAGGAGAAAATTATGTCAAAGAGATTCGTGTTTCAGGTCGGCGAACCTGTTTTAAGAGAAATATGCAAACCGGTAAAGCGCTTCGACGGCGCCCTTTGGGAACTTTTAAACGATATGAAAGAAACCGTCCGCGCGGAGTACGGCGCGGGGCTCGCCGCGCCGCAAATCGGTGTTAATCTCCGCGTAGTGGTAATCGACGTCGAAGAAGGGTTTTTCGAACTTATCAATCCCGTAATTCTTTCGCAAAAAGGCGCGCAGGCAGGACCGGAGGGCTGCCTTTCCGTAAAAGGCAAGCAGGGCACTGTTACACGCCCTTACAAAGTCAAAGCGGAATATTACGACCGTTTCGGCAAAAAACACAAGTTAACGGCGGAAGGGTTTTTTGCCCGCGCCGTCTGCCACGAACTTGACCACCTCGACGGCGTTTTATACATTGACAAGGCCGACGGGCTTTACGATTTGCCGCCGGAAGAGTAAGCCGCATTTTAATTCGGCGCCGGGGTATAAACTTCGCAATGTATTTTTGTGTTTTTTCCGAGCGTATACTTTCGTGTATGCTCCACGCAAATCCTCGCCGCGGCGCAAGGAGATTTTATGAAAATAGTTTTCGCCGGGTCTCCGCAATTCGCGGTTCCCGCTCTCGAAAATTTAATAAAGGCGGGCAAAGATATAGTCGCCGTAATCACCCAGCCTGATAAGCCTACGGGTAGAAAACGCGTTTTAACGCCCACTCCCGTAAAAGAATGCGCGCTTTCTCACGGTATTCCAGTTTACGATTTTCCCAAAATCCGCGAAAACGTTAAAACGCTGAAAGACTTGGGCGCCGGCGTAATGATTACCTGCGCCTACGGTCAGATTTTAACGCAGAATGTGTTGGACTGTTTTCCGCAGGGAGTGTGGAATATCCACGCGTCGCTTCTTCCCAAATTCCGCGGTGCGTCGCCCGTTCAGGCGGCAATATCAGCCGGCGAAACGCATACCGGCGTAACCGTAATGAAGACCGAGCTGTCACTTGACACTGGCGATATGCTCCTTGTCAAGCGGTGCGAAATCGGCTCTATGACGTGCGGCGAACTCACGCAAAAATTATCTTATCTGGGCGCGGAAGCGGCTGTGGAGGCGGTTAACCTGTTGCAAAGCGGGCAAACCCAGTTGTTAATGCAGGAGGAAAGCGCGGCTACTTATTGCAAAAAAGTGCAAAAGCAGGACGGCAAGCTCAATTTCAATGCTCCTGCCCAAAAAGTTTTAAGGCTCATAAAAGCCTTCAGTCCTTCTCCCGCGGCTTATTGCCTTCACTCCGGCGCGGCTTTAAACGTGTTAAACGCCGAACTGACCGAAAGCGGAGAAGGGCAAACCGGCGAGGTGCTCCGCGCTGATAAGCGGGGAATTGCGGTTAAGTGCGCCGGCGGCGCCGTTTTAATAACCGAACTCCAGCCCGCTGGCGGAAAAATTATGAAAGCGTCCGACTTTGTAAACGGCAGAAAAATAAAGGCGGGCGACGTTCTTGAATAACCCTTTTTGTGACCCTTATTTAATTTTAAACAAGGTATATATAGGGGGTAAATTTTTAAAACAGGCAATTGCGGAAACCCCTGTAGAGCCTTTTAATAAAGCGCGCACCGTAAAAATATGCTACGGCGTGCTCGAAAAAGATATTTACCTTGATTGGATAATTTCGTCGAATACGGAAAAACCCCCGAAAACTTCCGTTAAAATAATATTAAAAACCGCGTTGTATATGCTTGAGTTTATGCAAAAGCACAACTATATGGTTGTGGACGAAGCGGTAACCTTAGCCAAAAAACTCGGCAAGTCCGGCGCGGCGGGTTTCATAAACGCGTTTTTACGCTCGTACAAAGTTCCGCCGCTGCCCGAAAATCCAACACAAAGGCTAAGCGTGGAAAGCTCCGCGCCCCTGTGGCTCGTCAAAAAATTAAAGCGCAGCTACAAGGAAGAGGCAAAGGATATATTATGCGCGCCTTCGCAGGGGATTTGCGTTCAGTTCGAGCGTAACGCCGAAAGATATCTCAATATCTTGCACGCTGACACGCCGTTTGAAAACGTTTACATCTTCAATAATTTCGTCCGCGACGAAAACTTTTTTGCGGGCGATTACACTTTTCGTTCAATAGGCTCAACCGCCGTTTGCTCGGCAATATCCGCGGGGGAAACGCTTTTGGACGCCTGCGCGGCTCCCGGCGGCAAATCGGTTTTTCTGTCAAAAAAATTCAAGCAAATCACCGCATGCGAACTTCACCCTCACAGGGTAGAGCTTATCAAAGCCTACGCAAGCCGTATGGGCGTTGAAAACGTAACCGCGGTTCAGGCTGACAGCGGTATTTTTAATCCCGCTTACGAAAACGCGTTCGACGCGGTATTGTGCGACGTCCCCTGTTCGGGTACGGGGGTAATCAACGAAAATCCGGATATTAAACTTTTCCGCAAAGAAGAGGATATTGCAGCTCTTCAACAAATTCAGCTTAAAATTCTGGAAAACTGCTCGCGTTACGTAAAAAAGGGCGGCACGCTCTATTATTCCACGTGTTCGGTTCTGCCTGAAGAAAACGACACCGCGGCATGCGCGTTTTTAAAATTACACCCGGAATATGCTTTATTCATTCCCGTTTCGCCGCTTAAAAACAGGCAAACAAACTACGGCTTGCAGTTTCTGCCGCACATTTCTATGGGCGCGGGTTTCTATTTAACCTCATTCAAAAAGCTTTAAGGAGCACTCAATGAACAGGGCAAGAAAAAATTACATAAAAGAATGTGGGGTTTCTTCGCTTTTAACGCTCAACCTCGGCGGGTATCCGCAAAAGGTGCTTTTAGAAGGTTACAAAAAAGACTTACCCGTCGTAATCGCTCTTCACGGCGGTCCCGGTTCGCCCGTACCGTTCGGCGTGGGATGCCGCGGGCTTTTCCCCGAATGGACAAAAAGGGCGGTAATCGTCTTTTGGGACCAGCTCGGTTGCGGCGCGAACGATTATAAAATCGGCGACGGCTTTAAAATCGAAAACTTCGTGGATATGACCGTTGATTTAATAACTGAAATCAAAGCTCGGTTTCCGCAAAACAAGTTATATCTTTTCGGCGTAAGCTGGGGCAGTATGCTTGCGCTCGAAGCGGCGGTGCGCGTTCCCGAAAAGCTGGACGGCGCGTTCGTTTACGGGCAGGTTCTTAAAAATCTTTTTTTCAACGGCGAAATAAAGTCCGCGTTTTTCAACGCGCCCTTAAAGGTACAGGGAAAAATCGCGAAAATCTTTTCGGACGGCGCCGGCTGTGAGTACGAAATTCTCGATAAAAATTTAAAAACGCTTTACAAGCTGTTAAACAAATACACCAACGCTTACACAAACAAAAACTCAAAGCCCGCGCCCGTCGGCAAAATCGTAAAAGGGCTTTTAACAAGCCCGGATTACACTTTTAAAGATTTTAAAGCCGTGGCGTTAAACGGTTACCGCTTTAACAAAACTTTATGGCGCGAACTTTTAAACTTAAACTTAACGCCCCGCCTTTCCGAACTTAAAATAAAATATTTACTTTTGCAGGGCGACAGCGATATAATAACCTCAACTCAATACGTTTTGAATGCGGCAAAGTCTTGCAATAACCAAAACGTAACCGTAAAGGTAATAAAAAATTCCGGGCATATGCCCTCCGCCGGCGCAATGGAAGAGTGCTTTAACGCGCTTTGCGAAATTATAAAATGAAAAAGATTTTACAGGATTTAAGCTTTTCTGAGCTTGAAAACTTAATACTCTCCGTCGGCGAAAAAAAATTCCGCGCAAAACAGGTTTACGACGGATTGACGCTCGGCAAAAAAATTTCCCAAATCAATATCCCCGCCGCCTTGCGCGAAAAACTTCTCGAAAATTTCGAGGACGAGCCTATTAAAATAATCCGCACCCTCACCTCTGCGGACGGCACCGAAAAATATCTGTTTTCGCTTGCCGACGGCAACGTAATCGAGGGCGTTTTTATGAAATACAAATACGGCAACACCCAGTGCGTTTCCACACAGGTCGGTTGCCGCATGGGTTGCAAGTTCTGTGCAAGCACCCTCGGCGGGCTTGTCCGCAACCTGACCTCGGGCGAAATTTTAAGCCAGATTTTAACCGTAAACGCTCTTCACGGCGGCAACTTAAAAACCCGCGCCGTCACGAATATCGTTTTAATGGGCAGCGGCGAACCGCTTGACAATTACGGCAACACATTTGCCTTTTTAAAGAATGTGACCGCACCAGACGGCTTAAATATTTCCGCCCGCAACATTTCGCTTTCCACCTGCGGAATCGTACCCGCAATTTACCGCCTTGCAGACGGCGGAATACCTGTTAATTTAACCATATCCCTGCACCAAACCACGGACGAGGGGCGCGCCCGCACTATGCCGATAGCAAAAAAATACGGCATAGCCGAAATTTTAAAGGCTTGCGGATACTATTTTGAAAAGACGGGCAGAAGGTACATTTTCGAATATTCCTTAATCGACGGCGAAAACTGCGACGCGCAGCATGCGGACGAACTGATTGCGTTGTTAAAGGGCAAACCTTGCCACGTCAATCTGATAAGGCTGAACGAGGTAAAGGAGCGCGACCTTAAAACCGTAACCGATAAGCAGGCGTACCGTTTTCTGGGCTTGCTCGAAAAAGGCGGGCTTTCGGCAACGCTCCGCAGAAGTATGGGAAACGACATCGCCGGCGCCTGCGGACAGTTAAGAACAGGATACCTTAAAGGAGAAGATATATGACGACAAAAATAGCGCCTTCTATACTTTCGGCGGATTTCTCCGTCATGGGCGAATCAATCAAAAAATTACAGGCGGCGGGCGCGGATTTAATCCATTGCGACGTAATGGACGGCAGTTTTGTCGAACCTATCACGTTCGGCGGACAAATGGTAAAAAACATCCGCCCGTTAACAACCCTTCCGCTCGACGTGCACCTCATGATTGAGCACCCGAAAACCCAGATTAAATTCTTTGCAGACGCCGGCGCGGATATAATAACCGTTCACTACGGCGCGTGCGCTAAAATTTCGCCGGATTATCTCGAAGAAACCTTAAAACTCATCAAATCCTGCGGCGTAAGGTGCGGCGCAATTGTCAACCCCGACGTTCCGGTTGAAAGAATCTTTCCGGTATTTCCTCTGTGCGATATGGTGCTGCTGATGTCGGTTTTCCCCGGTTACGGCGGTCAGAAATTCATTCCCGCAGTTTTGAAAAAAGTTAAAAAGGCACGGGAATATGCCTTGGCAATCGGCAAACCTGATATGGATATCGAAATCGACGGCGGTGTGACCGAAGACAACGCGGCTCAAATCCGAGCGGCGGGTGCAAACGTGCTTGTCGCCGGCTCCGCGGTGTTCAAGTCTCCGGATATGGCGGCTACAATCGCCAACCTTAAAAAGTAACGTTAATAAAACAATCACCTTCCCGCCCGTTAAAAGCATATAATGTAAAGAGGAGGGGACTGTATGAAGGTAATCTGTATCAAACCGCCTAAACCCGTACGTAAGATTTTAAGGCTCATATTCCGCAAATGAAATATATAGATTTACATTGTGATACGTTAACCGAGTGCACTGAAAACGGCAAAAGTTTAAACGACGGCAACTTGCAGACAAGTTTTAAAAAGCTTGAAAATAGCGGTGCGCTCGCTCAGTGTTTCGCTGTATTCACGCAGTGCAAAACGCCCGAAGAAGCAAAGTTGAAAGTTGAACAAAACTTAAATTACTACGCGCATATGCTTGAATTACACAAAAAAAGCGTCCTTTCCGTAACTTGCGGAAAGGACTTTGCGCTATGTGAAAAACAAGGCAAACTCGGTTGTATTTTAACAATCGAAAACCTCGGCTTTATCAAAACCGGCTTGTCTGAACTTCAAAAATTAAAGGAACGCGGCGTTTGTATGGCTTCGCTTGTCTGGAACGAAGAAAACGCGCTCGCCCGCCCGAATCTGATATTTAAAGACGGCTTGCCGCAGTTCAAAAAGCGCAACCCGCAGGGGTTAACGGCTTTGGGTAAAGAAGCGGCGGAAGAGCTTGACAGGCTTAAAATTATAATAGATATCTCCCACCTTTCCGACGGCGGCGTCGAAGATTTGTTAACCGGCCGTAAAATTCCGCTCGTTGCCAGCCATTCCAACGCGGCGGCGGATTGCAATGTCAGCCGCAATTTAACAGATGCGCAAATCAAAAAAATCGCCGGCTGCGGCGGCGTCATAGGCGTCAATTTCTGCAAGGATTTTCTCACTGATAAAAACGGAATTTTCAACGCTTTTGATGCCGTTTACCGTCACATATCCCGCATTTTAGCCGTCGGCGGCGAAGACGTTCCCGCTTTCGGCAGCGACTTTGACGGCATCCCCGCCTATAAAGAGTTAGAGGACTGCACCCGTATGCCCGCGCTGTTGAATTACCTTAATCTGAGAGGATTAAAAAGCTCCGTTCTCGAAAAGATGTGCACGCTCAATTTTATCCGCGTCTTTAAAGAAGTAATCGGTTAGGGCTTTCCCCTTGCATTTTGCGCGCGCGTGTGGTATAATAAAAATACTATGGCAAAGAAAAAGTGCGCCGCGTTTACCGCGGCAATAATCGTCGCGTTCTCAGCATTATCTGCAAGCCTCGCGTTTTTTTCGGGTTGCAGCGCAAGTTTAAATTATATATTAAATCCCGAAACCCAAACGTATTCGGTAACATGTTCCGGCTACAGGCCCGCGCTTTCGGGCGAACTTGAAATTCCGGCGACCTACGGCGAGGACAATCTTCCCGTAACCGAAATTGCAGAAAACGCTTTCGCCGGCAGTGCGATAACAAATCTCGTTATTCCGGCGTCTGTTATCAAAATCGGCGAAAAAGCTTTCAACGGTTGCGCCTATCTCAGCCGTATAACTTTTCCCGAAAACGGTTCGTTAAAATCAATCGGCGGACAGGCTTTCCGCGGCACGGGCGTTTCAACGCTTACAATTCCCGCCACGGTAGAGGAAATAGGCGTTGCAGCTTTTGCCGACAGTTCGTCGCTCACCGCCGCGTCGTTTGCAAGCGGCAACAAAATGACGAAGGTTCCCCAAAGTATGTTGGCGCAAAGTAAAATGCTGGCTTTCGCCGGCTTGCCTCAAAATTGCGAAGAAATCGGTCCGCTCGCATTCCTCGGATGCACTTCGCTTGAAACGATAACTCTTCCCAAAACTGTCAAAGTAATAGGTCCCAAAAGCTTTCAGGGCTGCACGAAGTTTTCAAGTATAACCCTGCACGACGGCATAACCACAATCGGCGAGCTTGCGTTTTACGAAACGGCTCTCTCTGAAATAACTGTTCCGGCGTCCGTTACCGATATTTATAAACCCGTTTTGGACGAGGACGGCAACCCTGAAAAGGACGAAGAGGGCAACCCCGTAACCCGCAAGACTGCGGGCATAGGCTACGGCGCGTTCCACACCTGCGAAAAACTGAAAACCGCAAAAATTTACGCAAATATCGAGGCAATCGAAGCGGGCACGTTCGGCTATTGTCCCGCACTCGAATCGGTTTATCTTCCCGCAACGATAAAAAAAGTAAACGGCCCTATCTATTACACAAACGGCAAGCTCTTCGTCGGTCACGCTTTCCACAATTGCCCCGCTTTAAAGGATATTTATTTTTCGGGCACACAGTTCGAGTGGACGCAGATAGCGGTGGACAAGTCCCACGATAGCGCTAACGGCGGTTCATACAATAATAACGCGTTTTTAGCCGCGCAGGTACACTATATTTAAAACGCGCAAGCGGTGTGCAACGTCGTTTCATTCCGCCCCGCGTCGGGTTATTCTTTTGTTTGTGCGCCGTCGCCGGTGTACCGCCCCGTTCTGTTTGCTTTAAATGCTGCCGCAAAAAATAAAAGCCGTATGGAAATCTCCATACGGCTTTTTTAAACACAAATTAAAATTTTACGCTCTTTCAACGGTTTTAAGACATCTTGTGCAAACGTAGCCCGTTACCTGCTTGCCGTTTTCAAGGTAAGAAATCTTTTGAACGTTGGCTTTAAAAGTTCTTCTCGTTCTTCTTTTGGAGTGGCTCACGTTGTTTCCCGTCGTCTGACCTTTTCCGCACACATTGCAAACTCTCGACATATTTTAACACCTCCGCGGTTTTTAAGCTGAAATAAAAGCTGAAAATAAAGCCGTAATAAATTGCGACCTTGTTCAATATAACACGGCAAACAAAAAAAATCAATCAAATTTGCATTTAAAGTTTTAATTTTTTACTTATTTTCCAAAATAATTTTAAACGCAATTCACTAATTTGTTTAAAATCGCGGCAAATACTTGCAAAATAAAAAAAAATAATATAAAATATCAAAAAAAGGAGAGAGCAAATGTCGGTCAATACAAGCAATGTTTACGGCAAAATTTCAATATCCGACCAAGCCATCGCAAAGGTGGCCAAAAACGCTGCGCTCGAATGTTACGGTATTGTCGATACGGTCTCGCGCAAGCTTACAGATTCTCTTTCCGAACTCTTAAAAAAGCAGCCCGACGGCAGAGGCGTTAAAGTCGTAACCTCGGGCGACAGAATTTTCATAGACGTCAACGTAATCATAAAATACGGCGTTTCCATAAACGCCGTGGCGGAGTCCTTAAAGGAAAGCGTAAAGTACAAAGTCGAACGCTTCACCGGTATGATTGTGGATACGGTAAACGTCAACATCATAGGGGTAAAGCTGTAAAAAATTTATAGCTTTACTTTTTACGTTATTTTAAAATTGAAAAGTGGTGTAATTTAATATGCAAAAAACAGTCAACAGCACCGAATTCAGAAAGATGGTCGCTTCCGGTGCGAGAATGCTTGAAATAAACAGAACCAAAATCGACGCGTTAAACGTCTTTCCCGTTCCCGACGGCGACACGGGCACTAACATGTCGCTTACCATGCAATCCGCGGTAAAGGAAATGAACGCGTGTTCTTCCAACCGTTTTCAGGAAATCTGCGATTCCGTCTCCAAGGGTGCTTTAAAGGGCGCCCGCGGCAACTCCGGCGTAATTTCTTCCCAGATTTTCCGCGGAATCTGTTCGGTCATCAAAAACGTAAACGACACTTTCGATACCCGCACCTTTGCAAAGGCAATCGAAGCGGGCGCAAAAGTCGCTTACGGCGCGGTTGCCACTCCCAAGGAGGGCACAATCTTAACGGTAGTAAGGCTTATGGCGGAATCCGCCGGCAAGCTCGCGGGCAAGCACAAGGATTTCGTCGAATATTTAAACGCTTTAATCGCAGTCGGCGACGAAGCGCTTGCAAAAACGCCCGAACTTCTCCCCGTTCTTAAAAAAGCGGGAGTCGTGGATAGCGGCGGCGTCGGCTTAATGACGATAATGCGCGGTTTCCTCGCGGCGCTTTCGGGCGACGAGAGCGTCCTCGGCGACATCCCCACCGAAGCTTCTGCAAACGTAAAAACCGAAGACGAAGTTTTCGGCGACAATTCCGACATAATAAATCTTGACCTCGGCGATATCGAATTTGCATATTGCACCGAGTTTTTCGTCATCAACTTAAAACAGATGACAACCCTTGCCGACATCGACAAGTTAAAGGAAAAATTAATGCAGATAGGCGACAGCGTCATCTGCATCGGCGATTTGGAACTGGTAAAAGTCCACGTCCACACAAACACTCCCGGCGTCGCGCTTTCCTACGCATTGGAACTGGGCGAACTCGACAGAATCAAAATCGAAAATATGTTAGAGGAAAACCGCGCCTTAAAAGCCAAGCTCGAAGCCGAAAAGAGGGAAATGGGCATGCTTGCAATCTGCGCCGGTGCGGGGCTTGAAGAAATATTTAAGGACCTCCTCTGCGACAGAATAATAAAGGGCGGACAGACAATGAACCCTTCCGCGCAGGATATAGCGGACGCCGTTCAAAAAATTAATGCGTCCAACGTTTTCGTGTTCCCCAACAACTCAAACGTAATACTCGCGGCGGAGCAGGCAAAGGGGCTTGTAACTAACCGTACGATACACGTAATCCCCACCAAAAACGTTCCGCAGGGCTTTGCGGCTGCGCTTGCTTTCAATCCCGAAGCTTCCGTTCCCGAAAACAAGACCAATATGACGCACGCAATCGATAACGTGTCGTCCGGTCAGGTTACCCGCGCCGTGCGCGAAACCACAATGAACGGTTTCAAGTTAAAGGAGGGGGATATAATCGGGCTTGACAACAAACGCATACTCGCCAAAGGCGCCGAAGTAGGCGAAACTACAATAAAGCTCATACACGCGCTCAAAAACGACGAGCACGAAATGATAACTCTCTATTACGGCGAAGGCGTAACCGAAGAGGACGCCGAAGCGCTTGCGGCAAAACTTTCCGAAATTTACCCCGACTGCGACGTCGATTTCCATTTCGGCGGTCAGCCCGTGTACTATTACATGGTGTCTTTGGAGTAAAATCAATATAAGTTTTGCATAACTTTGTTGTGTTGCGGCAACTTTCGGCAGCTTACGCTATGTATGCTCTTTCAGGTTTTCCCCGCACTCCTTGTTCTGCTCGCTTTTTTAATTTTGGTTTTTTGTGTTTCGGGGTTCTCCGAAAAATCTGATATAAAATGATAAAGGGAGGTCAACGCCTCCCTTAAATTATAGGCGCAAAATGCAACTCACCGACTTAAAGTTCGTGTCCGAAAAACGTGAACGCGACTTCAATAAACTCAATATATATACGGTCGAATCTCTTGTGCGCCACTACCCGCGCGACTATCTCGACCTGCGTCACGTAACACTCTTAAAGGACGCTTACCACAACGATTACATACTCACCGCCGCGGAAGTAACAAACGTCGAAGTAAACCGCTACGCCCGCCGTCCGTACGTCAAGGCGTACTGCTCGCAGGGTGAAAGCTCGTTCACCGCAATCTGGTTCAACCAGCCTTACGTCGCCGAAAAACTCCGCCGCGGCACGTATCTTTTCTACGGCAGAGTGCAAAACAGCTACGGTTTCGGTTGTCGGATGACAAATCCCGCGTTCGAAAGCGCCGAAAGAAATTCCAGTCTTAAGGGCATAATCCCCGTCTATCCGTTATCGGGAAGTTTAACGCAGGGCGTTGTCAGAATCGCAATCCGCGACGCGCTTAAAAAAGTGCGTTTATCAAGCCATATTCCCGCCCCTATCGCGCAAAAATACCGTTTAATGCCCCTTGCCGAGGCGTATAAAAAAGTGCATTGCCCCGAAACTGCCGAGGACGTGCGCGAGGGCGCAAAGCGTATAGCGCTCGAAGAATATTTCCTGCTCATCTCAGCTTTCAAGGTAATAAAGGGCGGACGCGAGGAAGCCCGTCTCAACGAGTATTCCGTAACCGAATCCGACGTCCGCGATTTCATGTCGCGTTTTCCGTTCGAGTTCACGGGCGGTCAAATCTCGGCTGTTAACGACGTGTTTTCCGCGCTTCATTCGCCGCATAAAATGAATATGCTGTTGCAGGGCGACGTAGGCAGCGGCAAAACGGCGGTTGCGTTAACTGCCGTATATATGGCGGTTAAATCAGGTTATCAGGCGGCGATGATAGCTCCCACCGAGGTTCTTGCACAGCAAAACGCGGCGCTTTTAAAAAAGTTTTTCCCCGACTACAGAGTCGGTATTCTTACGGGCTCTATGAATTACCGCGAAAAGCGCGAAATCAAAAAAGGTCTGCAAACCGGCGAAATTAAAATCGTCTGCGGTACCCACGCCGTAATTCAGGGCGACGTTTCATTCAAAAATCTCGCGCTTGCCGTGTGCGACGAACAGCACCGTTTCGGCGTGGCACAGCGCTCGTCTCTCAGTGACAAGGGCGCGGGTTGCGACGTGCTGGTTATGTCCGCAACTCCCATACCCCGCACGCTTTCGTTAATTTTTTACGGCGATTTAACGCTTGCCGAAATCAAGGATAAACCGCGTTCACGGCAGGATATATCCACGGCGATTATACCTAAACACAAGTATAACGATATGCTCGCCTACGTCGGCAGACAGGCAAAAGAAGGCAATCAGACTTATTTCGTCTGCCCCAAAATCGAGGGAGACGAAGAGGGTACGGTAATGTCCGTAACCGAACTTTACGAAGATTTAAAAGTAAAATTGTCCGGTGTAAAAATCGCTCTTCTGCACGGCAAAATGAAGGACGAAGAAAAGAACTCCGTAATGTCCGCGTTTAAACGCAAAGAGTTCGACTGTCTGGTTTCCACAACGGTAATCGAAGTCGGCGTGGACGTTCCGGACGCAACCGTAATGATTATTTACAACGCCGAACGTTTCGGGCTTTCCCAGCTTCACCAGCTCCGCGGCAGAGTGGGCAGGGGAGATAAAAAAAGTTATTGCTTTCTACTTATGGGCAACGATACCGAGGAATCGCGCGCCCGCCTTTCCGTAATCAAAAACAATTCCGACGGCTTTAAAATTGCCGAAGCCGACTTAAAAATCCGCGGCGGCGGCGACTTTATGGGCACCCGTCAGAGCGGCAGAATTTTAACCGAACTCAAAAACTTAAAATTTCCGGTCGAAACGGTTTTTACGGCAAAGGCGATTTCGGACGAGGCTTTTTCCGGCGCGTACGACGTCAAGCTTCTCGCCCGCATTGCCGCCGAAAAGTACGAAAGTTTAAAGGACGTCATATTAAATTAGCCCGAAATTCATTTGACAATTGAAAATGACTTTGGTAAAATAGCTTTTGCATGTTTAGTATGGAGTAATCCGCTAATCACGCAAAAGTTATTTTCTTTATAATAATAACTCGCTTATCCCCCAAACCGCTTTAAGGGTAGCGGTAAAGGTGAATATTCCACAGGAGCAATCCGAGTAAAACAAGGAGGAATCACAATGCCCACGATTAATCAGCTTATAAGAAACGGCAGAGAAAGACAGGTTTATAAGAGCAAATCGCCCATTTTGGACAATTGCCCTCAAAAGCGCGGCGTATGCCTTTCGGTTACGACGACCACGCCCAAAAAGCCCAACTCTGCAATAAGAAAAATCGCAAGGGTAAGATTGACCAACAAGCAGGAAGGTACCGTTTACATTCCCGGCGAAGGACACAATCTTCAGGAGCACTCGTCCGTACTCATCAGAGGCGGCCGTGTTAAGGACTTGCCCGGCGTTCGTTATCACATTATCCGCGGCGCACTCGACACCGCAGGCGTTTCCAAGCGCATGCAGGCGCGTTCGCGTTACGGCGCTAAAAAACCCAAGTCATAATAAAACGCATATAAGCTACGCATAACTTATGTTGCGCGCAAAAACCACGCTTTTTGCAAGCAGACCCAAATTGTTGCGGCAGCAACCTGAGCGGGGTGAATTTGCGCAATTTAGTAATAAGTGTGCAAAAGCAATTGCGCAAAGAGGGCAAGCAGCCCTTAAATCACGAAAAATTTGAAGGCGCATCTTAGCCGAAAATTTTTGTGAGAGAACTTTCCCTACTTGTTTCGGAATTATTTACCCTTACCGATAAAAGTAGGCAGTATTCGTTAAAACAACCCATATGCGGCGCATTACTGCGTTGCACCGGCTTTTTTGCGGGTTACGCTTTTAATAACCCCCTTAAAATGCCCGTGCGCTTTGTATTGCTTGCATCTGAATTGTTTTTATATCCGTTTTTCCGGATATAAATAACGGAGAAGTTACGCTACCGTTCAACGGCAAGCGTTAGCTTATTTAAGGTAAACCCTTAAAACGAAATAAAATAAAAATAATTGCGTCGGAAAACGCAATGGCGGATTTATTTCGGCCGTTAACGTTTTCACGGCAAAAGCAATCTCGTGCAAAACCATAGCTTTTGCACGAAAAAGGAGGATTTTATGCCCAGAAGAGGCGGCGTTCCCAAGAGGGACGTATTACCCGATCCCGTGTATAATTCAAAGGTTGTCACCAAACTCGTCAACCAGATTATGTACGACGGCAAGCGCGGAACGGCACAGAACATCGTTTACGGCGCTTTCAATATAATGAGTGAAAAACTCGGTAAAGACGCAATGGAAATCTTTGAACAGGCAATGAACAACATAATGCCCGTTCTGGAAGTAAAAGCAAGAAGAGTCGGCGGCGCGAACTATCAGGTTCCCATCGAAATCAGACCTGAAAGACGCCAGACGCTTGCAATCCGTTGGTTGGTTATTTCCACCCGTAAGAGAAGCGAACGCGAAATGAGCCAAAAGCTCGCGGCAGAGCTTATGGACGCATACAACAATGCGGGCGGCGCTGTCAAGAAAAAGGAAGACACGCACAGAATGGCAGAAGCGAACAAGGCTTTCGCTCACTTCCGTTTTTAAGAGGTAACTTATGGCAAGAGAATACGACTTATTGCGTACGAGAAACATCGGTATTATGGCGCACATCGACGCCGGTAAAACCACCACTACCGAACGTATTCTGTACTACACCGGTATAAATCACAAAATCGGCGAAACGCACGACGGTTCCGCAACCATGGACTGGATGGTACAGGAACAGGAGCGCGGAATTACAATTACTTCCGCCGCTACCACCTGCCACTGGACGAGAAGCGGTCAGCCCAAGAGCGAGGAGTGCAGAATAAACATCATCGACACCCCGGGACACGTTGACTTCACCGTAGAAGTAGAGCGCTCTCTGCGCGTACTCGACGGCGCGGTTGCAACGTTCTGCGCAAAGGGCGGTGTCGAACCTCAGTCCGAAACCGTTTGGCGTCAGGCGGACAAGTATAATGTACCCCGCATAGCTTACGTCAACAAAATGGACATCAACGGCGCAAACTTCCCCCGCGCCGTGCAGATGATGAAGGAAAGGCTCAACGCCAATCCCGTTCCCATCGAACTTCCCATCGGCAAGGAAGACACCTTCAAGGGTATAGTCGACCTCGTCGAAATGAACGCCGAAATTTACGATTCCGAAGACGGCAAGCAGTACCACAAGGCGGAAATCCCCGCGGACATGCTTGCGGCGGCTGAAGAAGCGCATATGGCGGTTATGGAAGCTGCGGCGGAAGGCGACGACGAGCTTATGGAAAAGTTCCTTGAAACTATGGAACTTACCCCCGACGAAATCCGCAAAGGACTCCGCAAAGCCACCATCGCAATGAAATGCACCCCCGTGCTCTGCGGCTCTTCTTATAAAAACAAGGGCGTACAGATGCTTTTGGACGCGGTAATCGACTATCTTCCCTCCCCCGTGGACGTAGCCAGCGTAAAGGGCGTAAACCCCGATACCGGCAAGGAAGAGGAAAGACTTACCTCCGACGACGCACCTTTTGCGGGACTTGCTTTCAAAATCGCAACCGACCCGTTCGTGGGCAGACTTGCTTATTTCAGAGCATATTCCGGCGTTCTGGACGCAGGCTCCTATTGCTACAACTCTACAAAGGGTAAAAAAGAACGCGTCGGCCGTTTGGTTCAGATGCACGCAAACACCCGTACGGAAATCCCCAAGGTTTACTCGGGCGACATCTGCGCAATCGTAGGCTTAAAGGACACCACCACGGGCGACACGCTCTGCGACGAATCGCATCCTATCATTCTTGAACAGATGACTTTCTCCGACCCCGTTATCCAGCTCTCAATCGAGCCCAAGACGAAAGCGGGACAGGAAAAGATGACTCTCGCGCTTATCAAGCTTGCAGAAGAAGACCCCACGTTTAAAACGTACACCGACCAGGAAACCGGTCAGACCATCATTGCCGGAATGGGCGAGTTGCACCTCGACATTATCGTTGACAGACTTCTGCGCGAATTCAAAGTTGAAGCCAACGTCGGCGCGCCTCAGGTTGCTTACCGCGAAACTATTCGTCAGGCAGTTGACTGCGAAGGTATGTACAAGCGTCAGTCCGGCGGTAAAGGTCAGTACGGTCACTGCAAACTTCACATGATTCCCGGCGAACCCGGTTCAGGCTATACTTTCGAAGATTTAACCGTCGGCGGTTCCATTCCCAAGGAATATATTCCCGCAATCGATAAGGGTATCCGCGGCGCGGCTAAAAACGGTTTCCTCGCCGGTTACGAAGTCGTTGACTTCAAAATTCAGGTTTACGACGGAAGCTACCACGAAGTCGACTCTTCCGAAATGGCTTTCCAGATTGCAGGCTCCATGGGCTTTAAAGACGGTATGGCAAAGGCAAAGGCGGTGCTTCTCGAACCCATAATGAAGGTTGAAGTAATCACTCCCGACGACTATTTCGGCGATATAATGGGCAACGTAACCGCACGCCGCGGCACAATCATTTCCACCGACGACAGAGCGGGCGCAAAGGTAGTTGACGCCGAAGTTCCCCTTTCCGAAATGTTCGGTTACGCAACCGACCTTCGTTCGAGAACTCAGGGCAGAGGTCAATTCACAATGCAGTTCGACCACTACGCCGAAGTTCCCAAGTCGGTAGCGGAAAAAGTTATCGGCGAAAGAGCTAAACGAAACTAATCTGACTTAACTTTTTCAGCGGCTTGAAATATTTTGTGAGGCGTAGTGCCTTGCCGCGTATGCGGCAAACCATAAAAACCTTTCAAGTCGGTAGCGGAAAAAGTTATCGGTGAAAGAGCTAAACGAAACTAATCTGACTTAACTTTTTCAGCGGCTTGAAATATTT
>CAJUGI010000003.1:0-10377 GCA_910586065.1 uncultured Christensenella sp. | reverse complement strand
GCGTATGCGGCAAACCATAAAAACCTTTCAAGTCGGTAGCGGAAAAAGTTATCGGCGAAAGAGCTAAGAAGAATTAGAATGCATATATGCATTGCATAGTTTTGTTGCGTTCCGCGCAAAAGCGCACAAATTTTTCAAAAAAATCACTCTTTTTTAATTGTCTTTTTAATATTTTTCATTTATAATAAAGGCAACGCTAAACAGAGTGTTTAACAGCAGCAATAATGATAGATAGCTGCGACGCGCCCCACGGCGCGGAAGTTATCATTTTTATAAAAAAATATAATTTAGGAGAAACAAAAATGGCAAAGGCTAAGTACGACAACAGCAAGCCCCACGTTAACATCGGCACAATCGGCCACGTTGACCACGGCAAGACCACTCTGACCGCAGCTATCACAATGGTTATGGCATGCAAAGGTCAGGCTGCAAAAATGAAATACGACGAGATTGATAAGGCTCCCGAAGAGAAGGCTCGTGGTATAACAATTAACACCGCACACGTAGAATATCAGACCGATAAGCGTCACTACGCACACGTTGACTGCCCGGGACACGCAGACTACGTTAAGAACATGATTACCGGTGCCGCTCAGATGGACGGCGCAATTCTCGTAGTTGCTGCAACCGACGGTCCCATGCCCCAGACCAGAGAGCACATTCTGCTTTCCCGTCAGGTAGGCGTTCCCTACATCGTAGTATTCCTTAACAAGTGCGACCAGATGGACGACCCCGAACTTTTGGAGCTCGTTGAAATGGAAATCACCGATACTCTCGAAGCACAGGGTTTCAAAAACAGCCCCATCATCAGAGGTTCGGCTTTGAAGGCGCTTGAAAAAGCATCTTCCGGCTGCCCCGATGCAGAAGTTCTTGCGGCTCCCGAATGCAAACCCATTCTCGACCTCATGGACACCATCGACAGCTTTATCCCCACTCCTGAAAGAGATACGGCTAAACCCTTCCTTCTTCCTGTAGAAGACGTATTCACCATCTCCGGCCGCGGCACCGTTGCAACCGGTAGAGTAGAAAGAGGCACCGCGCACGTAGGCGACCCCGCTGAAATCGTCGGACTTATCGAAAAACCCGTCAGCACGACCATCACCGGTCTCGAAATGTTCCACAAGAGCGTTGACGAAGCTATCGCAGGCTTCAACGTAGGCGCGCTTCTCCGCGGTATCGACAGAAAGGGCATCGAAAAAGGACAGGTTCTTGCAAAGCCCGGCACTGTTAAAACCGCTACCAAGTTCACCGCTCAGGTTTACGTTCTTAAAGCGGACGAAGGCGGCCGTCACACTCCTTTCTTCAACCACTACCGTCCTCAGTTCTTCATCAGAACGACTGACGTAACCGGTTCCATCGAGCTTCCCGCAGGCGTAGAAATGGTTATGCCCGGCGACAACGTAGAAATCACCGTTGAGCTCATCAAACCCGTAGCAGTAGAAGAAAAGCTCCGTTTCGCTATCCGCGAAGGCGGCAGAACCGTAGGCTCCGGCACTATCGTAAAGGTTCTTTAATTACAAAACGCATATAATACGGCACGGCTTTTAAACTTTGCAATTCTTTGTTAAACACCGGTTTTTATCAGGCGCGTACGTCCTGTACGTTCCTTCATAAAATACCTGTTTGCATTGTCTTGCTTGTTTCCGGACCGTGGAAAATCAAGCGTTGTATTTCAATAAAATAATTCGAAACAAAAAGTGCGCACGGAATTTCCGTGCGCATTGCTTTTTTATATAATCGATAAAAATTAACCGTTAAACAGTGTCCGCCTTACTTTTTTAAAACGTAGTATTTACAAAAATCTTTCAAAGTGCAGTTCCCGCAGTCCGGGCGTTGCGAATGGCACACTTTGCGCCCGTGCCAAATAAGGTAGTGGTGCGCCTTAGACCACAATTCCTGCGGAATAACCGCCCGCAAACCTTCTTCAACCTTAGCTGGAGTCTTTCCCTCGGCAATACCAAGGCGGTTAGAAACGCGGAAAACGTGCGTATCCACCGCAATCGCATCACCGCCGAACGCAACCGAAAAAACCACGTTCGCCGTCTTTTGTCCCACGCCCGCAAGCGTTTTCAGCCCGTCGAGAGTGGAGGGCACCCCGCCGCCGAATTTCTCTAATATATCGCGCGAGGCCGCCAGAATGTGCGCCGCCTTGTTGTGGTAAAACCCGCAGGAAAATATGTACTTTTCAAGCTCCTCCTGCGTAAGTTCAAGCATTTTTTCGGGCGTATTATGCTCTTTAAATAAAACCGCCGTAACTTTGTTAACCCGCTCGTCAGTGCATTGCGCCGAAAGTATAACCGCCACTAGCAGCTCGTAAGGCGTATTATATAAAAGCGCGGGCTTTGCGTCGGGGTACAAAATTTCCAGCCCCTCCAAAATCTTCTGTACGTTATTCATACAACCATTATATCACTTTCCTGCGCAAAAATCAAGTCGGGCGTTTATTCCAAAAAGTTCTGCGCGGCAAGAATTAACCCAGGCTTAAAGCCTTGCTTAAAATATTCGTCTGCAGTAATTGCCTCCATTCCGCCTTGCGCCAATTCAAACTTCCACAAAGCGTCGTGCTTTTCCTGCGCGGTCATTCCTCGCAAAACTTTTCAAGCGTTTCCTGAACTTATTTTAAACACTTTTTATATTCCCTGTTATCCATAACCGAAATATCATCCATATAACAGCTTCCGCTTCCCGCAAGCTCCAATATCATTGATTTTTGCATAAGCACCTCACACTTTATTAACTTCTTTATAAGAATAATATAAACTTATTTATATATCAGGCAAAAATATAAACTTATTAATATAATGTAACTATGAATATTTCAGAAGCGTTAAAGTATCAAAGGGAAGTAAACGGTTACACGCAAAAACAAGTCGCTATGGCAACGGGAGTTTCCCAACCAAAACTTAGTTATTATGAAAGCGGCAGGCACTTACCCTTAATAGACGACTGTATCAGGCTTGCGGATTTTTACGGAATTACTTTGGACGAGCTTGTGGGCAGAGAAATTATACAAGTTCAACAAGCTAAAATAAAAAATTAAAATTCATATGTAACTTTATTATTTTTTAAAAGCCGCCCGCGCTTAAAAAGCGCGGGCGGCCCTCTTTTATGTCCGAAAGATGTATATATTAATTTAACGCCGCAGGCAAAACCGCGCTTTCACATCCTTACGATATATGCCTTGCCGTAAAGCACCTGCATAGTAAAATAACCGTAAAATGCCGAATATTTTCCGCCCGCAATCATTGCTTTTGCCCTTGCAAGCATATTCTGCGGAATTTTAACCGAAAGTCCGCACCCGACGTTGGCCTCTTTGGGTGTGGGAACGACGGCTGCGGCAATTCCGTTGATTCTCAGCCGCGAACAGCAATCAATCGCCTGCGCACGCGAGCGGAAAACGGCAAGCACCTCTGTCATAAATTTTCTCTACCTTAGTATAATATATTAGTCTTAATAAACTACTACCATAATATGACGGAGCAAATTTTTATGCTATATTTCGATAACGCCGCAACAGGCGGCTTCAAGCCCGACAACGTTATTTCCGCAGTCGTGTCTGCGCTTAAATGTTGCGCCAATCCGGGCAGAAGCGGTCACAAACTATCGGTTGCGTGCTTAGAACGCGTTTACGCCTGCCGCAAGCTTTTATCCGAATTTTTCGGCGGCTACGGTTACGAGCGCGTCGTGTTTACAAAAAATTGTACCGAAGCGTTGAACATAGCAATTCTCGGCACAATAAATAGCGGCGACGAGGTGGTTACAACCGTTGCGGAACACAACTCCGTTCTGCGTCCGCTTGAATTTTTAAAGTACAGGGGAGTAACCGTTAAGTACGCGCCTTTAAACAACAAAAACGAAATCGACGTTCCCGCGTTGACCGGCATGGTGACCGAAAAGACCAAGGCGGTTATCATCACCCTTGCGTCCAACGTTACGGGTACCGCCCCCGATATTGCCGAAGTCAGCCGCTCCATACCCGAAAGTTGTCTTTTAATTTGCGACGGAGCACAGGCATGCGGACATATTAAAATAGATATGCAAAAAAACGGTATCGACGCTCTTGCCGTGGCGGGGCACAAAGGAATGCTCGGAATTCAGGGCAGCGGCGCGCTGATTTTTTCCGAGCGTTTTAATCCAAATCCCGTAACTTTCGGCGGCACGGGCAGCGAAAGCCACAATCTTGCCATGCCGGACTTCTATCCCGACAGACTTGAAAGCGGCACGCTTTCCTATCCCGCAATAATTTCTCTCGCCGAAGGCGCGCTTTATCTTTCCGAAAATTTGGAAAAAGACGCCGAAAAGACTTTTAAAATGACCGCTTATATCTGTGAAAAACTTTCCGGAATGAACGGAATCAAGCTATATTCCCGCCCCAATCCGTTCGGTGTGATTGCAATCGGTTTTAAAAATCTTCAGTCCGAACTTGCCGCTCACACACTTTCCGAAATGGGAATCTGTGTCCGCGGCGGACTGCACTGCGCCCCGCTCATGCACGAAGCTCTAAAAAGCGACGGACTTGTCCGCATGTCGCTGTCGGCGTTCAACACTCAAAATGAATGTGAACAGCTCGTCTCCGCAATCAACAAAATTTCCGTTACTCCGTGAATATTACGCGTTTAATAGGGGGTACGCCTCTTTTCGAACTTAAAAATTATTGCAGGCTGCGCAATCTCAAAGCAAAAATTTTCGCCAAGCTCGAAATGTTCAACCCCGCGGGTTCCATAAAGGACAGGGTTGCCGCCGCTCTCATAAAAGCCGCCGAAGCCGAAGGTAAATTGAAGGAAGGCGGCGCTATAATCGAGCCTACCTCCGGCAACACCGGCATAGCTCTTGCCGCAATAGGCGGAGCAAAGGGCTATAAAGTTATTTTAACTATGCCCGAAACCGCAAGTTCCGAGCGCGTAAAACTTATAAAAGTTTACGGCGCAAAAGTAATTTTAACAAACGGCAAACTGGGCATGCAGGGCGCGGCAGATATGGCAAACGCTCTTTTAAACGAAGATAAACGCGCAATATCCGCGGGGCAATTCACAAATTCCGCAAATCCGTCCGCACATTTCAAAACCACCGGCCCCGAAATTTACGCGCAAACGTGCGGCAACGTCGACGCTTTTGTGGCAGGGGTAGGCACAGGCGGCACTTTAACGGGCGCGGGCGCGTTTTTAAAGTCGCAAAACCCGCAAATCAGGGTTTACGCCGTCGAGCCCGCCTCGTCGCCCGTCCTCACGGGCGGCGCAAGCGGCGCCCACAAAATACAGGGCATAGGCGCGGGCTTTGTTCCGCAAACTTTAAACCCCGCCGTATATGACGGAGTTTTAACCGTTTCCGACGAGTCCGCCTTCAGTGTGCAAAAGGAAATAGCGTTAACCGAGGGGTTATTCGTCGGCGTGTCCTCAGGCGCCGCGCTGTGCGCCGCAACCGCGCTCGCGTCGCGTTCCGAATTTCAGAACAAGAATATCGTAACGATATTCCCCGACGGCGGCGAAAGGTATTTGTCCGTTTTGTAAAATAAATATAGGCGGCGCAACGAACAACCGCGCGGCGAGTTTCGCCGCGCGGTTGTTTATCTGTTGATGGTCTTTAACAGTTCATAAATTTGCTTAATGGTTATTGCGTCCATTTTATTAAGTTCTTCAATAATTGCCGCATATTCAACGGGGAAATTGAATTGCTCCTCAAAAAATTCACCCATTGAAATATTAAAATAATTGCAAAAATTCATCAATCCCTCAACCGACGGCATATTTTTACCGTTTTCTATTTGATTAATATACTCCGTGCTCTGCCCAAGCTCCAAACTCAGCTTACGGGCGGAAATATTATGCGCCAAACGAATTTTTGCATAGCGTTCTTTAATAAAGTTTTTATCCATACCATTATTTTAAAGTATGTGTATTGTTTTTTTAAATATTTTTACCGTGTATTACTTGACATACATATTATAACTATGTATAATGTATTTATCAATATTAACAAAGGAGAGAACTATGGAAAAACTCGATTTAACCGACGTTTCTATTCATGAAAAAGATTGGAAAGCGTTTAAAAAAAGTGCAACACAGGAGGAACTGCTCATATTAGGCTTGGGGGTAAAGTACAAAAAAATTAAAAGCAGACCTTTTGCCGTAATTTCGTTGCTGGGTATCATTTTATCGGTTGCCGTAGGCTTATTGCTTATGCAATATCTTGAAGATATGAGCGCGGGGTTGATTGTCCTGTTAGTCGGCTACGTGTTGTTTTCCTTTATTGCAACTAAGGTTATAAGATATTCCGACAGCTTCAGTCAGATAAACAGAAAGCTCGAAAGCGAAAACAGAAAGGCGCTTAAAAACGCTTTTAACGTATCGTCCGCCGCCGCGGTTTTCGACGCGTTGGTGCAGTTGCCCATTATGTTTTTAACCATACCTTATCAGGCGTTAATGATGGGTATAGGAATGTTCGCTCCCAATTTCGTAATTTCGAAAAACGGCGTTCTGATAGCAATTCCCAAAGGTTACGATATAGGTAATCTCGGCGCCATAGGCGAATACTACGCAAGTTTTTCGCTTATCGGCGATTTTGAAAAAACTTCTTACGAAAATTCACACAAATATACGGCAACCTTTACGAACGACGCCGGTTGCGAACAGACGGTTCACAGCCCCGACGGAAAAAATTACTACTACGAAAACGGAGCTTACGCCGGTCACAGCGACGATAACGGCAAAACGATAAGTAAAGATTAATTAAAAAACGCGGACGTTCGGTCCGCGTTTTTTATTGCCGATTAAATCTTTTTCAGCCTCGCAATAACTTCTCCCAGCTTTCTCCGTTTCATTCCGTCAAGCATCGGCGCGAGGGCCGCATAAAAGTTGTCAAGGTCTGCATTGGTTAAAGTTCCCTCGCGCTTTCCGCGCTCGGCTTCCGAAATTATCGTATGTAAAATCTGTGTTTCGCTTTTTCCGCTCATAGCGCGGGTTAAAATCTTTGCAAGCTCCACGGTGTTGTTCACGTCCGCGGGCTTTTTATTTTCGCCGCCGCCAACGCCGCCGCCCGCGCCGCCGTTACCCGCGTTACCGCCGGCGTTGTTTTGCCGTTGCCCGCCGTTCTGCCCGCCTTGCGAAGAGTAGTTTTTAAAATCGTTCATAATAACTCCTTTCAAAAAACCGCATATAATGTTATTACAAAATATGCAAGGAAAACAATTTATGCAACTTCTGTTAATTCTCGCAATAATTCTTCTCGGCGGCAAATCTTCCGCGCAAACCATTTTAAACGAAGTCGTCCCCGTGCTCGAAAGTATGGGCGGACAAAATCTGAGCGGCGAACTCAAACAAGCCGTCAGGTCTGCCGAAGAAATTTCCTCTTACATAGCCGCTCTCGGCACGATGGCAAAGGCAGCAAACGCGCGGAGTGCGCCCGCGGAAGCTCCGCCCGCAGCTTCCGCAAAACCGCAGTTTCCTTTAAAACCGATAGCGGCAATAGCCCCGCCCGACATTCGGGAGTCGTTGCAAACGCATATAAACTGCATATAATTTTTATAAGGGATTCAATGCTTAATTGCTCCCGCGCAGGCAAAAACGCGCAAAAATTGTATTTTATTAATTGTTTGCAAAAGTCTTGTAATTTCAAAATTAAGGTTGTATAATGAACTTATCTGTTCAAGGTAGGTGACATATGAAAACTTTAATTTTAGACGTTCCTCCGGCCGCGCTCTACGTAATAATCGCGGCGTGTGCAATAATCGTGATATCCGGCGTGGCAGTCGCCGTGTATCTCAGTATAACAAAGAGGCGGAATAAAACTTCCGAACTTCCCGCGGCTGCGGACGAAACTCAGCCCGAACAGCCTGTCGCCACAAACGAACCTTCAGTCATTTCAAACGAAATCCCTTCCGAAAATTCCGAACCGGCAACCGCCGTACAGCAGTCGGACGAACAGCCGTCCGAACAAAATGCGCAGGCGGAAACGGTTGAACTGCCCGAAGAAGAGGACGATGACGACGACGATGACGACGAGGAAGAGGACGAAACGGAGGTTGCGCCTCAAAGGCAGGTCGCCCGTATGGCAAACGGTCACGTTCGTTACATCATAATCAAATACAACAAAAGTCATACCGCAAAACTCATTCAGTCTTCCGATATCTGCAAAAATTATTATTCCGTACTCAAAAACGAGCTGTTGTCTTACAGCGGCATAAAATGCCGCGTCAGCTGGAAGTACGAAACTTTCTATTGCGGCAGGCAAACCTACGCAAGGCTTTCCATGCGCGGCAAAAAGCTCTGTATTTTCCTCGCGCTCAATCCCGCCGACTACGCCGACACCAAATATATAATCGACGACAAGTCCGAAGTCCTCGCTTACGAAAAAACTCCCCTCTTATACCGCATCAAAAACGACAGGCGCCTTAAATACGCAAAGGAACTGATTGCAACGGTTATGGACGGGCGCCGGAAATCCGAAGATTTCAACGAAGTGAATTACGTGCCGCAGCTCCCTTACGAAGAAATCGAACCGCTCATAGAGCGCAAACTGGTAAAGGTGTTAACCGAAGAGGACGCGCAGAGCGGCGACGTATTCAAACCGCGCGACTTTGTACAGGCGGAGGAAGTAAACGAACTCCTTCACGACGACATCGCGCAGGCGTTAATCGAAGTCAGCGACGAGGTGTCCGACAGAACCAAGTGTGAAATTATAAATATCGATATCTTAAGCCGCTATTTCGAAAACGACGAAAAAGTAACGCTGGAAGAAATCAAAAAACGCGTTCCCAAGTTCCCCAAAAACGCAACTTACGTAAAGGTGCTTGCCCGCGGACTGTTAGACAAACGCTTAACCGTCGTGGCGGACGCATATTCAATCGACGCCGCTAAAATGATTCTTTTAACCGGCGGCAACCCCGTAAAGAAATCCAGCTGATTTATCGGGTAAAGTTGAATGAAAAAATTAAAATATCAAGGCTTTCTTTTAATTTAAATCAGGTTGAACTTGCCGCGGTTCTCGGCGTAGGAAAGCAGTGCGCTTACAACCGGAAGAACGGCTATATACAACTTTCGGTAGATATGCTTATTAAAATCGCAAAATTTTTTAACGTGTCAACCGGTTACCTCTTGTAAATTGCAGTCGGAAGCGTGGCGGAAGTTACAACTTTCCAAAATGGAAACCGCTCGTATAAAAATGATTATAAGCGATTTGCAGAATAAAGATTGGTTTTTCACTTTCCCGCGCCTCAAGGGTGCGGGAATTTTTATATGCGTATTGATTTTTGTAATTGTAATGATATAATGAATGTATGATAACGGCAATTTCAACGTCGTGCTTCGGATGTGAAACCGAAGACGCGGCAAAAACAATTTCACTCTTTCCGTGTAATGCGGAAATCGCGTTTAAAACCTTTTACGAATACCGTCCCGAATTTTCCAAACGGCTCGCGGCGGAAGTTTCCGGCTTAAACGCGGTTTCGGTCCGTTCATACGCCCCCAATTTCGAATACCAGCTGTTCTGCTCTTCGCGGCGCGTCCGCGGCGACGGCTTTTACTGGCTCGACCAGCTTATGCGTTCTATGCAGCTTTTGGGCGCAAAACGTTTCGTTTTGCAGGGCGCGCCTTTCGGCGCGGATTTCAACGCGGAAAGTACCGCGGCAACGCTTAAAGAAATTTCCGCTTTCTGCGCGCGCTACGGCGCGGAGACGTGCCTTGAAAACGACGGGGTTTCCTCCCCGCAGATTTACGCGCGGCTCAAAGAACGTTTCCCTGAAATTAAATATTCTCTTAATCTATCCAAAGTCCGCATCTCCGGCTATCCTTACGGTATGTTTACGGCGGCGATGGGGCAGTCCGTTTCACAGATTTGCTTAGCGTGCCCCGATTGCCCGAATGCCGGTTCGGCGGCGGATGAAATCGTGAATTTACTCAAAAACGTGGTTTTTTCCAAAGACGTAATTTTAACCGGCGCGCCGGCTTCCGGCTATGACGTAACAGACCTTGTCAGGGCTGTAAAAAGCCGCTTTTAAATGCCTGAAAACGGCCGGATAAAATTTCAAAAATTGCAAAAAACGGCGCAAAAAAGTTAAAAAAGCGCCGTTTTTTTAAAGGCAAAATGTCTGAAATTTCCATAAAAAGGTCTGATTTGTCCATATAATTTTTTAAAAAAATTCTTTAAATTTTATTTCAAAAACCCTTGACAATGATTTAATATTTTGTTAAGATATAAAAGCTGTCGATTTAGACAGCAATGTTTTTCTAAGTAAAACTTAGCAAAAACCGCCGACTTTTTTCGGTGAAATCGAAGTTTGACGAACCGCAGACGTGAAGAGCGTGAAACGGCAAGTTAACTTTGAGAAATGAAGTCTGACAACTGCATAGAGAAGAGAAGAAGAAGATAAAAGCAAGTACAAAG